>NZ_JAIWYL010000012.1:0-229601 GCF_020515535.1 Pseudomonas sp. MWU16-30322
ATTGATGGCGCGGTCGGTCGCCGCTTTTATCTTCTGTGGATCGAGGGCCGGGTCGTATGGGATCGGGTCGACGTCCGGAGGGTTGGGTGTGGCTTTGAACATAAATATCTAATTCCTGATCAAGGGCCGCGACCGTTCTCTACTAAAAGAAGGGTGGCGGCTGTGCACAGGTTAGTAGACCGGAGGAATTAGCAAGACCGGCGCGCTCAAGAGCGCCCTGCGCACAACCACCATCGAAGTACAGGCATAGATACGCCTGGCTCAATGGGACTCATGCACTTACTAAAACCATACGGGCTACTAAACCCGACCACCGATGGGCAGTGGCAGAGTAACGATATAGCGCATGGTATGGTCTCGTAAGTCGGCGGATTCTGGCGTACGCGTAGGTAACGGCGCAAGGCGTTGTAGCCGTTATGGCGTAACGGTTCGTGTACTTTAAACGTCCTTGTGGGGTTACGTTTATGTCCGAGGTTTGCTCGGTTGGTTTGCTGTTGTCTGGTCGAACGCCTTCGCGAGCAAGCCCGCTCCCACAGGGGATTTTTGTCAGGGCACATAACCCATGACCAACGCAGAGCCAATGGCTCATGGCAACACCCACTCCCACAGGTTTCCTGGCGGCTCCAAGATTTGTGTCCAGGCTTGAGGCATCTGGAAGGAACTGCCACCCCACTGCATCAGTCGCATGAGAAGGAAGCCGTTTTTTCAGAGGAGTGAACGTGTCCAGCGATCCCAAGCGTCACGCCGTCGACGCCCCCGTCATCCATCGCCTGCGCGTGCTGACGGTCAATACCCACAAGGGCTTCACCGCCCTCAATCGGCGCTTCATCCTGCCGGAGCTGCGCGAGGCGGTGCGCAGCACCTCGGCCGATCTGGTGTTTCTCCAGGAAGTCGTGGGCGAACACGAGCGACATTCCAATCGCTACAACGAATGGCCGCAAACCTCGCAATACGAATTTCTCGCCGACAGCATGTGGAGCGATTTCGCCTACGGGCGCAACGCGGTTTATCCCGATGGCCACCACGGCAATGCCCTGCTGTCGAAGTACCCGATCCGTGAATACCGCAATCTCGACGTGTCGATCACCGGCCCCGAACGCCGCGGTTTGCTGCACTGTGTGCTGGACGTACCGGGCCACGCCGAAGTCCACGCGATCTGCGTGCACCTGAGTCTGCTGGAAAGTCATCGCCAATTGCAGTTGCAGCTGCTTTGCCAGTTGCTCGAATCATTGCCCGACGATGCGCCGGTGATCATCGCCGGCGACTTCAACGACTGGCAGTTGCAGGGCAACGTAGCCCTGGCCCGCCGCGATTACCTGCACGAAGCGTTCGAACGCCACCACGGCCGTCCCGCCAAGACCTATCCGGCCCGTTTTCCGCTGCTGCGCCTGGACCGCATCTACCTGCGCAACGCCAGCAGCCACGACCCACAAATCCTTGGCAACAAACCGTGGACGCACCTGTCGGACCATTTGCCGCTGGCGGTGGAAGTGCATCTTTAGTTGCGGTTCTGACATGACCGTTAGTCAGACGCACTTGAAGGCAGATCAAATCCATCTACACCTAAAACAGCTCAAGGAGTAGCGCATTCAATTCGTTAGAGCATGGATCTCATGTGGTGCCTCAGTAGCAACGTGAGGCTGATCCTGTGCTCGTTCAAGGATGATTTCCCCGAATTTGGCTGTAGGGAATCGCCATGACGCGCTACTCCAGATACCTGCGGGCATTGCCGCAGACGCTGTTCTTGCCTGCCTCGCTATTGCTCGCCAGTTCACCCGCCTCCGCCGCTTGCTCACTGGTTCCGGGTCCCGGCAACGACGCCTTCACCTGAGACAGTGGCACCAGCGGTTCGCTGACCGATCTCGCGGGCAACAACAGCCTGACCCTGCCCGCCAACGAGACCGGTCTGATCAACGAGTTGGTAATACACCCGGCAACCTCGTTCCCGGCACTGCCGGGAACGAGCGATGCATTACTGTTACTTGCTCTCGTGCTCGATAAGGTATTGGTCTTCTGATGAGTCCCCTACGGGTTGACCATCCTTGCGGACCTTGAAAAAGATGTCGATAGCACGCGAGTTTCGGAACATGGTTTTTGGCATAGACCATTGAATGTCGCTGTTGATATCCACGATTGTGATGTCACCGCTGGAGCCAGAGCTGCCGCCGTAATTCCGGACGTAAAAAACCACAACCTGACCGACTTCAATGCCCTCATAGGGTCTGGCCACCTGTGTCAGATGGGTCATGGCTGGCGTTATTGTCACGACATTCCCGACCGCTTCTTTAATCACAGGAGCCGCGTACAACAAAACACTCTCGCTCCATTGTTCTGTATTTGCTGACATGTTCATGTCCCTCTATCGATCAGTTGGAAAAGGATGCGGTAGATGGGAAGGCGTAGCTCCACCTGAGTCGCCAATGTAGTGAAAACTATCTACAGCCCCAGCGTCTACTGTCACTTCTGACAGTAGACATGATCAATTTTAAGACCTTTAATCGCGAGCAGGCTCGCTTCCACATTCATTTCAATGTGGGAGCGAGCCTGCTCGCGAATTGCAGCACCGCAGTGCCGGATCAGCCCTCCGGCTTGAGAATCAGCACCGCCAGCGGCGGCAGGTTCAACTCCAGCGACAGCGACTGGCCATGGCTCGCCACCTCTTCGGTAAACGCCCCGCCACCATTGCCATAGTTGGACCCGGCGTAGGTGTCAGCATCGCTGTTGAGCAGTTCGTTCCAGCGTCCGGCGAACGGCACGCCCACGCGGTACGACTGACGCGGCACCGGGGTGAAGTTGGCCACCACCAGCACCGGTTTGCCGTCCTTGCTCCAGCGCAGCCACGCGTACACGCTGTTGATCGCGTCATCGCCGATCAGCCACTGGAAACCCTGCGGCGCATCGTCCTGATCGTGCAGCGCCGGTTCCTCGCGGTACAGGCGATTGAGGTCGCCGACCAGTTTCTGTACGCCTTTGTGTTCCGAGTATTGCAGCAGGTACCAGTCCAGTTGCTGATCGTGATTCCACTCACGCCACTGGCCGAATTCGCAGCCCATGAACAACAGTTTCTTGCCCGGATGGGTCCACATGAAGCTCAGGTAGGCGCGCAGGTTGGCAAATTTCTGCCAACGGTCGCCGGGCATCTTGTCGATCAGCGAATGTTTGCCGTGCACCACTTCGTCGTGGGAAATCGGCAGGATGAAACGCTCGGACCAGGCGTAAACCAGGCCGAAACTCAATTCGTTGTGATGGTGCGCGCGGTACACCGGGTCCTGCTGGATGTAGTGCAGCGAATCGTGCATCCAGCCCATGTTCCATTTATAGGCGAAACCGAGACCACCCTGCTGCGTGCTCTGACTGACGCCCGGCCATGCGGTGGACTCCTCGGCGATCACCAGCGCCCCCGGGGCTTCCAGCTCGACCACGTCATTCAAGTGGCGGAGGAAATCGATGGCTTCCAGATTCTCGCGCCCGCCGTGGCGGTTCGGCACCCATTCGCCGGCCTTGCGCGAATAGTCGCGATAGAGCATCGAGGCCACCGCATCGACGCGCAGGCCATCGATGTGGAAATGCTTCAACCAGTGCAGCGCCGACGCCAGCATGTAGCCGTGCACTTCGGTGCGCCCCAGGTTGTAGATCAGCGTGTCCCAGTCCTGATGGAAGCCCTCCAGCGGGTTGCCGTATTCATACAACGCCGTGCCGTCGAACTGCGCCAGGCCATGGGTATCGGTAGGAAAATGCGCCGGCACCCAGTCAAGAATCACGCCGATATCGGCGCGGTGACAGGCGTCGACGAACTCACCGAATTGCTCCGGCGTGCCGTATCGGGCACTCGGGGCGAATTGCGAGAGCAACTGATAACCCCATGAGCCGCCAAACGGGTGCTCCATGATCGGCATCAGTTCAATGTGGGTGAAACCCAGTTCCTTGACGTAAGGAATCAGCCGCTCGGCCAGTTCCGGCCAAGTGTACTGGCGGGCGACTTCGCCCAGATCGTCCAGCTCGCATTGCCACGATCCGGCATGCAATTCGTAGATCGACAGCGGCGCGGAATGCTTCTGCCGCTCGCGGCGGCCGTTCATCCAGTCCTGATCCTGCCAATTGATCTGCAACGGTGCGGCGACTTTCGAGGCGGTGTCCGGCGGCAGGCTGGTGGCCAGGGCCATCGGGTCGGCCTTCAACGGCAGGATGCCGTGGGCGCCAAGGATCTCGTACTTGTACAACTCGCCCGCCTGCAGGCGCGGAATGAACAACTCCCAGACCCCGGATGGATGGCGCAGGCGCATCGGATGGCGGCGACCGTCCCACACGTTGAAGTCACCGACCACCGACACCCGCCGGGCATTCGGCGCCCACACGGCAAAACGCACGCCGTCGACGCCATCGACCGTAGTCAATTGCGCGCCGAGGCAGCTGCTCAGATCACGGTGATTGCCTTCGGCGAACAGATACAAATCCATTTCGCCGAGCAACTGACCGAAGCTGTAGGGATCTTCCGCCACCTGTTCGCCGCCGGCCCAGCGGGTGCGCAGCAGATACGGCCGCGCCTGCGCGAAGTGGCCGACAAACAGCCCCGGGGTTTCGGTGGCGGTCAGTTCACCGCGCTCTTCGCCGCTGTCCTTGTCCAGCACTTCTACTTTCAATGCACCCGGCAGATAAGCGCGGATGAATTGTCCGCCGGCTCCATCGCCGTGCGGACCGAGAATGGAAAACGGGTCGTGATGTTCGGCGCGCACCAGCGCGTCGATGTCCTGTGCCGCTGGCAATAACGCTTCTTTAGCGTGACCCTGTTCCTTGTTCGAGAAACTCATGACTACTCTCCACCAAGATCGGAAAAGGGTTTAAGCCCTGTCAATAACCCATACAAACCGTGCAACGGCACGGGCAGCCACGTGGGGCGATTTTCGGCTTCATAGGCCACTTCATAGGCCGCCTTCTCCAGGCCGAACAGCGCAAGCGCAGCGTCGGCACCTGCAGGATCCTGCCAGGCATGATCAAGACTAGCTGCCGCTTGGCGATATGCCTGAACAAATGCCTCGCGCGCCTCACGCAGATAGCGCTCGGCAACCCGATGGCGGGCCGCTTCGGACTCTGGACTGTGATCGACGTTGTGCACGTTGATGGTCATCGCCGCTGCGTAATCGAAGGAACGCAGCACGCCGCTGACGTCTTTGTAAGGACTGTGTTTGCCGCGCCGTTCGTGCAGCGGCCGCGCCGGTTCACCCTCGAAGTCGATCAGGTAGGCATCGCCCTTGATCACCAGCACCTGACCCAAATGCAAGTCGCCGTGGACACGGATACGCAAGCCGCCCACGGCTTTTTGCGCGAGTTCCTGCACATGGCCGAGGATGACCTTCTTGTTGTCCAGCAGCCGCGCGACCATTTTCTGATCCGCCGCACTCAGATGACTTTGATGTTGCTTGAGCAGCTTCAAGGCATGCTCGACCTGCGCCGCAACATCCTTGCCGGCGGCTTGAGCATCCTTGGCACTGGTGGTTTGCGGGGCGAAGTCGGGGTTGTCGGTTGGCGCCGCCAGCACCTGGTGCATTTCACCCAGACGCTGGCCGAGCATGCCGGCAAAGTCCTTCAGTTCGCCGAGGGCGTTGTAGTGCTGCTCCTGCTCGGACATCGAGTCGGCCAGCTCATCACGCAGCGCCCGTTCGAGGTTGTTCTGCGTCCATTCCCAGGCATCGCCCTGATTGCTCAGATAGCCTTGGGCGATCATCAGCAGATTATCTTCGCCAGCGCCATCGCGACGGATCACCGAGCCGAGCAGCGGCGAGATGTTCTCGAAACCGGCCTCGGTCAGGTACGCACTCATTTCCAGTTCCGGGTGCACACCTGAGGCGACCTTGCGGATCAGCTTCAGCACCAGGCTGTTGCCGATCACCACCGAACTGTTCGACTGCTCGGCCGACAGATAGCGCACTTCCGACTCGGCACCGAGGCCGAGTTTTTCCAGCTTCGCGGTCGGCGCAAAACGAATCTCGCCCTGTTCGGAGTGGAGCACAGTGGCGCTCTGCATGCCTTGCAACACCGCGTGAACAAACGTTTCCAGGCTGAAGGCATCGGTAATCAGACCGACCTGTCGCCCACGACGCACGCGTGACAACGCCAGTTGCTGCGGCAACGCCGGCCCGACCTGATCTTCGGCGATGAAACCGAACGGCAGTTGATAGCGGCTGGTCTGCCCGGCGCTGGTGACTTCGATCTCGCTGAGCAGCACCGGGTGCTGCGCATCGCCGAAGCGCACGCCGTAGGCCAGATTGACCTGCTCGATGGCCGCGTCCTTGCCAGCAAACCAGCGGCGGTTCTGCAGCCAGCTCGGCAGAATGCCCTGCTCCAGCGTGTTGCGGGTCGGCGCTTCGAGCAATTCTTCCATGCGTTTTTTCAGCACCAGCGTGGTGAAGTCCGGCAGGCTCTGCGCCGGTTCTACGTGCCAGCTCGGCATCTGGTTTTCCGCAGCCAGGGCGAACCAGTAGAAACCGTAAGGCGCCAGGGTCAGGAGGAAATTCAACTGGCCGATCGGCGGGAACGCGTTACCGCCGAGCATCTCCACCGGGACCATGCCGACGTAGGCCGACAGATCGAGTTCCGCCGCCTGCGCGCTGCGCGAGACGTTGGCCACGCAAAGGATGATTTCGTGCTTGCCGTCAGCGTCGGTGAATTCGCGGGTGTAGGCCAGAATCCGTCGGTTGCTCGGCGAAAGCATTTTCAGCGTGCCGCGCCCGAAGGCCTTGGACTGCTTGCGCACGGCGAGCATGCGCCGGGTCCAGTTGAGCAGCGAATGCGGGTCGCCAGCCTGGGTCTCGACGTTGACCGACAGATAACCGTATTGCGGGTCCATGATCGGCGGCAACACCAGACTGGCCGGATCGGCGCGGGAGAAACCGCCGTTGCGGTCGATCGACCATTGCATCGGCGTGCGCACGCCGTCGCGGTCGCCGAGGTAGATGTTGTCGCCCATGCCGATTTCATCGCCGTAATACAGGGTCGGCGTGCCCGGCATCGATAACAGCAGGCTATTGAGCAATTCCACGCGGCGGCGGTCACGCTCCATCAACGGCGCCAGACGCCGGCGAATACCGAGGTTGATCCGCGCGCGACGGTCAGCGGCGTAGTAATTCCACAGGTAGTCGCGCTCCTTGTCGGTGACCATCTCCAGCGTCAATTCATCGTGGTTGCGCAGGAAGATTGCCCATTGGCAATTGGCCGGAATTTCGGGGGTTTGCCGCAGAATGTCGGTGATCGGGAAGCGATCTTCCTGGGCCAGCGCCATGTACATGCGCGGCATCAGCGGGAAGTGAAACGCCATGTGGCATTCATCGCCGTTGACGCCCTCGGCATCGGTGTCACCGAAGTACAGCTGGGTGTCTTCCGGCCATTGGTTGGCCTCGGCCAGCAGCATGCGGTCGGGGTAATTCGCGTCGATCTCGGCACGGATCTGCTTGAGGACGTCGTGGGTCTCCGGCAGGTTCTCGTTGTTGGTGCCGTCGCGTTCGATCAGGTACGGGATGGCGTCAAGGCGCAGGCCGTCGATGCCCATGTCCAGCCAGTAGCACATCACCGACAGCACGGCTTTCATCACTTGCGGGTTGTCGAAATTCAGGTCGGGCTGGTGCGAATAGAAACGGTGCCAGAAGTACTGACCGGCGACCGGATCCCAGGTCCAGTTGGACTTCTCGGTGTCGAGGAAGATGATCCGGGTGCCGTCGTATTTCTGGTCGTCATCCGACCACACATAGAAATCTCGCGCCGCCGAACCGGGCTTGGCCTTGCGCGCCCGCTGGAACCACGGGTGCTGATCCGAGGTGTGGTTGATGACCAGCTCGGTGATCACCCGCAAACCACGTTTGTGCGCCTCGGCGATGAAGCGCTTGGCGTCGGCCATGGTTCCGTAGTCGCTGTGCACGCCGCGGTATTCGGCAATGTCGTAACCGTCGTCGCGACGGGGCGAGGGATAGAACGGCAAGAGCCAGATAGTGTTGACGCCGAGATCGGCGATGTAATCGAGTTTGGCGATCAGGCCGGGAAAGTCGCCGATCCCATCGTTGTTGGAGTCGAAAAACGATTTGACGTGAACCTGATAAATCACCGCATCCTTGTACCAGAGCGGGTCTTTGATAAAGGTGGCTGCCTTGGGTTTCTTCGCCATGTGAAACTCCTGCTGAATTCTGGAAAGCCACGCGGCTAATACCTGTGGCGAGGGAGCTTGCTCCCGCTGGGTTGCGAAGCAGCCCCATTGCATTTGTTCTGATGCACCGCGTTCACTTGGGTTACGACTGCTGCGCAGCCGAGCGGGAGCAAGCTCCCTCGCCACAAGGTTCTGTGCACGACCTTAGGCGGCAGTAATCCGCCAAATCCCGAACGGCTGATACGCCGGGTCTATCCGCATGAACTGGTACTTGCCATGCCAGTCCCAGCGATGCCCGTTCATCAAGTCCTCACCGTGGGTCGTCGCGTCATCGGGCAGGCCCATCTCCCACAGCGGCAGTTCGAAACTGGCTTCCTGCACGTTGTGCGGATCGAGGCTCACCGCCACCAGAATGAAGTTGCTGCCGTCAAAGCTGCGCTTGCCGAAGTACAGAATGTTGTCGTTCCACGCGTTGTAGACCTTCAGCCCCAGATGCGTGTGCAGCGCCGGGTTCTGCCGGCGGATTCGGTTGAGCTGGGCAATTTCGGCAATGATGTTGCCCGGCGCATTGAAGTCGCGGACGCGGATCTCGTACTTCTCCGAATCGAGGTATTCCTCTTTGCCCGGTACCGGCGCCGCTTCGCACAGCTCATAACCGGAATACATGCCCCACAGGCCCGAGCCCATGGTCGCCAGCGCCGCGCGGATGAGAAACCCCGGCCGCCCCGACTCATGCAGGAACGCCGGGTTGATGTCCGGGGTATTGACGAAAAAGTTCGGCCGGTAGCATTCGCGCCACGGCGACTCGTTGAGTTCGGTGAAGTAGCTCGCCAGCTCGGACTTGCTGTTGCGCCAGGTGAAATAGGTGTAGCTCTGGCTGTAACCGACCTTGCCCAGGCGCGCCATCATCGCTGGTGTGGTGAATGCCTCGGCGAGGAAGATCACCTCCGGGTGCAGCGCCCGCACATCGGCGATCAGCCATTGCCAGAACGGCAGCGGCTTGGTGTGCGGATTGTCGACGCGAAAGATCTTCACACCCTCGTTGACCCAGCCAATGACGATATCGCGCAGCTCGACCCACAGACTGGGAATCGCCTCCGGCGCATAGAAGTCGACATTGACGATGTCCTGATATTTCTTCGGCGGGTTTTCCGCATATTTGATCGTGCCGTCCGGGCGCCAGTTGAACCAGCCCGGATGCTGCTTGAGCCACGGGTGATCCTGGGAACACTGAATGGCGAAATCGAGGGCGATTTCCAGACCATGCTCAGCGGCAGCAGCGACCAACCGGCGGAAGTCTTCGCGGGTACCGAGCTGCGAGTGAATCGCCTCATGACCACCCTCCTCGCTGCCGATCGCGTACGGACTGCCCGGATCATCGGGGCCAGCGGTCAGTGAATTGTTGCGGCCCTTACGGTGGGCGCGGCCAATCGGGTGAATGGGCGTGAAATACAGCACATCAAAGCCCATGTCCTGAATCATCGGCAGACGCGCGTGCACGTCGTTGAAGGTGCCGTGACGGGTGGGATCGTCGGTGATCGAGCGCGGAAACAGCTCGTACCAACTGGCAAACTCGGCCAGTTCCCGTTCGACGTCCATCGGGAATTCGGCGCTCAGGCTCAGATAGGCGCGGTGATCGGCCTGGGCCATCAATTGCGCACTGCGCGGGTGCAGAAACAGCGCCACCTGCTCGGTTTCGAGCAGGCCGGACAATTCATGATGCAACGCGGCGAGTTGTTCGCTGAGCTGACCTTCGCTGCGCTCGGCAGCCTGCTGCACCATGCTGCGGCCTTCCTGCAGCTCCAATGAAACCGGGACGGCAGCGTTGTGCTTTTTCTCCAGTTCGTACTGGAAACTGGCGAAGTGATCGATCCAGGCCTCGACGCAAAACACAAAGCGTCCTTGATGCTCAGGGCGAAAGCGCCCTTCCCAACTGTTGTTGCCGAGGTCATTCATGACCTCGCTCTGCCAGGCCTCCGCGCCCTCCTCGTGCCAGCGGATGCGCACCGCGAGCTTGTCGTGGCCGTCGGCAAACACTTTGCTGGTGACGACGACGTCGCGACCGGCAATCGACTTGACCGCAAACTGGCCGCCATCAAGAGTCGGCATGGTGTTTTCGATCACGATGCGCGGCAGCAGCAACGCCTGCGACAGCGGCATATGCGGGTTGTAGCTCTGCTCTGAAGGTTTTTCAGCAGACATCGAGCATCTCTCCTTAACGCCCCAAGGACGCTCTTGTGCCGGATCGGTGGTCACAACGAGGCACCGGCCCCGACTTGAACTGACTTAGGTTCCGAGCGACCGGCGCGGGGAAAAGTTCACAGGGATTTGCCTGGACAAAAAAGCGGATCGAATTCATCACACGGTGGTCAATCCACTTAAGCACTTCTCACGCCATGTGCCACACGGAGGTCTACAGATGAACATCCCGATCCCGGCCGAAACGCCTGATCCGAACATCGACAAACCCACGCTGCCCGAGACCGAGCCGCAGCCGATCCCTGAGCAGGAACCACCGGGCACCACGCCACCGCCGAAGGAAGAGCCGCCGACGACGATGCCGCCGGTGATCGTCTAAGGAACCGATCGATCGTTCCCATCCATCATGGGAACGATCGGTTACAGGTGTTGGTTTTTCTCGTCATCCTTCTCGAACAACCTGACCACTCGCGGCATCACGCTGAAAACCCCCAACGCCAACAACGTGCTGAGCAACGCAGTCGCCTCCCTGCCCAGGCCGGCCGCCACCCCGATCGCCGCTGTCATCCACAACCCGGCCGCCGTGGTCAGCCCTCTGACATGGCCTTCATCGCCTTCCTGATTTTTCAGAATCGTCCCGGCACCCAAGAAGCCGATCCCGGCGATCACTCCCTGCAACACCCGACTCATCGCATCGGATTCAGCCCCGGAAGTCTGCGGCACCAGCACAAACAACGCCGCGCCGAGCGCCACCAGCATGTGCGTGCGCACCCCGGCGGCCTTGCCCTTGTGCTCACGTTCAAAACCGAGAATCCCGCCCAGCACCGCTGCCATCAACAGGCGCACGGTGATGCGTGTCAGTTGCGAGGCATCGCCGACGTCAGCGAATTCTGCTTGCAGCGTTTCCCACACTTCATCCCACCAAGCGTTCATCGCTCCGTCCTTTTTATATGTCGTCAGTGGATGGACAGCAGCGACCATTAATCAGTTGCGCAGAACGATCGGCAAAGCGCGCGCCCTAACCTCTCAGACACCCGAGAAAAAAGGACAGCCCCATGCCCGTTCGAATCGATGAATCCAATCCCGAAGCAAAAGTGTGTTTTTTCACCATCGAAAATGGCGAGGAAATTCGCATTTGCGACACGCTGGAAGTCAAAACAGATAGTGAAAAGGCCATGTCGTTTGTGGAAATTGAAAGTCGGCGCGTTTACATCACCGAAGCGGAAGCTGATGCCTTGACCGTCGCCGGCGCAAAGGATGGTCGCAAGCATCTGAAGGCCGACGAGAGTGATTCGGTGATTTGACTGACCCGGATCAACACCCGGCGCAGACGCCTGCGATAGGCGTTTGCGCCTGCGTCTGCGTGCTGCTTCAACTTGTCGCAGGGCGCGGATCAGAAGCCATCTGATACGCTTTTTATTCAAATAGCTGAGCCTGTTATGCAAACAGTTCGGCGCTCATAGTTCATCCGCCTGATGGAGGCTGATGAGCGAACGACCATGAGCGAACAAATCCCCGTCCGAACCGTAGAAGCAAGCCCCACCATAAAAAATGTGCCTGGTCGCCCGATGAAGGCGAAGGCCGGTTCCACCGACAATCACATCCACACCCGCAGTTTCACCGGCCTGTTCCGCACCTTGCGCATGAGCGGCGCGGGATTTCTGTTTTTGCTGTTCTTCGGCACCGTGTGGCTGAACTGGGGCGGTCGTCAGGCCGTACTGTGGGACTTGGCCGAAAGCAAATTTCACATCTTCGGCGCGACCTTCTGGCCGCAGGATTTCATCCTGCTCTCGGCGCTGCTGATCATTGCCGCGTTCGGCCTGTTCGCCATCACCGTGTTCGCCGGCCGGGTCTGGTGCGGCTACACCTGCCCACAGAGTTCCTGGACATGGATATTCATGTGGTGCGAGAAAGTCACCGAAGGCGAGCGCAACCAGCGGATCAAACTGCAAGCGGCGCCCTGGAGCCTGAACAAACTGGCGCGGCGCGCGGCCAAGCACACCCTGTGGCTGGCGATCAGCGTGCTGACCGGGCTGACCTTCGTCGGCTACTTCACGCCGATTCGTCCGCTGGCTGAAGAGCTGTTCACCCTGCAAATCGGCGGGGTCAGCCTGTTCTGGGTGCTGTTCTTCACCGCCGCCACTTACATCAACGCCGGTTGGCTGCGCGAAGCGGTGTGCATGCACATGTGCCCGTATGCGCGGTTCCAGAGCGTGATGTTCGACAAAGACACTTTGGCGATTTCCTACGACGTCGCCCGTGGCGAAAACCGTGGCCCGCGCAAACGCGATGTGAAGCCCGCCGAGGCCGGCCTCGGCGATTGCATCGACTGCCAGTTGTGCGTGCAGGTGTGCCCGACCGGCATCGACATCCGCGATGGCTTGCAGATGGAATGCATCGGCTGCGCGGCGTGCATCGACGCCTGTGATTCAATCATGGACAAAATGAACTACCCGCGCGGTTTGATCCGCTACAGTTCCGAGCGCGAATTGCAGGGCGGCAAGACCCATCTGCTGCGGCCACGGCTGATCGGCTACGTCGCGGTGCTGCTGGTGATGATCGGCGCTCTGGCGCTGGCCTTGGTCGAACGGCCGATGGTCTCGCTGGATGTGACCAAGGATCGCGGGCTGTTCCGCGAGAACGGTCAGGGCCAGATCGAGAACATCTACACCCTCAAGGTCATCAACAAGACCCAGCAGCGTCAGGACTACAACCTGAGCCTGGTGGATGGCGACGGCTTCCAGTTGCAGGGCAAGACCGAACTGAGCCTGGCGCCGGGTGAGATTGTCGATGTGCCGGTGTCGGTGGCGATGACCACGGAGCGCCCGGCCAGCAGCTCGCAAACCTTGAGCTTCAAGATTGCCGACAGCGACGAGCCCGAGATTTATAGCGTGGCGAAAAGCAGGTTTGTGGCGCCGATGAATCGCTGAGCCTTTAAGATGCTGTCCTCTTTTGACACTGCGATACCTGTGGCGAGGGAGCTTGCTCCCGCTTGAGTGCGTAGCACTCACAAGCTTTTGGGGCCGCTACGCAGCCCAGCGGGAGCAAGCTCCCTCGCCACAAAAAGCAATCCGAATTCAGTCCATCGCGGGATACCGATGAAACGCTACGAAAAATTCGCCGACGACATCGCTGAACTGATCCGCTCCGGCGTCCTCGGCCCCGGGCAACGGGTGCCATCGGTGCGCTACGCCAGCCAGACCTACGGGGTCAGCCCGTCCACGGTGTTCCAGGCCTATTACCTGCTGGAACGTCGAGGTCTGATCCGCGCCCGGCCGCGCTCCGGCTATTTCGTCAACACCCACGCACCCAGTCCGTTCTCGGAGCCGGTGATCAGCAGCCACGTCAACGACTCCACCGAAGTCGACGTCAGCGAACTGGTGTTCTCGGTACTGGAATCGATCAAGGATCCGAGCACCGTGCCCTTCGGCTCGGCGTTCCCCAGCCCGACACTGTTCCCGCTGCAACGCCTGTCGCGCTCGCTGGCCAGCGCGGCGCGGGAGATGGACCCGCGCATGGTGGTCACCGACATGTCGCCGGGCAATCCGCAACTGCGCCGGCAGATCGCCCTGCGCTACATGGTCGGCGGGCTGATGTTGCCCATGGAAGAACTGCTGATCACCAACGGCGCCCTCGAAGCGCTGAACCTGTGCCTGCAAGCGGTCACCGAGCCGGGCGATCTGGTGGCCATCGAAGCCCCGGCGTTCTATGCCAGCCTGCAAGTGCTGGAGCGCTTGAAACTCAAAGCCGTGGAAATCCCCGTGCACCCGCGTGACGGCATTGACCTCGGTGTACTGGCGCAAACGCTTGAACGGCATCCGATCAAGGCCTGCTGGTGCATGACCAGTTTCCAGAACCCGATGGGCGCGACCATGCCTGAGGCGAAGAAACAGGAACTGGTGGAACTGCTGCGCCGGCATCAGGTGCCGCTGATCGAGGACGATGTCTACGCCGAACTCTATTACGGCCAGCAAGCACCGAAACCGGCCAAGGCCTTCGACACGGAAGGACTGGTGATGCACTGCGGTTCGTTCGCCAAGAGCCTGGCCCCCGGCTACCGCATCGGCTGGGTCGCTGCCGGGCGCTACGCGCAGAAAATCGAACGGCTGAAACTGATGACCTCGCTGTGCGCCTCGATGCCGGCACAAGCGGCCATCGCCGACTACCTGCAACACGGCGGCTACGACCGCCACCTGCGCAAACTGCGCTACGCCCTGGAAGAACAGCAAAGCGCGATGCTCGCGGCGATTGCCCGCTACTTCCCGGCGCAGACCCGCGTCAGCCAGCCAGCGGGCGGCTATTTCCTGTGGCTGGAACTGCCACCGCAGATGGATTCATTGAAATTGTTTCAGATGGCATTGGCGCAGGGCATCAGCATCGCGCCGGGGCCGATCTTCTCGCCGACCCAGCGCTTTCGGAACTGTATCCGGTTGAATTACGGCAGCCCGTGGACCGAGGACTCGGAGAAAGCGATGGAGACGTTGGGGCGGATTGTGCGGTCGTTCTGACAGCCCTGTGTTGTCTGGGCTATTGCCTTCGCGAGCAGGCTCGCTCCCACATTGGTTCTGTGTCCTGCACAAATCCAGGGTGGGAGCGAGCCTGCTCGCGAAGAGGGCCGACCTGACAGCGAAACTCTCTGGACTTAACGCCCGCCCCCCAAATCAACAAACGTCCCGGTGGCATAGGAAGCCTTGTCCGACAGCAACCAGACAATCGCCTCCGCCACCTCATCCGGCCGCCCGCCCCGGGCCATCGGGATCGCCGACTCAAGCTTGCTGACCCGGTCCGGATCACCGCTCAACGCGTGGAAATCGGTATAGATATAACCCGGACGCACCGCGTTGACGCGAATCCCCTCGCCCGCCACTTCCTTGGACAGACCGATGGTGAAGGTGTCGAGCGCACCTTTGGACGCGGCGTAGTCGACATACTCGTTGGGCGAACCCAGGCGTGCCGCGACCGACGAGACGTTGACGATGCTGCCGCCCTGCCCTCCATGTTTGGGCGACATGCGCAGGATCGCGTGTTTGGCGCAGAGGATCGGTGCCAGCACGTTGGTTTTCATGATTTTGAGAATGCGGAACTCGGACATTTCATCGACCCGCGATTTGTGCCCGACGGTGCCGGCGTTGTTCACCAGCGCGGTGACCCGACCCAGTTCGGTGTCGACCCGCTGAAACAGCGCGATCACTTCGTCTTCGATACTGACATCGGCGCGCACCGCAATGGCTTGGGCCCCCAGCGCCCGCACTTGCTCCAGCACGCTTTGCGCGGCCTGTTCATCCGACTGATAGTTGATGCAGATCCGATAGCCCTGCTCGGCAGCCAACAACGCCGTAGCGGCGCCAATTCCGCGCCCGCCACCGGTGATCACAATGACTTTATCCATGCTGGCCCTTCCCCCCAATGCACACGTAACAGTCGGGTGGAAGAATAACCGCCATTGGGCGGTTTTGCATGGGCTCTGTCAAAGACAAAACCATGTACGGGACTGAGATGTTTTTTGTGGCGAGGGAGCTTGCTCCCGCTCGGCTGCGAAGCAGACGCGAATCCGGCCAACACGGTACAACCGAGTAAAAGCGCGGGCCGCTTCGCGCCCCAGCGGGAGCAAGCTCCCTCGCCACAGGCTGCAGTCAGACAGCCGCCACAGCCTCTCCACGGGCAATGTTCTGCAGGAACACATCCGCCGGCATCGGATGCCCCAACAAATAACCCTGCAACGAATCACACCCCAACTGCGTGAGGAAGTCCTGCTGCATTCCGGTCTCCACACCCTCGGCGACGATCCGCAGACCCAATGCCTGTCCGAGCGCCACGATGGCCGAGACGATGGCCGCGTCGTCGCTGTCGTGTTCCAGATCACGGACAAATCCGCGGTCGATCTTCAGCTCATTGGCCGGCAAACGCTTGAGGTACATCAGGCTCGAGTAGCCGGTGCCGAAGTCGTCGATCGACAAGTCGACGCCCATGTCCGACAACTCTTGCAACACCGTCATGCTCGCATCGGCATCGCTCATGGCCGTGGTTTCGGTGATTTCCAGAGTCAGGCTGTTGGCCGGCAGATGATGCGTCGCCAGCGCCTTGGCCACGCTCTGCACCAGCCCCGCGTGGCAGAACTGCAACGCCGAGAGGTTCACCGCGATTCGCCAGTCGGTGTAACCGAGCACGTACCATTCGCGCATCTGCCGGCAAGCTTCGTTGAGCACCCATTCGCCGATGGCGATGATCAGACCGGTTTTCTCCGCCAGATCGATGAACTTGTCCGGCAGCAACATGCCCTGGGTCGGATGTTGCCAGCGCAGCAGCGCTTCGGCGCCGACCGGACGACCGCTGGCGGCGTCGAATTTGGGTTGGAAATACAGGCTGAACTGACCGTGCTCCAGCGCTGCGCGCAGATCCTGCAACAGTTGCAGTTGCTTGCGCGCGTTGTTATTCATCGAGGCATCAAAGAAGCTGTAGCCGTTTTTGCCGCCGCCCTTGGCGTGATACATCGCCGCGTCGGCGTTCATCAGCAGTTCCTGAGCGCTCTGGCCATTGCCCGGGTACAAGGCGATGCCGACGCTGGCGGATATCTGCAAGTCGTGCTCGGCCACGCGGAACGCCTGGGCAATCAACCCGACCTGGCGCGCGGCGAGGCTCAGGGCATCGTCGGGTTCGGTCAGGCGCACCAGCAGCACGAATTCGTCGCCGCCGATCCGCGCCAGCGTGTCCTGGCTGCGCAAGTCTTCACGCAGGCGCACCCCGACTTCGCGCAGCAACTGGTCACCCATGTGGTGGCCAAAGGCATCGTTGACCGGTTTGAAACCGTCCAGATCGATGAACATCAGCGCAAAACAGCCGCCCTGTTCCTCAACCTTTTTCATCGCTTGATTGATCCGGTCGTCCAGCAACATGCGGTTCGGCAGGCCGGTCAGGGTGTCATGCAACGCCAGTTGCGTCAGTTCACGGTTGGCCAGGGTCAGCGAATGCGCCAGATCGGCGGTCCGCGCCTCGAGGCGAGCATCGAGAATCGAAGTGAGCAAGGCGATCGACAGCACCGCCAGGGTGGTGATCAGCACCAGATTGTCGAGGCCATTGCCCTTGAGCCCGTCAAGCGTCGCACCGCAGAAACTGCCAGCGGGAAACTGCGCGGCGGCCATCCCGGTGTAGTGCATGCCGACAATGGCAATGCCCATGATCACCGCCGCGCCGCCGCGGATCAGGCGCACATACGGCGACTGCTGGCGCAAGCGGAAGGCGATCCACAACGCCGCTGCCGAAGCACCCACCGCGATCAGCAATGACGCGCCGAACAGCGTCGGGTCGTAATCGATCCCCGGGGTCATGCGCAGCGCGGCCATGCCGGTGTAATGCATCGCACTGATGCCGGCGCCCATGACCAAGGCGCCAAAGGCCAGTTGCAACACAGGCAGTTTCGGCTGACTGACCAGCCACAGGGCAAACCCGCAGGACAGTACCGCGATCAATAGCGATAGCGCGGTAATCGCCATGTCGTAGCCCAGATCGATCGGCAGCTTGAAAGCCAGCATGCCGATAAAATGCATCGACCACACGCCAACCCCCATCGCCAGCGCACCGCCCGCCGTCCAGAGATGCACTGCGCGCCCACGGGCGCTGGCGATGCGCCCGGTCAGGTCGAGCGCGGTGTAGGACGCGAGAATCGCCACACACAACGAAATGAAAACCAGAGTGAAGGAATAATTACCGATGAGCATGGGGATTCTCGCAACCACCCGCGCCGTACTGCATCCATTCTCGGCCGGGCAAATGCGGCGATTGTACTGATTGCGCAGAAGAACGCACTGACAAAGTAATCATTTTGCCATCAACCCGATGAAACGCTTGTTTGATGGTTTTGCGAGGCTCTGGCCCGGGCCTCGCTCCCAGGATTCCTGCAATCAGCGCGATCGATGTGGGAGCGAGCCTGCTCGCGAAAAAACCAGCATGTTCATCGCAGATGTCGACCGAACTGACGCCTTCGCGAGCAGGCTCGCTCCCACGGATCAGCGATTGTCGCTGACATCGAGTTGTCCGTCCCAGCCACCGCCCAGCGCCGCAATCAATTGCACGCTGGCGATCAAGCGGCTCTGCAGAATGTTCAGCACCGTGCGCTCGTTACTCAACGCCGTGGCCTGCACCACAACCACATCGATGTAGGCAATCAAACCGGCCTTGTACTGATTCTGGGTCAGACGCAGCGAGTCGCGCGCCGCATCCAGTGCTTCCTGCCGCACCGCCGCCTCGTCTTCATACACCTTCAATTGCACCAGATAGTTTTCCACTTCACGGAAGCCGTCGAGCACGGTCTGGCGGTACTTGGCGACGGTCTGGTCATACACCGCCTCGGTACGGTCAACCTCGGCCGAACGGATCCCGCCGTCGAAGATCGGCAAATCCAGTTTCGGCCCGACCGACCAGAAACGGTTCGGTAGCGTTAACAGATTTTTCGAGGTACTGCTGCTGTAGCCGCCGCTCATGCTCAAGGTCAGGTCCGGGTAATACGCGGCTTTTGCCACACCGATGTTGGCGTTGGCGGCAATCACCGAGCGCTCCGCCGACGCGATGTCCGGGCGGCGTTCCAGCAACTGCGACGGCAGACTCAGCGGAATCTGCGGCAGGTTCGGAATGCTCTGGGTTTCGGCAATGCTGAACTCGGCCGGCGCCTGCCCGGTGAGGACGGCGATAGCATTCTCAAACTGCGCCCGTTGCCAGATCAAGTCCACCAGATCGGCCTGCGTGCTTTTCAGCTGAGTCTGTGCCTGCGCCACCGCATCGCGCCCGGAAATGCCCGCGCGGTACTGGTTCTGGGTCATTTGCAGCGATTTCTCGTAAGCCGTGACGGTGGCTTCGAGCAGCCTCTTCTGCTGATCGATCACCCGCAGTTGCAGGTAATTCTGCACCAGTTCCGACTGCTGGCTCAGGCGCATCGCCGCCAGATCGGCGAAGCTGGCCTGGGCGCTGGCTTCATTGGCTTCCAGGCCACGGCGCAACTTGCCCCAGATATCCGCTTCCCAACTCACGCCCAACTGCGCGTTGTAGGTGTCGCGAATGCCGCTGGCGGAACTGCTCAGGCTCGAACTGCTGCTGCCGGTGCCCTGGCTGGAGCGGGTCTTGCCCAGGCTCAGGTCGACGTTCGGGTAAAACGCCCCCCGGGCACTGCGCACCAAAGCCTGGGCCTGACGGTACTGGGCTTCGGATTGCGCCACGGTCTGGTTGGAGCTGTTGAGTTTCTCGATCAGGCCATTGAGCTGCTGATCGCCATACAACTCCCACCAGGCGCCACGGGCCAGCGAGTCACTCGGATTGGCCTGGCGCCAGCCTTCGGCCTCTTTGTATTGCGCGACCACGGCGGTCTGCGGGCGCTGATAGTCCGGGCCGACGGCGCAGGCACTGAGCATCGCCACGCACAGCGACAGACTCAACAGGCGCGAGCCGCGCGCAGTGGCCAGATTGAGAAGCGAACGGTCAGTCATAGCGGAGTTTCCAGAGCGGCGTCAGTACGCACGCCACGCCACTTGTTGAAGCGGTGGCGCAGCTTGTCGAGATAGAGGTAAACCACAGGCGTGGTGTAAAGAGTCAGCACCTGGCTGAAGATCAGGCCACCGATGATGGTCAGGCCCAATGGCTGGCGCATTTCCGCGCCTTCTGCACGGCCGAGCAGCAACGGCAAGGCGCCGAGGATCGCCGCCAGGGTGGTCATCAGAATCGGCCGCAGCCGTTGCAGGCACGCACTGCGGATCGACTCCAGCGGCGACAGGCCCTGATGGCGCTCCAGTTGCAGCGCCAGGTCGATCATCAGAATCGCATTTTTCTTCACCACCCCGATCAACAGGAACAGTCCGAGCAGCGAGATCAGGCTGAACTCGCCGCCCAGCGCATAGATCGACAGCAACGCGCCGACGCCGGCCGAGGGCAGGGTCGAGAGAATCGTCAGCGGGTGAATGTAGCTTTCATACAGCACACCGAGTACCAGATACACCGCCAGCAGCGCACCGAGGATCATGAACGGCTGGCTTTTCTGGGTCGCGGCAAAGGCATCGGCGGTGCCGGCCATTTTTGCGATCACGTCTTCGGGCAGACCGACCTTGGCAATCGCCCGCTCGATGGCGGCACTGCCCTGCTCCACCGTCACCCCTTCGGCCATGTCGAAAGCGATGCTTTCGGAAGCGAACTGGCCTTCGTGGCTGACGCGGTCGTCTTCCAGGCTGTTTTCGTAATGGGCGATGGTCGATAACGGAATCCGCGCACCGTCAGCGGTAATCACGTGCACCTGATTGAGCGTTACCGGGTCCTGCGCATACTTCGGATTGACCTCCATCACCACCTGATACTGGTTGAGGCTGTCGTAGATGGTCGAAATCTGCCGCTGGCTGTAGGCGTTGTTCAACACCGCCGTGACCATGTTCATGTCGACCCCGAGGCGCTTGGCCTGATCGCGGTCGACAATCAGCGTCACCTGCTGCGCGCCGCGCCCCTCGCGGGCGTCGATGGCCGTGAGCTCGGGCAGTGCCCGTAACGCGGCAACGACTTTCGGATACCACTCGCGCAACGAACCCAGATCGCCGCTTTGCAGGATGTAGCTGTATTGCGAAGTGGTCTGCTCGCGGCCACCGCCGAACTGCAGGTCCTGATCCGCCATCAGCATCAACTGGGCGCCGGGAACCTTGGGCATTTCCTTGCGCAGACGTTCGATGACTTTCTGCGCCGAGAGCTGACGCTCCTTGATCGGTTTCAACCGCACCAGCATAAAGGCGTTGTTGGTGCCGTTGGTGCCACCGATGAACCCGGCGACGCTTTCCACCGCGTCATCCTTGAGTACGGCGCGGCGGAAGGTTTCCATTTTCGGCTGCATGACACTGAACGAGAGGCCGTCATCGCCGCGCACGAAACCGATCAACTGACCGGTGTCCTGTTGCGGCATGAAGGTTTTCGGCACCACGACATACAGCGCGACGTTCACCCCGACCGTGATCAACAGACTGAGCAATGTCAGACGACGATGACGCAACACCCAGTCGAGGCTGGTGGCGTATTTGCCGACCATCCAGTCGTTGGTCCGCCGGCTCCAGCGTTGCAAACGGTTTTCTTCACCCGGGGTATGTGGTTTGAGCCAGCGCGCACAGAGCATCGGCGTAAGCGTCAGGGACACCACCAGCGACACCACGATCGCCGCCGCCAGGGTGATCGAGAACTCGCGGAACAGACTCTCGATAATCCCGCCCATGAACAGGATCGACAGAAACACCGCCACCAGCGAGACGTTCATCGACAGCAAGGTGAACCCGACTTCCTTGGCCCCGAGGTACGCGGCTTTCATCGGTTTGACGCCTTCGTCGATGTGCCGGGAGATGTTTTCCAGCACCACGATCGCATCGTCCACCACCAGCCCGGTGGCGAGAATCAGCGCCATCAGCGACAGGTTGTTCAGCGAGAAGCCATACAGGTACATCACCGCGAAGGTGCCGACCAGCGAGACCGGCACCGCCAATGTCGGAATCAGCGAGGCGCGGAAGTTACCGAGAAACAGGAACACCACCAGAATCACCAGTGCCACGGCAATCAGCAGGGTCATTTCCGCTTCGTGCAACGTGGCCTTGATCACTGGCGAGCGATCCATTGCCAGGTTCAGTTTGACGCTGGCCGGCAGTACCGCTTGCAGGGCCGGCAACTGCGCCTTGATCTCGTTGACCGTCTCGATGATGTTGGCGCCGGCCTGGCGGTTGATCACCAATAGCACCGCCGCGTCATCGTTGAAGAAACCGCTGTTGTAACGGTCTTCGACGCCGTCGCTGACCTTGGCCACGTCCTTCAGACGCAGGGCTGCGCCGTTGTTGTAGTGGATGATCAGTGATTCGTAATCCTTGGCTTTCTCCAACTGGTCGTTGGCCTGGATCTGCCACAGGCGCTCGCTGTCTTCGACCGAGCCCTTGGGCCGGCGCACGTTGGCCCCGGCGATGGTCTTGCGCACATCGTCGAGCGCCACGCCGTACTGGTTCAGCGCCTGCGGTTCGAGTTCGATGCGTACCGCCGGCAGCGAACTGCCGCCGATCTGCACTTCACCTACGCCCTGCACCTGGGACAGGCTTTGCGAGAGGATGGTCGAGGCCAGGTCATAGAGCTGGCCTTTTTCCAGCACATCCGAAGTCAGCGACAGCACCATGATCGGCGCCTGCGACGGGTTGACCTTCTTGTAGGTCGGCATGCTGCGCATCCCGCTCGGCAACAGGTTGCGCGAAGCGTTGATTGCCGCCTGCACTTCCCGCGCCGCGCCGTTGATGTCGCGGTCGAGGTCGAATTGCAGAATGACCCGGGTCGAACCCTGGCTGGAACGGCTGCTCATGGTGTTGACGCCGGCAATCGCGCCGAACGAGCGCTCCAGTGGCGTCGCCACCGTGGACGCCATCACCTCGGGACTGGCACCGGGCAGGCTGGCCTGGACCACAATCACCGGGAAATCCATTTGCGGCAGCGGCGACACCGGCAACAGGCCGAAGCTGACACCGCCCAGCAACATGATCGCCAGGCTCAGGAGCATGGTCGCGACCGGGCGCTTGATGAAAGGACCGGAGAGGTTCATTGACCGCAATCCCCAACATCACACCAATCCCCTGTGGGAGCGGGCTTGCTCGCGAATACGGTCTGACATTCAACATTCATGTCGCCTGATACAGCGCTTTCGCGAGCAAGCCCGCTCCCACAGGGGGAATGTGTACGGACAGTCATACCGAAACCTCTTCGCGGTCGGCATTGGTTTTGCCGAAGCGCCGACCGAGGCGGTCGAAGTACAGGTAGATCACCGGCGTGGTAAACAGGGTCAGCACCTGGCTCACCAGCAAACCGCCGACCATTACCAGACCCAGTGGCTGACGCAATTCCGCCCCGGAACCGGTGGCGAGCATTAGTGGCACCGCGCCGAACAGTGCGGCCAGGGTGGTCATCAGAATCGGCCGGAAACGCAGCAGCGCCGCCTGATAGATCGCCTGCTCCGGCGCCATGCCCTGCGTGCGTTCGGCGTCGAGGGCGAAGTCGATCATCATGATCGCGTTCTTCTTGACGATACCGATCAGCAGGATGATGCCGATGATCGCGATCATGCCCAGGTCATTGCCGCTGAGCAGCAACGCGAGCAAGGCGCCGACCGCCGCCGACGGCAGGGTCGAGAGAATGGTGATCGGGTGGATGTAACTTTCGTAAAGCACGCCGAGCACGATGTACATGGTCACCACCGCCGCCAGAATCAGCAGCAAGGTGCTCGACAGCGAGGCCTGGAACGCTTCGGCCGCGCCCTGGAACTGGGTCTGCACACCAATCGGCATGCCGATGTCCTTCTGGACTTGATCGATGATGTCCACCGCATGCCCCAGCGCCACGCCAGGCGCCAGGTTGAACGACATCATCACCGCCGGGAACTGACCGATGTGGGTGATCGCCAGTTGCGCCTGACGCTCCTCGACATGAGCCAGGCTCGACAGGCGCACCTGCGCACCGTCAGTGGTCTTGACGTGAATCTGATCCAGCGCCGCCGGCCCGATCTTCTCCCCGGCCTGCGCTTGCAACACCACGCGGTACTGGCTGGCCTGGGTGTAAATGGTCGAGATCTGCCGCTGGCCGAAGGCGTCATACAGCGCGTCGGTGATGTTCTGCACCGAAACGCCAAGGCGCGAGGCTGCGTCACGGTCGATCACCAGATAGACCTGCAGACCCTTGTCCTGCAAGTCACTGGCAACGTCGGTCAACTCCGGACGCTGGGCCAAGGCCTCGACCAGACGCCCGCTCCACTGACTGAGCAATTCTGCATCCGGCGAAGACATGCTGAACTGGTACTGGGTCCGGCTGACCCGATCCTCGATGGTCAAATCCTGCACCGGCTGCATGAACAGGCGGATGCCGACCAGCTTGTCCAGTTGCGGTTGCAGGCGCGCGATCACCTGCGTGGCGCTCAGATCACGCTGGCCGTGCGGCTTGAGATTGATCAGCAGGCGACCGCTGTTGAGCGTGGCGTTGTCGCCGTCGACACCGATGTAGGACGACAGGCTTTCAACCGCCGGATCTTCGAGAATCACCTTGGCCAGCGCCTGCTGACGCTCGCCCATGGCCGCGAAGGAAATCGACTGCGGCGCCTCGGAAATGCCCTGGATCACCCCGGTGTCCTGCACCGGGAAGAAGCCCTTGGGTACAACCATATAAAGGAACACGGTCAGCGCCAGGGTACCGATGGCCACCATCAGGGTCAGCGGCTGGTGCTTGAGCACCCACTGCAACTTGCGCCCGTAAGCAGCGATCATCCAGTCGATGAATGCGCCACTGGCCCGGTAGAAACGGCCCTGCTCGTGTTCTTGCGGTTCACGCTTGAGCAGTCGCGCGCACATCATCGGCGTCAGGGTCAGCGAAACCACCAGGGAAATCAGGATCGCCACCGCCAGAGTGATGGCGAACTCGCGAAACAGCCGCCCGACCACGTCGGCCATGAACAGCAGCGGAATCAGTACCGCAATCAGCGACAGGGTCAGGGAGATCAGGGTGAAGCCGATCTGCTTCGCGCCTTTGAGCGCGGCCTGCATCGGGCTGTCCCCTTCTTCAATGAAGCGCGCGATGTTTTCCAGCATCACAATGGCATCGTCGACCACAAAACCAGTGGCGATGGTCAGCGCCATCAAGGTCAGGTTGTTGACCGAGAACCCGGCGAGATACATCACGCCAAACGTACCGATCAGCGACAGCGGCACCGCTACCGACGGAATGATCGTCGCGCTGGCACGCCGTAGAAAGAGGAAGGTCACCATCACCACCAGAGCGATGGCGATCAGCAGCTCGTGCTGCACGTCAGTGACCGAGGCGCGGATGGTCTGGGTGCGGTCGGTGAGCACGGTGACGTCGAGGCCGGCCGGCAGGTTATCGGTGATGCTCGGCAGCAACGCTTTGATCCGGTCGACCACCTCGATCACGTTGGCCCCCGGCTGACGCTGGATGTTCAGCAGCACCGCCTGATTCTGGTTGGCCCACGCGGCGAGACGTTCGTTCTCGGCGCCGTCGACGATTTCCGCCACATCCTTCAGACGCAGCGGCGCGCCGTTCTTGTAGGCGAGGATCAGGTTGGCGTAGTCCTTGGGCGACGTCAGTTGGTCGTTGGCGTCGAGCATCGAGACCCGGGTCGGGCCGTCGAAGTTACCTTTCGGTTGGTTGACGTTGGACGCGCCGATCAGGGTGCGCACGTCTTCGAGGTTCAGGCTGTTCGCCGCCAGGGCTTCCGGGTTGACCTTGATCCGCACTGCCTGACGCTGACCGCCGGCAATGCTGACCATGCCGACGCCGCTGATCTGGGCGATCTTCTGCGCCATGCGCGTGTCGACCAGGTCATTGAGCTTGGGCAGGAGCATGGTTTTTGAAGTGATCGCCAGGGTCAGCACCGGGGTGTCCGCCGGGTTGACCTTGTTGTACACCGGTGGTGCCGGCAAATCGGTTGGCAGCAGATTGGTCGCAGCGTTGATCGCGGCTTGCACCTGCTGTTCGGCGACGTCCATGTTGATGTCGAGACTGAAACGCAGGGTCAGCACCGAAGCGCCGCCGGAGCTGGTCGAGGCCATTTGCGTCAGGCCGGGCATTTGCCCGAACTGGCGCTCGAGCGGCGCGGTCACGGCACTGGTCATCACGTCCGGACTGGCGCCGGGGTACAGGGTCATGACGCGAATGGTCGGGTAATCGACCTGCGGCAGCGCCGAGACCGGCAGCAGGCGATAGGCAATCAGACCGGCCAGAACAATGGCCAGCATGCTCAGGGTGGTCGCTACCGGACGGAGGATGAACAGCCGCGAAATGTTCATGCGCCCTTCTTGGCCTTGTCTGTAGAGGCGGTGTCATGCGCGCTGGCTGCGGGCTTGCCTTGCAGGTGTTCGGTCGGCGTTGTCGGCACGTCATTGCTGTCGTTGACCACTTCGACTTCACTGCCCTCCTTCAAGCGGTCGGTGCCTTCGAGCACCACGCGGTCGCCCGCGGCGAGACCTTCGGTGATCACCGTGTTGTTGCCATCGCTCGCGCCGATCTTCAGTTGGCGGATGGTGACTTTCTTGTCGCCGTCCATTGCATAGACGAAGGTGCCATTGGTGCCGAACTGAATGGCTGCCGACGGTGCCAGCACTACACCCTTGAGGGTGTCGGCCAGCAGGTGCACGTTGACGAACTGATTGGGGAACAGCGCCTGGTCGCGGTTATCGTAACGGGCCTTGAACTTCAGGGTGCCGGTGGCGACGTCGATCTGGTTGTCGAGGCTTTGCAGGACGCCGGTGGCCTGGATTTTGGTGTCGCCGCGATCCCATGCCTCAGCGGGCAGTTTGGCGCCGCTGTGGTAACGCGCCAGCACGGTTTCCAGATTGTTTTCCGGCAGGGTGAACACCACGCTGATTGGCTGTGTCTGGGTAATGACGGCGAGGAACGTGGTGTCGTTCGCCGCCACCAGGTTGCCGACATCGAGCTGACGCAGGCCGACGCGACCGGCAATCGGTGCGCGGATCTTGGTGAATTCGAGATTGAGCTTGGCGTCGTTGACCGCCGCCTGATTGGTCTTGACCGTGCCCAGATACTGGCCGACCAGCGCTTCGGCGGTGTCCAGGGTCTGCTTGGCGATACTGTCTTCCTTATACAGGCCACGATAACGCTCGACGTCGACCTGTGCGTTTTTCAACTGCGCCTGATTCTGCAGCAAGGTGCCTTCCGCCTGGAGCAAGGCATTCTGGTAAGGACGCGGATCGATCTCTGCCAGCAGGTCGCCGGCCTTGACCATCTGGCCTTCCTCGAAATTGATCTTCACCAGTTCGCCGCCCACCCGGCTGCGCACATTGATGGTATTGAGAGCGGTGACCGTACCCAGGGCCTTGTAATACAGCGGGAAGTCACCCGTGACCGCCGGTGCCACACGCACCGGAATCGGCCCGGCCGCCCCGCCGAAGCCCGGCCGCATCATCCCCGAACGTCCGGCATGGCCGCTCGCAGCCTTGTCGGCGCCCTCCTTGTGGGCCGAACCGGCGGGCCAGAATTTCCAGCACAGTACGGCGATGACCAACAGGACGAGCAGGCTGATCAGCCAGCGACGGGAGTTGCGAGGGGACGATTGCATGGATTGATTTACCATTGGGCGCGTGGGCTTCTTTTTACGGGAGGCTGAACGATAAGCACTGATCGGATTTAAGCAAAGCAGCTTTACCGGCTATTTACTTTCAACTTACGTTTCAAGGTGTGTGGCAAGACACTGATACACAAATGAAAACGGCCTGGACAGGGCCAGGCCGTTAACAATTGTAAAAGCGCTTATTTCAGTACGGCGAGTGCTGCGTCGTAGTTCGGCTCTTCAGCGATTTCCTTGACCAGCTCGCTGTGCAGCACGTTGTCGTTCTCGTCCAGCACCACCACGGCGCGGGCGGTCAGGCCTTTGAGCGGGCCGTCAGCGATGGCTACACCGTAGTTCTCGATGAACTCGGCGCCGCGCAGGGTCGACAGGTTCTGCACGTTTTCCAGGCCTTCGGCGCCGCAGAAGCGGGCCTGGGCGAATGGCAGGTCAGCCGAGATGCACAGCACCACGGTGTTGGCCAGTTCGTTGGCCTGAGCGTTGAACTTGCGGACCGAAGTCGCGCAGGTCGGAGTGTCGACGCTTGGGAAGATGTTCAGCACTTTGCGCTTGCCGGCGAAGCTCGCCAGGGTGACGTCGGACAGATTGCCGGCAACCAGAGAAAAGGCTGGCGCCTTGGAACCGGCTTGTGGCAACTGGCCGTTGACTTGAACCGGGTTGCCTTTGAGGGTGACTTGAGCCATGACTTTAGTCCTTCTGAACGTGGTTAATGAGCATGCAAGAGGCCGAAGTTAACCACGAAATTGTCCGACGACCTATGCCCTGAATGAAAATTGTCAGGGGGCTGCGCAAAAAACTGTATACAACCGCGCAACGATCCTCTGTAGGAGTGAGCCTGCTCGCGATGGCGGTATATCAGACAGCTATTCGCTAACTGAAATGACGCCATCGCGAGCAGGCTCACTCCTACAGGGGATCCGTGTGGTCCGTAGTGCTTTTGCTGCTTGTTAAAACGCCGGACTGCATCTTTTATTCAGAGGACCTGTCGATTCACGCCCTGCCCGTTCGACTAAGCAGTGAATCAACCCCGTTCCCTGGAGAAACCATCATGCGATTCATGATTCTTGTCAAAGCCAGCGCCGACTCCGAAGCCGGCATCATGCCCAGTGAAGAACTGATCACCGCCATGGGCAACTTCAACGAAGAACTGGTCAAGGCCGGCATCCTCATCGACGCCGATGGCCTGCACCCGAGCAGCAAAGGCGCGCGCGTGCATTTCTCCGGCGACAAGCGCACGGTCATCGACGGCCCGTTCATCGAAACCAAGGAGCTGGTAGCCGGGTACTGGATCTGGGAAGTGAAGTCGAAGGAAGAAGCCATCGAATGGGTCAAGCGCTGCCCGAATCCGATGCCGGGCGATTCTGATATCGAAATCCGCCAGATTTTCTCCGCCGAGGACTTCGGCGCCGAGTTCACTCCTGAGGCGCGGGCGCAGGAAGAGCGTGTTCGCGAGCAAGCGAAGAAAAATGCCTGATCCAACGCCACGTTGAATTGAAATTGCCATCGCGGGCAAGCCACGCTCCCACAGGTATCGAGTCGGTCACAGGATTTGTGAGCGCTTCAATACCTGTGGGAGCGTGGCTTGCCCGCGAAAGCGTCATCATTGACAACACACATTTAATTGATCAGTTCACCACTCGACTGCGAAGCCGTACACAAAACCAAAGAATTAATCCCCTCGACTGGCTAACTCCCCATTAGCTGCTAGCGTCAATCAGACGTGTCCTACAGGCTTGATAAAAAAGGAAATATGTCCAACGGCCGAGAAGTGCCGGGTCGTCCATGCAGTAGCCACCAGGGAAACGGGGAACATGTCGAAGAACTTGGGGATGCACGCCTTGCTGCTGGCGAGTTCGCTGGCGCCTGTATTTTGTGCCCTGGCGAATAACGCCGAAGAGGCCAACAAAAGCAACAACCCGCTGAACCTGGCGCCCGGCGCCAACCTGCAGGATTACTACACGCCGAAGCTGTTCGACAGCAACCTGCACACCAACGATGCCTTACTGCGCGGCGCCTTGCCGATTGCGCCAAACGATTTGATCGGAGTCCCGCAGCTACTGCGCGCAACGATGCCGATCAGCACCCGCCCCGACCCGCACGGCGGCTACAGCACCGGCATCGGTGATCTCAATCTGTTCGACATTTTCCTGCTCAAGACCGACGGCGTGCAGTTGGGCATCGGCCCGCAGATCACCCTGTTCGCCGGCATCAACGTGACATTCGGCAAATAAGGAATACGCCATGCAAGGAGCCATCAAAGTCGCCGGTTACAGCCTGATGACGATGTTCGTCAGTTGCGGCGTCGGTGCCCAGAGTTTCAGCGCCAGCCCCGAAGAGACCCGCGGCATCGCCAAGGACGCGTATCTCTATGGCTTCCCGATCGTGGAGATGTACAAGACCCTGTACACCCAGGCCGTGGACAGCAAGAGCCCGAACTTCAAGGCACCGTTCAACCAGATCGGCAACACTGCCAAGGCTTTCACTGCCAAGGACACCGCGTTCGTCACGCCGAACGCCGACACGCCCTACTCGTTCGTCTGGATGGATCTGCGCAGCGAACCGCTGATCCTGACCTTGCCGCCGATCGAAGAGCACCGTTATTACTCGGTGCAATTGATCGATGCCTACACGCAGAACTTCGCCTATCTGGGCACCCGCAGCACCGGCAACAACGGCGGCCATTTCATGATCGCCGGGCCTGACTGGCAGGGTCAGCAACCGATCAACATCGACCGGCTGGTGCGCAGTGAAAGCAACATCGCCTATGCGCTGTACCGCACGCAGTTGTTCGACGAGAAGGATCTGGGCAAGGTCAGGCAGATCCAGAAAAGCTACAAGGTCGAACCCCTGAGCCACTATGTGAAACAGAAAACTCCGGCGCCGGCACCGAAAATCAGTTGGCCAAAACCGACGCCGACCATGAGCGAAACCCCGGATCTGTTCCGCTACCTGAACTTCATGCTCGCTTTCACCCCGCCGCAGGATGTTGAAAAAGACCTGCTCGCACGCTTCGGCAAAATCGGCATCGGCGCCGGTCAGCCATTCGACCTGAAAAAACTCAGCGCCGAGCAACGCAAGGCCCTCGAAGACGGCATCAGTGACGCCAAGGCCGAATTCGCCGCGTTCAAGAAAGACAAGGTCGACACGCACGAAATCAGCAGCGGTGACCTGTTTGGCACCCGCGATCACCTCAAGGGCAATTACCTGTATCGCTACGCCGGCGCCAACATGGGCATCTTCGGCAACTCTGCCGAAGAGGCGAACTACATCGGCTATTTCGTCGACAAGGACGGCCAGCCGGCCGACGCAGCGAAACACGACTACACCCTGCATTTCGACAAGGGCGCCCTGCCTCCGGCCGACGCCTTCTGGTCGCTGACCATGTACGACGGCAAGAGCAAATTACTGGTGGCCAACCCGCTCAATCGCTACCTGATCAACTCGCGAATGCTGCCGGATCTCAAGCTCGATGCCGACGGCGGACTGACCCTCTACGTGCAGCACAACAATCCCGGCAAGGACAAGCAAGCCAACTGGCTGCCGGCACCAAACGGTCCGTTCTACGGCGTGTTGCGCCTGTACCTGCCGAAACCGGAAGTGGCCAGCGGCGAATGGAAAATGCCGTTGCTCACCCCGGTCAACTCAAAACAATAAACGGAGCCAGTGATGGTCAAGCCTTACGTTGTGCGTCCGCTGCTGGCGCTGTGCATGATCGGTAGTACTCAACTCTATGCAGCCGAGGGTGGCGTGGGCCGACCGATCACCGGGCAGCAGGTGTATTCCAACGCCGGGATCATCCCGCCGGAACCGGGCTGGGTCGTCTCGGTGACCAGCATCTGGTACGACGGATCGCTCAAGGGCAGTCGCGGCGCGCCGATTTCCGGTGAAGTCAGTGCCGGGATTGACATGAAAGTCTCCTACACCATGACCAACCTGACGCACATCTGGGACACCGGCAAAGGCCCATGGAACTTCGCCTCGGCAATCGGTGTTCCGCTGCAGTACACCGACATCGACGCGGCCATCACCGGCCCGCGCGGACGCACCCTCGGCACCAGCGATTCCGGCACCCAGTTCGCTGACGCGCTGGTCACCCCGATTGCCGCCGGCTACCACTTCGACGAGTTGAACCACATCGCGTTCTCCCTGCCGATCTACGTGCCGACCGGCGCCTACAACGACAATCGCCTGGCCAACCCGGGGCAGAACAATTACACGTTCATGCCCACCGTGGCCTTTACCCATCTGGATGGCAAGGGTGGCGAGTTCACCCTGTCCAGTGGCCTGGAGTTCTACACCCAGAACACCGCCACCGATTATCGCAACGGCAACATCTTCACCCTCGATGCCTTGTGGACCCACGGTTTCGGCAGTGGCTGGAGCGCCGGCCTGGCGGCCGGCTATATCCAGCAGGTCACCGACGACAAGGGCCAGACCGCCGACAGCCTCAACGGCTTCCGTGGCCGCTCGGTGGGCGCCGGGCCGGTGGTGGCCTGGGCCGGTAAATTCGCCGACGCCCAGGCCAGCTTCAGTGCGCGCTGGGTGCCGGAGTTCGACACCAAGAACCGCCCTGAAGGCAACGGGATTGCCGTCAACATGACCCTGGCGTTTTTCTAGACCGGCCACAAAGGACTGTCCCATGACCGCACTCACCGACCTCAACGCCCTGCAAGCGAGCATCGCCGAAGCCGTACTCGGCCAGGATCAGGTCATCCGGCAGATCCTCCTCGGCCTGCTGGCCAACGGGCACTTACTGCTGGAAAGCCTGCCGGGGCTGGCCAAGACACGCACGGTCAAGGCGCTGGCCACACACCTGGACGCGAAGATGAGTCGCATCCAGTTCACCCCGGACTTGCTGCCCTCGGACATCACCGGCGCGGAAGTGCTGCATCAGGTGGCCGGGCAAAACGAGATCCGCTTCCAGCAAGGGCCTCTGTTCGGCAATCTGATCCTTGCCGACGAGATCAACCGCGCTCCGGCCAAGGTGCAGGCGGCGCTGCTCGAAGCCATGGAAGAACGGCAGATTACCGTGGCTGGCACCCGTCACCTGCTGCCGGAGCTGTTCATTGTGGTGGCGACACAAAACCCGATCGAACAGGAAGGCACCTATCCGCTGCCGGAAGCGCAGATGGACCGGTTCCTGATGAAGGTACTGCTGGATTACCCCAGCGCCGACAACGAAAGCCAGGTGTTGCGCCTGTTGCGCGCCGAAGAGTTTGCTCAGGGCGCGAACACCGCGCCGAGCAAGGGCTTCAGTCTTTCGCAGGCAGTGATCTTCGCCGCGCGCAAGGAGGTCAGCGCGGTGCATGTGTCGCCGGCCATCGACCGCTACTTGATCGACCTGATCAACGCCACTCGCCACCCGGCCGATTACGACGCAGACCTCGGACGCTGGATCAGCATTGGCGCCAGCCCCCGGGGCGGCATCGGCCTGGACCGTTGCGCCCGGGCCGATGCGTGGTTGCAGGGCCAGGATTTCGTCTCGCCGGACAACGTGCGCGCCGTGGTGCATCCGGTGCTGCGCCATCGCCTGCAATTGAGCTACGACGCGGTCGCGGATGGCGTGACTGCCGATCAGGTGCTCGACCGTTTGCTGGATAAAGTGGCGATTCCGGCATGAACACGGATGGCCTGGTCTACGTGTCTCTGGCGCAATTGATGGCGCTGGAATTCAAGGCCCGTGACCTGAGCTTTCTGGCGCGCCAGCCCCAGGGCAGCATCCTCGCCGGCAACCATGCCTCGCGCCTGCGTGGCCGTGGTCTGAACTTCGATGAGCTGCGCCGCTATCAGCCCGGTGATGATTTACGCCACCTCGACTGGCGCGCCTCGCTGCGCACCGGCAAACCGGTGGTACGCACCTTCACCGAAGAACGCGATCGCCCGGCGTTGATCGTGGTCGATCAGCGCATGTCGATGTTCTTCGGCTCGCAACGCAGTTTCAAATCCGCCCTCGCCGCCGAACTCGCGGCGCTGGCGGCGTGGATGGTGTTCAACGCCGGTGACCGGGTCGGCGGTCTGGTGTTCAACGATCAACGCATCGACAGCATCGCGCCGTTACGCAGCCGCAAACGGGTTGAAGCCTTGCTCAGCCGCGTGGCAGAACAGAATCAGGCGCTGAACGCGGCCAACCCCGACGCCGAAGACGAGGATCAACTGGACAAGGCCTTGCAGCGCTGCCTCGCACTGGCCGGGCATGACCATTTGATCTGCATCGTCAGCGACTTTGCAGGCGCCGGAGAGCGCACCTTGCAATTGATGCGGCAACTGCGCGCACACAACGACGTGATCGCCCTGCAAGTCTACGACCCACTGGCCTTGAAACTGCCGAGCAACGGACGACTGCTGATCACCCAGGGCCAATTGCAGGTGGAACTGGCCGTCGACAAACGCAGCGTGCATCAGCCATTGGGCGATTACCTCGGTGGCCGGCTCAAGGATGTCGCCACCCTGCTGCGCCGCAGTCAGGTACCGCTGATGATGTTCAGCACCGCCGAAGAGGCCCACGCGCAATTGCGTGCCGAGCTTGGCAAGTCTGCCGGCCCGCGGCGATGAACCCGAATATCCCCGACATCAGCCAGCTCAAAGAGCTGAGCCTGCCGGCGCCGGTCAGTTATGCGCCGCAGACCTGGGGTTGGTGGGCGTTGTTCGCGCTGTTGGTTGTGCTGGCGCTGATAGTTGGCGTGCGACGTTATGGGCAATGGCGACGGGATCAGTATCGGCGCGAGGCGCTGGTGCGATTGGCGCAGTTGCGTGGGCGCAGTGATGACTTGAACGCTCTGCGCGAGTTGCCCGAACTGCTCAAACGCGTGGCGCTTTCGATGCCGACCCAAGCCCGGAATTGGAACACAATCCCTGTGGGAGCGGACTTGCTCGCGAAGGCGTCGGCACATCCAACATTGATGGCGCCTGACACAGCGCTTTCGCGAGCAAGCCCGCTCCCACAGAGTCCTGCGGCGCTGGGGAGAGATGAGTGGCAAGCCTTTCTGCAGCAGCACTGCAAAACCAAGCTGCCCGATGACTTCCACGATCAACTCGCCCAACTCGCCTACGCCCCAGACGCCACCCTGCGCGCCATCCCCGCCGAACAGCGTCAGGCGCTGTTCGACACCTGCCAACACTGGGTGGAGCAGCACCATGTGGCAGCTTGATTACCCGTGGTTGTTGCTCCTGCTGCCGCTGCCGTGGCTGGCCTATCGTTATCTGCCGGCGTATCAGGAAGCGCGCAGCGCCGTGCGTGTGCCGTTTTTCGGGGCCATGAGCCGTGCAGTCGGCGAGACGCCGAGCCGGGTCGGTAATCGCCACAACCGTTGGCAACTGCTGCTGAACCTGCTGGTCTGGACGCTGATCCTGCTCGCCGCCGCCCGACCGGTATTCGTTGAAAAACCCATCGAGCGTCAGCAGCCGGTACGCGACCTGATGCTCGCCATCGACATCTCGCAGTCGATGGAAACCGAAGATTTCACTAATGCCGACGGCCAGAAAATCAATCGCCTGGCTGCCGTCAAACAGGTGGTGCAAGGCTTTATCGACAAGCGCAAGGACGACCGCATCGGTCTGATCGTGTTCGGCAGCGGCGCCTATCCGCAGGCGCCGCTGACCCTCGATCACGCCAGCCTTTCGCTGTTGCTGGCTGACACGGGCATCGGCATGGCCGGGCCCAATACCGCCATCGGTGATGCTATCGGCTTGAGCCTGAAGTTGCTGGACAAGGCGCACGAACAGCAAAAGGTGCTGATCCTGCTCACCGACGGCAATGACACCAGCAGCGCGATCACCCCCGATCATGCTGCCGAGATGGCCGCCAACAAGGGCGTGGTGATCCACACCATCGGCATCGGCGATCCGACGGCCTCCGGCGAGGCGCAGGTCAATCTGCACGGGCTGCAACAAATCGCCCAGACTACCGGCGGGCAGTTTTTCCGCGCCGAAGACCGCATCGCGCTGGACCAGGTCTACAGCACCCTCGACCGCCTTACTCCGCATCAGGTGAAAACCCTCAGCCATCAGCCGCAGCGCGAGTTGTTCCATTGGCCACTGGGCGCGGCGCTGGCACTGTTAGCGCTGTATCACCTCGGCGCCCTGCTGCGCCCGCGACTGGCGCTTGCCCGTCAGCGGCAGGAGGCCTGAGATGGACATCAATCTCAGTGACTTGCACTTCCTGCGCCCACTGTGGCTGCTGCTCGCGCTGTGCGCTGCGCTGCTGCCGCCGATCTGGCGGCGCGGCCGCGACCTGCAGCGACGGCTGCGCGGCAATATCGCCGAACACCTGCTGCCACATCTGTTGGTCACTCCAACGGATCAGCAGCGTCTGCGCCCGGTGTACTGGCTGTGCGCGGTGTTGGTACTCGGAGCCGTCGCTGCCGCCGGCCCCACCTGGGAGCAGGATCGCCCGGACTTTCTGGAGAACCGCGCCCCCCTGCTCGTCGCCGTGGACCTATCGCCATCGATGGATGCCAGTGACGTACCACCGACGCGCCTGGAAGCGGCCAAACACAAACTGCACGACTTGATCCAGCGTCGCGCCGGCGCTCGCACGGCGCTGATTGCCTATGCCGGCAGCGCGCATCTGGTGTTGCCGCCGACCGACGATCCGGCGCTGCTCGACACCTTCATTCAAGCGCTGGGCACCGGGTTGATCGACAAGCCCGGCAAGGACGTCGGCGCCGTCATCGAGCAGGCCCGGCGCCTGCTCAGCGCCGAGCAAACCCCGGGCAGCCTGCTGCTGATCACCGACGGTGCCGACACTGCGCAACTCGATGGCCTCGACAAGCTATTGAAAGGCAGCCAATTGCAGGTGCTGGTGCTTGCGGTCGGTAACGAGGATGGCGGCATCATTCAGGGCGCCAACGGCCAGCCGGCAGTCGACAGCAACGGGCGTCCGCTGCTCGGCCATTTCGATCCGGCGGCACTCAAGCAATTGGCCGCCGCTGTCGACGCGCCGCTGGGCAGTCTCACCCTCGACGATGATGATCTGGACTGGATCGAGTTGCACGCCCAGCAGCACTTCCAGACTACCAGCGCCGAACAGCAGCAATTGCACTGGAAGGACGCCGGTTACTGGCTGTGCTGGCCACTTCTCTTGCTGGCGCTGGTGGGTGTGCGCAGGGGCTGGAGCGTCAACTGGGTGCCGGCGCTGGTGCTGGCCGCGGGCCTTGGCTGGCCGGCTGCACCGGCACAGGCCAGTGCACTGACCGATACGTTTTTCAGCCGCGATCAACAAGGGCGCTGGGCCGTCGAGCATGAGCATTGGCCGCAGGCGGCGGCGCTGTTTGTCGATCCGTACTGGAAAGGCGTGGCGGCCTATCACGCGGCGGACTATGACCTTGCACTGGCGACGTTCGCTCGACTGGACACGCCGCAAGCGTGGTTCTACCAGGGCAACATTTACGTGCGGCGCTTCAAGTTCGATCAGGCGATTGCCGCTTACACCCAGGCCTTGCAGCGGCAACCGCAGTTCCCCGAAGCCACGGCCAATCTGGCGCTGGCTCAGGCCTTGCTCAAGGACACCGACAGCGCCGAAAAGAACGCCCCCGAGACCAAACCGAACGAGGTGAAATTCGACAAGGCACCGGGCAAGGGCCAGAGCAAAAAGGTCGAGACCGAGCAGGCGACCTCCGATGCATTGTGGTTGCAGAACCTGACAACTTCGCCGGCGAAATTTCTCAAGCAGAAGTTCAGTTTGCAGGATCAATCGGGGGCCAAACCATGAACCGGGTTGCGGCCATCGCGAGCAGGCTCACTCCTACAGAAGATTTTCGGCGCACACAAATCCCCTGTAGGAGTGAGCCTGCTCGCGATGGCGCCCACCTGATCACCGCAACCCTGCTGACCCTGCTCACCAGTTGCCTTTTCACAATCCAGGCCTCTGCCGCCGAACCCCAACTGAAAATCCAGGCCCACCTGCAACCCGCCGAAGGCGCCATGGTCGGCGGTCTGGTCGAGCTGCAAGTCGACGTGCTCACCGACACCTGGTTCACCCGCGCCGCCGCCCTGCCCGAGCTGAAACTCGACGGTGCTCTGGTAACGCCGCCCGATGGCCAGGCCCGGCACCTGAATCAGACCATCGACGGGCAATCCTTCAGCGGCTTGCGCTACAGCTATCTGATCACCCCGAATGTCGCACGCAGCTTCGACATTCCGGCGTTGACGGTCAGCGCGACACCGGGTCAGGCCACTACAGCGCTCAGCGCACAAAGTCAGCCTCTGCACTTCAGCGCCGTCCAGCCACCCGGTTTCGAACCCGGAGAAACGCCGCTGGTGGCCAGCGGGCTGCGCTTCAGCCAAACTGTAAGCAACTCGGCAACGCCCTTGAAAATCGGCGACAGCATCACCCGCCAACTGGTCCTGCAGGCCGATGGCGCACTGGCGATGGCTCTGCCGGTTCCGCCATTGAGCGACGTTGCCGGTCTGAGTCGTTATCTGAAGACACCACAAGTTATGCGCCTGGATGACGGTCGCGGCAACGTTCTCGGTGGTCAGCGGATCGACGCCGCCACCTACCGCATCGACAAGCCTGGCGCTTACACCCTGCCCGCCATCGAGGTGAAATGGTGGGATGTCAAAGCGCAGCAAATTCGCACCACGCAGGTGCCGGTCGTAACGTTGGAGGCCGTTGCCGGCAGCGCGCACAAACCAGTGTTTTCAGTGACTGAAGATCTCAAGCAACTCAACCACAACAACCTGCATTTTTCCACGCGCTGGCTGCTGTGGCTGGCACTGCTCGCGGCCTGTATCGGCACGGGTTATTGGCTGCGTCCGGCGCTGATGCGCGCCCGCCGCCAATGGCAGGCGCGCAAGCAGGCGCGGCGACTGGCCTGGGAACAGTCGCCCGACTTCGCCTGGCAACAGATCAACCCGCAACTGCAAGCTCATCCGGCGCAGTTGAGCGCGCTGTACCTGTGGCTGCGCCGCAGTCGGCTGGGGCTGCAACTGGTGAATGCCGGGCCGCGCCTGCAAGGCCTGTTGCGCGGCCTTTACGGTCGTGAGCCAGCCCCGGAACAAACACTCGTTCAACTGCGCCAATCGTTGACTACGCTTCACAGTCAGGCCGAACAACGGCAGCACAAACCGGCCCCAGCCCTGCGTCCGCTCAACCCCGTTGATGAAAGGGATTTCCCATGACCAATTCACCGCCGCAGCGTCAACACTTCAGCCTGGCGCTGTTGTTTGCGCTGGCATTGCCACTGCTGGCCCAAGCCAGCGAACCGCTGCCGTCATGGAATGACGGCCCGGCAAAAACCAACATCATCGCGTTCGTGCAAGCAGTCACCGATCAGAGCAGCAAGGACTTCGTCAAACCCGCCGAGCGTATCGCGGTGTTCGACAACGACGGCACCCTGTGGAGCGAGCAGCCGATGTATTTCGAGTTGCTGTTCGCCCTCGACGAGGTCAAGCGCAATGCGCCGCAGCACCCCGAATGGAAAACCACCCAGCCATTCAAAGCCGTGCTGGAAAACGACCACAACGCACTGGCCGCCAGCGGCATGGACGGCATCCTGAAGATCTTCGGCGCCACCCACACCGGCATGACCACCGAGGCTTTCGACGACTACGCCAAGACCTGGCTGAGCCAGGCGCGGCATCCGAAAACCGGCAAGCCCTACACCGAAATGATCTTCCAGCCGATGCTGGAAATGCTCGACTACCTGCGCAGCCAGGACTTCAAGACCTACATCGTTTCCGGCGGCGACACCGCGTTCATGCGCGCTTTTGCCGAAAAGGTCTACGGCATCCCGCCGGAACAGGTGATCGGCACCACGTTCGTCACCGCGTTCCAGTTCAAGGATGGCAAGGCTTCCATTCTGCGTACGCAAAAACTGGCGCACAACGACGATGGCCCGGGCAAACCGGAGAGCATCAACGCAGTGATCGGCAAGCGTCCAATCCTCGCGTTCGGCAACTCCGACGGCGACCTGCAGATGCTGCAGTGGACCGCCGCCGGCCCCGGCAAGCGGTTCATGGGTCTGTTGCACCACACCGACGCCAGACGCGAGTGGGCCTATGACCGAAAATCCGATATCGGGCGGCTGGACAAAGCCCTCGACGAAGCGAATTCCCGTGGCTGGACCGTGGTGGACATGGCGACCGAATGGCGCCGGATCTACCCGTTCGATCCACCGGCAACCGGGCAGGTGCAATAAGAAAAAACGTGATGCAGGACTGCAAGAAACGTAAGTCGCAACAACGACCCCCGCGATAAGGAGCAAGTCAGATGACTCGCATACGCAAGTGGCTACCGAAACTCGCCCTGGTGGCAACCTCGGTGATGGCGCTGTCGGCAACTGCCACAGCGGCTGAGAAACCCAACATTCTGGTGATCTTTGGCGATGACATCGGCCAGACCAACATCAGCGCCTATTCCATGGGCGTGGTTGGCTACAAGACCCCGAACATCGACCGGATTGCCAAAGAAGGCATGATGTTCACCGACTACTACGCGGAGAACAGCTGCACCGCCGGACGCTCCTCGTTCATCACCGGCCAGACGCCACTGCGTACAGGCCTGTCGAAAGTCGGTGCGCCGGGTGCGACGGTGGGTCTGCAAAAGCGCGATATCACCATCGCTCAGGCGCTCAAGTCTCAGGGTTACGCCACCGGCCAGTTCGGTAAGAACCACCTTGGGGACAAGGATGAATACCTGCCGACCAACCATGGTTTCGACGAATTCTTCGGCAACCTCTATCACCTGAACGCCGAAGAGGAACCGGAACGCCCCTACTGGCCCAAGGATGACCCGGACTTTGTCAAAGCCAACTCGCCACGGGGCGTAATCCACAGTTTCGCCGACGGCAAGATCGAGGACACCGGCGCGCTGACCACCAAGCGCATGGAAACCATCGACGACGAAACCACCGCTGCCGCTCAAGCGTTCATCGAGAAACAGGCCAAGGCCGACAAGCCGTTTTTCGTCTGGATGAATACCACGCGCATGCACCTGTTTACCCACGTACGTGATTCGATGAAGGGCCAGAGCGGTATGCCCGGCAACGAATACGCCGACGGCATGCTGGAACACGACGGTGATGTCGGCAAACTGCTCAAGACCCTCGACGACCTGAAAATCGCCGACAACACGATCGTGGTCTACACCACCGACAACGGCCCGAATCAGTTCTCCTGGCCGGACGCGGCGACTACGCCGTTCCGCAACGAGAAGAACTCCAACTGGGAAGGCGCCTACCGCGTACCGGCGATGGTTCGCTGGCCGGGCAAGATCAAGCCGGGGGAAGTGTCCAACGAGATGTTCTCGGGTCTGGACTGGTTCCCGACCTTGCTGGCTGCAGCCGGTGATACCGAGGTGAAAGACAAGCTGCTCAAGGGCTGGTCGCCGACTTCCGGAGGCAGCAACTTCAAAGTGCATCTGGACGGTTACAACCAGTTGCCCTATCTGACCGGCCAGCAACCCAACGGTGAGCGTAAGGAGTTCTACTACTTCAACGACGACGGCATGCTGGTTTCAATGCGCTTTGGCAACTGGAAGGCCGTCTTCGCCGAGCAGCGAGCGCCGGGTGGTTTTGCGGTCTGGAGCAACCCGTTCACTCCCTTGCGTGTGCCCAAGATCTTCAACTTGAGAATGGACCCGTACGAGCGGGCCGACGTGGTTTCCGATCAATACTACGACTGGTCGACCAAAAACGTTTACCTGGTCGCCGTTGCGACAACCAAGGCAGCACGCTTCCTGCAGACCTTCATCGAATACCCGCCAAGCCAGAAACCGGCCAGCTTCAGCATCGACCAGATCCGTGCCGCGGTTGACGCGAAGATTGAAGAGAAAATGAAAGCGGCACCGGCTGCACAGTAAGACCGTTGAACCGCCGCCCGCCCTCATCGGCAGGCGGCCTGGTTTCAAATCTGAAACCGTGTCGGCCCATTCGCGAGCAAGCCCGCTCCCACAGGGATTTTCGCTAAACCCGAGATCCATTGTGGGAGCGGGCTTGCTCGCGAAGAGGCCAGCACCGTCACAGCACTTTCTGAACTGAAATAAGGCAAACCGCATGTCCTCACGTATCGCCAGCAAGCCGTCGGCCATACCCACCACGCACGCCGCCACCCCGGCGCTGCTGATCCCCGCCCTGCTGCTGTGCATCTCCGGCGCCGCTGCGCTGGTGTATCAGGTGCTGTGGATCAAGCAGCTGTCGCTGGTGGTCGGCGTCGAGGTCTATGCCATCACTGCCGGCATCAGCGCGTTTTTTGCCGGGCTGGCCATCGGCGGCTGGCTGTTCGGGCGTTGGGCCGATCGCTTGCAGCAACCGGTGTTGCTCTATGCCGGGCTGGAAGTGCTGGTGGCGATACTCGGTGTTGGCGCGACGGTTGCGATGAGCCTGGCGGCGAGCCCGTTTGCCTGGCTACAAGGCCATGTCGGCATTCTCGCCTGGTTATTGCCGTTCACGCTGGTGGGGATTCCGGCGGTGTTGATGGGCGGCACGCTTCCGGTACTGGTGCGCTCGCTGGCGGCTGAGCCGGGCAAGGCCGGCGGTCAGCTGTACGCGGCCAACACCCTCGGCGCGATTGTTGGCACCCTGCTCGCCGCGTTCGTGCTGATTGCCACCCTCGGTGTGCGTGGCAGTGCGTTGTTTGCGGCGATGCTCAATCTGCTGGCCGCAACCGGTGCGCTGTGGCTGCAACGTCAGCATCCGACGCCGGTTGCGGCGCCGATCAAACATCACACCGAGAAAGCCGCAGACCGCACGGCGTTGTGGCTGTACTCCATCGCCGGCGGCGTAGCCTTGGGTTATGAAGTGGTCTGGTCACAGTCGATCGTGCAGTTCATGAGCACCCGCACCTATGCGTTTGCCGTGGTGCTCGCCACTTACCTGACCGGGCTGTTCATCGGCAGCGCCCTGCTCGCCCGTCGCGTCGAGCGCATCCGTGATCCCTGGGGCGTGTTCGGTCTGTTGATTGCCGGTGCCGGGCTGATCGCCTTGCTGGAAATCGCCCTGCTCGGTCGCTGGCTGGCAGGGGTGCAAAGTCAGGCCGAGAGCTGGGTGCTGGCCTTGGGCGCCAGCGAGCTGGCCGGCATGAGCGCACGTTTTGCTGTGGCGGCACTGAGCATCGTATTCGTGCCGACGCTGTTGCTCGGCGCGGCGTTTCCGCTGGCGCTGCGCTTGAGTGTGGGGCGTGAGCGCGTCGGTCGCGACGTCGGTGCAGTGGTCGCGTTCAATACCCTGGGCGGCATCGTCGGGGTGATGCTCTGCGGTTTTCTACTGATCCCGCTGTTGGGGCTGGTGCGCACGCTGGGCTTGCTGGCGATGATCGCTGCCGGCATCGGCTACGTGGCCGTACGCAAGGGCCACCACGTCAAGAAAGGTCGGCGTCAAGCCGTGGTCGCGCTGGGGCTGGTGTCGGTCGCGCTTGCGCTGCTGACCCCGGTGGACAAACTCGCGAGCCTGCTGCCCGGGGCGCGCAACGGCACGCTGGCGTTCTACGAAGAAGGCCGTGGCGGCACCGTGGCCGTGGTCGCTCAGGGTCGTGGTGAAAACACGTTCCACCGTTTGTACATTCAGGGCGTGTCCAATACCGGCGATGCCATGCCATCGCTGCGCTACATGCGCATCCAGGCGCTGCTGCCCCTGCTGATCCACAATGGCGAGCCGCGTTCGACGCTGGTGATCGGTTTCGGCACCGGGATCACTGCCGGCGCCATGCTGCGCTATCCGGGGCTGGAACATAGGGTGGTCGCCGAGCTGCTGCCATCGGTGGTCAAGGCAGCCCTCCTGTTCAAAGGCAACTTCAACGCCGCCAGCGATCCCGGCGTCGATGTGCGCTTGCGCGATGGCCGTCAGGAACTGCTGCGCAGCCCGCAAACCTACGATCTGATCACCCTCGAACCGCCCCCGCCGTCGGCGGCCGGCGTGGTCAATCTGTACTCGCGGGACTTCTATCAGTTGGCCGCCAGTCGGTTGGAGCAGCAAGGGATCGTCGCGCAATGGTTACCGTTGCCGACCCAGAATATCGATGACTCGCGCTCATTGGTGCGCAGCTTCCTCGACGTGTTCCCGCATGCCTCGCTGTGGACCAGCGAGTTCCACGAGATGCTGCTGGTGGGTTCGCTGCAGCCGATGGAACTGGACGCGACGAAAATCACCGAGCGCTTCCAGCAGGCCAGCGTACGCAGCACTTTGCAGGATGTCGGGATTGGCTCGGCGCCAGCGTTGCTCGCGACCTGGGTCACCGACCGCGCAGGCCTTGAGCGCTTCGCGGCAAACGCCCCGGCGGTGACTGACGATCAGCCCCGGATCGAATACGCGCCGTGGGTGCGCAGCAAGGAAATTACCCGGGTGCTGCCGACGCTGCTGGATCTGTATGTGCCGCCGCCACTGGTGAATGCCGACGCCGGGTTCATCGAGCGGATGCAAATTCATCGGCAACGACTGATGCAGTTTTATCGGGCCAGCCTGCATGCCTACAACGGCGACCGCGATGCCTGGGGTCGGGACATGAGCGAAGTGATGCAGAGCGACGGCGGCAATCCGTACTTCCGCTGGTTCGTCGGCAAATGAGCAACGGCTGAGGACTTTTCGACGCGAAACAGGTAGGGTGCGCAAAATCAAATTGCCATCACTGGATCGCGTCGCAGGTTTTCATGGAGTTGTATACGCAATGAGTTGCTGGACCGTCCTGGGCCTGACGCCCGACGCCGATACGCGCAGTATCAAACGCCAATACGCTGCCCTCCTCAAAAAGACCCGTCCGGACGACGACGCTGAAGGCTTTCAACGCCTGCGTGACGCGTATGAGCAAGCTCTCAACTACAAGGAGTGGGCACAGTTCAACGACGACCAGCAGGATGACGACGACACCTGGGACCTTACCGGTCTGACGGTGGTGGAAGTCGACGCGCTGCAGCAAGTGACGCGTCCGCTGACGGGCATCACCCTCGACGAGTTGGTCCAGCGTCATGCGATGGCCATCCAACAGGGTTGCGCGCATATCCTCGAAGACACTGTGCTGCAGCACTGCATCGCGCATCCCGATACATCGGAATCTCTGGTGGACTGGGCGATTCCCACGTTTCACTGGTTCAGTGCCTGGCAGCGCCTTGAATTGGACGAGGAATCGATCACGCTTTTGCTCGCTCAGCAGCGCGAGCGTATCGCTCGCCCCCTGCGTGACGCCCTTGAACTAGAGGACGACGAAGATTTTCTGCAGGCGTACAAGTCTTGCACGCAGTACCTGTGGCTCGACGCAGAAGTGCACCGGCAATGGCTCAACCTGCTCCTCAGTCAATTGCTGCTGGATAGCCGTTACTGGTCCTCGAACCTTTTCGAACAGGTATGCGCCGGCCAGGGCTGGCATCCAGGCCCAACCAACCGTTGCCCCGAGAGTGAATGGACGCGTCTGCTCACCCGTCATGAAGCGCCGATTTTTCTCGCGCGGCAGCGCCAGCTTGCCGAGGAACCGCTCGCCACGCCTGAACACCGCGCCGCGCGCATGCTCCTGGGCAACGGGCCCTTCAATCAACGTCGCGCTCTGGCCCGACGCCTGCGCGAAGAAGACTGGGCGCAGTGCCGTAAGTTGAGCTCGGCGCTGTACGCCAATAACCCACAGGTCTGGGCGGAAATGCCCGGTGGCACCGCGTTTTTCTGGCGCGACTGGGAATTGAGTTTCAACGATTGGCCGACATACGTGGGTGTCGTGCTGGCTTGTCTGATCGGCTCTTTTACCCACTTCATCCCGCAGGGCCTGCGCGTCAGCGGTCTGATCAATATTGTCATGATCACGACGGTCGTATTTGCCGTGATCGCAGCCGGGCTCAATTGGCTGGTGCATGACCTGGCCCATCGCTGGTGGTTACTGGATGACCGGCTCAGTGCACGCCTTTGCCTGGGCTTGCGCTCCGACTCACCACCGTTCGGAGTACTGCGCGACCTCATTCCCTGTGCGCTGATGGCAGCCGGACTCAGTTGGTTTTTGGGTCCGATCGCTGGCGTTGTATACACCGCAACCCTCGCAGTTTTCGGGCTGGTACGGCGGCGCCAGGTCAAACCGCAGGTCTCCTGGGAGCAGAGCAGCCCCATTCTGAAAATCTGTCTGACGAGCCTGGGGATAGTGGTTCTGGTCGTTGTGCTGGGTGTCATCAACGTGATCGCCAGCCAAGGCACGGTCAACCGCAATCAGGGGTTGCAACCCTGGACTGAACGCTCGTGCAGCCGTATGCCGGCGACCACCACCGAATGCAACGCACCGGCCACCGTTGAGCAGTGGTACGGCAAGGAGGCGCGACCGTGAAAAACCCGAACTTGTTGTTCCCCATTGGAGTGGTGATCGCCGTTGTCGTGATGGGATTGATGGGGGCCAGTCGGCCCTTCTCACAACTCGACCTCTGGCTGGACGGACGCGATGCGCCGATCACCGCTCAGGCCAATGCCCTGAGCCCGCTCATCAACTGCGTCAACCGGGTCGACGTGCAATGGCGAGTGGCTTACGACCGTTACAAGAATCCCCAGCCGCCTCAGCCTCACAACCAGCAATGGATGCTTGGCCTCAAGGATTTCGACGATAGCGATGCGTTGAATGTGCGCGACATACAGCGCGACGTCTGCTCTCAAGGCCTCGCCGAAAAACTCGAATTACTGGCCTACCAGCCCGATTTGGCGCGAAAGGCAACTGAATACGCTCGCTCGCTGAATACACTCGCGACGGTGATTCCGGTCGGCCGGATTTACAGGGAAGCCAGCTTTTCGACCGGGTCGCAAAACCCGGCGGTCATCATTGCCAATTCTGCATTTATCGAGGCCGCTGCGAGCGATTACATCAAGGCGTCAATGGCCCTGAGAGAAGCCTTGCTGCCACTGGACGCCGCGCAACGCTCCGAACAGCTGAATCGGATGGAAGCGCGTCTGGGCAAGGATATCCATTGGTATTTACTGGCATACATGATCCAGGCCCGAGAAACTATCGACTTGCTCGATGAAGGCATGAGAAACCGCACACTGACGCCACAATTGCTGGCCGACACCACGGCAAAGCTGCAGCAGGCATGGGATCGCCGGGAACCCTTCCTCGTCTCGCAAAACAACGCGTTCAGGACGAAGACAGACGCGGCGCGGGATCTGTGGTTCCACATCGGCGAGCCAGCGACCCGGTATCTGGCGGCCTTGAACACACTGCACAAGGACTGGCAGAACCACGCACCACCGCAGCAACTGAGCGACGACTTCCACGCAGTCAACCGTAGTTACGACGGTCTGCTCAGTCATTACAACCGCCAGGCCCGAGCCGAGTTCTGATGAAACACGCACGGGATCGTTCGCCCTGAACGATCCCGCTGACGGATCTTACTTCGACTTGAGCTTGAGATAGGACTGATGCATGTCCGCCGCCCAGCCATCGATCACCGCTTTGACATCTTCGGTTTTCATCACCTGAGTGTCGTTTGACAGTGGTTTACCCGTGCCCTTGCGCACGACTTGGGCCACAACCTTATTGCTGCCGCCGTCGAGAAACACCGCTTCGGTGGCGAGTGTGGTTTCCTGATCGCGGATACCGCTGGCGGTGCTGACCGCTGCCGCAACCAGCGCAACCGGGATGATTTCATACGGTTTGAGGCCTTCGGTCTTGCTGCTCACGGCAGTAATCGCGGCACGTACCACGATCACACCGGGGCCGGGGCCGTTGGCCAATGGCAAGGATTTGCTGATTTCGCGCTTTAGCGCCTGATCGTAGTAGTTGGTGATGCCGTTGAGGGTCTGTTGTGGAATCTTCACCGTCGGTTGCGGCCGTGGATAAAGCTGGGTTGGCTCGACGTAGACGCTGGTGAACTTGTTGATGTCGAGCTTCGGATCGACCCAACGCATCACCTCGGCGCCCGACGGTGATCTGGCTTCCCTGAGCTGGCTGTAGTCCTTCAAAAACCCGGAGTACTGGTCAGGCTCGACAACCTTACTCGAACACCCCGCCACTCCCAGTGTGGCGATGCAGAGGGTGCTCATCATCAGTGCAAGCTTCATGCTGTAACTCCTGTCAGAAAGCCGAAGAAATTGCTTGGGGGGAGTTACAGGTATAGCCAATGTCCGCGGATTTGCCCTGTAAACATTGAAGATTCACATACGGTTGCGCAGTTGATCACAACCGCCATTTGACAGACACCGACTCATCCGGCAAAGCTGCAACGAGCTTGAACGCACGCCTGCAGGCAAACGCACCTGGACCACGGAAGTCTTAATGCCCAAGCATAAAAATAAAGTCGTACAGCCTGATCCTGATTCGTCCCGACCGTCCCTTTCACGTTATCTGTTCCCCATCACCATCGGCGTGCTGCTGGCGGCAGTGGCGGGCATTGGCTGGTTTCTTTTCAGTCCCGCGCCCGCGCCGCAGAGGCCGCCGCTGATCAGCGCACCTGCAGCCGCCGCACCGGTTACCAACAAACCGCAGTCGCTGGCGCAGAAGCCCGCGACCATGGTAGATGAGCAACAATGCCAGGGCTGTCACACCGAGCAGGTCAAGGACTGGCAAGGCTCGCATCACCAATTGGCGATGCAGGCAGCGAATGCCGAAACCCTGCTCGGCGACTTCAACAACGTCACCTTCAAGGCCGAAAACGAGACCACCCGGTTCTCGCGCAAGGGCGACGAATTCTGGGTCAACACGCCGGGCATCGACGGCAAGAACGCCGATTTCAAGGTCGCCTACACCTTCGGCATCGCCCCGTTGCAGCAATACCTGATCGAGGTCGGCGAAGGCCGTTTGCAGGCGCTTGGCGTGGCGTGGGATACCGAGAAACACCGCTGGTTTCACCTCTACCCCGGCCAGGGCGTGAACTTCAAGAATCCACTGCACTGGAGCAAACCCAGCCAGAATGCCAACTTCATGTGCGTCGAGTGCCACACCACCGGCTTCAAGCGCAATTTCGATGCGGCCAGCAACACCTTCAGCAGCCAATGGAACAGCCTCGGCGTCGGCTGTCAGGCTTGCCACGGTCCGGCGTCGAATCACCTGGAGTGGACGCAGAAAAAAGACGACCTGATCCACAAGGGTTTCGCTGTAGACCTCAAGGACAAGAACGCCACCGTCGAAATCGAGACCTGTGCCCGCTGCCACGCGCGCCGTGCGCCGTTGGGCGATGGCTACACCGTCGGCAAACGGCTGATGGACGACTACTTGCCGAGCACCCTCACCCGCGAACTGTATGCACTGGACGGCAAGATCAAGGATGAAGTGTTCGAGCACGGCTCGTTTCTGCAGAGCAAGATGTTCGACAAGGGCGTGCGTTGCAGCAATTGCCATAACCCGCACAGCACCGAACTCAAGGCACCGGGCAACGCGGTGTGTCTGCAATGCCACAACACCGCTGGCAAGACTTCGGTCGCAGGCGTCGACGGCAAGGGCCTGCAAGCGAAAAACTACGATTCCATCGAACACACCCGCCACACCCTGGGCCAGCCCGGCTCGCAGTGCGTGGATTGCCACATGCCCGGCAAGTTTTATATGGGCAACGACTTCCGCCATGACCACAGCTTCAGCATTCCCGACCCGGAGCGCGCGCAGAAACTCGGTACACCGAACGCTTGCCTGAGCTGTCACCAAGGCAAGGCCGGCGACAAGGTCACCGCGCAGTTCAAGTTATGGAAGGCTTCCGCCACTGCAGCGCAGGCGCCGCGCTATGACGAAAGTTTGTGGCTGATCCGCAACGGTCAGCCGGGCGCGGCGGACGCTTTGCATGAGCAATTGCAGCGCAGCAATCTGCCGGCGATTCAACGGGCGACGTTGCTGGCTGAACTGCCGCTTTACCCAAGCGATCAGTCCCTGAAGCTGGCGACGCAGGACCTGAAAAATCCCGCGCCGCAGGTGCGCGAAAGTGCGGTGCGGGCGATCAGTGCCTTCCTGCCGCCCGCGGAGCGCGCAGCGTTGCTGACGCCGATGCTCAATGATCCGGTGAAAGCCGTGCGCATTGTCTCGGCGCGGGATCTGCTCAGCGTTGCGCGCAACAACGGCCTCGGCGCCGCGCAGGACAATTGGGACGCGGCGATTGCCGAGTACGAGGCGGTGCAGAAAAGTCTCGCGGAACGGGCCGAGGCCAACCTGAACCTGGCGATGTTGTATCAAGCCAGTGGCCGCGCTGCCGAGGTCGAAGGATTGCTGCGCACCGCACTCAAGCGCGATCCGGACTTCTACCCGGCGCTGGTGACGCTGGTGCAATGGCTGGAGGCCAATGGTCGCGGTCAGGAAGCCCAGACCCTGCTGGACAACAGCCTCAAGGCGCACCCGGAGGCAGCGCTGTTGCAACACACCCGTGGCCTGTCATTGATCCGCGCCGGCAAGACCGCCGAAGCCATGAGCGCCCTGCATAAAGCCACGCAACTGGAGCCACAGAACGCGCAGTACGGTTATGTGCTGGCGGTAGCGTTGCACGACAGTGGCAAGGTAACCGAGGCGTGTGACGAGCTGGAGCGTTTGCTCAAGGCGCAACCGGCGAACCGCAATGCGCGGCTGTCGCTGATCCAGTATTACCTGGAGAACGGCCAGGAGCCGAAGGCGCAGGTGCTGTTGCAGGGGTGGAAGAAGATGAACATGGGTGATCCGGCACTGAAGTGACCGGTAAGGAATGACGCGGATCCCTTGTGGGAGCGGGCTTGCTCGCGAATGCATTCCCTCAGCCAACATCAAGGGTGACTGATGTACCGCATTCGCGAGCAAGCCCGCTCCCACAGGGTCAGTGTTGGTCTCGAACACTGAGTATTACCAGGAAGACGTCGCCCCACTCTTCAATGCCATCTCGCGCCGGCTGTTGGCGCGCATCGCCTTGATCAGCGACACCGAACCCACCAGCAGAATCGCCGCGCCGAACAGGAAGTCGATGTTGTACAGCTGGAAGTCCTGCACCGGCCCCACCAGCAGCACCCGCACCACGGCAATCGCCACCAGCGTCGCGAGGAAGTCGATCCCCGGCTCGTCGCGATAGAACACGTGCAGCAACGGCAGGCACAGCACCAGCAGCAACAACAGCACCACGACCTTGAACGAGCCTTTACGCTCGACGCTGAACGCGCATTCGTGCGGGCCGTAGGCCTTGTAGTCCTCGTCGCGAATCATCGAGTTTTTCTCGTTGATGTACTCGACGCGGTTGTACTTCTGGATCGGCGTGAAGGTGTTGGACAGGTCCATCAGCGTGGTGATGTTCTTGAAGCGCAGGTCAATGCGCTCGCTGCCCTTGAGGTAATACAGCACCGGTTTGTAGCCGTAGCGATAGGTGTCGAACGGAAAGTCGGTGACCTGGCCCTGCACGCCGATCGGGCGAGGTTCAAGCTCGGCGTAAGCGCTTTTGGTCGGTGAGGCGAGGTTGCGGCTCAGTGGCTGAACCTTGACCTGCTCGAGGAAAATCGGCGTCACACCGTACGACCACTGCAACGGTTCCAGGCGCAGACGCAGTTCGTTGCGGCCCAGATCGTAGCGGTTGAAGGTGCGTTCGGAGACCACCAGCGAGCCACTGAGCATGAACTCGCCGCGCAGGTTGTTGGTGACGCGCAAGGTCAGCTGATCCTTGCCCAACAGCGCCGCTTCGGTGGACGGCGGCGCGCCGCACCACGCGGTGCTTTCACCGGCGCCGCCCAACTGGCCGTCGCGGTTTTCCTTGAACACATAGAAGTAACTGGCCCACAGCGTCAGCATCAACAGCAACGCCGTGAGGCCCAAAATCTTTTTGCCCGCACTCACTACCCAGACTCCCTTCTTCGTTCCGTCGTCCAGCCGAAAACCCGCTGGCGACGGGGACTCTACCAAAAGGCCAGCATCGACCCAAGGAAAAATCCGGGAATGCTGCGGGATGTAAGGGTTTCCCTTGCTTGTCACCGCAAAACACCTGTGGCGAGGGAGCTTGCTCCCGCTGGGTGGCGAAGCCGCCCCCAACCAGACAACACGATTTATCTGGCGGATCGCATCATGCCTGTTTGGGAGTACTGCGCACTCCAGCGGGAGCAAGCTCCCTCGCCACAGAGTCTTCAGCGTCTACGGAACAGGGGGCGCGGCTCAATCACCGAGCGGCCGTACAGTACGCTCATGCCCGCTAGGCCCTTCAATGCGTCTTCAGCGGACTTGTCCTCGCGCACCGCAAAACTGTCGAACCCGCACTGACGCATATGGCTGAGCTGATCACGTAACACATCGCCAATCGCCCGCAACTCGCCGGTCCAGCCGAACCGGCTGCGCAGCAGATACGCCTGACTGTAGGCGCGACCGTCGCGGAAGCTCGGGAAGTCCAGCGCAATCAACGGCAACGAGGCCAGCCACGGCACCACGCTTTCGACTTCATCGTCCGGGCTCAGCCACACCGCGTGGGTCGAGGGCGATTGCAGCCAGTGCGCCAGCGGCAGGATCAGCAACCCCGCAGGCCTGCCCTGCTCCGGCTCGCGGACCAGCGTCCACGGATCATCCTCGATCAACCGCGCAACACCCTGCTCCAAGCGCAGCAGATTGTTCATGCCGACACCTCCAGCACTTTCGGGTAGACCCGTTCCTTGAACGGCTCCAGGCCAATGCGCGCCACGGTGTCGACAAACAGTTCCTCACTTTCGCGATAACGCACGAAGGTGCCGATGATCCGTTCGATCACCTGTGGCACTTCGGTTGCGCTGAACGACGGGCCGATGACTTTGCCCAGTGCGCTGTTTTTGCCTTGCGCGCCGCCGAGGGTGATCTGGTACCACTCGCTGCCGTTTTTATCGACACCCAGAATGCCGATATTGCCGATGTGGTGATGGCCGCAGGCGTTCATGCAACCGGAGATGTTCAGGCTGATGTCGCCCAGATCGTGCAGGTAATCGAGGTTGTCGAAACGCGCCTGAATCGCCTGGGCAATCGGAATCGACTTGGCGTTGGCCAGCGCGCAGAAATCGCCGCCCGGGCAGGCAATGATGTCGGTCAGCAGGCCAACGTTGGCGCTGCCCAGATTGCGCTCGCAGGCAAGCTGCCAGAGTTCGTACAGGTCAGACTTTCGTACATCGGGCAGGACGATGTTCTGCTCGTGGGCAATGCGAATTTCGCCAAAACCGAAACGCTCCGACCAGTCGGCCACCGCCAGCATCTGCAACCCGGTGACATCACCCGGCGGTGCGCTCAAACCGGGTTTGGTCGACAGCACCACGCTGGTGTAACCGGGTTTCTTGTGCGGCTGCACGTTGCGCGCGACCCAACGGGCGAACGCCGGGCTTTCGGCCAGACGCGTGCCGAAGTCCAGATCGGTGTCAGCCAGGGTGTGATAGATCGGCGGCACGAATGCCCGGGCGACCCGCTCATACTCGGCCTCGGTTAACTGCGCTGGACCGTCCTTGAGGTGCTGCCACTCTTCTTCGACTTCCCTCGCAAATGCCTCGATGCCGAGCGCCTTGACCAGAATCTTGATCCGCGCCTTGTACTTGTTGTCGCGCCGGCCATGCCGGTTGTAGACCCGCAGTACCGCTTCGACGTACGACAGCAGATGCTGCCACGGCAAACCTTCGCGGATCTGCAGACCGAGGATCGGCGTGCGCCCCAACCCGCCACCGACGATCACCCGCAGGAGCATTTGCCCGTCGCGCCCCGGGTAAAGATACAGGCCGATGTCATGCATCATGATCGCCGCGCGATCCTGCTTCGCCGAGCAGATGGCGATCTTGAACTTGCGCGGCAGAAACAGGAATTCCGGGTTGATCGTCGACCATTGGCGGAGGATTTCTGCCAGTGGGCGCGGGTCGATCATTTCGTCCGCCGCGACGCCGGCAAAGGCCTCGGTGGTGATGTTGCGCACGCAGTTGCCGGAGGTCTGGATCGCATGCATGTTGACCTGCGCCAGGCGCTCGAGGATGTCCGGTACCTGCGCCAGTTCGATCCAGTTGAATTGCAGGTTTTGCCGCGTGGTGAAGTGGCCGTAGCCGCGATCGTAATCGGCGGCGATGCTCGCCAGCGTACGCATCTGTTCGGCACTCAGGGTCCCGTAGGGAATCGCTACCCGCAGCATGTACGTGTGCTTCTGCAGGTACAGGCCGTTTTGCAGGCGCAGCGGCAGGAACTCTTCCTCGCTCAACTCACCGGCCATGAAGCGCTCGACCTGATCGCGAAACTGCGCAACGCGCTCGAACACCAGTGCGCGGTCGTAATCGTCGTATTGATACATGCAGCAGCCACCTCATCAGGTTTGAACACAAATTCAAAACTGTGGGAGCGGGCTTGCTCGCGAAAGCGGTGTGTCAGGCAACTGACTTGTTGACTGACACACCGCTTTCGCGAGCAAGCCCGCTCCCACAGGATTTTCCCCTGACTATGGACGAGCAGCGCAGCACGCAACAGATTCACCTGAAACGATAAAAACCGTATCAGGGCGCGGCAGATGGCCGCAGGCAGCACTTCAATCTGATCCGTACAAATGAAATATTCCTGAGCCTGTTTTGTTTCCGGTGCTGTTCCTACAGTGCAGCTCGTGCCAGACCGGGTGGCCTGGCAAGACTTTGCAACCGTGGAAGAACTGACCATGAGCACAGCAACAATCGGACAGGCTTATAACTACAAGGTCGTCCGCCAATTCGTTATCGCGACGGTTTTCTGGGGTGTCGTGGGCATGGCGATGGGGGTATGGATCGCCTCGCAACTGGTGTGGCCGGACATGAACCTCGACCTGCCCTGGACCACCTTCGGCCGCTTGCGGCCATTGCACACCAGCCTGGTGATTTTCGGTTTTGCCGGCAGCGCGCAATTCGCCGCCAGTTACTACGCGGTGCAGCGCACCTGCCAGGTGCGGCTATATTCGGACAAGCTCGCGGCCTTCACCTTCTGGGGCTGGCAATCGGTGATCGTGATCATGCTGATCACCCTGCCGATGGGCTACACCACCACCAAGGAATACGCCGAGATCGAATTCTCCGGCGCGGTGTGGATGGCGGTGGTCTGGGTCGCGTATGCCATCGTGTTTTTCACTACGGTGGTGCAGCGCAAGACCAAACACATCTACGTCGGCAACTGGTTTTTCGGCGCGTTCATTCTGGTGATCGCCATGCTCCACGTGGTCAATCACCTGTCGATCCCAGTGGACTGGTTCAAATCCTATCCGGTGTATTCCGGGGCCACCGACGCCATGGTGCAGTGGTGGTACGGGCACAACGCGGTGGGTTTCTTCCTGACCACCGGGTTCCTCGGGATGATGTATTACTTCGTGCCGAAACAGGTCAACCGCCCAGTGTATTCGTACCGGTTGTCGATCGTGCATTTCTGGGCGCTGATCACCCTGTATATCTGGGCCGGCCCGCACCATTTGCACTACACCGCCCTGCCGGACTGGGCGCAGTCCCTCGGCATGGCAATGTCACTGATCCTGCTGGCGCCGAGCTGGGGCGGGATGATCAACGGCATGATGACCTTGTCCGGTGCCTGGCATAAGTTGCGCACCGACCCGATTCTGCGGTTCCTGGTGCTGTCGCTGGCCTTCTACGGCATGTCGACCTTCGAAGGCCCGATGATGGCGATCAAGACCGTCAACGCCCTGTCCCACTACACCGACTGGACCATCGGCCACGTTCACGCCGGGGCCTTGGGCTGGGTGGCGATGATCACCTTTGGCGCGACTTATCACATGGTGCCGAAAGTCTTTGGCCGCGAGCAGATGTACAGCACGCCGCTGATCAACCTGCACTTCTGGCTGGCGACCATCGGCACGGTGTTGTACATCGCCTCGATGTGGGTCAACGGCATCACTCAGGGCCTGATGTGGCGGGCGATCAACGAGGACGGGACGCTGACCTACTCCTTCGTCGAAGCACTGCAGGCCAGTCATCCGGGGTTCATCGTGCGCTTTGCCGGCGGAGTGTTCTTCCTCAGCGGCATGCTGCTGATGGCCTATAACGTCTGGCGCACGGTGCGGGTTGCCGACGTGTCGCTGGCGCGCAGCCAGGCACAGATCGCCTGAGGCAGGGAGCCGAATATGTTCGATATTTTCTTGAATGTGCTGGGCGTGGTGTTTCTGTGGCTGGCGGTGGAGTATTGCCTGCGCCACCAGACGGCGGAAAGCCTCGACGATGCGAGCATGGTGCCGTTTGCCGATGATCCGGAGGTGGCACGGCGGGTGGAGCTGGCGACGGGGAAAACCGTGAAGGCGGTGGCGCCGGAAGAGGCGAAACCGGGCTGGGTCAACCTCGAGATGTAACCCCACCACCGCCCCTTTGTAGGAGTGAGCCTGCTCGCGATTGCGGTCATTCAGCCAACTGTATGGTGACTGATATACCGCTATCGCGAGCAGGCTCACTCCTACAGGGGACTTGTGCAAATCCTGAGATCTAGGCGCGATCGCGCGGAATCAGGTTCTGCAGCTGCTGCGCCAGAAAGTCCGCATCAAACACAAACGTGTCCGGATCCTTCAGGCCATTGGTCTTGCGCCATTGCCACTCGCCACTGGGCAAACCCACCAGCGAAATGCTGCCATAGCGCGCCGCCGTCAGGCCCATCACCGCCAGGGAAATCTGCCCGGCACTGCCCATCACGTCCGGCACGAATTCCACCGGTTTGCCGGCGATCACGATGCTGAGTTTTTCCGTCTTGAAGGTCGAGGTTTCCACCGGTGTGCTCGGGCCGAACGCGACGTAAGCCTCGCGGCTCACCTCCAGCAGATTCGGTGCCTGTACCGGTTCCAGCCATTGCTGGATATGGCCGAACAGCTCGGTGATCCGGCTGGCCCACGCCTGGGACTGCGTTTCGAACAGTTGCTTCTTGTGTGCTTCACTCTCGGCATAGTGACGAAGCATTTCGCCCAGTTGTTGTACGTCGTTCATCGGTACGTTCCTCGGGGGAGAGCCTGCGATAGTCGATAGTGACAGATCGACGCGCCGGCGTACGTTAAACCTCGGGCGTCGGCACCGTGACACTTGGCAAAAGGATCAACGGTACAGTTGTTTTGTACTGGCATACGCCCCTGAACCGATGGACACTCGGCCCGGGCCCGACTTTTCGCTACGGGCCATCGTTCGAGGAATTTCAATGCGCACTATCGGGCTGATCGGCGGCATGAGCTGGGAATCCAGCGCTGAATATTATCGTCTCATCAATCAACAGGTCCGCGACCGCCTGGGCCCGCTACGCTCGGCGCAAATCCTGATGTACAGCGTCGACTTCGGCCCGGTCGAACAGGCCCAGCACGCCGGGCGCTGGGACGCTGCGGCGGCGATTCTGGTGGATGCCGCACGCAGGCTCGAGGCCGGCGGCGCCGAATGCGTGGTGCTGTGTACCAACACCATGCACAAGGTCGCGGAGCAGATTCAGGCGGCGATCAGCATTCCGTTCCTGCACATTGCCGAACCGGCGGCGCAGGCGGCATTGGACATTGACGCGCACACGGTCGGCCTGCTCGGCACGGCGTTCACCATGGAGCAGGACTTTCTCAAGCAGCGTCTGATTGCGCAGGGTTTGACGGTACTGGTGCCGGACGACGCCGAGCGCAAGGACGTGCACCGGATCATTTATGACGAACTGTGCGTCGGGGTGATCAGCGACGAGTCGCGCCAGATCTATCAACGGGTGATCGAAGCGCTGACCGCGCGCGGCGCTCAGGCGATCATCCTCGGCTGCACGGAAATCGGCCTGCTGCTCAAACCCGAACACAGCGCCCTGCCCCTGCTCGACACCACCGAGCTGCATGCGCAGTCGGCGGTGGCGTTCGCCTTGGACGATTGACTCCACAGGATTTTTTGGCTTATCGACGACGCAGACGGGCCATGCTCAGGGTGTCGACCCATTGCCCGTCGCGCACGGCGTAGTCACGGAACAGGCCTTCGGTCTCGAAACCGAACTTGCGATACAGACCGATGGCCGGCTCATTGTCGGCGTACACCGACAGTTCGACCCGGTGCAGGTTCATCCAGTTGTCGGCGATGTCCAGCGCCGCCGCCAGCAGTTTCGACCCGACACCCTTGCCCTGCCACGCCACAGCGACGGCCATGCCGACACTGCCGGCGTGCGCGCGGCGAATCCGCGAATAGTTTTCCAGCCCGAGATGACCGACCACCGCGCCCTGGTGCTGCGCCACCAGTTTGACCATCCGCTCGTTCTCCGCCAGCAACCGTTGACGCCAGATCTCGGTGGACTGAAACGGCATCTGCAACACCTGCCGGGTCACGGCCGGATCATTGTACAGCGCGGTAACGGCCTCGATGTGGGATTCGTTGAAGCGTTCGAGGGTGATGGCGGGGTTGTGGTCGGGCATGGCGGATCCTTCCTGGATCGATGTGTGGCTGATCACTCTAAACTGCCGGTTATCAATTTGGCGAGGTTTCAAACTGTGGGAGCGGGCTTGCTCGCGAAAGCGGTGTGCCAGGTGTCGCGGATATTGAATGTGCTGACGCCTTCGCGAGCAAGCCCGCTCCCACAGGGGGTTGGAGGTGTGGAAGGATTGGCTCAGGTCTGGAACCACTCCTGGCGCTCATTGAAGGTGTGCTGGATCAGCTCGACCAGGGTTTGCACCTCGGCGACGTTCAGGGATTCAGCATTCACCGCCAGCCACGCCTGTAGCTGCATCGGTTCATCAAACAGCCCCGGCAACGCCACCAGCCCCCGGTCGAAACGACTCATGTACGCCGGCAGCAAACCAATGCAGGCGCTGCAACGGATCATTTCCAGCATCAGTTCATAAGACTGCATCTGCACCACACCCGCCAGACGCTGTTCGACCAGGTGATTCCACGGCCGGAAACTGTCGATCTGCCGGTCGTGTTGCCATTGCACCAGCATGAAATCGCTGAGGTCTTCGGCACTCTCCGGGCGTGCGGTGACGCGGGAATAGCGTTTGGCGATGTGCGGCAGGTAATCCAGACGCGCCAGGGCCTGCGGCTGACTGGTGGCGAAGGTCGGGCCGGGGCTGGGGGTCTCGCCGTGGGCCAGCCACAGCACCACGTCGGCGCTGACTGCGCGCAAGGCCAACTCGCTGTCCAGCGCAATGATCTCGAGGCGCACGCTGGCATTGCGGCGCAGCAACGCGATCAGGTCGCGACCGAGAATGTCATGCAGGATCGATTCGGCAACCGCCAGGCGGATCAACGGTTGCTCGACCACCGGCAGTTTGCGTTCGTGAGCCAGCGCGACCAATTGCGCCTGCAACTGCTGACCTTCGCGGGTCAGGCTCAGGGCGCTGCCCTGAAAGCTGAACAGCGAGTGCTGCAGTTCCTGCTCGAGCTGCGCCAGTTGTTTGCGCAGCAGAGTCGAACGCACGTTGAGACTGCGCGCCGCCTGCATGAAGCAGCCACAGCGGGCACTGACCAGAAAGTATTGCGCGACGTCGGCATCGATGGTCGCGGCTTGCGCCAGCCATGGCTCGCGCTCGCCCTGTGCCCAGCGATAGTCGGGGCTACCCTGTCGTCCTGCGGGTTCGGTGAATGACATCGATGACTCCCTGTCGATCTTTGTATTTTGGAAAACGCCACGGTTCTAATGTGGGAGCGGGCTTGCTCGCGAAGGGGCCATGCCAGCCAACTTGTTTGTTGAATGACCCACCGCTTTCGCGAGCAAGCCCGCTCCCACCCGGGATCTGCGGTGAATCACGATCAGTGCTTCTCTTCCAGGACCTTGTTCAGCTCAGCCCCATCAATACTCAACGTCGCGGTATTGAGCATCCCGTCCAGATACGCCTGGGCAATCTGCTCCTGACGTTGCGCACGCAAGGCCTGGGTCAGTTGATCGCGCAGTTCGTCGAGGGTCGCGGTACGTGCCGGTTGCTGTTCGGTGAGTTTGATCACATGGAAACCCGCCGCGCTCTGCACCGGATCGGACACCGCACCAACCTTCAATTTCGCCACCGCACCCCGCACCTCCGGCACCAGTTGCTGCAACGGTTGCAGCCCGCTATCACCGCCCCGTTCGGCGGTCAGGCGATCCTGCGAATACTGGGTCGCCAGCGCGGCAAAATCCCCCGGCGCGCCTTGGGCTTTCTTGCTCAGCTCAGACGCCTGTTTGCGCACGTTTTCCAGACTCTGGGCATCCGGCACCGCGAGGAAAATCTGGCTGACCCGATACAGCGCCGGAGTCTGCCAGTTGGCCTTGCCGGCGTCATACGCCTGCTGCAACTCGGCCGTATTCGGATAGTCCGCCGGGACTGTACTGACCGAGCGCAGGTAATCGCGAAAGACGATCTGCTCGGTGGCCGCGCGGGTTTGCCGCACCACGTCCGGACGCTGCGCCCAGCCCTGAGCGTCGGCCTGCTCCAGCACGGCTTTTTCCGCCAGCCGCGCACGAATCCAGCGCTCCAGCGCTTCACGGTTGCCGCGCAATTGCTCACGAGTCGCCGGCGGGACGGTCGCCAGCAACGCCTGCAACTCCTGCGGCGTCACTTGCTGATTGCCCAACCGCGCCACTGCCGGCCCCGCAGCAACCGCCGCCAACGGCGACGATTGCTGGGCGGCAACCGGGTCAGCACCTGGTCGCAGCACCAGCGCCACGGCTACCACCAACAGCGCCACTGCCCCGGCGCCGATCACCATGGCAGGCTTTTTCACAGCGCGACTTCCTCTTGCTCAGCGGTGGCGACTTTTGCCGTCGAAGCTTGTGCGGCCTGGCTGAAATCACGCAGGTAGACGATGAACTCCTGCAACAGGCGATCCCACAATTCCAGATTGCCGCGCAGGTGATCGTGGCTCACACCGGCCGCCAGCACCACGTCCATCTCCATCACCAGAAACTCGCCCTGCAACGACAACCGCGCAAAACGCCGGGTGGCGTTCCACTGTTCGGCCACGCCCTGTGGCAACTCACCTTGCACCCGCAGCGCACAGCTGAAAGTGAAATCGACGTAGCTGCCCTGCTCCACCGCCGGGTTGCCGAAACGCACGGCATAGCCGATGCCCTGACTGGCGCTGAGCAACTGCACGATGCCGTTCTGTTCGGTCTGGTTGACGCGATAACCGGCCGCTTGCAGGACTTCGGTCAGGGATTGTGGGGACACATGGCTGATCAATTGAGTCATGACTTCTTCCTTGTTGGTAAATCAGTGTGCGAGCGCGGCTTGCGGCGCGTCGAATTGAGTCTTGTACAGCTCGTCACCGAACCCCTGGGCCAGCTCATCGAACTTGACCCGGGCACTGCCCGCAAAGGGCTGGCGGATCTTCATCACCTCGGCCACATCGATGTTTTCGTAGGCGCTGAGGATCTGCTTGGCGACGCCATACATCTGCTGATTCTTGACTGAACATTGCTGCACTTGTGTGTCACGTTCAGCCAATTGCGCCTGAAGCTTAGACCGTTCTGCTTCTTTGGCACGGGCCATGACCAACAACTCGTCGTAGGCTTTCTTGAACTTGCCGACCTGTTCGCTGCTGGCGGCGATTTGCGCCTGCGCCTGGCTGTGCAGGTTCTGCTGCTGGCCGGCCAACTGCTCGGCCACGCCTTTGGCCTTGGCCAGTTCGGCGGTCAATTGCTTGATCTGCGCCTGCGCAGCCTTGGCCTCGTTCTGCGCCGCCAGTTGCGCGGCGCTGGCCTGGGCCTGCTGGCTCTGCAGGGCCTGCAACTGCTGGGTGGTGCTGCGCAACTGGGTGCGCAAGCGCTCCTCCATACCTTCGGCACTGGCCCCTTGAGCCATGAAAAAACTCAGCCCCAACAGTAAAACTCGTGCGTGCATGACCGTACTCCCGGCGCCTTAGAAGCGCGTGTTGATCTCAAGCTGCAAGACGTCGATGTCGAACGGCGCGCCGTACACCGCCTCGGTGCTCAGCCAGCGGCCAGTGGCGTAGACGTTCTTCGCCAGACCGTAATTGCCGCCGAGGAAGTAGCCCTTGGCGTTGGTGCCGCCGAGGTGGAACGACGAATCGTTGAAGCCGTCAGGCAAGGCATCCGGCTGGATGTACTTGTAGCCGGCGAACAGGTTCCAGTCGCCCTGCTTCTTCAGGTCCAGCGCGTTGCCGAGGGTGAACTGCACCATCCACGCATTGGCGCCGCTTTCGATGTCGCCGCTGCTGTTGAGGTTGTTGACGATCTGCCCCTCGGCGCGTTTGCGCATGTCGCCTTCGTCGTAACCGAGGTTGTGGATGTAGTTGCCCTGGCTGCGCAATTTGAAGTCTTGCGGCAGGTCGGCGTCCCACACCAGGTTCAGGTCGAGCAGGTTGAACTCCGACGCCAGGCCGACGAATTGCGGCTGCGGCGTGGTGGTCGGGTTGGCCGGGTTCGGCGTGATGTCGCGCAGCAGGAACACGCTGTTGCCCTTCTGCATGAACGCCGCACGGGTGCCATCGGTGTCGCAGCCCGGGGCGCCGGCCCACGGTTCGCAAGGACTGGAGCGTTGGCCTTGAATGTCGTCGAAACGGTAGTAGGCCAAAGCGCCTTTGAGGCGGTTGTTGCTGTTGATCGCCCACTTGGCGCCGATCTGCGCGCCGTACAGCCACTTGTTGTCGCTTTCTTCCTTGTCGAAACCGTTGCTGGTGGTGGTGTCGTTGGTGTAATCCACCGGGAACGCGCCAACGGTGCCGAACACGCCCCAGTCGCGGTTGAGCTTGTGGTCGAAGATCGCCGCCACACCGTCGAAGTTCAGGTCATTGGAATAGAGCATGTCGGTGGACATGAACGGGTTGGCGAAGCGCCCGCCGGTCAGGGTCAGCTCATCGGTGGGTTTCCAGTTCAGGTAACCCTGATCGAGCCAGATGTCCTTCTTGGCGAAACCGCCGCCGAGGGTCTGGGTGGTCGACACCGGGTTGTTGTCCGAGCCGGTGCCGATGCGGATGCCGGCGGTCCACTCCGGCGAGATCACCGCTTTCATGCCCAACCGCGCACGCAGGCGGAACAGGTTGGTGCGGTCTTCACGGGTGTTGAGCAGCGGCGGCAGGCTGGTGCTGCTGTTGGGGTTCACGTCGTACGGGCCGTTGTTGTTGAGCTTGGCGAAGTCGACGATTTCGTTGCTGTTGCTGCCCGAGTAGTAGCGCGATTCGTCGCGCAGGCGGATATCGCCATCGAAGCTGATACGCGAAGCCCAGTCCGGGAAGGTGTTGGGCGCCGCCCAGTTTTCCTGCTTGGCGGTGGCCATGACCTCGGCCTTGACCTGATCGCGGATCTGGTCGCGCACCGCGGCCGGTACGTACTGCACGCGCACATCGCCCGGCGCTGCGACCGGCCCTGCCGCCACCGCAGTCGATGCCGCTGCCTGCCTGGCCTGGGCGGCTTCGTTCTGCGCCTGGGCGATCAGCGCGTCGGCCTTGTCCTGTTTCAGAATGCCCTGCTCGACCAGCAAGCGGATCAGATTGATCGTGGCGTTCTCCGAGGGCGCCGGCGCTGCCGCGGCCTGGCCGACCAGGGTCGCGATGACCATGCCGACCGCCAGGGACAATCGATTCACGTTGGAAATCATCTGCACACAACTCCTTTTGGCAAAGCTTGAATGCTTGGCAATGAATAAGTGGGTTAACCCGGACGCCGCCCTTGCAGGGACAGGCGCACAGGCAAAGTCATGGAGGCCGGTGGCCGTTCACTCAGGTGCGGCGCGTTACGCAGCGCCGCCAGCACCTGGGTGTCGATCTCGGGATTGCCGCTGGACTTGACCAGCTCGACCCGGGTGATTTCGCCGACGCTGCTCAGCCACACATCGGCCTGCAGCGAAAACGCCAGGTTGCGCAGGTCGGGGTTCTCGCGCAGCAAGCGCTGAAACGTGAACGCGAGGAACTGGCTATAGGTGCCGGTGCCCAGGCGTCCGCCACCCGCACCGGCCATGCCGCCACCCTTGCCGGCGCCGATGTTGAAAGCGTCGTTGCCACTCTGCGCGTCGCCGTCCATTTGCATCGGGTTGGCCAGATCGTCCGCCGGTGATGGCGGCGCCTCTTCCTCGGGCTTGACCTCCTGCGGCTCGGGCGTTGGCTCAGGCTCGACGACTTTTTCTTCCACCGGGGTTTCCGGCTCCGGTGGTTTTTCCGGAGGTGGCGGCGGCGGTGGCGGCAACGGAATGATCGTCGGCACCTTCGGCGCTTCACGGCGCACGCCGCTCATGTCATTGGCCCACTGCCACAGGAACCACGCGGCGAGCGCGCCGAGCAACAGCCCGGCGCCCCACTTCACGTAGCGCAGTGGTGATTTCTTCACCGGCAAGGGCTCGATCGGGAGTTGTGCGGTCATCACTCAGCCCTGCGTCGGTTTGCCGGTCACCAGACCGACCTGGGACAGTTCGAGCCGGCGCAACAGATCCAGCACTTCGATGACCTTTTGGTACTGCACGGTCGCGTCGCCGCGCACGATCACCGGGAAGTCCGGGCTCTGCGCCTTCTCGATGCGCAGGCGTTCCTCCAGCTCGGCCAGGGTCACCGGGTAGGCGTCGAGGAACACCTGACCGCCGTCGTTGACCGAAATCGCCTTGGTCTTGGCCTCCGACAGCGACACCGAGGCGCTGGCCTTGGGCAGGTTGATCTGGATCCCGGAGACCTGCGCGGTGGCGGTGAGGATGAACATCACCAGCACCACCATCAGCACGTCGACCAATGGGGTGATGTTGATGCTGTCCACCGCTGCATCTTCGTCATCGTCGTGGGAGGCATTTACAGACGCCATGGCAGTGCTCCTCAGGCCGGTACGGAGTGGTTGGCGTGATGACCGCGCTGATGCGACGCCTCACTGAACTGGCTCTCGCCGTGCATCTCCGCCAGACGCGTGATGAACTCGTCAACGAACACGCGCATGTCGGCGCTGACTTCCTTGTTGCGGGTGATCAGGCGGTTGTAGCCAAACAGCGCCGGGATCGCGACGAACAGGCCCATGGCGGTGGCGAGCAATGCGGCGGCCATGCCCGGTGCGATCGCGTTGATGTTGACGTCGCCGGCCATCGCGGTGCCGAGGAACACCACCATGATCCCCAGCACGGTGCCGAGCAGGCCAATGTACGGGCCACCGGCGATGGCGTTGGACAGGGTCGAGAGTTTCGAGCTGAGGGCCTGGTTCTCGCGGGTGCGCACGCCGTCCATCGAGCAGCGGATGGCTTCGATGGTGGCGGCGGACACCGAGGAGGTATCGGCGCCCTGCTCGCGGCGGGTGCGGATTTCCTTGACCGCCACCGAGTACAGACGCCACAGCGGCGAATGCTGCAGACGCTGAGCGAGTTGCGCGTCGTCAGCGAACATTTCCAGGCGGGTGCCGACCTTGGCGAATTGCTCGCGGAAATCCTCGTTAGCCTTGCTCACACGGCTGAGGGTGCGGTTCTTGCGCAGCATGATGATCCACGACTGAAACATCATCAGCACCAGCACGGCGATGATCACCCAGGCGTCGACCGGCACCGCGTTGAGCAGGAAACCGAGGCTGCCGAAGCCAAAACCGGACTGTTCTTCATCGACGCCGTAGGCCACCAGTTTCGACTCGGCGCCTTGCGCGGTGGCGTCGGCCAGCAGCAACGGCGCCGGACGCGCGACTTTCGACAGGCGCAGTTCGTCAATGGCGCCCACGAATGGCTGGTACGGGCCTGCGGCCAGATCGCCGCCAATCGCCATCACCGAATTGAACGCCGGCATCGCCTGAGCGAGGGTCGCACTCTCACGACCATTGATGTACAGGCTGACTTTCGAACCTTCGGCGGTCAGCGCGACGTGCTGCCATTGGCCGGGATTCAGCGGCTGAGTGGCCACGGCGCGCTGGCCGTCGATCTCCACAAACGGCACCCCCTGATTGACCCCGACCAGCAGACTGTTGGCGCCTTCACGGCGGGCCAGAATCAGTTGTTCGCCATTGGCCTGATCCAGACGCAGCCAGGCGCTGAAGGTGAACGCGCTGCCAGCGCTGTGCTGCAACGATGGACTGGCCGGCAGCAACAACGGCTGACCGCTGAACTGCAAGGCGCGCCCGATCACACCGTCAATCGCCGCGCCGGTGGCGCTTTGTGCGGTGTTGCCGTAGGCGGTGGTGTCCTTGGCCGGGGTGCCGGTAGCGCCGTCGAAGTGATACAGCGCGGTGTAATTCGGATCGAAGGTCAGTTGGCCGTTGCCGGTCGCCGGGGCCTTCTGGTTGCCGTAGTACATCCAGATGTCCTGACGCTGGCCGCCCTCGACATTCGGCACATCGACCCAGATCAGCGCCATGCCCATCAGCGCATCGAAGCTTTCGATCTGGTGGTTGAGCACGGTCTTGTCATCGGCGGCGACAAAGCGCAAATCCGCGCCGTCTTCCTTGACGCCATCGAAGGTGAAATTGCCGGTGTGCAGGCGCACCAGCAACGCGGTGCGGCCCAGCGCCTGATTGATCCCGGCGCCCTGCGGCGTGGTGTCGACGGCGATCTGTTTGCGGTAATGCCAGTCGTCCTGCCACCAGGCCTGGGCCGTGGCCGGGAGCACGAAGCCCAGGCAGATCAACAACGAAAGAATGAGGCGCTGCATGAACGTGCTCCTTTAGAAAGTGGCTTGAAGGTTGAAGTGCAGGCGCGATTCCTGCTTCGAGGTGTTCGGCCCTTCGAGTAGCGGGTAGCCCCAGTCGAGGCTGCCGGACAGCCATTTGCTGAGGCTGGCGCGGGTGCCGACGCCGACGCTGGCCAGGGCGTAACTGGCGTCCTGGTCCGGCAGTTCGTCGCGCAGGTACAGTTGCGCGCCTTCGGCGAAGGCGTAGAAGCGCCATTCCTGCATCCAGCTGCCGGCGTATTTCGCCAGCGACGGGGTGCGCAGTTCCTGACTGAGCAGCACGCCGTCATCGCCGGTGCGCTCGGCCGCCAGATAGCCGCGCACCGAGGTCGCGCCGCCGGCGGAAAACTGTTCGTTGGAGACCAGTGGCCCCGACGCCAGCTGGAACGCGCCTTTGCTCGCGCTCTGCCAGTCGTTGTCGAAGGTCCAGGTGAAGTTGCTGTCGCCCTTGAGCACAGCGAAACTCGGGTTGGCGCGGTAGCGTTTGTAGTCGAAATCTTCGTCGGAACTGCCGTAACCAAAAATGCTGCGGGTGGCAGCGACCAGGCTCAGGCCGAGGCCGAGCTGGCTCTTTTCGGTGTAACGGAAGCCGTTGTAGGCGAAGGTGAACGGCGCGTATTTCAACGGCACCTTGTCGCTCTCGCCGGACAGGGTCAGGCGTTCGTCGAAGTCCTTGAAGTCGATACCGGCCGACAGCGAGTTCGACCAACTGCCGCTGGACGGCAGCGTGTAGATCGCCGACACCCCGTAGGAATGGCCCTTGCCCAGCACGTTGCTGCCGCCGATGGTGGCGACATTGCTGTCGGACTGATAACCGGAGAACTGCACACTCCAGCGCTCAGTCAATGGCGCGGTGTAGGAGCCCGACCAGACCTTGGCGTTGTCGGTGTCTTGCGGCGCGGTGAAGAATGTCAGGTTGATGCTGTGGCCGAGCTGCCACAGGTTGTTGTAGCCGAGGCTGGTCACGGCGCGGAGCTTTTCGGTGTCGGCGCTGTAGTCGTTGTTGAGGCCGATGCTGCCGATCCAGGGGTTCTGGTCTTCGACCTGCAAATCGACGTCCATGGTGCCGGGGCGTTGACCTTCGCGCACCAGCGGCATGACCTGACGGCCCGGGGTTTTATTGAGCTGCGCCAGTTCGCCCTGAACCTTGGCGAAGTCCGGCACCTCGCCTTCTTTCAGGGCCGGGACGTTGTCGCGGATGTCCAGCGGCGAATAGTGTTTGGCGCCGACCACGCGCACCCGGCCGACCTTGGTTTCGCTGACTTGCAGATAGACGATGCCGTCCGCCACCGCTTGCTCCGGCAGTTCGACGAACACCGATTGGTAGCCGCGCTCCTGATAGGCCTTCTGCAAGGCATCGCGGGCGCCTTCGATGTCGCTCATGGCTTTCTGCGGGCCGAGAAACGGGTACACCGCTTCTTCGATGGCCCTGGCGTCGAGCACGGTGTTGCCGCGCACGAAGTATTCGTTGACGTCCACCAGACGTTGCGGCGCAGCGGCTTCGGCAGCCTCTTCGGCGAATGCCGGTTGCGCGCCGGCCGTCACCAGCAGCCAGCCCCACAGCGCCAGCCGTGACGTGAAAATCTGATCCACACTACCCCCTGAATTCGCGATGACCTGTTGGCGCTGTTGCACGCCTTGTGTGTTGCATCCAATGGCTGGCGCGGCTAATTGCTGACGGGCGCGGCACCGCTGTGCTTGCCGAGCCAGGTATGCAACAGCGCGAAGTTCAAGGAGAACTCGGGCATTTGCAGCAAGGCACCGCAGAACACTTCGCCGATGATTTTCTGAATGAGCTGCACCGCACGCGGGTTGTTGAGGAGCGTGGCGATGTCGCGACTGAGGACGTTGAAGCTCCAGACTTTCTGGTTCAGGCCAAGACCGACGAACCAGCGGAACAGCAGGTTGTAATTGAGCTGTTCATACAGTTGCTGCTCGCTGGGCACCGAATACAGCAGTTGCAGGAGCAGGATGTGCATGACGGTTTGCGCGGGGATGAGCATGCCGGGCTCGGCATTGAGTTCGTGCAGCAGGTCTTGATGGGCATCGAGCAAGTCGTCGATCTGCGGGCGCAGCAAGACCAGCGAATGGCCTGGCGGAATGTAGCTGGAGACCTCTTTCAAGGCGCCCTGCCAGTCATCCTGCGACACGATCCAGACCCACGGCGCACCGTAGCGATACACCGAAACCGGCTTCTTGCGCGCCGCTTCGACGATCTTCGACAGGCGCTGATCGAGCTCCTGCATGCCCACTTTCGAGTAGCGTTCCATAGTCCCCATTGCCTCACTCCCGGCGTCCCGCCTCGGCTTGTGAAAAGCGCCCCGTTGGGCCCCTCAAGCGCGTTACATAGGCATGACCGGACTGGCTATGTGCTACCGAACTTTTGTCATAAAAGCTTCATTACAGATGGTGTGAGCGGCACATAAATCAAACTGTGGGAGCGGGCTTGCTCGCGAATGCGGTGTATCAGCCATGGGGGTGTCAGCTGACAGGACGCCTTCGCGAGCAAGCCCGCTCCCACAGGGGGATCTGAGGTGTTTTCGGGTCAGGTGTAGACCGGCCAGGTGTCGACAATCTTGCCGCCACGCACCGCCAGCAGATCACCGAATTGCAGGAGGACGGCTTCAGTCTGGGTCGGGCGCAGGAACACTTGATCTTCGATGGTCAGGCCCACGGCGTTGGAGCCGTTGACCATCTCCTGATTCGAGCTGCGTCCGTATACACCGTTGCTCTGTAACCCCGGCGGCGATTCGAACTCGGCCATCCAGTTGCCGCCGTAAATGAAAAAGGTCTGGCGCTGGTTGGTGTCCCACCAGGAGAACAGCCGCGACTTATCATCCAGCGCCGGAATGTTCACCGCCCCCGTACTCTTCAACACAGGCGTGGCGATGTAGGTCGCCGGCACGTGATCGACCAGCGACGGCAGGTCGTAGTGCGTCGGTTTGAGCATCGCCGTGCCCACCGAAACCTCGGTGCTCAGCTGCTCGTTTTCATGGATGCGGTAACTCGGGCTGCCGGCGGTGTTCAGGCACAGGTTGTCATTCCACAACGTCGGAAACTGCTGGCGGGTGAAATCGACGCAGCGCTGATAAATCACCATGACCTTGGCGAACAGTTCCTCGGGCGAACCGAGAATCCCCGGTACGCCCATGCCCACGAACGGGTCGTAACCCATGAACCCGGCGAACTGCAGATGCTGCGGATTGGCGCTGATCAGCGTGAGCATCTGCCCTAACACATTCACATCACTGACCCCACCGCGATGCAGGCCGACATCCAGCTCGATGTTGATGCGCATCCGCGTGCCCAGCCCCTGCGCCAGCGCGAGGTATTGCTGCAAGCGCTCAGGCCCGTCGAGCAGCCATTGCAGTTGTCTGGAAGGATCGAACGAGCCTTTGTGGTTTTGATAAAACAGCTCGGCTGAACGCACCGGCAACGGCTTGCCGAGCAGAATGTCGGACTGCGGAAACGTGACCGCATCGTGATTGAGAAACGGCTGGTGAAACGACATGAGTTTTTGCGTCCCGGCCCGTTGCGCGATGTAGCTCAACAGCCCCGGCGACGGCAGGGATTTTTCCACCAGACGCAATTGCTTGCCGCCGCGTTTGACCGACTGCATCACCACGTCGATGTTGTGATCGAGGCGATCCAGATCGATCACCAGCACCGGGCGCATCGGGCCTTTGTCTTTCAGTTCATTGTTCAGCGCGCGGAAATACTCACTGTACGGCGCACCTTGATCACCCGGTCGCAGCCAGGCGCCCACGCCCACCAGTAAAGCGCCGACACCCAATGTGCCGAGCATGAAATTGCGTCGATTGAGCGCCATCAGCTCACCCCCAGAATTGACGACAGATGCGCATTGAGAAAGCGTCCGCTCGGATCCAGCGCCTGACGCACCTCGACAAACTCGCGCCAGCGCGGATACAGCGGCTGTAACGTGCGGGCGTTGAGCGTGTGCAACTTGCCCCAGTGCGGGCGACCGTTGTACTTCCAGAAAATCGGCTCGACCGCCGCGAAAAAGTTGTGGTGATCCATCTGATAGTGCTGATGCACCGAGATCGAACAGCTGTCGCGGCCCTCGAACATGCTCAGCGGAATATCGTCGGCTTTCACGTAGCGATACTCGATGGGAAACCAGGTGCGCAGGTCTTTGTCGCGAATCAGTTTGAGGATCTCGCGCAGGCACGCCGGGCCGTGTTCGGCAGGCACCGAGTATTCCATTTCGTTGAACCGCACGGTGCGCACGTTGGCGTAGATGTCGAACGAGTCACCGACCCGATCATCAAAATTCGCCAGATGCCGCAGGCTGTTGAGCAGCGTGCTGCGCAGCTCAGGGAAATCGCTGCCGTACTTGTCGATCTTCTCGATCAGGGTCACGAACTCGTTGCCGCCCTCCTCTTCGGGCGGGATCGGCGGCGTGGCCGGGTCGCTGGTTTCGTTGAGGGCGATAGACAAGGCGTAATCGGAATGGGTGACCACGAGCATTTCCCAGTGCTGATTTTCGCGGGTGTTTTTGTCGAGGTCTTCCAGCAGCTCTTCGGTCCTGGCGATCCATTGACGCTCGCGCAGGCGATAGGCCGGGCGATTTTGCAGGCGGATTTTCGTCGCCACGCCCAGTGCGCCCAAGGACACCCGCGCAGCGTTGAACACCTCGGGATGGCGCTGGCTGTCACAGTCCAGCACCTCACCATTGGCCGTCACCAATTGCATGCCGCAGACGTGGGCGGAATAGGACTGAAAGGTTTTGCCGGTGCCGTGGGTCGAGGTGGAAATCGCCCCGGCGAGGGTCTGGTAGTCGATGTCGGCCATGTTTTGCAGCGCCTGGCCGACGTCCTTCAGCGGCACGCCCATGCGCGACATCGGCGTGCCGGCAGCGAATTCGGCCTGCAGGGTTTTCGGGTCGTGATCGAGCAGCCCGGTGAAGTAGCTCAGCGACAGCAGCGTGCCGTCGGTGGGCACCAGCGCACTGAACGAATGCGCCGAACCGACCGGGCGGATTTTGCCCTGGGCCTGGCGAATCGCAGCGCTCAGTTCATCGAGATTCTTCGGCGCCAATCGCGCCGCCGGCAGGCAACTCTGCCCGCCCGACCAGTTGCGCCAGGGAATCAGTCGCGGCGCGCGCATCAATTGCCCCAGCGCGGGATTGGCCGCCAGCGCACTGAATGCGCCGACGATGCTTGCCCGCTGCAACAACTGCCGGCGTGTCAGATCCATGCTCATGCGCGCACCCTTATTGTGGGAGGGGCTGGTCGGCCATGAAGCCGATCAGTTGCAGGAATTGTTCTTCCGAACACTCGACGCACAGGCCCATCGGCGGCATACCGTTGTAGCCGTTGATGGCGTGGTCGAGCAGCGTGTCGGCGCCCTGCTGGATACGCGGTTCCCAGGCTTTACGGTCACCGGTCAATGGTGCGTTGGCGGCCGGATTGGCGTGACACAGCTGGCAGCTGTTGGTGTAGATCTGCGCCAGTGCCGGGTCGGAGGGGGTGGCGTTGCTCGCAACACGATGGGTGGCTGGAGGTTTGGCGTCATCGCCGCAGCCAGGCAGCGCAATCGCCAGCGCCAGCAAAAAGGTCAATCGCAATGCCCGCATAACGATCCTCGCGTGGGATGCCGTTTATTGTTGTGAGCCCACCTTAAGGCAGCGGCGCCAGCGGGTTGAGGGCATTGCGGGACAGTGAGGGGAACTTCGGGGGCCAGCAGAAAATGTTCAAACCATACAATTCAACTGTGGGAGCGGGCTTGCTCGCGAATGCGGTGTGTCAGCCATGAGGATGTCAGTTGAAAGGACTCATTCGCGAGCAAGCCCGCTCCCACATTGGATTTCATAAACCAGTCAGAGCTCTGTTCCGCCTCTCTGCGTGACATTCGCGTGACATTGGCGGGTTTAAATGTCGGCGCATTCAGGCGTATAACCTGTAAAGACTTTTTGATCTGTATACGGACATCAACACGGGGTAGCGACATGACCACAGCAAACATCCTTGGCAATCTGTTCCCTTCTGTCAGCGACATCCCGGAAAAATACCGCCTCGACGGTCAGGTCGAGCAACGCGAATACCTCGTCGATGGCGAACTGCGGCGCTGGGACGGCCCGCTCGCACAAGTGCGTAGCCCGGTCTATATCCATGGCGAAAGCGGCGATGAACAAGTGATCCTCGGCAGCACGCCACTGCTCGACGCCGACACCGCCCTCACCGCCCTCGACGCCGCCGTGCGCGCCTACGATCGCGGTCAGGGCCAGTGGCCGACCATGCGCGTGGCCGAACGGATCCAGCACGTCGAAGCGTTCCTCGGGCGTATGCGCCAGCAGCGCGAAGCCGTGGTCAAGCTGCTGATGTGGGAGATCGGCAAGAACCTCAAGGACTCGGAAAAAGAGTTCGACCGCACCTGCGACTACATCGTCGACACCATCAACGCGCTGAAGGAGCTCGACCGCCGCTCCAGCCGTTTCGAACTGGAGCAGGACACCCTCGGCCAGATCCGCCGCGTGCCGCTCGGCGTCGCACTGTGCATGGGCCCTTACAACTATCCGCTGAACGAAACCTTCACCACGCTGATTCCGGCGCTGATCATGGGCAACACCGTGGTGTTCAAACCGGCCAAGCTCGGCGTGCTGCTGATCCGCCCCCTGCTCGAGGCGTTCCGCGACAGTTTCCCGACTGGCGTGATCAACGTGATCTACGGCAGCGGCCGCGAGACGGTCAGCGCGCTGATGGCCAGCGGCAAGATCGACATCTTCGCCTTCATCGGCACCAACAAGGCCGCCAGCGACCTGAAGAAACTGCACCCGAAACCGCACCGTTTGCGCGCCGCGCTAGGTCTGGATGCGAAGAACCCCGGCATCGTCCTGCCGGAAGTCGATCTGGACAACGCAGTCAGCGAAGCGGTCACCGGTTCGCTGTCGTTCAATGGCCAGCGCTGCACCGCGCTGAAGATCCTGTTTGTGCACGAGGACGTGGTCGACGCCTTCATCGAAAAATTCAACGCCAAACTCGCCACGCTCAAGCCGGGCATGCCGTGGGACAGCGGCGTGGCACTGACGCCGCTGCCGGAGTCGGGCAAGGTCGACTACCTGCACGGTCTGGTGGCCGATGCGCAGAGCAAGGGTGCACAAGTGGTCAACCCGAACGGCGGCGAGAGTCGTGAGTCGTTCTTCTACCCAGCCGTGCTGTACCCGGTGACGCCGCAAATGCGCGTGTACAACGAAGAACAATTCGGCCCGGTGGTGCCAATCGTGCCGTACCGCCATCTCGATACCGTGATCGATTACGTGCTGGAATCGGACTTCGGCCAGCAACTGAGCCTGTTCGGCACCAACCCGGTGGCGATCGGCCGACTCGTCGACACTTTTGCCAACCAGGTCGGGCGGATCAACCTCAACGCCCAGTGCCAGCGCGGGCCGGACACCTACCCGTTCAACGGGCGCAAGAACTCCGCCGAGGGCACGCTGTCGGTACACGATGCGCTGCGGGTGTTTTCGATCCGCACACTGGTAGCGACCAAGTTCCAGGACAGCAACAAGGATCTGATCAGCGAAATCATTCGCGGCCGCGATTCGAGCTTCCTGACCACCGACTACATCTTCTGACGAGGACTTTGCACTGAGCACCTTCAGCACCCACCGACTGCCACCGCTGCTGCGGCGAATCCTGCGTCCGTTGCTGGACCCCTACCGCCGCTACCAGCACGCCCGAGTGATTCACGCGGTGCGGGTAGCACTGGGGCTGCTGGCGACCATTCTGCTGACCACCGGCATCAACCTGCCCCACGGCGAGTGGGCTTCGGTGACCATGCTGGTGGTGATCGGCGGTCTGCAACACCACGGCAACATCGGCAAGAAAGCCGCCGAACGCGCCACCGGCACCCTGATCGGTGCCGGCGTCGGTCTGGTGCTGGTGGCCCAACAGGCATGGCTCGGCATGCCGTGGCTGACCTACTTTGCGATGGCGGTGGTCTGCGGGTTCTTCTCCTATCACGCCATCGGCAAAGGCGGTTACACCGCCCTGCTTTCGGCAATTACCGTGTTCATCGTCGCCGGACATGGCGACAACCCGATCACCGACGGCTTGTGGCGCGGCGTCGACATCCTGATCGGCATCGCCCTGGCCCTGGCGTTCTCCTTCGCCCTGCCGCTGTACGCGGTGTATTCGTGGCGCTACAACCTGGCCGATGCCTTGCGCGACTGCGCCACGTTGTACGGACGAATCATCAGCGGCCAACCGGTCAGCGCCGATGAACATCTGAAGCTGATGGGCCGGGTGACCACGGTGATGGTGCAACTGCGCTCGCTGATGCCTTCAGTGTCCAAGGAAGTGAAGATTTCCATGACCGAACTGGACGCGATTCAGCGCAACCTGCGGATGTGCGTCAGTACCCTGGAAATTCTCGGCAACACCCGCCCCGATGCCAACGACCCTGAAGCCATGGCGCATCTGCAATCGGCGCTGCGGGCCGAGCACCGGGTGATCCGCGTGCAACTGATCGGCATGGCCCGGGCCTTGAAATCCGGGGCGGCGCAACGCCTGGCGCGCCCGCTGGAGCTACCGGACGCCAGCCTCGACACACCGGTCTACAGCACGCTGGACGGTTACCGCTTGCTGACCCGACAACTGGCGGCGAACATCGGCGAGTTGCGTCAACGCCTGGCAATGACCGCGCCGCGCTGGAACATCTGAGTCAGCGGAAAAATCCATGTAACAAAGCAGACATCATCATTACAATGCGCCGCAAAATGGATGTGACATGGACGCATAAATGCAATTCAGGAAAAGTATCAACGCCCTCAGGGCACTGGCTGTGCTCGCGGTCGTGCTGTTTCATTTCAAGGTGCCAGGGTTTGAGGGCGGGTTCGCCGGGGTAGACGTGTTCTTCGTCATTTCCGGGTTCCTGATGACCGGCATCATCTTCAATGGCGTGCAACAACAGAACTTTTCCCTCCTCGGTTTCTACGCCTCCCGCGCCCGACGCATCATTCCCGCCTTGCTGACCCTGTGCGTTGCGTTGCTGGTCTTTGGCTACGTCTATCTGCCGCTGGACGATTTGCGCGAAACTATCCGCACGATCAAGAGCAGCCTGCTGTTCAGTTCGAACTTCAGCTTCGCCCAAAGCGGCAATTACTTCGCTGCGCCGCTGCGTGAAAACTGGCTGCTGCACACCTGGTCGCTGTCGGTCGAGTGGCAGTTCTACATGCTCTATCCCGTGTTGATCATGGGATTGCACAGATTCTTCGGTACCGGCAAGACCCGCTTGGCCCTGGTCGCCCTGGCACTGATTTCACTCGCGGCGTCCGTCGTTGTGACACGCCTCAACCCGACGTTTGCGTTCTACATGTTGCCCACCCGTGCGTGGGAAATGATCGCTGGCGGGCTGGTCTTTCTGTTTCCCCTGCGGCTCAGCCAGCGTGGCGGCGCGATTTGTGAAGGGCTCGGACTGTTGGCGATTGGCATCAGCGTGCTGTTTTTCTCTGAAGCTGATGTGTGGCCGGGCTACCTTGCACTGGTGCCGGTACTGGGGACGATGCTGGTGATTCACGGCAACACCCGGTCCGCGTTCAGCAGCCATCCTGCGCTGCAATTTGTCGGGAGCGTTTCCTACTCGGTGTACCTGTGGCATTGGCCGCTGGTGGTGCTGCTGTACCTGTGCGGACTGTTGAACAGTTGGCCGCACGTGATCGGCGCAATGATCGCGTCGTTCGCAATGGGCGCCCTGTCCTACTACCTGGTTGAATCCAAGGTGAAGAGCGGTACGACCGCCACACGAACGGTGATCAAGTTCGCGTCGCTGACAGTGGGCGTGGTTGCCGTGTCGGCAGTGACGTCTTCGCTGGTCAAGGACCACCCCGACTGGCGCCCGGCGCTGGTCGAGCTCGGCCAGCCGGAATACACCAGCAAGCTGTATCCGCAGGAGTGCTACCCCAACGCTTATGCGGCGGCGGATTGCAAACTGGGTACCGGCGAGGTTTCGGTGATTCTGTATGGCGACAGTCATGCGCAATCGACTGCAGCGGCGGTGCAAATGGAAAACCCGCAGGCGGCGCTGTCCTGGGCACGGGGCGGTTGCCCGACCCTGGCCCACTTCGCCATGCACGACAAGACCGTCGAAAGCCAGTGCCGGGGCTTCAATCAGGAGAAGCTGCAACAACTGAAAACCGAATATTCCGGAATCCCTGTGGTGCTGTTCAGTCGCGCGGCGCTGTACGCGGACTCGGGTCGGGAAAACAGCTACCGGATTTCCTTTCCCGAGCGGCAGGCCTCGTTTGCCGACGCCTATACCGAAGAGTACGTCAGCACGGTGTGCTCGATCGCTGAAAACCATCCGGTGTATATCGTCAAACCGATCCCGGAAATGCCCTTCAGCGTCTACAAGGGCCTGAATCTGAACCTGCGATTGTTCCGGCAAACCACGGATATTTCCCTGCCATTACAGACATATGAGAAGCGCAACCGCATCGCCATCACGACGATCGAAGCCGCCGCCAGCCGCTGCAACGCGACGGTGATCGACCCGACGCCGTACCTGTGCCCCAACGGCAACTGCATGGGGTCCAGGGACGGCGTGCCGTTGTACTTCGATGACAACCATCTGGTGGATGCCGGCAATCAGCAGCTAAAAGGCCTGTTCAAGGATCTGATCAAACCGATTTGAGCTGACGCCGGGTTTTCAGGCCCCAGCCCTGCTGCATGCCGGCGGCGGCCAGCAGAATTGCCGCTACACCGAGCCATTGCAGGGTTTCCAGGCGATGGCCGAAGGCGAACCAGTCGACGAAAATCGCCGCAATCGGGTAGATGAAGGACAGCGCTCCGGTCAGTGCAGTTGGCAGTTTCTGGATCGCACCGTATAGCAGCACATACATCAGGCCCGTGTGGACAACGCCCAACGTCACCAGACTGGCCCATGCTCCGCTGGTTTGTGGCAGGCCGTTGAAGTGCGCGAACGGCGCGAGCAGCAGCACCCCGGTGCAGACCTGGATCAGGGCGATCAGATGCGGCGGTGTGCCGGTCAAACGCTTGATGATCAGCGCCGCTATCGCGTAGAGCAACGCCGCGCCCAATGCCAGCGCAATCCCCAGCAGATACTCGCCACCGCCCTCACCCGGCCCGCCATGGGCGCTGACGATCGCCAACATGCCGAGAAAGGAAATCGCCAGCCAGAACAGTTTCTGCAGGGTGATTTTCTCGCCGAGAAACAACGCCGCCAAGCCGACCAGCATGAACGGCTGCACGTTGTAGACCGCCGTCCCGATGGCAATCGAGGCCCGGGAATACGAGCCAAACAACAACACCCAGTTGCCGACAATCGCCACACCGCTGAGTACCGCGAGGAGGAACGTGGTGCGGGTCAGGATACCCGGGCGCAAGAAGCCGAACGCCGCGCAAATCAACAGCAAGGTGCCGGCGCCGAACACGCAACGCCAGAACACCACGTCCAGCACCGGCTGCCCGGACACCAGCACGAACCAGCCGATGGTTCCGGAAATCAGCATGGCAGCGGTCATTTCGAATGAGCCGCGGCGGATTGTTTTGTCCATCATCGATCTCCCTTAGCGTTTGACGAAAGCGTGGCAAAAGTATGCCAAGCCGACCGCGCACGCCTCCAGCGTAAAAAGCAGGCTAAACTGGATTTCTGCCTTCTTTATCGCGGGTGGTTTCCTTCAAATGCCTAATCCCGGAGTTGCCCCATGACCGACGATATCGACCAGATCCTCATCAGCGCCCTGATGGAAGACTCGCGCCGCTCGCTCAAGGCGTTGGCGCAGATCAGCGGCCTGTCGTCGCCCAGCGTGGCCGAGCGGTTACGCCGGCTGGAAGAGCGTGGCGTGCTCAAGGGCTATACGGTCGAAATCGATCCCAAATGCTTCGGTTATCAACTGCAGGCGATCGTCCGGGTGCGACCGCTGCCGGGGCAATTGCAGGAAGTGGAACGGCAGATCCTGTCGATCCCGGAGTTCACCGAGTGCGACAAGGTCACCGGCGAAGATTGTTTTATCGCGCGCCTGCACGTGCGCTCGATGGAGCAACTGGACACCCTGCTCGACCGGCTCAATACACTGGCTGAAACCAACACCGCGATCGTCAAGAAAACCCCGGTCAAACGTCGATTGCCGCCGATGGCATGAGTGCGTTTTGCGCGTATTCGGCGTAGATTGAGGTTTTTCCGGCGAAGGATTGGCGGCGATGAATATTCAGGCAGTGATGCTGATGGCATTGGTGCTCAGCGGGTGCGGCACGGTGCAGACCGTTGTGAGCAGTGACCAGAAGACCGCTGAGCGTCTCAGGAACGAGAAAACCTACTGCGGTGCGGTACCGCGGATCTACAGCGGCGTGACCTACGACTTCTGCCTGATGCATGCCGAACTGAAGGATGGCGTTGATGCGTTCGACTACAAGAACGCCAACCCCGGCGTGCTGATCGATGCCGCCGCATCCGGCGTACTCGACACCCTGTTGTTGCCCTACACCCTCTACAAGCAGCAGGCGGACGGCAGCATTGTGATCAACTGATCGCGCTTGTATTTTCGCAGACAACAAAAAACCCGCCGAAGCGGGTTTTTCGTTATTTCACAACAGCAATCAGTCGTCGCGGCTCATGATGCCGAAGATCTGCAACAAGCTGATGAACAGGTTGTAGATCGATACATACAGGCTGATGGTCGCCATGATGTAGTTGCGCTCGCCACCGTGGATGATCGCGCTGGTCTGGAACAGAATGCAGACCGACGAGAACAGCACGAAACCGGCGCTGATCGCCAGTTGCAAACCGCTGATCTGGAAGAACATGCCCGCCAGTGTTGCACCCAGCAACACGAAGAAACCGGCGGTGATGAAACCACCGAGGAAGCTCATGTCCTTGCGGGTGATCAGCACGTAGGCCGACAGACCACCAAACACCAGCGCAGTCATCGCAAATGCCGAGCTGACCACTTCAGCGCCGCCCTGCATGCCCAGGTAACGGTTGAGGATCGGGCCAAGCAGGAAACCCATGAAACCGGTCAGCGCAAATGCAGACACCAGGCCCCAAGCGGAATCACGGAGTTTGTTGGTAAGGAAGAACAGCCCGTAAAAGCCGATCAGCACCACGAAAATATTCGGGTAGCCGACGCGCATCTGCTGGGCCACGAAAGCCATCACACCGCTGAATGCGAGGGTGAGCGCCAGTAAGCCGTAAGTGTTGCGCAGGACGCGGCTAACCTCTAGCTGCTCAGCCTGCACGCTGTTGTGAACTGCGTAATCCTGTTCGCGCATGGCGACACTCCTGTTGGTTTGAAACGTTCAGTCGCAAAGATCATAACAGACGCTCTGTAACAAGCCATGCACAGAGTTTGACAGTGTGTTTCATTCAGGTATTATGGCGCCCGCAACGCAACGGAGGTGTGGCCGAGTGGTTTAAGGCAACGGTCTTGAAAACCGTCGACTGTAACAGGTCCATGAGTTCGAATCCCATCGCCTCCGCCATATTTGATACGACAAAGCCCTGATTATTCAGGGCTTTTTCGTTTCTGAGGGTTGAGCTTTTAGTGGACTTTTCCAAGGCGTTACAAAACTTTTTGCAACGCGTTACAAAACTTTCCCCTCTCCGGCGTCCTGCCAATCGTTAAAAACCCTTCATGTAACACGGTGCTACGCTCATTCCCTGGCTACCAAGGAAACCAAAATGCCTAACTCCGACTTGCTCCCTTCCCTGCTATTCAAGATCAACGAAAACCAGCTCGCCCTCGAGGCTGCCATCATAGAGCTGTCCAACTGGGTCGAGCAGCGCGGATCGGCAGATGTCGCCGAGAACGTGCGCGGAGCACTCTGGACGATCGACAAAAACGAGGAGTTCATCAAGATGACCTTGGCCGTTTTGATGGCGCCCGAGTGACCGCTATCGAAAGCACCCCTGTCATTGTGAAAGTGTCAGCGACCGAGATGGTATCAGCGGTATGTCACAGAAAAACTGGCAGCACCGTTAGCACTCCCCGGCACTGGAGTGGGACCATCTCCCGTCTGGATATAACGCGCTTTAAGAGGAACCGTAGTGGTTCCGTTGAGAACACGATTGAGTTGCACCGGTCTCCCGAGATTCATCGGGGTGCCACCGTCCTGCAATATCTGAATTGCCACGCCTTTGGCGGTGGAATCACTCGTTAGACTCAGTATGCCGTTGTCCGCGTCAATAATTGTTGAGGTCCTGTTGCCGTCAATCTGAATGTTGGCGAAGTTGCCCGAAAAATAAGCGTTAGCCCCATTTTTCGGGTAATTGCTACCCGCGATGCAGGAATTGAGGGTGATAGCGAAAGGCTGCGCATCTGTGGTGGAGTTTTTGCCGTTAAACACTCGTTTTTCCCAATTCCCCATAGGCACATCAATCTGGTTGCCTGGGGCTGCGGGCATCGAGCAACCGGCTAATGTCACAGTGGCAGTGAAGTTTAAATCGAACATATGCCCCATGTCAGATGATCCAGTGGCCACCAGCTGGCTAATACTGTGTGTGCCCGGGGCGATCTCACCGGTCTTGATCAGCGCGTAACGCATCATGGCCTGGGACATGGTCGCCGTTGACGGTGCTGTGCGACTCATGTTGAAGGGAATGAAACGGGACGGGTTGCCTACCGGTGGCTGCCAAGCTGATGCAAAGCCTGTCATATAAATTGCCAAACCAATTCCGGGCACGTTGGTTTGTAGCAGCGCATTGCTTGGAACACTCAACACATCGACGGGCACATTTAGAGCGAGGGGGCCGATAAGGGTCGTGTTGTATGTGGCAGAACCATAGCAGCTCAGCGTATCGCCAAAGTTAAGTTGAAGCATCGTCGATGTGGTATTCAGTGTCGTACCGATCGGAACGTCCCGCGGTGCAAACACTGTACCGGCGGCAAGTGTCAATTGCTTGGGGGCGTTGTTACCCGAAACCCAGGTGCAAATGGCTAGCGCAGGCGCCGAAGCCAGCGTCAGGGCTGACAAGCACACATAGCTCAGTAATCGTGATCCAATTTTCATTTCTCAGGCCCTAGTGAATGAGCCTGATCGAACCATGACCATCAGACTGCGAGTTCAGTAATTACTGGTGCGAACGCCAGTACGGGGGTGAGATTTTCGGTGGAAAACCTTGTTAGGCCTGTAGCTTGCTTCCCGTCATCTTGTAGGAAATTTCCTAGTGCGCATGGAGTGGCCTCGGAAGACCGGGAACATGCAATCCCCCCGTCTTACCGCTCAGTATTCAGTTCGAATCGACGACTGACATGCAGTTCGTCGAGCTGACCTCGCCCACCTGCCTCGTCTCAATTACTGTACATGCATACAGCATTTGTACAGCGAATCTCCTTCCATGAATTTCGACCAAGCCAAATCCCTCCGGCTCCAGCGATGGCGCGCAACTCTCGACGACCAGGACTTTCGCATGCAAAACCCCGAGGCGCATCGTGAAACCCTTCATCAGATCGCGGCGGCACTGTATGCAGAAGGACTGATCGACCAGCTTGAGCGGTTCGACTTAAACGAGATGGCAGACGCCGCCTACTGGCACGCCGTGGAGGAGCTGCAAAACTCGCCAGGCCAGTATCGCGGAGCGTCGACCTATGATGTCGTGCAGGTCGACACCGGAAAGTTGCTTGGCAATATCAGCCGGTCGATCTTCAATTTCGAAAGCGACGAACCACGGGGCGCCTCCTTTCCCTACGACGGCAAGGTTTACTCTGGCGCGGACGGGGTGCGGCTGACTCTGGGGCTTTCCCGAAAGATTGGGACAATCTCGGGCCTGATTCTGGAACTGAATGGGCGCCGGTACCGGCTGGTTGAAACCGAACGGGTCGTTCGCGGGATTGATTACAAGCCAATGGATGATCCAGACGCTTACCGCGCTCTGGTTGATGCGGCTCAAGTAGCCCAGGAAGAGCGCAACCTACACGCCTTTGAAAGGGTTCGCCCTCACATCGAGTCAGCGATTTTCTGTATGTGCCCCACCTGCGCCGATCGCTTTGATGCGCGTGATGACTGCCCAACCTGCGCCGGAAAAGGTTTTGTGACGAAGCCAGCGCCAGCGGGTCTACGCTGAAGGCTCATGCGAGGATCTGGCAATGTGCGGACGACTCTCCCAGTACAGCGGCATTCACGACTTCGTGGCGGCGCTGAGCATGCCGAACGCCCTGGTCAACTCGACCGGGAAGCAGCCTTTCGAGCGGTACAACGCCGCGCCAACCGCGCAACTGGCCCTCTTTCACCAAGAAGGCCAGTTCCTGCACGCCGACATGGTTCGGTGGGGATGGCGCCCACACTGGGCAAAGGATCGTGCCGCGCCAATTAATGCACGCGTTGAGAAAGTCGCCCACGGCCCGTTCTTCCGCGCAATCTGGCCGCACCGGGCGATCATCGCGATCAATAACTGGTTCGAGTGGGTCGACGAAGGCGGGCCGAAGAAGCAGCCGTACCTGATCAGGCACCGGGACCAGTCGCCGATCCTGTGCGCCGCCATTGGCCAATACCCGAACGACGAGCACGGGCCGGGCGAGCACGATGGGTTCGTGATCATCACCGCCGACAGCGCCGGCGGCATGGTGGACATCCACGACCGGCGTCCGGTCGTACTGTCACCAGAGCTCGCCCGTGAATGGCTGGACCCGGCAACGCAGAAAGAGCGTGCGGAGCAGATGGTTCTTCATCAGGGGGAGCCGACCGAAGTGTTCGAATGGTTCAAAGTCGACCGCGCGGTGGGGAATGTCCGAAATCAGGGCTCCGACCTGATCCGCCCAGTCAGCGAGTGAGCTCTCGGATATACGCCTGGCATGCCTGCAGCGCGATCAGCCCCCGGTCGCCGGTTTCGGTGATGGCGATAATTCGTTGAGCATGCGCCGGGTCAAGTTGGGCGCGTACGGCTGCATGATCCACGCCGCCGGCGCCGGGGGTGGCAGGCACTGAACAGCCACCGGCTGCACCCGCATCGATGAGGACTGACAGCCGCAGATCAGAAGTGGCAAGGCGATCGCGAAGCAGAGCCTGGTCTTTTTGAGCATTGGTCATTTTCTCGGAGTGGGTTTTGTCACTGGCCGTCAGCCGCTGTTCGAGCGCCAGCCGCTTGTCCTGCTCGGCCTTCTGCGCATCGGCGCCGGCCGTGGCAAGTTGGTTCAATGTCTCCCCGTGCAGTCTGGCCTGCTCAGCGAGCTGTCGGCCGTAGCGCCAGTCTTGGAACTGCCAGGCGCTGCCGGCGCCGAGCAGCAACAGCGCGGCCGCACCGATCTCTCGCCACGGAACGACCATTACGGCACATCCTTGAAGAAGACGTGGCCACCAAGCTGCAGCGTCTGCTTCGCCTTCGCCGCCCACCCCGGCGCCGCCTTCATGCTGCGCGCGTAGTAGTGCGTGGCTCCGCCCGTGGGATCAGGCACCTTACCGTCGATTACCTGGTCAGCAGCAATCCGGCACTGCGCCAGCTCACGGAACGGGATCTCCCGCGCGCCACTCAGGAATGGATAGTTCGGGTCACCCTTGTTCCAGCAGCTGAACTGGTACGGCTTCTGGCACACGCCGGCGTAGCCCTGCCCCCACCACGAACTGGTGTTGCCATCGTTCACCCGGTTGCGAACGGTCCATGCCACAGCAATTTTTCCAGCAAGGCTTTCGCCGCGCGCCTCACCCCAGATTGTTCGGGCAAGCACGTCGCGATCTTTTTCAGTTGCGGTCATCTGTTTTCTCCAGGCAAAAAAATCCCGCTCGACGGCGGGCTTGTATTCCGCGTTCACACGGCGCGCGCACCTCATTGAATTACTCAGAAATAATTCACTACTCGTGTAAACTCTCGCGAAAAAAATGAAGGGACTCCCCCGATGTCTGTCATCAAGCACCAAAAAAATTATGAAATAGAAGCATTAAGAGCAATTGCCGTCTTCCTGCCAGTCATGGGTCATTTAGGAAATCTGCTATTTTGGTATCCTCAAATCGGCAATTGGTCATATGGGCTATGGGCCGGTGTCGATATATTCTTCTGTATCTCTGGATTCGTAATTGCTAACGCTTTTTATAAAACTTTTCACTCAGCAGCAAGGCTAGAGGACAAATCAACGTTCGTGAAAGAAATGGTTTCTTTTTACATACGCAGGGCTTACAGGATATTCCCATCTGCAATGCTCTGGCTTTTCATTGTGAGCGTATTGTCAGTAACATTTAATCAGTCAGGTATATTCGGAACACTAAAAGCCAACATATTCGATGGCCTGTCAGTTGCAATGTTTGTATCGAACATTCACTTTGCGAGCTGTTACGCCAGCACCCTGGGCAATAAACTCTGCGGAAGCAATGGTATCTATTGGAGCATTTCGCTTGAGGAGCAGTTCTATTTCTTGTTCCCCTTCCTGTTCTTCCTGAAGCTTCGGTGGATCATGTGGCTTGGGGCTGCCGTGTTGATCGGAACCGGATTTATGTATTTCAACTCTTCCAGTTTCTTGCACGTACTCTACACCCGCATGGATGGAATTTTGCTAGGTGTATGTTTGGCAATCTTCAAAAACACCAAAGCTTATACGCTTATAGAGCCTAAATTCCTGGCTAATAGTGCAATAAAATACTTCACCGCCCTCGCTTTAGTAGCTGCAATCCTAATAACGCCATCCAATGGTGGCGTTATACCTTTTGTTTTCACCATGGTCACTTTGCTTTGTACTGTGACTGTCTGGCTGGGTTCGTATCAGGGCGGTTACCTTTTTCCTGAAGGAAAAACCAGAAGCGTCCTTGCCTATATCGGTGCGAGGTCGTTTGCAATCTACCTAGTTCACAATCCTTCCTTCTGGCTGACCCGAGAGATTTGGTCAAGGATTGAGGGTGTAGGATTCGAGTTCGACTCCCACTACAACATCCGATTTTGTGTGACCGCTATTGTCTTGATCGCTGTGTTTGCCGAGCTGAACTACCGATTCGTAGAGACTCCGCTCAGGAAGCGAGGCATCGAGAAATCCAAAAAATATCTGGTATCTAAAGCCAATACCCGTGAGCCTGCATTCGTGTAATCAACCAATTCGTCATAACCTCATGGCCAGATGCATTTAGGTGTATCTGGTCATAACGCCGGCTTTGGCGCCGGCGTTCGGGAGGATCTGCAGCAACTGCTGCTGAGTGATGGGCATGGCTTTCTCCAGGCATAAAAAAGCCCGCCAATAAGGCGGGCTCTTCAATAGACAAATTTATGCTTTGGTTGGGAATATTTTCCATTCCTGCATTTGCTTTACAAACGCTTTAGCGAAGATTTGGTGGCCGTGGGCACCCATATGTAGCCCATCAGGAAAATCCGATGGCTTGAGTCCAATTTTCGTAGGGTCGAAGATTTTCAGACCTTCATCACCACAGACTTTTGCAGCTTCATCTCGAAACTGCTGAATCGTCCACTCGCCATCCGCGTGCGGCTTCAGGACCTTCTCTTCCTTGTTCCAAGTTGGAAGAACGCAGACCACTGTCACGCCTTTTTCTTTACTGTAATCGATGACTTTTTTGTAAGCGTCCGCGTATTCTTTCAGGCCAATTTCAGGGCTTCCCCAGTCATTAGTTCCGAGAGTAATAATCATGCAGTCCGGTTGCTTACTTCCAGTCACGTACCAAAGGGCTTGAAGATTTTGAGCAAGCCCCCACCCTGGTGCGCCGCCGCTCGCCATGCGCTGTCCACCGCCCGACATGTTGGCTATAGAAACGTTGGTCATTGTAGGGATGAGGCTCGCTGTAAGCTTGCTAGCGTCACCTGGACGCCCCTTCGCATACACGTAAGTTTGAATTGAATCGCCAGCGATAATGCATCTGGTGTGCTGTATATCCGCAAATGCGGGAACTGAGGCCAATGCGAGGAGTAACAGGAAAAATCGTTTCACGGCTTAATTTTCTCTTCCCAGAGATAGGTCAGCCCGCAATGTTACAGAGATTTGGGTCAGGCGTCGCCCGGAAATCGTTACGGCCAAAGCCCCCAATCCCTCATCTGTGACACGAGAGCAGACGCCCAAACAGTTTGCCCCCCTGCATTCAGGTGCGTGGCTCCGCCCGTGGGATCAGGCACCTTACCGTCGATTACCTGGTCAGCAGCAATCCGCACTGCGCCAGCTCACGGAACGGGATCTGCTTCACGCCGATCAGGAACTGATAGTTCGAGTCGGTCTTGTTCCAGCAGCTGAACTGGTACGGCTTCTGGCACTCGCCGGCGTAGCCCTCGCCCCACCACGAATTGGTTTTTCCATCGAAAACACGGTTGCGAATCGTCCGGGCCACGGCGATCTGGCCAGCTGTTCCCTCGCCGCGGGCTTCGCCCCACAGTGTGCGGGCGAGGATGTCGCGGTCTTTTTCGGTTACAGGCATCACTTTTCTCCAGGCAAAAAATACCCGCTCGATGGCGGGCTTATTTGATGATTCGTTCATTCGGGGCGGACGGGGCGATCTGCCTGCTCAGGAAAGCGATCAGCGCCGGCTTTCCAGTTGCTGACCTGGCCTCGATACTTCAGCCATTGCTTGCGTGTTCCGGGCAAAAGATCAGGCGGGGTTTCTTCGGCCTCGTCTTCCTCGATGGCCTCCAGTTGGCGCGCAACGTTTTCCAGTTCCCGGGCTCGCCATGCATCTTCGACCTGAGCTTTTTGTTCGAAAAGCGCCTTGGCCGCGGCGGCGTCCTTCATTTCCTTCGTGACCAGCATCGACCATTCGATATTACTCATCAGCCACCTCCTGCCGATCTGTGGTCGCGTCGACAATCGCCGGGACCGGCAAGGGTTGCGGAAACGCAACTCGACCATCCGGCACGTTTTCCAGAGGTGCTGGAAACGCCTGCTCTGGGCTGTAGTTGATGGGGAGCGGCAAAATCAGCGTGATTTCCAACTCGCCGTCGATTCGGGTGATGTCGCTGGCAAACCAGTCTGAGTGAATAGCGGCCTGTGGCAGGGTGTCACCATTACCCATGAGGGAAAAATCGAATACTTCCCCGTTCAGAATGAGCGTTTCACCTGATTTAATGATCACCAACGTGTCGTCACGGCGCTGGGGGACCAGAACAATATTCATCAAAACCACCTCCCTACGGCGAGCCACTTAAGTGCATAAGCGCCTGCAGCCGGACCACTGCGATCGAGCACAAAAAGTGTGGCGCCCGAATTGCTGGTTGTCCCTGTTGAGGCTGTATCAGTAATACGGGAGGACAAAAGCGCAGTCAGGTACGTTGAAGGCGACGACCCGGCAACAAAGGCCGCCGGGTAGGTCCAGCTCGCCGAATCAAAATAGGAACCGCCATAAGGATTGCTTAAGCTGAGCGATTTCGATTCGGCCTGCGTACAGATCATCAGCCCGCTCGCAAACTTCCAGAATTGTCCCGTCGCGGTGCTTCCGTACTCCATTAGCGCGCCCGTGGGCACTCCGCCGGACTGACTGACCGTGCCGAGGATCGTCAGCCCAAGCGCAGCGCGAGCCAACGGCGCGGTCGTCGCGCCGGTACCGCCCTGCGCGATGCTGAGCGCGGTCGTCAGCCCCGTGATCTGCGTGATGTCCGCATTTACGCCCTTGGCCGCCTTCGTAGCCTGGAGTTTGCCGATCGCCGACAGAATGGTGTCGGTCGAAGCGACCGCACCCTGCGTTACAACATCCAATCCAGTCAGAGTGATGCTTCGCACCCCGTTAGCGGACATGTATTTGTTCGTCGGTCCCTCTGGCAAGCCGTCCGTATTGGTCAGATTGAGCGCACTTCGAACACCGACGGTCGTCGGGGTATTGCCAAGCACGGCGATCACCCCACCGAATTGGTTGACCAGCGCCCGAAGCGCATCAGCCGAGTCCTTCACGTAGCCTTGCATTGGCGCCAGCGCGTAAGTACCTGATGTGCTGGTCGTACCTTGATAGTTCGGCGAGATGGAAATCGTCGTATCGCTGCCGATTCCGATAATCTCGTACCATCCGGCATCTGGGCCGCGAAACGCATCACCCACGCGGCAGCCTGCAATGAACGCAGTACCTATGCCGAGCACTGCATTGGAATTTTGGACGACAGAAACCGTCCCGGTTTTGTACCAGGGCATCGATTATCTCCAGAAAAGTATTAGGGTCAGGCCAGCAATTTGGCGCAGAGGAATGGCCGGTGGCCCTGATCGGTCCAGGCTGTAAAGGCGAGGCTGTACATCATGATTCGACCGTTTGCGTAATCGACCCCGAGAGCGCAGCCACCACCAGAACCGTCGTTGTGGCAGTTCATCGTGAAAGGATTGAGGGACACGTACTCACCTACCCCGAGGCTTTTGCTGATACCCCATAAGTACCGGCGCCCAACGCTGAGCTGCTCAGTTCCGAGATAAGTCCAGTTGCCAGCAGCGAAAGTGACGACAACCGCCGGCGCACCGCTGTCGTAAACGAGTGCGCCAGCACCATCCCAAAGTCGCATCCCGTACGCCGCGGTTCCCATCGAAGCCCATGCCGCCACGAAATACTGACCGCTCAGGGTTTCGTTGACTTTTGATGCGTTCATGGCAAAACCAGTCCAGTTACCCGGACCGCCGGTGAACCACACAGAAATTGGAACCTGAATCGCGCCGCCCTGATCAGGACGAATGAACACCATTGGCGGGTCTTGGCTGGTCACTGCTCGGGCAAACGTTCCTGATGCAGTTGCAACGCCGGAATAGGTACCTTTGGTAAGAACGCAGAGCCTCGGCGCCTCCGAATCGATTTGAACAAACGAGTTGTCATTGATGCTCTGAAAGCCATACCTCATGTCCCGTACCTGATTGCGTAGCCTTTGGCGACGATTCTTGATTGAATTGTTGAGGCGCTGGCCGAAGGGTTCTTGGGACGAACAACCACTTGTCCCACCGCCGTCGTCACATACGGATAAGACTTTGCATTACCAGAGCCATCTGTTTCAGATGACTGCACATCCTGCGCCCTCGTCGGGATGATCATGAAAACGCAGTTGGTTGGATTGAATCCCGGGATGTTGAGCGTGTAGCTGGGCGTAGTACCGCTGAAATCAATCACGCCCTGCCACAACACCTGGTACGTGAAGCTGTTGGTGTCCATCCCCAGATTGCCGTTCTCGTCCCAGACTCTCGCTCCATAAGTCATGCGTCGAGGTCTCCAAGTTGCACGCGCTTCACCCCGTTTTGGTCGAAAACCTTGATTGCTCGGTTGGTCATCGTTAAACGACCTCCCCCAGGCGCTGGACCATTGAACTCAAGGTTGCCGGCTTTATCCAGCCTCCAGCCAAGTGTTCCAGGGATATAGTTGTCAGATTGAAGGTATTGGCCGATCTTCAGCATCGTGATGCTGCCGTCTTGAATGAACGCCGAGTTCATGAACACCTGGCCGCCCTGAACCGCGAACGGAACCGAGATCGCACCTCCGGCGATGGTGTTGACGATGGCGAACCGGTCAGCACTGACCAGGAACTGGCTTTGCAAGCCGGCGCCGGTGTTCTCAATGCCCAGGCCAATTCCGGCCGCAACGTACTGCCCATTCGCTGTGACCTGCATCTTCACAGACCACATTGTGCTCAGCTTGCCGGCCGTGTCCGCGTAGGCTGTGGCCGTCTGCTGGATGGCCGCCGAGTTTTGTCCGACGGAAACATTCAGCTGATCGATCTTCGTCGCGGTCGCTGATTCGTTCGTGGCCACCACCTCTTCAAGCTCGGTGATGTTCGCCGCGTTCTCTCCGATTTTGGCGTCGAAGGTAGTCACGCGCCGTGCCATCGCTTCGTTTTCCGAGGCTCTGACCTTCTCTTCCGTGGCAATCGCAGCAGTGCTGGACCAGCCTTTTAGGGCATCCGCCAGTTCGCCCTCGCCATTGTCATCTCGCGAAGCCGCGCGCAGTGCCTGAAACGCCGTCGCCTGCGCCGTGACCACGCCGTCGAGCTCAGTGATCTCGGCGGTGTTGGTGGCAACCTGCTGAGCAAGCCCGTTGGCTGTCTGCACGGTTTGGCCGACATCGAGCCAGTAGGCCGGGTTGGGCGGCGGCTTATCGACCGGCACCGGTCCGGTCGCCTGAAAGATCCGCTTACCCACCACGACCAGGTCGTACTCCTCGTAGGTCTCCTGCGGGTCGTAGCCTTTGAGCGCATCCAGTGCGTCAATCTGCGCCTGCAACCCCGGGATCTTGTCGATTTCGTCGAGAATATCCTGCCCAAGCTCCGTGCGGCCGATCTCGCCGGCGATCATCTCCAGAATCGCCGCCGCGTCCGCGCTCGACTGCCCCTGCACACCCATCCCGATCGGGTACCACGGCCCGATGTTGCCGATCCTGTCGACGATCCGCCCCCAAAAATAGAGCGTCACGCCGGCGCGCAGACCGAGCATTGAGAAATCGCTCTGCGGGTACGCGAGGTCAGTCAACTTGGTAGCGGCGTCCAAGCTGGTAGTGGGCCCATACCAGATTTCAGTACGCTGGCTATCCTCGGCGCCAGCAGGGAAACCCCACTTCAGGTAGATGCCGAACAGCAGCGGCGTGGCCGTCAAATAGCTCAGTGCCGGCGGCAAGCCTTCCTTGCCTTTGAGGTTGGTCAAGATCGAGTTGCGCCATTGCGACGAGATGTCGAACGCACTCACCGCGCGGACCCGTGCCACGTAAGCACCGGCGTAGATGCCGACCACGTCCACGTTGGTCATGCCGGTGCGCTGCAGCTTGATCCAGTTGCCGCTGTCCTTGCGCCATTCGACGTCGTAGCCGACCGCTCCATCCACGGCAGGCCAACTGATGGTCATCGTGGCCACGGAAAGGCCCTGCACCACCGAAGACGTCGACGTCAGCGAAACGCTCTGCGGCGCCGGAACAACGGTGATCGGAATCACGCTGATCGGCCGCTCTTCCAGGCGCGCACCGGTGTCGATGTAGGCAAACTTGCTCGGCTCGAACTGCAGCGCGCTGATCTCGAAGTCGCCCTCGGTGGTGCGCTTGGTGCGCAGAACGCGGTATAGCGGAATTGCCAGGTCGTCAGCATCGAGCGCCCATTGCAGTTGCGCGACCGGTGGCTCGCTGTAGGCGACAGTCACCGTAACGGCGCGGCCGTTGACGCTTTGTACGGTGCGCCCTTCGGCGCGGCCGCCCGGCAGGTTGATGATCAATCGATCACCCGCCTTGGCCTGGGTATCGCGATCGAGCGTCACCACGCGGCCAGCCGCTGACGAGATCCGGCCGCCGACCTCCCGGCCCGCAAGGAGTGAGTCCGCCACAGGAATGATGTGGCCCGGCAGCGGAATCACGCCCTCCATGCCGGTCTTGAACGACACGGTGCGGTCTTGGTTGTTACTCAAGATCGCCCATTTGCCGCGGCGCTGGGCCTCGGAGGCGCGGGTGCAGCCGATGGCGCTCAGCTCGGTGGGCCGGTCGCCGTAACGGCGCTGCAGATCCAGATCCGCGAACGGTATGACGTCGGTGTCGTAGTTGTTCGCCGGGTTGTCGTAGCTGACCAGTGCCCGGGTGTACCGGGTTTTCGCCGAGGCGCTGCCATACGAAAACTTGCCGTCGATGACGTTGGCCCGGGTGAAGACGTAGTCGAAGTCCTGCGCACGCGGCATGTCCGCCTGCATCACCAGTTGGCCTTACGCCCAATACGTCATGCCCCGATAAATCGCCGAGATATCGCGCAGCAGCGACCAGGCGTCAGCCTTGCCCTGCAGGTTCATGTCGCAGAGGAAACGCGGCTCCTGACCGCTGAGGCCGTTCGGCACCAGTTGGTCGCAATACTGGGCAATGCGGTACAGCTCCCACTTATCGACCATGAAAGGCTTGATGCGCTTGCCCAGGCCGAAACGGTCTTCAGTGCAGATGCCGTAGGTGATCCACGCCGGGTTATTGGTCCAGGCCGACTTCATCGAGCCGTCCCACGTCCCGGTGTAGGTGCGCTGAATCGGGTCGTAGTTGCTCGGCACCATCCAGCGCCGTGCCTTGCACTTCACGGTCACCGCCGGAATGTTGGTGAACTGCTCGGCGTCGAACTCGATATAGAGCAGCGCGGTGTTCGGATAGCGCAGCTTGGCGTCGATCACTTCGGTGTAGCCGGCCACCAGCATGGTGTCGGCGACCTTGTTGCTGTTCTGGTTCGGCGTCAGGCGGCGCACGCGGATCTGCCAGCCCGTGGTGGCGGTCGGCAGATCGATGCGGCGCGATCGCTCGTATCGCGTGGTGGTCTTGCCGTCGACGGCGTCCACCAGCACCTGCTGATAGGCGCCGCCATCCGTGGCCACGTCGATGGCGTACTCGATCCGGTAGCCGCCGACGTTGCCCTGGTCATCGGACCGTTGCAGCGCCGGCCACGCCAAACGCATGCGCACGGCGGAAAGCTGGGTGTTGGTGATCGAGCGCACCCACGGCGAATCGCTGCGCAGCTCAATGTTCAGCGAGGTCTCGTTTTCCACGGACGGGATGCCCGGGATGTAGGTCTGATCCACTGAGCCCGGGCGCCAGTCCCACTTCACGTTCGGGAAGTTGTAGTTGCCGCTGGCATCGCGGATCGGCGTGTTGTCCAGGTAAATGTCGTAATCGGTCGGGATGCTGTCGAACTCACCCTCGCCCACGGCGATCAGCAGTTTCGCCAGGTTGGTCGAGCGCAGGCTGTCGCTGGCTTCGACCGGCGACTTCGGCTTGCTGCTGCCGCCCTTCTCGCCGTAGATCTCGATCTGTTGCGCTGCGCCCATACTTTCCTCCAGGCATAAAAAAACCGCCTCATGGGCGGTGTGGGTGTCCATACAGCGTGGATGAAATGCCAGTAGCGACCACGCGCTGTGGAGTAGTAATTTCCTGACCTCTCACAACCAAGGAGCGGTCATGTCAATCAGAAGTCTTGCGAAGAATTTGCCGAAAGATCCCGACAACTCTGGCTGGGTGCTTGGCTGGGGCGTTATTCAATCAGCGCCTTGGAAGTTCATCGACATTTACGCATCGAAGGACGCTGCTGAGTCTGAAGCCGCGAATCGCGGAACTGGATATCAGGTGGAGTACGGCTCTCACGAACTTGGCACCGACAACTTCATGGGCGGAATTCAGCCATAGCGCCAGGCTGTTGCACGCTGAATTCGATCTTGCAGTTACCAGAAATCAGCGAGGCGGTTAGCCCGGCCTTGCCCCAGTAGTTGCGCGAGAAGCCGTCTGCCGAGCAGCATTTCCCAGCGAACCGAAGGCGGTCGATCTCCTGTCCCTGAGATGTAATGGCGACGATCGCTTCGTCGCCGCAAACAGCCCCATTCTCGATCCGATACAGCTCGCGAACGGTGATCTGGTAAGTCGAATGGTTGGTCATGCTTTGTCCTCGGCCAGGATCGAGGCCGAGATGATCATCCCGCCCCACCGGCGTTCGCCGATGCAGATCGGTACCGGGTTTCCGCTGGCCGTGGTGTTCTTGGCGCTGCCGAAGGCATAGGACGGGGCGTTTTCGGGGGAGGCGCTCTGCTTCAAACCCTTGGCTTGAGGGCTGAGCATCTGAATGACGCCACCAGCTACCAGTCCAGCGCCCAATTGCACGGCCCAGGGCTGGCCAAAGTACGAGCCGGCAACTACCAGAACCGCACCAATAATTGTTTGAAGAAGGCCTGCCCGCTTGCTGCCAGAAATGACCGGGACGATGCGAATCTCTTGGGTTCCACCGAGGCCGAAATCTTTTTCAGCTACGTTTTTCCTATTCCTGAAAATCGCGAAACGCATCCCCTTTCGTTCAAGGTCCTTGATCGCCGCCTCAAATCCTTCCAGTGTGCACTTGAGCGCCTTGAAGGCCTCGCCCACGGATCTGCTGCCAAGCTCACGATAGTGAACACGGCCGAACAGCTTGATGAGCGGGCCAGAAAGAAGAATGGTGGTCATGGCTGGGTTATTACTGAGCGTGGCTGCCAAGGCTTTTTCTCCGGACATAAAAAACCGCCCGAAGGCGGCTTCTGTCATTGCATGGTGGGTGATAAGTCCATGCTCATTGCTGAGTCTATGGATATCCTGAATTTCTTGGTGATTCCTGCTTTGATGTTCGCTTCCCTTTCTTTCAGGCCGCTTCCGCAGGATGAAGCAGATAAAATGTGCTCACCTGGAGCAACGCGGAATTTCGCGGTCTCGCCTGAGGCGATTTCTGCTGCCCGGCGACCGTCGATGCTTACCGTCGTATTGCAGCCGCTGCCAACAAAGCCAGTATCCCGGGTGACAATGAGTACCGAATCACCATGCGCCGGGGTTTGAAACGCAAACAATCGGGACGATGGGACCGGGTCGGCTTCACTGGACGGAACTGGCGAAGTCGCACACCCCGCCAACAGCGCTACCGCCAGCGCCCCTATCAAAATCCGCATATTTACTCCTTATGGTCTCGCACGCTGAAGGCGAAGAAATAGAACGAAATTTTTTCGTCCTCAATATCCCTTAGCTCGTAACGGATTCTATCCAGACCGCGGTCGAAGCGAGTCACGACGAGGTCCATGAATTGGGTTAGTCCGCCGCCGAAGCCGCTTAGATTCAGTGAGCTGACATCATGAAAAACAGCCGTCACACCCTCTGTTTCTGGGTCTTCCGATGAGGACATAGTCAAGCTGAGGCTGTACTTGAAATCCACCATTTCGAGCTTGATCGCAGCAACGCAATTGTTCTCGAAAAATAGTTCGTTTAAGCGAGACAGGCTACACATTCTCTAAATCCAAAATTCAACGCTGGTCGATCTCAATTTTCTGAGTTGGATCAGGACTGTACTTCTGCCGCTTCAACTGAGGATCACCGGCTGCCAAACAGAAGAAATAGATCTCCGCTTCGCCGCAACCACCATGCAGCGCACATTCACTTGCCTGCATGTGGTCGAGGAGTATTTCACGCCCCTGTGAGGCGCAAAACACGTTCGCCTCCTTCAAGGCTTGGCCTTTCGCAGAGGCAGGTCCGCCGAAAGGCACCCGAGTCGAAATCGTGTAGGTGTCAGGCCCAACCTTTATTGGTCCGCTATCAGAGCAACCCGCCAACAGCGCTACCGCCAACGCTCCTACGATCAATTTCATGCAGGTCACTCCTGTGGGAAAGCGGGAAAGGTATCACTGGAAAAGCCCAGAATAGAACGGTGCGGTGGAGCTGGGCATCAAAACTCTTTGTAATGCATTCCGGTATCATCACTCAGTAGCTCGAGATCATTAATCGCTTTATTCCAAAACTCGATCTTGTCTTCGGCGATCTCCAGATAGCAGCCCTGATAAATTTTTCTTGCCTGAAGATCCTCCATCAGCAGGTTCGCAGCAGCCTTACCGAATCCGCTATTCCGGTCATCGGCCGCAATGAAAAACCTGTAAATCTCGCAAGCTCCGTCCCCGGACGTCACATTAGCGAATCCAATCGGATTCCCGTTATTTTCAATCAAAACGCACTCTTGTTTCCTCGAACTTTTTCCGTCCATCGCCCGTGGAAAAGCCTCCGGATCAGTTTCTAGCAGTTGGTCCGCGATCTTTTTCGCTTCATCTTGAGCGACGTACAAAAGCTTGAGTGTCATGTCCAATCCCCCGCATCCGGAAAACAGCTTTAAGTTTCCACTGGCCTTCCATCCAGCGTGGACGAAAGCCCAGTAGCTCGAAACAGTGGCGGCATAGTAGCTTTATGCCTCCAAAGCTCAAGGAGAGCGCAATGGCATACGTAACTCAAGCCACGCGTCGATACATCAGTGAAACTAACTCGCCCGGACACGCCCACTGGACCACCCTCTACGAGATCGGCGACACGGTTCCGGTTTCTGGAATCTATCGTTGCCAAGGGTGCGGTGACGAAATCACGTCGAATGCTGGTCAGCCATTTCCCCCTCAAAACAGGCATCAGCACGCTGATTCTTCGGTAGAAGTCCTTTGGCAACTGATCGTGAGAACTAAAACAAGCTGAATTCCCCCAGTCCTTTGCCTGCAAGCCCAAGGACTGGGATTGCGCCAATTTCGGCGCGTTAATGACCTGGAGGTCAATGTGAGCAACCCAGCTTGAAGCGAAACAGTAATTGCACTCAGCCAAATCGTGACAGCGTTAATTGCATCTGTGAGGAAAACCGACTCGCTCGATCATGAGCTGTTTGTCAGGTTGGTCGAAGAGATGCGATCAACTCATAAAGATGATGGACAAGGCGGCTATGCGACCTACAACAAAGTAATCGAGACCGCGAAATCAGCATGCCTCATTCGTGATGAGCAGCCGAAAGCCCCGCGATAAATTCGGCAAGCTTCTCGGCGTGGAGCTGCATTTTGCTGTTGTCAGCGGTTTGCTGCTCCACACATTCTTCAAGAGGAGAAACTCGTTTTTCAAGCGAATCTGAATTTTCCATACCTACCTCCTGCGACAAATCGCATTATTGAGCAATCTTGCATTTTTGTGCCTGAGAATCAGGCGCGTCCTGTCCAGCCATGGCCCGCCGAAGACAATGACCTCTGACGGCCTGCCGTACAGGTGATGCAGCAGGAAAGGCCCGGGGCCGAACGTCGCAGCATCCTCTCCCGGCAACGCCGGATCAGTACCGAGGAATATCCCGGCGTGGTTCGGGTAAACCGTGCGCCCCACTTCCATCACGATCATGTCGCCGCGCTGCGGTTGATCGACTCGGTAGAAGCCGGCTGCCTCGTAGTTCGCTTCGTACAGGCTGGTGTTGTCCTTGCTCTCCCACCAGCCGTCAGCGCGCTTGAAGGCTTCGAACCCCAGCCCCCACTCGCGCTTGTACCAATCCGCGCAGACCTGCCAGCAGTCCCAGGCGCCGTGCACGAATGGCCGTTTGAGAAGCGGCACCTCGCCGGAAGGAATCACGGTGCGCAGGTCGCCCTCGGGCCAACTGAGGATGTGCCACGGCATGGCCGTCGCCTCGCACATGGCCAGGTCGCGCGGTGACGGGCGACTGGTGGCATCCGGATGCGAGTGCACCACGCCGATCACCTCGCCGAGGTCCTCCGCTGCCGCGTATTCCTCCGGGTCGATCCGGAATTCTTCGTTCGGCTCGGTCGAGATGTTGCGGCACGAGTAATACTGCTGTTTGCGGCCCATGGCTATCAACAGGCCGCAGCACTCTTTCGGGTACTCGGCCGCCGCGTGTGCCTGGATCGCGTTCAAGATGTGCTTACGCATGGTCAGCTCCGCGCTATCAAGGAAACAGCAGGGAAGCCACCGAACGGCAGCGGGTTACCCTCGCCGAAGCGAGGTATGCAGCCCTTGCCCAAAGTGGCGTCGCACTCGTCCAGCTCGGGGTTATCGGTAACGATTCCGTCCTTGGTCACGTATGGTCCGGTGTAGCCGCAGTTCGGCCCGCGGTAGCCACCAGTGAGGCACCAGTGGCAAAGCGTCGTGGCCTGCCGCCCAATCGACTCGTTGCCGACGTCGCCCGGGCTGGCCAGCTCCCAACTGACGTTTTCCCCGTCCTCGTTCGTTTTCTGGTCGATGTACCAGACCTCGATCGTCTCTTGGGTCGGGTCTGCCGTTGGATTGCCGGCCGGGAAGTTCGCCGCATCGAGGTAGCTGCCGAGCGTGTGCCGCATCGTCAGTTTGAACTCGAGCAGATCCTCGAACGCCAAACAGAGCGCAGTGATGCGCCCATTGACGTTGCCAACCGACAACGTCGGCCGCACCGCCGTGCCGTCGCCATTTGCCTCAATACCGTCGATCTGCATCGGCCAAGCGCTGTACTCGTTGCCCTGCCAGTAGATTGCCTTCGCCGGTAGCTGATCTGCATTGTCGCCGGCGGCAATCAGTTCGGCTGCCGTGTGCGGAATTGCGTGCCCGTGAAAACGCAGAACGTCCGCGCCATAGTCTGTGCCGTCCAATTCAAAGAGCAGCACTTCGCTGCCAGGCTCAAGCACCTGGATATCACTGATCAGCGGCATGATTGCCCCTTATGGTTGGAATGCCCGCTCGAACGTGGCGGTGAGTTTGAAGACGCCGCCGCCCATAGGTGTGGGAGCGGGATTTTTGCAGGTGAATAGTCCGAGTTCGCCGAGCGGTGTTGTCCAGAGAAACGCTTTCGCACCGGCGTGCCGGTCGAGGAACGCCATGATCTCAAGCACCTTGGCTTTCTGGCCGACGCAGGTAACCGGGTAGGAGTCCTCTTTGTTGTTCGGGCCGTCGCCGACGTTCTGCGCGTAGCCGTTGCCAAACTTCGAGGTGCGCACCCGATAAGTGATATCGGGTGTTTCTCCGCGCTCGGTTGGCCAGGTGAATTTCTCGATGGCCATCATGCCCTCCCATTTGCATTTCGAAAGCTGGTACCGCCCGCGCGCCAAGAGTCAGCGACGGCTTTCTCGGCCACGGCTTGCATTTGCGATTGCAGGTTTCTCGACAGAGCCTGCTGGTCGATCTGCATCCCCTCTGAGCCTCGATCCTGCGTCACCACCGTGACCGGTGCGCTGATGCTGATTGCAGTTCCGGAGCCACCGCCGGCAGCAAGAACACCCAGCTTGCCGCTGGAAGTGCGGGTCAGCGGCATGATCGCCTCCGGCCCCGCCTCACCCATTACGCCCGCTCGGCCGCCGGCCATCCCGAAGGCGGTCGGCGTGCTGACGACACTGTTGGTGAAGGCGCCGCCGTTTGCGAACATCTGCACGCCCGACGACCAGGCACCACCGAGCGCCTGCGGGAAGTAGTTGCTGGAATAACCAGCCGAGGACGCGCCGAGATTCGAAGACGTTGCACCAGCAGATCCAGCCGCCAGCCCGTTACCGCCGCCTCCGCCAGTGAAGTAACTGGTGGCAGCACCGACAAGGCTGCTCAGCAACGCGGAACTGGCCTGACGGGTCGCGATCCGCGCCATGTCCGCCAGAATGGACTTGGTGAAGTCGGCGAACGATAGCTTCCCGGTCATGGCGAAGTTGACGACCGCATCCTCCATCGAGCTGAAGGCGTTGCCGAACAGGGTTTTCGTCTGGCCGGCAATGTTGCTCGCCGAGTCCAGGTAGTTGGCCCAGGCCGATGTCGCGCCTTTGGTCCAATCACCCTGCGCCTTTTCCACATCCGCGTAGTTCTGGCGGATTTGGTCGGTGGCCGCCTTGTTCGCGTCGGCGAGCGCCTGCGACTTGCGGGAGAACTCTTCCTCCGACATATTCCGCGATGGATCTGACTTCTGATTCGCGAGTTCCAGCGCTTGTTGTGCGAACCGGTCTTGCTGGCTGTTCAGCTCGTTGTTGAGAGCGTTCTGACGATCGCCCTGGCCGACGCCGAGAACGGCGCGCTGTCCTGCCAACTCCAGAGCCCTCTGTTGCTGGGCCAGTGCCTGAACGTAGGTCGTGATCGACCGCTCTTGTCGAGCAAGCCGACCGCTCTCGTTCGTGGCCAGAACCTCAAGCTGGCTGTCCGCCTCTTTCTGCGCCTTGACCATCCCCGCTCGCGCATCGGCAATCTTCTGGTCTAGTTGGATGCTTTGCGCAGCAGAGGTGGTTTTTTTCGCCTTGGCGGCTTCCAGTGCGGCGATCTCAGCCTCGTAGGCCGCTGTCACCTCGTCGCGCTCATTGCCGATCAGCGCTTCGCGCTTCAGGGCATAGTCGGCTTGAGAAATGAGTCCAGCCTTCTGCGCGGCGTCCAGCTCCTTCTGGGCGCTTTTGTACTCTTCGCTTATGGCTGTCAGGTTGTTCTTGGCATTGTTGAAGATGGTCAAATCGACCTGAGTTCCGGCAGCCTTGGGATCCTTGAATTGGTCGTTGATGTTCGCCAGGTTCTTGTCGATCGCGGCCTGATTCAGGCGAGGGTCGTTGGGCGCGACCTTGCGGATATCTTCGAGCTGTCGCTTGTACTCCTTGATCGCCTCGGTGCGCTTCTGTTCATTCGTCCAAGCTGACTTTGTGAGTGCGTCCACCTTCGCCATCGACGAGATGGCTTCCCCTTGGGCCTTTGCCTGCTCTCCCTGCCACTTGGCGATATCGGCTTCAGCAGCCTTCTGATCCTCAAGCATGTTGAGTCGATTCTGGTAGAGATCGATCATCTCCTGCTTGTTCTGAAATAGGCCGACATCACCGGACTGAGCCCGGGATAGATCCCGACGAGCCTGCTCGATATCGGCGCCAATATCGCTACGCCCGATGTTCTTCAGCCCATCAGCGGCACGCGCTACAGCGTTGTAGCCCTTCTCCCAGAAACTCAGGTTCTCCAGAATTTTCGGAGTGCGCTCGTTGATCGCGTCAGCAAACGACTCGGTAGCCAGCTTCACAGCACCGGCATGATCGCCCTGCTTTTCCAGCGCGGTGATCTGCGAGTAAACCGACGCAGTCAGATAGTGGTACTGCTCATTCAGCGCGGCAGATGCTTTGACTGGATCGTCGGCAAGCTTGGAAAACTCAGCAACCGTCTCGCTTACGGCCTTGCCAGTCGCCTCCTGCATCGACACGGCAGCCTGGGTGATTCCGGTGAAACTCTCTCCCGCAATCTTGCCATTGCCCGCCAGCAGCGCCAGAACTTCAGCCGCTTGGCCGGTGGTGCCAACTGTGGCGCTAACCTGACGCGCCATGTCGCCAAGCTGGCCAGCGCTGACGCCGGCGTAGTTGCCGGTAAGAATCAGCGATTTGTTGTAGCTGTCCTGCTCCTCGCTGCCTTTGTAGAAAGCGTACGCCAGTCCACCCACAGCGGCGGTGGCCAGCGCAAGTGGCCCGAGGATCGCAAGCAAGCCTGCGGCACCCTCGCCCGCACCAGCACCCAACTGCGCAACCGCTCGTACACCGCTCCCCCAGTCGCCCGAGGAAAGCGCATTGCCCAGCTGAACGACGTTTTCCTGTGCCTGACGAGTGCCTAGGCGCAGCTCGTCGAAGCCAGTGGTGGTTCTGTTGAGTTTGTCGTAGTCCTTGTCGATCTTGCTCAGGGCGGTGTTGTACTCGTCCTGGCTGATCCGGCCGGCATCTAGATGTTTGCCCAGTTGCTCGACCTGGGTATCAAGCTTCGCCAGCGCAGCGCGAGCCGGGTCAATGGCGCCCAGCAGGCTGTTCAGTGCCTTCTGTTCATCCATTGCCGACTTGGCCAGCGCTACCTGCTGCTTGTCGAGCTGCGCCGAGATCTTCGCGGCTTCAGCTTCGCCATAGGCGCCGGTCTTAGTCAGCTTCGCCAACGCATCACGCTGTTTGGCGAGGTCCTGTGTGGTCTTGGCGCTGGTAGAAAGCGATTTCTCCAGCGCCTGCATTTCGTTCATCAGCGAAACGGCGGACTGCTCGGCCCGGCCACCGGCCTTTGCCATTTCATCAAGGCTCGTTTTGGCCTCGATTGCATCGGCCGAGTCGATCTTGACGCCGAGCTCTGCAATGTTCATCGACTCACCCTGAATAAGTGCCCGTAATTACGGGCTGTTTTCCCTTTCCTCCGCCATGACGCGCAGGGCTTCGCCTTCCAGCACCTGCAGGTCAGGGAAGATTTCAGCGAGTTTCTTTTTCTTGATGCCAAGGAAGCCGGCGACGTCTCGAATGCAGTTGTAATCAAGACCGATGGCACCACCGGTGCCGACCCGCCACTGCGTGGACATTCGGTTGAACAATAGGAAGGCCGGCCAGTTGCATGGCCAGACCTCTGTTTCCTCTTCCAGATCGCCCGGTGCGAGGCCGAACATGCTCATCAACTCAACCGGCGCCGCTGGCGCATAAAGTGCGCGCGCGGCGTCCGTCAGTTTCCCAGGCGGGCCTGGTTGTAGGCGCCTTGGTAGGCTTCGACTACCGCCTCGGTTGCGCCTTGGCACGACTTCACCAGCGCGGTGATGCTCTTCTCATCGAACTTGTCGTCGAAGGCCCAGCCAGCCACCAGATCCTTGATTTGCTGAACCTGCTGGGCTGCATCAGCAGCAACCACTTCAGAAAGCGATGGTTGATCCCCGAGCGCGACCAAGGCTTCCTTGCGATTCTCGTTCCACTCATCGAAAAGCGCGGCCAGTTCCAGCCGGTCGCGATACTTGAACGTGAACTCGATCTTTTCAGGCGCGCTGCCAACGATCGGGATCAGCACCATTGCTTGGAACGTCGGATTCTGGGCGATTCTGATTTTTGCCATGGGTTACACCACTGCGGTCAGGTAGCGGGTCGGCTCGGCCTGAAGAGCCAGGTTCACAGTGCGAGTCAGCAGGTTGTTGCGGGAAACTGCTGGCTGCTTGGAGAACGATGTGTAAGCGCCGTACAGCAGCGTGTCATTGCCCGGCAGGTTCAGGCGCGCAGCCTCAACCTGCTTGCCGGCATCAGCCTTCATCAGCACCTTGTTGAAGTCCTGAGCAGGGTCATCCGCCAAGGTCAGCACCATGCTGGCTGCCGATTTGTCGGTCGGAATTTGCTTGCCCTGGTCATCCTCGAGGAAAACCACGTCGAGGTAGTTCTGTTCACCGCCGGAGAAGGCAACGTCGGAGATTTGCGGAATCTGCACCCAGGTCAGAACCTTGCGCATGGTGCCCGCACCACCACCGGCCGGGAAGATCTGGGTGTCGGTGGTGTCGATGCCTTCCAGCGTGATCGCCGTAGCAGTCGCCGCCTTCACTCGGACCACCTTGCTGTCGAGCTTGCTCCAGCCAGATGTCAGCAGAACGATATCGCCAGCGACGAGAGTACCGCCCACAACCGTGGCCACCGCTTCTGTAGCGTTAGTGATGGAAGCGAACGCCAATGCAGCGGCATAGGTAGCAGCGTGCTGGAAAGTGCCGCCGTTCGGAATTTTGTAGCCCATGGGTGATTCCCCTTTTCAGAAATGACAAAACCCGCTCGATGGCGGGTTCTGGGTTTGCCCAATGGGCGGATTAGTTGGTGTCGGCTCGATAGGTGAACGAGACCGGAACGGTGTACGCGGAATCGCCGGTGATGCCTGAGCCCGGATCAACTGGCGACATAGTCACCACAGTCACAGCCCCTTTCGTGTCCCGAGCATACAGAGGGAACAGGCCTGTCAGCTCATCGACGATAGGATTCGTCTTTGCTTTCCCTGTACCGGCCGGCGCGATGATGCTGACTTGAAACACACCTGTGAACAGCCGGTGATCGCCGCCGATCGTGTTGCTCGTGGTATCACCCGGTATCGTAAACGCCCGCAGGTAAGTTTCATCCGCTGCTGGCGTGTAGACCGTGTTCTCGAAGACGATCTTCAGCTTCTGCGGCCTGGCATTGTTCCAAGTGATGAGCTTTGCCTCATAGATCGAGGCGATGATCGCGTGACTCATACCTGATTGTTCCTGATGGCCTCCTGCACGATCTGCTGGAAGCGAGCCACGGTGACCCGGACCATGCCGCCGGGGGCCTGTGTGGAATGGCCGAACTCTAGCGGGATCGCGTAGGGCAAGTTGTTGATTAGGTAGACCATCTGGCCGGCGGTGAAGTCGCTGATGGCGGCGACCAATGCCGCGATGGTCTCGGCGCCGCTAGGATCCACCTCGTCGAAGGTGACATTCTCGACCACGCCGATGGATAGGTGCCAGTTCGCCCGGAACCGGCCGCCGACATAGCCTTCCGGTGCGACGATGTCCATGCCGTCGTTGAGCTTGCGACCCTTCTTGAGCCTGCCGCCCTTGGTCAGGTTGGCAGGATCGCTGCGCAGCGCGGAGTTGTGGACGTCAACGGCCTTGTTGTACTGGGCCGCGACAGCGTTCTGCGCCCATATCTCCGGGTTACCCACGGGAGACATGCGGATCAGGCTACTGCCGACCTCGATGATGATCTCGCGCACACTCGCGTCGATGGCTTCGCTGGTCTGGGCTGCAAACTCGGCAAGGCTCAGCGCAAAGCTACCGGACTGGCCGGCACCCGCCCGGCTCACGACCGCACCTGCAACTCATAGAGGATCGGCGTCCCGGCGGGATTCACCTCTTTCAACGGCGGCACGATGGACCAGGTGCACCCCTGAATGATCACTTTGTCCAGCAGACCCGGAACCCATTCCAGCCCCTGCGCGGCGATCTTCAGTTTCTTGTCGCCCTGCTTGATGAGGCTGTTGGTCTGGAATTCCTGACCGGTGAAGTCGAGAAGGATGCCTTGGGCGGTCTGCTCCACGGGCACGCCTGGAGCTTCGCCGCCGATATCTGGATCGTATTCGCCCGGCACCGTCTTGCTGATGGTCACGGGCTGGCCGAACTCTGTGATCATCTCCAGAGCCATCACGGCCATTTCGTCGTAGAAGGCCATGGTGGCTCCAAGCGTTTTAGCCTGAATTCAGGCCGTCAGAATTTTTAATGAAGAGTTTTGGCTGGATCAGGCTCGCCGATCATTTCGGCGATGCCCTCCTTTAGAATCATCCGCAGATATTCTTGGACGCTCATCTTCATAGATGCAGCTTGAATTTCGATCTCAAGCCATTCTTCATCAGTGAATTTCAAACGTAACTTTTCGTCTTCGATGCTCATGGTCGGCTACCTGACGGTGATCAGACCAATGTATCAGGCCCGAACAGCGAACAAACCACGCTTTTGCAGGTAGTCGGCAAACTGCGTCGCGCTCGGGCGATCCGGCGCCGCCGGCAACAGTCGGCCGCTGGTGTTCGGGATCGTCGCGTACTCGCGAGTTACCGCGCCCTCGACACGCTCTAGCGTGACCGCGCCTTTGCGCTTCTCGATCGGGTCGACGTCGTCGGTGTGGATCTCGGCGGCCAACGCCATCTGTCCGTATTGGATCCGCGCTGGCAGATATCTGTCGGGCTTGATCTCGTAATCCAGCTCGACGCCGCGGCGTGGCCAGGACAGAGCCTGCTCGCTGTTGGACTTTCGCCCTTTCCACGTCATGCCGTCCATTGCCAGCGCGGCCCGGCGCAGCAGCGCTTCTTGCGCTGGAACCTCCGCCGGGATGGTCACACCGAACTTCACGGCGTACATGGCCAAGTCTTCGGCAGATGCGTAGCTTTCGGCGTCAGGCTTGCCGGTACCGTCCTCGATGATGAGAGTCATGAATCAGCTCGCTGTGGTGTTCTGGATCGAGTGCCACGTTACCGGGCACCCGGGTTATTACGCCTGCTGCAGGTCAGCAACTGCCTTTTCCAGCGATTCTACCGAAGCATTCGCCCGATACGTCACGTTGGCGGCGTCGAGCTGCGCTTTGAGGCCAGCGATCTTTTCGGCATTGTCGACTGGCTCTGCAGCAGCCTTCAGGCGCGAGACTTCAGCGCGAAGCAATTCGGCCTCGCTCGCCAGGTTGTCACGCTCGCTCGTGAGAGCTTCGAAACCCTCGTTAATCTCTTTCAGAGCACCGAACAAGCGGACTGGCAGTTCGCCGGCGCCCGGGTGTTCCAACTCCGATTGCCCCTCGGCGGCCTGAATCAGTCGCAGGATGCCGTCGCGCTCGGCGCGCAGCATGGCGTTGTCCTGCTCCAGACTGGCGATGGTGTCGGCACGATCCGATTCACCTGGCTGGCTGGTCAGCGGTTTCAACAAAGAAACTTCGACGCCCTGCTCCTCATAAGCCTCGACCACCTTCGGCCAGTCGCCAATCACAACTGCGTGGGTCACACCCGCTTCAGGTCGATCAAAGTGCGCTGGGTTGCGGTACCGCTTTTCCGGATCGAAGTCCGAGTTTTGAGTGGAGTAAACCAGTTCCATAAAAGTCTCCGTAGCGGCCATTGCTGGCCGCTGTAAGGGCCAGTATCAGCCGCCGGCTGGTGGCGTAGTGGTCAGGGTGATCAGCACGCCAGCAGTCACCTTGTTACTGTTGGAATGCTTGACCCAGTTCGCAGCCGAACCCACGGCGGCAAGCGTTGGGTTCGCACCGCCAGCGGCTTCCTTCCAGCTGTAGCCGAGAACATCGATGTTGACGGTGCCTTCCGCGCGGTAGCCGATACCCAGGTTCTCTTCGTCATTCACCGCGTAAGAGCGGAAGCCAGGCGCTTGCGATTCAGTGATCACCACAGCGTTTGGCAGCAGGCCGAAGATCACATCTGCAGGCGCGGTGTCGGTGACCAGCACCGGCTTGCCGAGGGTGCCTGGCAGTCCGCCGTAGATTACGACACCGGCTTCTTCGTAGACCTTGCTCGCGATCGCCTCGTCGACGATGTCGAAGTAAGCACTGGAGTGCATGACCCACAGCGCGATACGACCGAACTTGTCACCGAACTTGCGCATTCCGCGGGTCAGGGTCTTCTTGCCGTCGGTCTCGATGTTGGCCGAAACCACCATGTCAGCATTAGAGCTGATCGAGGCGCGCAGCGCGGCGGTAGCGTACTGGATGAAGCCTTCCAGAGTGGCGTCGGCAACGTCGGCGCCGATGATCTGGGAGAACTCGTCGACCGGACGACCGCGGCGCTTGAAAGCCTCTTCGGTGGTCTGGTACGGGCCGTACTTCCACGGCGCCTTGACTCCAACAGCTTCACCCGCGCCGATCTTCTTCGCGGTCACCTTGCCGGTGGAGTTGACGTCGCGATGCTCCAGCGAACCGCCGATCTTGTAGAACGAGCGCTTGCGGAAGTCGCCTTCGATCAGCTCGTTGTCGAGCACGATCGCGCCGTTGGACGATGCGTTGAATACGTCGAGGTTGTCCTGGACACGCTCCAGGTATGCGGTTTGCGCCTCATCGTTGTAGATGATCAGGTCGCTGTTCACAGTCGTTGCCATGGGTGAATCCCCTTACTTGGGCAATTGCAGGTATGCGGTTTGGCCGTGCTTGCGCTGGTAGTCGCGCTTTTGCTCGGCAGTCATTTCGGAGCGCTTCAATGCAGCCTGGCCGCCACCCCCGCCCAGGGCATTCGTTCCTGTAGCCCTGGGCCACAGATGAGGTGCGCTTTCGCGCAAGGATTCCGCCCATTCGAGCGGGGTCAGAGGGGTCTTTCCGTCCTTGCCGAGGATGACCTGGCCGGATTCATCAACGGCGACCGCTTCACCCTCTTCGTTCAGCGAGAACACGCCTTTGGCGCGCAGGATGATGTCGTCAGTTGCTTCAGGCAGAGCACCCGCTTTCAGCGCTGCACCGCGCACGGAATCGCCTAAGACTTTGCCCTGGAACTTGGCGGCGAAGGCTTCGGCTTTTTCGGCTCGCGCGGTGACGGTCTTCAACTGCTTGTCGTAGTCGCCACGCAGGCGCTCGGTGCGGCGGTTGAATACCTCGTCCACTCTGCCCTCTGTCAGCAGCTTGGTTTCTTCGTCTTGGCCGGCCCGGCTGAGAAGGCCTTTCACAGCGTCGATGTCGATGCCTTCGAACTGCGTTTCGAACTGGGTCAGCTTGCCGGTGGTTTCCTTCAGCTTGCCCAGCAATTCGGAGTTCTTGGTTTTCAGACCAGATACGGAGGCCTCAACGGCAGTCGCGATAGCGGCCTTGATTGCCGGGTTGTTCAGGTCGATTTCGTTTTCTTCTGCCACGTTGATGCACCCTTTGGGTAAGTGTTGCCCGCTTTGCAGACAATAAAAAACCGCCCGAGGGCGGTTTGCTCTGAAACAATGAAGCTTATTTAAAATTACTTGCAATTAAGGTTTGAGATTAAGAGCCACAGGAAAAATTATTCCTTGGATGCGAACTGTCGAATCTCATCTAAAAAAGCTTGGTCTTCCGCTATTTTTTGTTTGGCTTCCTTCTCCGCTAACGCTCTGTGTTTAGCAATAACTATCGAAAACAAATCGTCAACTAGGCTCGAAGCCATATCATGGCTGACGTCGTCATGAGCCAATCTAATCACAATTTTCGCTTTTGCTTTTCTATGGGACTCTAGGGCAGCGAAATACTCTTCATTCAGCCCATAACTCATATCACGAGGGCGAACTCCGATTTGACTTAGGGAGGCTACCAATGGCGCTGCCAATGCCTCTGCAAGTTTTTCAAAGCTTCCACCATCTACCTCAATCAGCTGTAGCACATCACCTCGCTCAAGCCGCTGAGGAAACTGCAGATTCAGTTTCTGCACATTTGAAAATGGGAGCTTACACCTGAGTTCCTTTAAATGAATCTCAGCGCCTAAAACGGTTACGGGTATTAGTCCCTCTGAAACAATACGCAGCGTCCAGGAATGGGGCTCACTTTTATCAATGACGAGAGTCCTGATTCGCTCCTTTTGCGATTGAGCAAATGACTGCCATAGTGCAACACCAACGGCAAAAAATGTACCTAGCCCGGCAACCCAGTCACCTAAACTCCCCCAGTTAAGTACATATTTGGTAGTCGAACTTGGATTTAGGTTTATGCCCAGAGTCAGGCCTAAAAGGCTGCTCACCGCGCACGCAATAAGTAAGCCGAATACAACAAAATACTTCATACCACCTCCATTTTATTGGAGGCGTTATAGCAAACCCGTACGCTCAAAAGCCAGCGGCTCCAGACTTTTCATCTGCACCAGCGTCAGCGGTGCGAAGTTGCGATCAAGCTGCAGCTCTGCGAAGCGATCGACACTCAGGCCGCCCTCGCGGAACAGTTTTGCCCGCACCGGCCCGATTGCCACGTCCTGAAACGACGCGGGCTGTTGTTGAAGCCAGTGGTAATAGTCGAGGCTCGCGCTGACCTGCCCTGCTCCACCTGCGCCCACCGCCGCCCGCGTAGCGCCCTTGGCGAACATCTCGTTGAGCTTGGTAAGTAGGACGAACGTGGTTCGGCAATTCGGGTGAAACGGTGGGCGCGGCCCGGAATCGACCGGGAATCGGCGCTTATCCATCGACCGACACTGCTGGCTGGTCTTGCTGTCCAGCGTGGCGACCATCTCAACCTCGGACACAATGTCCGTGTTGGCCTTGGCCACCTCCATGCGCGCCTGGGACGACACATGCTGAATCGCGGTATGCACCACCGTGCTGGCATTGCGGTTGGTGGTGGCAAGAACCCCGTCCTTGTAGCCGGTTGCCTTGCTACCACGGATGTTGCGGATGATCTGGAAGTTCGTCTGCCCTTCGAAGAAACCCTGCCGGATCGTGCCGGTGACGCGCTCGCACTCAGCACTGGTCCATCCCTTGATAAACGACTTCAGCAGCTTACCTCCGCCGGTGCCGCGCACACTGAGGGGATTGGTCAGCACCGCGGTGCGGATAGCCGCCGCCGTGGGCGCAACCACATCCAACGAGACACCCACCGGCGCCGACCGGGCCAGGCTCGACGCCTCAAACTCAGCCTCGTAGTTGGCGATGTCGATCAGGTCGAGGTTCAGTTGCGCGCTGTAACGGTCGAAGATGCCCAGCAGCAGACTGTCGACCTCTTTCAGCAGCACCTCCAGCCGCTTCACGTTGTACTCGGTCAGATCCGACTGAGTCAGCCGATCGCGGATCGAGCGGTCGATCTCTTTGAGGAAGGGAGCAAACTTGCCGACCTCCCCGGCCTTCAGCTTTTCGAGAAAGACCGCGTGCCGAATCGTGGCGTCAAGGATTGCTTGGTTTGCCGCCATCTACTTTGTCCTCGTCGTCCAGGCCCAAGCCGTCACTTTGCTCTGCCAGCTCACCATCGATCTGCTGATCTGTGCGTTCGGGCGCGATCAGGCCCAACTTGCGCAGGTACGCCCGAAGATCCGCTTTGGCGAAGCCGCCGTTCTGCCAGAGGCCGACCAGCGCGGTGATCATTTGCGGATCAGCCGTCAGTTCCACGAACTCCTGGTTGATCTGGTAAGCGACCTTCGCGTCGTCGACGCCCATGTAGGCGCAGCACCACATGATCGCGCGGGTGTACGCCTCGCTGACGTTCGCCACACAGCCGGCAAGCACCGACGTCGATGCCGACTGATCACCGCGGGCTTCGGTCGCCGTCTTGGATGAGAGAGAAGCCACGACCATTCGGGCGCCCAGTTCGATCATCATCTGGTTCTTGTCGGCCATTGCCTCTTTGACCAGCGTGTTCGGCAGCGGCTGGGCATAACCAAAGGCGCCACCGGTTGGCAGCATCATCGGCGCGCGGGAGCCGACATAAACACCGTTCTTCTCCATCCAGTCGCGCCACTGCTCGTCTAGACCGGAAATCCACGGCTGAGCTTGGCCACACCAGAAGACACTGTCCTCGTAGTCGGCGCTGTTCCGATAGTGGCCCAGGTTGATCATGGCGATATCGTAAAGCGGTGACTCGTCGATACTCGGGTCGTTGTTCTGCGCGCCGACAAAGGTGAATGGGATCTCCTTCAGGCGGCCGGCGGCGCCGGTGGGTTTGAACTCCTCAACAACAGCCAGCGGCCCGCCCCCTTTCGGCCCGGACCGGCGCCAAACGCGGCAGACAAAGCCACCATCCTCGAGAGCCAGTTCCCGGTATTGCTCTACCACCTTGAAGCCGAAGCCGTCTTCGATCTCCGGCGACTCGCGCAGCACCACCAGGGTCAGAACGCTGTGACCGTTCACCATGCCTGTACGCCAGTTGATGATGTCTTCTGCGCAGTACGACAGGATCACCGAGTGCCCACCGGTGCCGCTGTCTTGGTGATAGTCGACGTACAGACCATGCCGCCCAGCCTCAAGCACCTTTTCGAGCGTGCCCTGCGAATGCTGGTAGATGCTCACGCCGGAGCCGTTGGCGTTGTCCTGCAGGTACTCCATCTTCTTGGCGACTGTCAGCGTCGGATCTTTGTGAAACGCCAAACCGAGCAAGCCATTGCGCGTGTGACCGGTGGCGTTCTTGAACACCGCCCGTTCGCGATAGGCCTTGTTTCGGTCTACGTTCTCCGGCGACTTGTCGTGAGCGTTGATGTAAGGCAGTCGGTCGACAACCCGGTGCTGGCCAGCGCAGACATCGCGCACGGTCGACCAGCGATCCAGTACTTCTATGTAGTCCGCCCGCTTGAAGGAGACGTCGTTGCTCATCGGGCGTATCCCATTTTGATAGCGGTGACCGGTTTAATAATCGGGTACTCGCGGTGAATAAAGTAACCGCCGCCATCGTTGGCGTGGTCGTTACCTTGGCTTTTGTCCGGCTCACCGTTGGGCGCCCAGATCTGCTGCTCCAGGCCGTCGGCGTAGGTCGGGCAGGTAAACGGGTTGACCAGGTAACGCCGCTCGCCCTGCGCGTTGCAGAACATGGCGTTCATGGCGTTGATCCGGTCTTTCACTGGTGGGTTGGCCGCCGGCGCGATGACCGTGAAGCCTGCCTGCTTGAGCATGGCGATATCGGTAAGGCTGGCATTGACCGACTTGCGCGAATCGCCGGAGGCGTCTGGGTAGATGCGGATCTCGCAGGTCTTTCTGAAGTCGTTGCCGGTGTGCTCCCAGTACCGCTCCTTGATACGCCGGATCATGTCCGGCGTGTCGTAGCCATCCATCAACTCGTCCACGGCGCGCGGCAGTCCCTGATCACGCTTGACGTGGGTGATCGCCGCCATCTTGCCGACGTTGAAGTCCATGCCGATGAACAGCGGTTCGCCGGGCTGGACCGTGTCGAAGCACTGGTTCAGCTTGCGGTCGTAAGCGTGGTAGATCGACCCGGACGTCAGGTTGACGAACTGGCCGTTCAAGTACGCGCGGATCAACTGTTCGGGGTACGACTCCATCAGCGAGGCGATGTAGTCATCCGGCAGATTCAGCTCGTTGTCGAAGGTGCTGGCCTGGATCAGCCCATACATTTCCTTCAGCGCCGGTTTGTCGCGCAACTGCTTCACGAACTGGAGAAAGACGAACTTGAAGCCTTCCGGCGTCGTGGTCACGTCCACGCCGTTTTTCAGCCCAGGGATGTTGTAACGCATCCGGGCAATGATCTTGCGCCAGGCCTGCTGCGCCTTGATCGACGTCAGCACGTCCAGCTCATCCACCAAAGCGTGGCCGATCTTGAAGCCCACGATGGTCTGTGGCTTCTCCATCGACCGGCAGATCACAGTGCCGCGATACTGCCGGCCGCTGTAGATGTGAACCTCATGGTTCGCCTGGTTGATCTTGGTCTTCAGCCCCCAGTCGTAGGCCACCTCCTCCATAGTGGGATAGAAGATGTCGCGGATCTGCGGGTAAGTCGGAGCGAAGTAACCGGCGTTGACGCCCGGCCACTCCATGAAATGCTTGCTGAGCGCTGAGCATCCGACCCAGGTCTTTCCGGAGCCGAATCCAGCAACGAATGCGCGAAACTTGTGGGGCAACAGGAGGAACTGCGACTGCGGAACGTTAAGGCTCGGCATTCGGCTTCCTCGCATCCACTACGTCGACCTGAATGCGCGTCGGGATTGCCGGTTCGTCGTCAGGCTCATCCTTCCGATGGCGATTGACGTAGACGTCGCCGACTTCCTTCGCGGCCTGTTCAAGGATCTGCATGGCGAGGCCGATGTTCTTCATCGTCTCGGCCCGCTCGACAAACCGGTTCATGGCCCGAAGACGGTAGGCGCGGTTGGCGATCGGGATCTCGGCGGTTTCCTCGCGAAAGCGCTTGCGGGCGTCTTCAAACATCGTCACCCAGCGCTTGGCCAGGCCTTTCCCTGATGCCTTTGTGGGATCGTGCGTCTCTACCTGTTGGCGAGTCACCGTTATCCCGTATTCCTTTTGGACGGCTTCAACAACCTGTGACGGCGTGTCGAAGCACGCCAAGGCCTGAACGATAAAGGCCTTCACGTCGTTTTGAAGGGCTGCCATAGGTTTTCATCCGTCCAGAGCCTGTCCAGAATCAGGCCGACTTGAGCAGACAGGTTCCGCAGGCCCTCGATATGTTCATTTTCCCCACCTCAGCAGGATTGTTTGCAGCGTCCACCAGCTCTTGAACTGTTGGGCTTGCTCCATAGCGACGCACCACACCGACGAACTCCTCGACGTCGTGTCCGCGCATCTCAAGCTTTGGCAATCCGTCTTGGGTGAATGCTGGCTGGCCGTACTTATCGGTCGCTTGGGCTATGTGATACAGCTCGTGTTCGACCAATGCGCAGAAGTCAGCATCGGTACAGTCGGCGCAGTAGTCAGCAGCCAGAGTGATGATGAAAGCCGGCACGTCGCCGAACCAATCACGCATCTGTTGCTCCATACGGGCTTTCTGCCAGCCTCCGGTGCGGAACCCTACTTGCTCGGCCTGGCCAAGCACTGTCCTGCCCTGCTTCTCGAAGCTCGACGACGCCCACATGACCCGGATGTCTGCATCCAGCAGGTGAGCATGGTCTTCGTTGTAAATGCTGCCGGTGTCGGCAAGGATCTCGGCTTGGAGCCATTCCCACACTTCGGGAGCTGGGGTGAGGCTGATACCGAAGTCAGATAACTCGGATCTCGCGAGCATTGCGGATGACGGGAATGGTCTATTCATGCGCCACACTCATAAAACAAGACCCCGCATTGCGCGGGGTCCTGATTGCCTATCCTTCCAAGTCAATCTTCTTAAGCGTGAAGAGGGCGAAGTTTTCGTGCTGTGTCATGTCAGAACTATTGAACCATGTACATTTCGCTAACATCTCGCCGGTCCCCCACTCAGCGACAATATCATTCACCGTCATGCTCGGCCCGCCACTTTTAAGTGCAACAACATCACCTTTTTCAATATTAGACACTGCACAACTCCTTTTTAATGAGCTCGTATGATGATGCGCAAATGACATCATTTCAACCAGGCCTTAGCTAACCATGTTTTGGGTCTGGGCATGGGCATGGCCGTGGAGCAATCCAACGATCAGGCCCTGGGGCAGCCCGGCAGCCTTGGCGGCGTCCACGGCATCGGCAATGGCCTTGTCGAGAGCGCTTACAGCAGCGTTGACGTCCTGCCCCATGGGAAGCACATGCCGTAAGCGCGTGACTTTGCCCATCAGCTGAATGGATCAGCAGGCTTCGCGACAGAGCGCACAAACCACATGAAGCCTTGTTGCAAGTTCGTCTTGGCCAGTGCAAGCAGGCGCTGGTCAACACCTAGCCGGTGATTTTCTTGTGCTGGTTGTCCATGGGTGATTCCTCATGATTGCGCGCCACGATTTGGCGCATTCGAAAACATGGCGCGGTTTACTTGCTCCGGCGCTCGATACCACCAGGTGCCTTGTCACAGTGCAGGCAGTGCTCGCAGTTCAGCGTCCGGCACAGCCAGACCTTCACCCGCTGCCAGCATGTGACCATGAAGATGTGCCGGGAACCGGCCAGAGCCAGGGCGACATGCAAGGTCAGTCCGGCACTGGTCGGGCCGAAGAAGATGTTCTGGCTGCGCGCCATAACCACGAAGCCGCTAATGGCGATCGCCGAATAGATCAGCTTGCCGATGACGCCGTCCCGCACTCGACCGCTCAGAACACACCAGGTCGCCCACAAGGCAATCAAGCCGCAGGCGATAGAGTTGATCAGTTCAAGACTCATGGTGGATTGCCTCCCCCGAACCGCTGGCGAATGAGCGCCCAGAGGTCAGCGGCTTTGATGGCCCGGTTGATGGCTGCGAGCAGCGATCCGCCGAAGGTGCCCAACAGGAAGCCGACACCGGCAACGATGTTCGGCTCGGTCACGCCAAGGTATGCACTGACCATACCGGTCAGGTATAGGGCGCAGGCCACTCCAGTGGTGAGGAAGATCAGCCAGGCGCGCCAATCGGTCAGATCGTCCTTGTGCCACCAACTGGCGACGATGACGCCGAACAGGCCGGCGATCAGCAGATCCAATCTGTCGAGCAGGCGGTGCAAAAAGTCCATGCGCTCGACTCCGTGGGCATGAAGAAACGAAAAGGCCCCTGCAAGTGCAGAGGCCCTGAATAGGTGCGCTCGTCTTTCCGAGCTGTCTGCCAAAGGCCTTCTCAACGTCGACGCCCCTATGCATCGATCTCGCTGATCCAGTCTCGCGCCACCCCGAAAGCAAGTTTGAGGTCAGGGTGCACGGGCTGCCGGCGTTGATTCCGTACGTCGCACTATCCGGCTATCGACGTCCGGGCCTACCCGATGACTGTCCTGGCTCCAGAGGTTTTCAAGCGATAAAAAACCCCGCACAGAGCGGGGGGGGTTATTCAGAGTCTAGCTGACGTCACTCTTCTTGCACGTCTGGCATTTCCTCAAGCTCGAACCATGCATCGGAGACCGAAACGGCGATTATTTGAGCCGTCACACTGGGCTGGTTAGAGTCAGATTTATGCTTATTCACGGCACGAACGACCTTGCTATGAATGTCTTGAGGCGTGCACTTCTCGGTCTGACCCGTAATGACATAAGTCGCTTCCGGAAGCTTTCTCAACTTCCCACCCATGTCCTTTATCGTCCGCAAAAATCCCGCCGACTCCATTACTTCATGGAAGCCCTCGTATTCGTCACTCCCAGATAGCTGAACGCGAACGAGGAACGCTTTTTCATCATCTGGGAGAAAGGTGGTGTGGTCTTGCTGAAAAAGCATTTGCAGTGTCAAGCGCATATTAGAAATCGCCGATAGTTTTTAGTGGCACTTTAATATGGGCAATACGCGTATTTTCAAGGCTGAATAAAAAACCCGGCGATTTGCCGGGTTAGGAGTTGTCGTGCGCTGAATGTAAGTTGCGCAGTGTGGGAAAAGTACATCAAATTCCCCACCATGGCAACACCTTTATGCCGCATCCTCTGAATTTTCTGCGTGAATTACCTGCCAGATAGGTTGTTGAGCCTGAATATCCACTTCCTCGATGGACTTTCGCAGGAAATTCCAAATATCCAGCCAATCGCGATCCCAGTGCTTGGGCTGAATAGCGATGCCGTACAGCTTCATCATGGCGTCAGACACTCGAGCAGGGCCCCACGCATCACCGCCGTTCGCCTCAGCCTTGTAGGACTGCAGAGCGCAGGTGATCAGGCAATGCACCTTCGATGCCTTGGCATCCGTCAGCGCAGAAAAGTCCATATCGTTCCAGATCAGCTTCTCGGCGTTGAGCATGTGAACGACGGTCATGCATGGGTGGTAGAGGTAGTGCCCCAACTGTTGTACCTGGAACGGCAGCGACTCGATCGCCTTCTGCACCTTCCCCATGGTCACCAGGTGCGCAGCTCGATGCGTTGAACGGCCAATAGGCGTGCGGCGCGTCTCGGCAATGTGGATCTTCTGGCGCACGGCCATGATGCGCTCTTCTTTGTCATCGCCCTGGGCGGCAAAAATGACCTCTCGAAGCGCGGCCTTTTCCTTCCGGACGACGGTTGCGGATTTTGCCCGGTCAGCCGCTGCCGCACTGATTGAGGCGTTCGACTCATGCTGTGCGTCTGTCCACGCTTGACGTGCGTTGATCAATTTCATGCTGCCTGCCCCTTTTTCAGTTCTCGGGTCTTGGCCCGGTATTCGGCCTTGATGGTTTTGATTTCTTCAACGGTGTGCTTGCAGGCCTGATGAGGCCCTTCGAGCCAGGTCACCTTGTCGGCGCCGATGCGCTGCACCAACCGGATTCGGTACTCGACCGCGTTGCCGGACAGGTTGCGGTTGCACTTCACGCACTGGCGGTGGATGTTCAACGGCTCGAAGCGCAGCTCCGGACAGGCACCCACGGATCGGTAATGGCCGGCGTCCCAGCGGCTGCCGGTGATCAGGTCGTTGTCGTTCGGCATTGAGTCGCAGCTGATGCACGGTAGGTGCGCGTCACGCAGGCGGACGTATTCGTTCACCGCCGCCTGGGCTTCGCGCAGGTGGTCAGCCCTGGTCTTCAGTTTTTCTTTGCGGACTTTGATCTCGCGGCGGTCGCGCTGAGCGATTGCCTTCTTCGCCTTCTGCTCATTCCGGGGCGCGTCCTTCAGCGCGCAGGCTGGGCTGCAAACGGCCTGACCCAAGCGCGCGGGTACGAATGAGGCCCCGCAGGAGGCAACGCGGCATTTCTTCGGCTTGGGCGCCTTCTTTTCCTTGATGGCAGTCCGCATCAGTAGCGCCCTCCCCACTTGTCCTGCTCAGTCCAGCGCACTCCATGCTCGGCGCCGAAGGCATGCATCAGCTCGAACAGATCGCTGAACCACTTCTGCGACTGCTTGCGGGTCGATACGGCCATCACAACGAACCCACCGTCGAGGCCGGGCTCCGCGCGCTGCTTTTCAAGCGAGGCACTGAAAAGGCACTTCCAGTCCTCGTCGCTGAGCTTTTTGCCGTACCAGATAACCTGCTCGGATACGTCCTTGAGCATTGCCCACATCTTGCGGTTGCAGACGTCCGGGCGCTTCTCGTCGCGGATCACCACCACCTTTGGCTTGGTCAGGTCGATGGCGTGCAGGACTCCGGCGAGTCGATTGATGTCGCGCTGATCGCGGATCGTGTATTCGGGATTCATGGCGCCACCTTCACGCCCAGAGCCTCGACTTGTTCTTGGAGCTGGCCAGCAGCGCGCTGCAACGCCTCGACTTGTCCGCGCAGCGCAGCGTTCTCGGCAGTAATATGGCTGAGCTGGGTAGCGATGTGTTCTTCCAGCGAAACCTGATCACGCTGCCAGTCGATCTCGTCGTGGTAGTAACCGAAGCGCTCACAGAGGCTGCGGTGGAAGTTTTTGAAGCTGGCCTCAGCTTGCTTTTTCTGTTCAGTGGTATCGGTCATTGAGCCGCGCTCCCTGCTTTCAATTGTTCGGCCTGCCGAATCAGCAGCGCCCGGCGATCAGCCAGTTCATTGGCTTCCAAAATTCGCAGTTCTATTTTTTCCTCGTCCGTGGCTTTGCGCATCGCCAGCATCGAGTCCTTCACCGCGGCGAGCTTCTCGCGCAGTTTTGGGGAAGGGCGAGCGATCTCACCGGTGAGCAGCGCAACGACGGCCCGACCGTCTTCAGTGACCGGCGCGACACTCAAGTCGGCTAGGTACTGCTGAGCGCGCTCCTGTGGGATTCGCTGCATTTGCACAGCTTTGGTGATTGCCTGTGTGCGGCGGTTGGCGTCGAAACCGACAGACACATGCCAGTTCACCTCCTTGCCGTCCTCCCGGGCTTGCCCCACCAGGCGCTCGTAAGCGCTGTTAAACGCCATGCGCGCACCGACCTTGTCGCCGGCGTCGAGGACAGGTTTCGCCGCAGCCAGCGCGAGCTGGATTTCGTCGGTCAGCACCACGGTTTCAAATTCATCGTTGGTGGTCATGGCGATCGCCCATGCTTCGTCCTTGCCCGGGCGGCCGTCAGCGGCCTGCACTCGCTGGAGAATGTCGGCCATCGCCAGCTTGCCCCTCACCTCGAAGCGGCAGGCCTTCAGCGCAGCTTTCACGGCGGGCACCGAGTAAGCGCAAAGGTCTTCAGCCATCATCGCCGCAGTGCCTGGGTTTATTTCCTGACCCATGGCCTCGGCGGTGGCGCAGATCGCGGCGGCGAGGCCGGCAACCTGGTGATCGTTCATTTCAAAGGTACTCATTGCGCTCCCCTGCTTTGCGCTTCGCCAAAACCATTTGCGCGGCCTGTTCGGCGGCGGAGACGTTCGCCTCAGTGCGTTCCATCTGGCGTGCGGTTGTCCCGTTGATGCGCTGACCGGTCACCCACTGGGTGTGGTAGCTCTCGGCATTTGCCAGCAGTTCGTTGAGGCTGTGGCACTTGCGCAGGACGGCGGCATCGCTGGTTTTCAGGTAGTGCGCGGCGACGTGATGAGCGACATCAGCGCCGAGGCGGTCGACCAGTTGGCCGAGCTGGCCACCGACCTTGGCGTTCCACACCGGCCAAGTGCTGTAGCGCTTGCGGTAGGCCATGGCGTAGTTCGCCCAGACCTTGAAGGTTCTGCAGGACTGGTCTTTCGGGCCCGGCATGTCAGCGGGAATCTCGACCCGTGGCGTATCGGTGCGATCAACCACCAGCACTAGGTTGCGGGACTGAGCCGGCACAACATCGGCGGAAGCCGGGGGTGCAATTGGTTCAATGACCGGTTCATTGACTGGTTCAGAAGAGTGACTGGTTCTGGGTGCAGCTCCTGCACTACCCCCTAGTGCAGGAGCTTCACTAGGGGGTGAACCTGCTGCACCACCCTGGTGAATCTGCTGCACTACCCCTGGTGCAGGATGTGCACCACCATCAAGGGTCAGGAAGTAAACGTTCGACGAGTTGCCCTTCGGCCCACCCTTCCTAATTTCCTTGCGCAACAGCCCTGACTCACACAGCGCGCTGATGTGGTTCATAACGGAACGCTTGCTGATCTCGCATTGATCGGCAATATGTTGATAGGAGGGCCAGCACTCCCCCATATCACTCGCATTGTCTGCCAGCTTGATGAGGACCAGCTTACGCAGTGGGTTACCGACGCGAAGCTTCATAGCGGCGACCATAAGGCCCATGCTCATGCGGCACCTCCGGCGATACCGCGAAAATCGATGGTCTGAACACCCTTCCAGCTATTGCAGGACATGCACAGTGTTTGAAGATTTTCCATGGATGCTTCGCCACCCAGGCTCTCTGGAATGACATGGTCAGCTCTCAAGCGGAGTCGTACCGAACAGCCACAGCGCAGGCAGACATGCCCATCTCGAGCAAATACGCGAGCACGCAAACCTGAGGGGATCGGCTTCTTCTTCGTTCGACGGCGAGGTGGCTGCACCGGCGGCTGATATGAACTGAAGTGCCCCATGCGATCCGGATTCCACTTGATCGCCTTCTCGGTCAGGCGGAACAGCGTGATGTTCGAAGTGCTGGAAAGCTCAATCAGACCGGCCTCTTCCAAGGCCTTCAGCATGCGGTAAGCAGTGTCTGGCTTGTCAGTGAGCAGCGGCAGCTCCTCGATGATCTTGGCCTTGCTCAGCGCGAAGAAGATCCCGTCGTCAGTCTTGATTGGCTTGGTCCAGCTCGGGCAGCCGTAGACGAAGGCGAACAGCAATGCTTGCTGAGAATTCAGCCCCCATTCCAACGCCTTCACCTGATTGATCGTGACGGTGAACTGCATGTCAGGTGTTCCTGACGCTAGGCGTGAAAGAGATGCGTGACACGTTTTGCGAATTCTGAAACTGTGTCGCGACATTGTTCGGGGTATTGCTCGAAATTGGTTGGCTCTGCATAATCGGGCCTCTCTAGTTTTGCGAATCAGCCGACCTTCTCCGTCGGCTTTTTTGTGTCTGAAACTCAGGCTGCCTTCACGGACTGCTTGAATACTTCCAGACTGACGATCACTTCCTCAGCCTCCTTAAGCAGGCTCTTTTTTTCGACCGAGCAGACTCGCCCATCGGCCTGTGCATCGAACGCAAGTCGGGTGACGTCGGCAAGATCAGCATGCAGCCGCAGAAGCGCGGCGTTGAGATTGATGCCTTCCGGCTTTTCCTTTGGAACCAGATCGAAACCGAAAGCCTCCGCCCATGCTGCAAGCGGACGAAAGTCTTGGGTGAACTTCATGATTCGGTGAAGTTCTTCCACGTTCATTCGGTGGCTGTCGTAGTCCGGGTTCGCCTTCTGGGAAAGCAACGTCCGTGATTTGAAGTCCGCGCCTTCGGCGATTTTCTTAGTGCCGTGATCATCAACCACGTCATAGATCGCCTTCATCAATGCCTGCATGTAACACCTCAAATTTCTTTACGTAGCGCTCTGCCGATGCAGAGGCGATGATTTGCTCAATGGAACTGCGGACCAGAAGGTCGATCAGCTAGCTAAGCGCTGACTCTGCGAAGGAAATGCCCTCACCTCCTCGGCTGTACAAATCCCATTAGGGTGAGGCGTGACATAGATGTCACGGCCAATACGAATGGCTTTACTAATGGCGCCCTGCGTCATCCCCAACAGAGCGGCAGCCTCGCTCTGTCCGAGCCAGCGAGCAAAATCAGTGATGTGAATTCGGTTCATGGGAATAATCTCCGTGGTTCTCACACACAAATATTACCTATGGCATTTTTAAAAGTAAATGCCATTGGCATTTGGTGAGTATTACCGTAAGGAATAAGATTCTGGGATGACCAAAAAAGCACTCGATCCGTCCCGCAAAGCTGAATGCGAAAAACTCAAAGCGCTATTCACCTCAAAGAAGCACGCGCTGGGATTGACGCAGGAAAAGCTGGCCCACGCCCTGGAGATGAACCAGAGCTCAGTCAGTCATTACATGAACGGTGTGAATCCACTGAATGCGCCTGTGGCGGCCGCGTTTGCCAAAATTTTGGGGATCGATGTTGCTGACTTCAGCCCTCGGCTTGCCAAGGAAATAGCCGACATGGCGAGCGGTGTTAGCATTTCTACGCCCCATGCATTCGATGCGAACGTAGAGCTGGCTACTGGACCAGCGCGTTATTACGAATATCCGGAGATTAGTTGGGTGCAGGCTGGAGTTGCGTGCGAGGCAATGGATCTGTTCAGTATTGGCGACTTCGAGGCGACTCATCCGTCAGATGCCTGGGCTGGACCGAATGGTTTTTGGCTCAAGGTTCGCGGCCCGTCGATGACCTCTACGAACGGTATGAGCTTCAGTGAGGGGATGATTATCCTTGTTGCACCAGGGAGTGACGTCGAAAGCGGGCAGTACGTGGTAGCAAAACTCATCGACACCAATGAAGCGACGTTCAAGCAGCTGGTTAGAGATTCCGGCAAAGCGTACTTGAAGCCATTGAACCCGGCTTTTCCTACAATAGAAGTGGATAATACCTGGACGGTAGTGGGTCGAGTTGTTGACGCAAAATGGCCTAGATCAGTGCTGTAGAAGAACCAAAAAATCGGATCACGATAAAGTAAAAAGGACTTTTCATGAAAACTGTCTGGGCGTTCCTGTTTGCTGTTTTGGTGGCAGGAGGTGGATGGCTCGGTTGGACTCAGTATAGGAGCAGCGAGGAGAGAGCACTCGCCATCGAAACGGTCCAAGCCTCTGTCACTCAAACAGAGCGCCAGCTAAAAGCCCGCAAAGAGAACGGGATCACATTTGGGGAATACCTCAAGAGTAGTGCAGCGGCAATAGAGCAGCTGGATGCCAGCATTTCAAAACTTGAAGCGCACTCTTGGCACTACCACCCTTCTGATCGAGATGTTGCAGTCAAGTTCTTGGAGCAATGCAAAGTTATCGTCCGGTCCGACCAGGCTGACACTCGCCTACTGATGGAAGCTGGTGATGCAAGGAAGCAGTTAGATCAGTCGCAAAAAGAGCTCAACGAAGCCGACACTCCGGAGGAGATCGACTGGAGACTAAAACGATACAGTCGAGCCTCTGATGAGCTAGTTGCGGTCATGCAAAAGCAAATCGAAGTCATCAAAGAAAGCATAGGCAAAATTGAGCAGTTCATTGCGGCTGATGACTCGGTGAAGCAAGCATTCGGAAAAGATCAAGGATTTGCAGACACCACGATCGCGTCGATGAAGAAATACATTGCGTCAGAACGGCCCAAGAAGGCTGACAATGGCTAGATCATAAATCGCAGCAAGACCCGCCAACGAGCGGGTTTTTTTCTGCGCATCAAAAATAATATTGCCATCGGTATTGACGATAAATAATGCCATCGGTATTGTTTGTGCATCGCAGCGACACACGGCCACTGCGAAGGGCCTCAAGAGACCCGCCGCTCTTTAACAATCTGATGGACGCCGAGCTGGCCGATGCATAGCCAGCGGACGTACCGCGCAACGGTACGCAGCGATTCGACCTCATGTCGGCGCTGGGCACAGGAAGCCTCATTCGGAGGGCGTAGCTGGAGAGGCTGCGTGGTGATCAGTACAGCGGCTTGGCCCTCACGGGCGCCTGGAAAGTCACGGACGGGAAAGCGACCGTTGGCCTGTGCAAGAAATAGAGACCACCTGCCCGCAATAAAGCGGGCAGGAAGCTCTCCAGAGAGCCTTGAAAAGGGCTTTGTGGAAAGCTAACTACTTACGACGCCCGCCACCGGGTGATCCGCCGCCGACGGGCCGCCCCTTGTGCTCGTAATAGCCGGAGAGGATATGCATTTCTTCCCTTTTGATCCGCTGCTCAAGAGCTCTGATCTCGCCGGGCATTCCTGCTCCGCGCCCTGGCGGCATTTCGTCAAAACGCTTTTTTAGTTTTTCCAGATTACTACGGAACCGCTCGAGCCTTTCTTGGGGGGATTCGTCTGGATCGTTCTTGGTTGTCATTTACGCCTTCCTAGTCCCGGGGCCCCTCCCGGAACAATGTGCACAAATGAAAAATCAACGGGGCTTCTTTGATGGATTCCCAAGTCGATTGACCTTGAGAGATCTTGGCAGTGGTTGCACTGCACCGGAATGAAGTAAAGCTCATCATCTGCCTTCGCGGGCTTGCCGCAATCGCGGCACGCTGCTGTTGCAGGCGGCCTTTGAGTTGTTTTGACGGTTACCGGCTTTCTCCGCGCAGCTTTGCGCCGGACAGCACGTTCGGCTTTTCGCTGGAGCTTTTCAGCTTTCGCCGCTTCCTGCTTTTCAGTTACGTCGAGTTGAGCAAATGCCTTTTTCAGCTCATGCGTAAGCAGATCGAAATCCATCAATCACCCTCCCTTGGAATCCACAGAGTAGCACCAGTCCATGCAGGCTCTGGAACCTGCCGGACTCCCCATATGGGAGGACGCCAAACCATGCAAGCCAGCCCGCGAAGAACACCGAACACGAAATGTGTGACGCCGGCCAGGTGGGGAAACCGCGGCGCCGCGCATGGGGCGGAGAAAGACCACAGATTTACTGATGCCGCTTCGATGAGGCGGCATCAGTCCACAGCGCAGAGCCCTCCTTGCCCTGAGTCTTGAATGAAGGGGACAGTCAGGGAGAGCTCTGCGGTGTGGATTGAACAAATCGACCGAGTAGAAAAATTGAATTAGCCAGTTGTCCGCCCGGTCAAGAACATTGAACGCAGAAAATCTGACGAGGTGACAGCAATGACTATCCAAGCAGAGACACTCGTACAACTGACCGAAGCGCTCCAAGAGCGAGGCATGAATCTGGTTTCAGATGTTCACTTCACTCGCGCGCCATACCGGGAAGATCACCGCTGGATTTGCATCGTAGAGTAACCATGCTTGTTGCCGGCGGCTCGGACTATCAATCCACCGCCGGCTCCACTACCCCGCTACGCCTTTTCCCTTCAGCCCCACCGGCGCGCGATTCCCTCTATGCCAAGAGACACTCACCGGAGCGGATAGCTGCAGTCGGGCTTTTTGGGGGGATCAATGACGCAACTCCTCCAACTTGAGATGGTGCTACCGGCATGGTCAAATGAGTAATGGCCTTTTGCTACGGTAATCTCAATTGAAACAGAATCGCGGAATCATCATATTTTTTTCGGCAATGACCTTGCTCTTTATCTTGGTACAGGTATGGCACGCAAAATCTGGCCCGGAAGAGAAAAAGCAGGAGCGGGAGCGCCAACTCAAGGGGCTCGCGCTCATCATGAGTGTCCAGTCCGGAAAAGTATCCGACGATTCAACCCGCGTCGATTCTGTGACCTACAGCGATGAGGTCATGCGTATCTCTTACACACTCACAAAAGTTACGAAAGACGAAATGGATTCTGATGAATTCACCAAGGACGCAAGAGCGCTTGCAGCCTCTGCATTCTGTAATGAAAAAGGTTTAGGGCAGTTCGTGAAATCGGGGCTTTCCATTGACCTTCTCTACAAAGATTCAACCAGCTCACCGATAGTCGAGTTTCAGATAGGCAAGTCCGACTGCCTCTGAAGCCATCCCCAAAGCCCGCCTCTCTCGCGGGCTTTTTTCTGCGTGTCGTATCCCAATGAGTCCGCGCAGCTAGGCATCAATCTCCCGACCAATCTCGAATGCACTCCCCTCCGCGCCCAACGGCAACCAGCGGAGCGGATGAGTGCATCCGAGTTTTGTTGGATCAACACCCCGTCACTCTGGAGACGACCATGTCAGCTCTACGCAAGCCCATCCCGGAAGACGACTTCCTCGATACGGAGGCAGGTCAGGAATGGCTGACCGAGTCGGTCGACGATCTGCTTTATCGACGCCACGTCGAGGCGCCAAATCCGGTAGGTCGCAGCAAGGTCCTGGTCAACGCTGACCACTTATCGGAGGCGCTGGCGGATCACATGGCCGCGAACCCTGATCCCGATCGGTACATCGAGAAAATCCTGATCGAACTGATCTGTCGCGGGGATGGCGGTGTACTGCACAAGTGGGCCATCGAAGCCGTCGGCGGTGATCCGCAGATAGTTCGAACGTTAGCCGGCGACTTGGTCGCGGTGCACGCCAACGAATACCGAGATGCCAAGCGCGAAAGCGATCGCGTAGAGCGGGAGTGCGGGTTTTGAGCCCTCACATCCTGATCGACCAAGCCCTAGAAGGTGTGTCGGCGCCTGCCGGCGAAGAAGACATCAGCCTGCTGGTACAGGGCCTGATCACCCGCCTCTTCACCGACGGCGCAATCACCACCGACGAATTCAACCACTACTGCAAACGCCTGCGTGACACCTGTCAGCGGCGCAAGGAGGACGCATGAGTACGGCACCGGTTAAATCTCTGATCGACGAGCAGCTTGAGGACATCGAACACAAGATCGCCCTGCTCGGCTTCGGCCTTCCCTTTAACGAGGTCATCGGTCGCAAGCGCGAGGACCTGGTCGCGAGTCTCCCGCAGCGCTTGGCGCCTTCCATGAAGGGTAAGCGCATCGCCGTAAGAGTTCGGCCGTGACCGGTCGCCAATGGGCGCGCCGCCTGATCATCTGGCGCGGCTCGCTCTCTTCGCTCGGCGTTTTCACCTTCCTGATGCTGCTCAGCGCCTTCGCCGACCGCATCACTCAATAAACAAAGCATTCAATAGCTGCGCTGGGCGCGGCAAGGATTCCCCATGTCCGCAGTAATGAAACAGGCTGATCATCTGCCAGCCATTTCCGAGGATGCACTCGTCGAAGTGCTAAGCGGAAGCCTGTATCCAGGCGCGGCGCACAACTCGGTTGTGATGGTGCTGGCCTACTGCAAGGCGGCCCAGCTCGACCCGATGCTCAAGCCGGTACACATCGTCCCGATCTATCAAAAAGGTCGCGGGATGGTCGACACCGTCATGCCCGGCATCGGCCTGTACCGCATTCAGGCCGCTCGGACCGGGCAATACGCCGGAATCAGCGATCCCGAATACGGCCCCCCGATCACTGCCAAGCTGGGCGGCGTCGAGGTCACCTATCCCGAGTGGTGCCGAGTGACGGTAAAGCGCCAGATGTCGAACGGCCTTGTCGCCGAGTTCACGGCCAGCGAGCGCTGGCTTGAGAACTATGCCACTGCCAGCAAGGACACTGTCGCCCCGAACTCGATGTGGAAGCGCAGAGCATTCGCCCAGCTCGCCAAGTGCGCCGAGGCACAGGCGCTGCGCAAGGCGTTCCCCGAGGTCGGATCGGCGCCGACAGCGGACGAGATGGAAGGCAAGACGTTCGACGAGGCTCCGCGCGATGTGACGCCGCAGCCGTCGGCAGTCAAGGAACCTGCTCTAAATCCTGATTACTCGGACGAAAAGTTCGAGTCAATGCTCCCTACATGGCAAGGCGGCATTGACCAAGGGAAAACCAATCCCGAAACACTGATCGCGTTTCTTCAGTCTCGCTACACGCTGAGCGACTCGCAGATCGATCGAATCAAACGAATGGAACCAATCGACGGAGACGCAGCATGAAAATTCACAACGTAGCTCAAGGCTCCGCCGAGTGGCACGCATTGCGCGCTCAGCACTTCACCGCCTCCGAGGCACCCGCAATGATGGGCGCTTCGAAGTACCAGACCCGCACCGACCTGCTGACCATGAAGAAAACCGGCATTGCGCCGGAGGTCACTCAGGCGCAGCAGTACATCTTCGACAAAGGCCATGCAACTGAAGCGCTTGCCCGGCCACTGGTTGAAGTCATAATCGGCGAGGAGCTGTATCCAGTCGTGGGCACCGACGGCAATATGCTCGCTTCCATGGACGGCGCGACGATGCTGGGCGAGACCCTTTTCGAACACAAGCTCTGGAACGAATCGCTTGTGGCCCAGGTGAAAGCCGAGGCGCTGGAGCCGCACTACTACTGGCAACTCGAACAGCAGCTGTTGGTGAGCGGCGCCGAGCGCGTGATTTTCGTTTGCTCAGACGGCACCCCTGAAAACTTCGTGCACATGGAATACCGACCTGTCGCTGGACGGGCCGCGCAGTTGGTGGAAGGCTGGAAACAGTTCGAGGCCGACCTGGCCAACTTTGAATTGGCCGAGGCGCCTTCTATTGTCGTCGGCAAGGCCCCGGACGAGCTGCCAGCGCTGCGCATAGAACTGACTGGCATGGTTACCGAGAGCAACCTCAAGGTGTTCGAGGAATCGGCTTTGGCGGTCATCGACTCGGTGAAGACCACGCTGGTGACAGACCAAGACTTTGCCGACGCCAAGAAGGCCGTGAAATGGTGCGGCGATGTCGAGCAGGCAGTCGACGCTGCGAAGAAGCAGGCTCTTTCGCAGACCCAGAGCATCGACGAGCTTTTCTCTGCACTGACCCGGATCAGTGCTCACGCCCGGGACACTCGCCTGAAGGTCAACAAACTGGTGCAGGCTCAAGAACTGCTGGTGAAAACCAACATCAAGCAGAAAGCAGAGCAGTCGCTGGCAGAGCACGTCGCAGCGATCAACAAAACATTGGGCCGAGTCACCCTGCCGGCGGTCGCCGGAGACTTCGCCGGCGCCATGAAGAACAAGCGCACGATCGCCAGCTTGCAGGACGCCGTCGATACTGAGCTGGCCCGGGCGAAAATCGCCGCGAGCCAAGCCGCCGGCGCAATTCGCCTGAACCTAGCCAGCTTGGCCGAGCTGGCGGCCGATTACGCTTTCCTGTTCAACGATATTCAGCCGCTGGTGATGAAAGCGAACGACGATCTGATCACGCTGATCAGATTGCGGATTTCGGAACACCAGAAAGCCGAAGAGCAAAAAGCCGAAGCGCAGCGCGAGCAGATCCGTCAGCAGGAGTTGAAGCGCATCGAGGATGAAGCGAAAGCCAGCGCGCCAATTGAGCCAGCACCAGTCAACAGCCCGGCACCGGTGAAAGCCGCCGCATCGGTTCAGTCTCCGTCGAAACCAGCAACCTCAACCGCGGTGCAGGTGAACCTGCAAGCTCAGGTGTTCGATCTGGAAGCGCTGATCCATGCCATCGCTGGCGGTCATGCTCCAATCTCGGTTCTGACCGTGGACTGGGAGAAACTCGACGCAATGGTCGCAGCCCAAGGCGACAAGTTCAGCATGGCCGGTGTGAGGCTGGTCAAGGTGGCAGCGTGATCTGCCTCAAGCCTTGGTCGATTGAGTGAACATCCAGCCGAATGCAACCACGCCGATGATGGGTCGTATCAGATCTCCGGCTGAGGCCATGCCGGAAAACACCTGCAGCCCGGTAATGACCATCACCGCCAATGCCGCGAGAATGCCAAATGCTGCGATCCAGCGAAAATACCTTGGAAACATTGCGCAACTCCCTTGTGAAGGGGCGGCATCGTAATCGCATTTAGCCATCACTTCAACCTACGTTATCGAGACGGATCACGGAGTGTTGAAGCTTAAAGTTACTGAACTGGCTGGACTTGCCGGCCAGCGGAATTGAAGAGGTAGGCCATGGCAAAGACTGGACAAGAACGATCGGCGAAGGCCGCGCTGAAGCGGATCGAATTCGACGAGAAAGAATTGCGGCACCGTTGCCGGCTTGGCACTCGACTGACGCTGGAAGAGCTCATGGATTGGAGCGAAGACACCGAACAGGCCTCAGTGATTGAGGGTTGCCTGCGTTACGTTCATTCGCTTGGGCGTGACGGTGCGCGGGAGGCGCTGAAAGCGCGACACGAAATCGTGATTAGCGAAAACGTGGCGCGAGAATTCCGAAACCAGAGCCTTGCTGAGCTGAAACGAGATCCGGGCGATGAGTTTATACCTCCAGATCAATCTCCATCGGCGCTCCGTGCTCGATGATGCCGAACCATTCGAATTGACCGATCGTCTCTAAGGCAGTGTTCAAAATCTCATCGGCTACTTCATCGAACTGCTCTACAGAAGGGCAGAGTTCGAAATTGCAACAGCAGCTGTTCGAGTCATAAAACAAGCTGACGACTCGGCTTTGTAGTTCCTTTTTAGCGATCGCAACGCAGAAGTTGAGCATCTCAGCTAGCTCATATGCCTTGCCATGGCGGGTAGAGATGTTGATCCCATATGCATTCAAGGAATCAACTGAAACATTGGACTCGCGCATTTTTACTCCTTGTCCGGCTCCGTGCCGGTCACCCGTAATACCCCAACCCAAACCAAATTGCCACCACCGGTCACGGAGGGCGGCTCCTGACTGGAGATAATCCATGGACAAGAACACGAAGATCCTGATCCCGGAAATCCCCGGCGAGTGGACTGAACGCCTGCGGTCAGGGAAAACGAACATCTGGAACGAAGCCAGGCATGGCAAGCCACACACCAATGGCTTGCCGGAGGTCAGGCTTGACCCTCCCGAAACAGGGCTTTATGCCGATCGTATCGATGGCGCCTGGTATTGGGTGTCCGGTTGCGCCAAATGCAACGGCACTGGCGAAAAGTGGAGCTACAGCGTCTGCGATAAGCACAATGTGTGCAGGCTGTGCAGCACTCACCGTTCGAATCTGACGGAAACTCCGTGGGGCCATCCGGAGGGCTTTACCTGCAAACCCTGCCAAGACGCCGAAGACGCAGTTGCGAAAGCACAGGCCTTGGCCAAGGTCGCCGAAAGCGAATACGACGAGTGGGACTATCGCCTCCAAGACGAATGCAAGTGCCCGCATTGCGCAACCGTCATCCACATCGAGACGGAAGATTACGGCGACAAAAACATGTCCTGTGATACCTGCGGCGGCGAGTTCGAGCTGGTCACCGAATACACCGTTCAGTTCACCACCACCGTGATCGGCGAGCGCATCACCGCCTGAACCTGCTCCATGCCGGGCCGAACACAAATACCCACTTATTCGAATCACGCCAGCTAAAAAGGCGATCGCTAACTCTCACCTTATAAGTTTTGACTTCAGATACTTTTCAATGACGGCTAGTGCCGAGTTGAATTCCGACTTGAAAAAATCAAACTCGAAATCCGGATCTGAATAAATAATATCCCTCTGCTTTGCCAATATCTTATTATATGACGCTCTGAAACTATCTGAAACGTTAGGATTTTGCGCATTTAAAAATGCACGAATATATGCATCAAGTTCATTCTCGAGTTTGTAGAGAGGTTTAAGTAGCTCTTTCAGATTCCCTCCCCACACCGCTTCGATCTCAAGCAATGCTGCGTTAAGCGGAGCTCGAACATTACGCACCTCCCTTAACCTCCGCGTGTAGGCGCGACAGGTCTCGTTAAACCTTTCTATGCGCGGATCGACATGCGGACTTTCGTTATCGTCGGGTCTAGTTTCGCTGGCCCAGATTGTTGGGGAACGAACAAGATCAAGAGCATCCCGGTATCGATATAGATCTATCAAGGTACGACGCGCGAGCTCGTGATCGCCAGCGCCTTTTATTTGTTTCCTCCAAGTAGCCAATCCTTGGTGCCCGAAATAGGCAGCGGCGGCTACACCAAGCAGCGCACCTACCGAACCAAGAACTGATGCAACATCCTTAGTAAGTTGCCAATCGATATCAGAAATAGCCATACAAATCGACATCCTATCTATCCCTAAATTCCAGATACCAATATACCGGCGAGGATCCCCAATGTCCGCAAAACAACCCCGAATCGTCTGCCAGTTCAGCTGCGGCGCTGCCTCGGCGGTGGCTACCAAACTGGCATTGGCACAGTACGCGCGACACACGAGGTGCAGATCATCAATGCGTTTTTAGCAAACGAGCATGAAGACAACCGGCGGTTCATGCTGGACTGCCAGGAGTGGTTCGGCCAGGAGGTTGTCCAGTTGCGGGACGAGAAATACGGCGCCGACATCATCCAGGTGATTCACCGCGAGCGGTTCATGAAGGGGCGGAACGGTGCTCCTTGCACCAAGTTGTTGAAACGGCGCCTGCTCGACGCCTGGAAACAGCCTGGAGACGTCATGGTGTTTGGCTACACCGCCGAAGAGGTTGACCGGCTTGAGGACTTCCGAGAACGAAATCCGGACCGACCGGTCATAGCGCCGTTGATTGACGCAGGGTTAGGGAAAGAGGACTGCAAGGCAATGGTACTGCGCGCTGGCATAGAACTGCCGCTGATGTACCGCCTGGGCTACGACAACGCTAACTGCATCGGCTGCGTGAAAGGTGGCGAAGGCTACTTTCGAGCGATCCGCGAAGACTTCCCAGAGCAATTTGAAGAGCTTTGCCGTGTCCAGGATGAACTTGGCCCAGGTTCGTACCTGCATCGCGACCGCAAGACCAACATCCGATTCTTTACGCGACCTTCCGCCTGGTAAACCCCGCCGAAACGAGGCGTTACCAGCTTGCTCTTTCTTTTGCGAGATAGCTGAAGCCGACTATCAACCAAGCGGTGTAGACATAACGTCGGGCACAGCGTTAGCCGGTATAGGGTGACCAACTTGAGCCTTTAATTTGCGATGCAGAACACGATGACAGTTGGCGCACAGGCATCGCAATTGATCAAGGGTCGTCTTGTGCCGCTCGCCCATATCTGCGACCTGTATCGCTTCATGATGAACTTCAATACAAGCCACCCCAAAATCGCCATACGCTTCGACAGGATCTGTTCCACACTCCTCGCAGAATAGCCGGCCATGCTTCTTGATAAATGAAGCTTTCTTAGCTTTAGAAAGACCCGGTGAGCGTTCACGTTTCAGGTGGTACACCAGCTTGACTTGGCCCTCGGCCCACTCCCTATCCTCAGTGTCTATTGGTATTTCGAGCGTCTCGACTTGCTCGCCTTTCGGGACGATTTTGTAACCCGCTGCTTCCAGCAGCTCGAAGCAAACAGTTCCCTTGCCCGCGGTGAAGTGGCGAGGCTTGAGAGTGAACCCTAGAGCGGCCGTTGCAGCAAGTCCAAACACCTGCTTCGGTGCGAGTCGTTTCCCTTCATCAACCAACAAATCATAATCAATCGACGGCCCAAACTCCTCCGAGTTCGCGCCCTGAAGCAGACTTTGCACCGCCTCCCAAATATAGTCAGGGGTTACACTGCGTAATTGCTCTGCTGGTAAACGGCGGTGCTCCTGCCCTGGCACATCCACTTGTGACGGAGGTGTAACCCGAATTGTTGTCAACGCTTTTAAATCGCGATCCGCTACCAGACCCAGTATCACTCCACCTAACGCCGGAGAAATACTTGCGAGGTAACACCCCTGATTTCCATCGCCATTTTTCTGTAATGGGGAATGCTTCTCTGGCAGAAGGTCCGCCAAAGCATCTAAGTGTAATTTTGGAGAAATTGGATGATCCAGCCTGGCCCACTTGATAGGCACCATCCAGCCAAGAGCTTGCCAGTATTCAGCGGCCTGCCAATGACTGTCGGGGATAGGCTCTTCGCGGTGTGCATCCGACGCAACGCCTACTGCCTTTATTAGCCCATCCGCATACGAAATTACTACATCACCGGGACTCACGAGAGTGAGATTCAGATACGTCTGGTTGGCCGCACCATTACGCTTTTCTTTTGGAGACCAAATATATCCGCCAGCGTACTCATCTAGATGAGTTTGCTTATGATTAACCCACCAGTAGCGCCGCATGGGCTTTGCCGAGCGATTTGAGGTTCGGTGAAAAACTGCGGTTTCATTTGCCCTGTTAACGGATTCACATTCCCAACCAGCAGCGATCCATAAGTGAGCCCACGTGTGGCTATCCTCCGTACGCGAGTTCGCCCACCAAGCGTCATGATTCCGTGCACTAGGCGGCAGGCCATTGACTAGCGCATCGATCTGACCAAATGCCAGTTGGACAGAGTCCTGCGCCTGGGCTTTCAGATAGTCTGCTAAGGGCGCGTATTTACTCACTGCTCACCTCCTTGTTTGAAGGTGGGAGCATATTGACATCACCTACCAACCGCAACAGCCTCAGCCCGTCGCCAATGGCAGCGCTGGCACCGGCCAACGGCTCCTGACGCTCCGAAGAGCGCCAAGCACGCGCCGCCTAACCCCTTATCAGGTTGTGTTGTTTTGCTGCGAACGTTGAAAGGTTTGGTACGTCACCTGTTGCCCGATTGGTTGCAATCCAAATCCGTGTCGCCTCCACCTCGAGGCTCTGTTTATTTGCATCCAGCTCAGCCAGAAGAGTTCCAGATATCCGATACCGGCCACATCCGTCGCAGTTCCAATCCTGATAATCGCCAAGTGGAGCAATGTCCTCAGCCGGTTCATTGCAAATTCGACATGCCATTTTCTGCACTCCTTGTGAATGACCATTCAACTGTAGCTGATCCCTCACCACCCTCCACCGCCCGGGCATGCCCCGGCATAGGACGCCCCATGCCCACAGAAAACAAATCGGTCGAGCCGCTGCCGTTACTGGCGACCGGCGCCGAGCCAAAGCCCTACCCTGACCGTTTGTGCCATGTCGACTACACAGCACACCCATATCGTTGCGGGTGCTTGAGTGGCGACGAAGAGACACAGCGGCGTTTTGACGAATACCGGCGCGACATCAAGCAGGCGACAGCTGAGAGTGAAGTTGCGCGACTCACCGCTGAGCGTGACGCCCTGCAGCAGCGCCTGAGCGCAGCGGATCAGCGGATTGATGAGCAGGCAGGGTTGCTGCGGCGCTGTGTGATGGCCGTCCGAGAGCAGCATTGTGATCCGGACGAAGCGGAGTTCGACCTTCCTGCGGAGCTTATGGCTGATATCGATGCCCAGCTTTCCGCCAGCACCGAGTCGGGACAGGATGATGATTGGCACATGAACCCGTGCAAGCAAGGTCACCGCGATGTCGGCGCCTCGGGCGGTGTGGCAGCGTGCAATCAGTGCAACGAGAAGATTGAAGCAGCCACCACGCAAGAAGCCTTCGAGCGCTGGAACGCGACACACCCGCCACCGAATCAGTTGGATCCCGATAAGAGTACATCTGTACTCCGCCCGCAAAAATTACTCCCACCCCCCTTCAAAGTCAGCCAAATATCAGGAAGCGAACATTCAGCCCGACGATAAGTAACGCAGTCCAGGGAGCGGGTGTGCGCATCACGCCGAACAGAAGAAAAATAAAAGGGTTCATCATGCCACCCACAACAAAAATGAGAGACACGCCTTTTGGCTTGCTTGGATCAAATAGCTGCCAGACTGCTAACCCCATCCAGACGGCCCAAAAGAAGTACATCGCCACGCCATCGACGCGGAAGAACGCACGCTTGAACGTCTCTCCAACCTTATCTGTCTCGTTGAGCATCTGGGCCACCGCAATAACTGACTCTTATCGATAGTAGCCGTAGCTTCAAAAACCTCTACTCCCTCCCCATTCAAAGTCAGCCGCTATAGCGGCAAGGACGAAGTCATGCCTGAGGAAAAGTTGATTGGCCCCGTCGAAGTCGTGCGCGATGAAGACGGGTACTGGTATCACCCGAACATTCCGGACTTCGACGAAGACGCCGAAGCATGGAAAGCGTGGCTCGATGCTCAAGCCCTGAAGGTCATCGGTTGGCATATGGATTCCGATTTGGGAGTTCATCCCTACTGGGATGACGATGCGTGCCATTGCCTGGGTTGGGAGCCCGAAACGCCGTCCGGCGATGGCTGGTTCCTGCTCGGAATTTTCGACACGGACGACGGCCCATACGTGCAATGGGCGCGCCGCGAGGTGACGTCATGATCTTCGCCCCGCTCTACATGGCCCACCTGATCTACAGGGGGCCGTGGCGATGAACAACAGGATTGTCTGTCAGTTCAGTTGCGGCGCTGCCTCGGCGGTGGCCACCAAGCTGGCCCTAGCCGAATACGGCGCCACTCACGACGTGCAAATCGTCAATGCATTCCTGGCAAATGAGCATCCCGACAACCGCCGCTTCGCCCTGGACTGCGAAGCGTGGTTCGGCCGCCAGGTGACTGTGCTGCGGGATGAGAAGTACGGCGCTGATGCTCAGGAGGTGTTCCGGCGCGAGCGGTACATGAAGAACCAGTACGGCGCGCCATGCACCAAGTTGCTCAAGCGCAGGCTGCTCGACACCTGGAAGCAGCCAGGTGACGTAATGGTGTTCGGCTATACCGCCGAAGAGGCTGATCGCCTGGCTGACTTCCGCGAGCGCAACCCTGATCGGCCCGTTATTGCACCGCTGATTGATCGCGGCCTGGGCAAGGAAGACTGCAAGGCAATGATCGAGCGCGCCGGTATTGAGCTGCCGCTGATGTACCGCATGGGCTACGACAACGCCAACTGCATCGGCTGCGTGAAGGGTGGCGAAGGTTATTTCCGTGCTATTCGGGAAGATTTTCCGGAGCAATTTGAGGGGCTGTGCCTGATCCAAGACGACTTGGGCGAAGGCTCCTACCTTTTCCGCAACCGGACTACCAACGTGCGGTTTTCCCTGCGCGACCTCGGCGAAGGCCCAGTGCGGCGTAACGAGAAGATCCCGTCCTGCTCGTTTTTTTGCGAGATGGCCGAAGCCGACATCGCAGACAACGCCTAACCCCTCCCCCAACTCAACAGCCTGCCGGTGTACGGCGGGCGAGGAATTTGTATGTCCGCACTGAATCGCTTCCACGAAACTGCGAGCGATGCGCTGGAGAAGATCAGCGCCAGCCTTCCTGAAGGCGCAAAGCTCTGTCTGACCATCTACACCCCAGAGAAACCAGAACTCGACATCGTTCTGCAGGACAAAGGACTCGACTTGAACGAGGTGGTTTCCACCCTGCGCCGGCGTGGCCTGAGCATCGACGGCGACAACGCCTACAAGCGCGACCTGCTGGACGCTGTAGTCGGTGCACTGGCGTTCGGCGCGCAGAACAACAACGCGCCACCGGCCGGACATTGGGGCCAGCGCTTCTGGGATATCGGCCGAGAGGAACGCGGGCTGCACGAAGAGCTGGTGGCGGCGCTGAAACTCAACCGCGAGAACCTCCGCGCCTGCCAGGCAACCATTCACCTCGCAGGCGGGTTTGATCCGGCCTACGTCGACGACGCACAGGCCGCGATGGCAGTCGCCGACGCACTGCTGGCCAAGGTCGGCGCATAACCCATCACCACCTTCTGCCGCCACGCGCGGCATGGAGCAACACAATGGAAACTGAAATTCTCTCCGACGAGGAGCTGGCCGAGCTCACCGGCTACAAGGCCCGGGCCTACCAGCGCCGCTGGCTGATAGATCGCCAGTGGGTGTTCGTCGAAAGCCGCGGCAAGCGCCCACTGGTGGGTCGGATGTATGCCCGCATGAAGCTGGGCATGATCAGCCCGACAATTGCCGATCCGAACCCGCCGCCGGCTGCACCGGTATGGACACCTGATTATTCGCGAGTGAACTGATATGCGACCCCGCAAGGCCGACACACGCAACTTGCCACCCCGGATGTACCAGTGGACGCGAACACGGAAAAGCGGAAAGGTCTGGATCTCCTATTTTTATCTGGACCTCACCGGAAAAGCGATACCGCTGGGCAAAGACCTGGACCAGGCCAGAATCAAATGGGCAGAGCTGGAAGCCAAGGAAAAACCACTCGACCTGCGCACGATGAAGGGGATTTTCGATAGGTACATCCGCGACATCGTGCCGAAGAAAGCCCCGCGCACGCAAAAGGACAACCTGGCGGAAATCAAGCAGCTACGGACGATGTTCGATAGCGCACCGATTGACTCGATCACGCCGGCAACGATCGCTGGTTACCGCGATGCCCGATCAGCAAAGGTACGGGCGAACCGGGAAATTGCCACTCTCTCCCACATTTTCAACATTGCTCGGGAGTGGGGCCTGACGACAAAGCAAAATCCTTGTCAGGGCGTACGCAAAAACAAAGAGACACCGAGGGATTACTACGCGAACGACGTGGTTTGGGAGGCGGTTTACAGGAAGGCAGCTCAAGAGCTGAAAGACGCAATGGACCTGGCTTATCTGACCGGTCAGCGGCCGGCAGATGTGCTGGTCATGAGAGACGATGATATCCAGGGCGGATACCTCACCGTCCAGCAGAACAAGACGCATAAGAAGCTGCGCATCCAGATGACTGACGGCAGTGAGTTGAACAGTTTGGGGCTGCTGATTACAGCAATGGCTGAGCGCAATGCCCAGCACATTTGCAGCTATTTGATCGTGAGTGGGCGCGGCAAGCGCATGACCGCGAAGATGCTGCGCGACCGCTGGGACAAGGCCCGAGAAAAGGCCAAGAAGCAGGCTGAGGAATTGGGTGACACGCTACTGGCTGAGAAAATCGGTAGCTTCCAGTTTCGCGACATTCGGCCGAAAGCAGCATCGGAAATCATCGACGTAGCCGATGCGAGCCTGCTACTGGGTCACACCAAAGGTGACATTACAGAGCGTGTCTACCGCCGCATTGGTGCTATTGCCAAGCCCTCGAAATAGCTCGAAAACTCGTTACAAAACTCAAAACCCGCCCCTTGTAGAATGCGGTCTACAGGGGTGCCGAAAAATAAAAGTATTGGAACGAAAATTCTCTGGAAGCCGCGTATTTAGAGGCTTTGAATATCGGTCTTGAAAACCGTCGACTGTAACAGGTCCATGAGTTCGAATCCCATCGCCTCCGCCATATTTGATACGACAAAGCCCTGATTATTCAGGGCTTTGTCGTTTCTGACATTCAGAAATCTTGCTCATCTCTTTCTGGATCGTTTCCGCATCTATTCGGTCATTTCCGCAACCCTGCTCTTTCGACATCACTGAAAAGGGATAGGTAACTGCAAGACGCTACTCTGCCAGCCTTAACTGCAACCGGCTTCGATGGGATAAGCCTGCTTGCAGGGCAAACGCCACGACCACCGTCGCCGGCGCGGAAAAACTGCTCAGCCCATCCCCGGCAAACATCAACGCCAGCCCCAGCGCTGTCGCCCCGAACCACGCCGTCAGTCCCACCGGATTGAATGCCGCCACTCGCTCCAGCGCCGCCACATCACTGCGTCCATAAAGAATCTGTGCCAGCGCCACACCGACCCAGGCCACCACAAAAATACCCTGATAGGCCAATGCTTTGAGGAGGTAGGCGAACACGTCCGCGAGCATCAAGCCGTAGACGATCACACCGACCACCAACGCCCACATCAGGTACGAACCACGCACGCCCAAACGGCCGAAGAACGCTTGCATGTTCAACGTCGCCAGATAGTAGTTGGCCGTGTTGATCCGGGTTTGCGTGGCCCAGACGAACAACAATCCCCACAAACCCATCAACTGCAGGATCGCCATCACCACCGACACTTCGTTCAGCGCGCCGTCATGAGGAATACTGCTGACCAGATAGATCCCCGCCGCGCCGTTGAGCAGGAATGTCACTGCATAGAACGGCATGCCGAAGTTCCAGCGGCCGTGGTACTCGGCGTCTTGAGATTTGCCGAAACGTGCGTAGTCGAAGGTGAACAGCATCAATACCCAGACGCCCATGTAGGCGACGAAGCAATGCCACCAGCCGAATGCACTGGGGGTTGCCGGGCCGAAATCCAGCCATTGCGGCTGATAGCCATAACGGCTGATGGACAGCCCCACCGCCACCAGCAGACCGCCGAGGTACACCGGCAGCAACACGCCGTTGAGCTTGTCGAGCCAGTGTTGCACGCTGCCGAGGATCATCGGCACGCTGTAGAGCACCACCGCCAGTGCCGCCAGCGGATAGATCAATTGCGGATACAGGTGATTGAGCGCCACGGCGATCACCGAGCCTTCGAATACCGCGTAGTAGATTGCCGTGGAAAAGAAGATCAGCGTTGCCAGACACGCGCCAGTGCTGCCGAACAACAGCCGTGAGAACAACGCCACCGACAAGCCGCTGCGAATCGCAAAACGGCTTAGCACACTATTGATCAGACCGTAGCTGATCACCGACAACACCATGCCGATCAGCGCATTGCGCGCACCGAACGACAGTGCCAATGACGCGCCGACCACGATGTAAAACATCGCGCTGCACACCGCCCACCAGGCCATGGTCAGCGACAGTCGCCCCATGCGCGCCTGGTTCGGTACGGGATGATGGGCCGGATCTTGCCCGGTTTGACTCGATTGCGATAAAGCAGCCATATGCGTGAACTCCAGAACCAGTCAAAGGTTGAAGCGCGGGCAGCCGTCACCGCACCGAAGTGCGGCGTTGGCTTACCGTTTGGCATGGCCCGCGCGATGCGGCGGGCAGAATCAGGAAGGGAACAGCTTGCTCAGGCAGCTGAGTTTTTTCTTATAGGAGCGTCGTGCTTCCAGCGCTTCTTCGAGGGTCACCGCGACAAAGCGGGCCTTCTGATTGGGTTGCATCTGGCCAATCAGATCGAGGTCGGCGCTGATCACCGTGCCGATCATCGCGTAGCCGCCACCGGACACTGCATCGCGGTGCAGGACAATCGGCTCAAGCCCGGCCGGGACCTGGATGGAGCCGATCGGGTAGCAACTGTCGACGATGTTCGACGGATCGGAACCGGCGCCGAACGGCTGCTCGCGGGGCTGAAAGCTCAGCGCGCTGCCGCCCTTGAAGCGATAGCCGATACGGTCTGCTTCCGAGCCGACCGTCCATGGCTCGGCGAAGAAACTCTTCGCCGCAGATTCGCTTAGGCGCTCGTAATACAGGCCCGGCACTACCCGCAGGGTGATTTCGCCGCCCAGCGATTGGCGCAACGCCATGGGCAGACTCGCCCCGGCACGGCCCCTGCCACTGGCAGCGCCTACCGGCAATTCGTCGCCTGCGACCAGTCGGCGCCCTTGAAAACCGCCGAGCGCACCGAGCGCGTAGGTCGAGCGACTGCCGAGCACCACCGGCACATCAATCCCCCCCGCCACCGCCAGATAAGCCCGGGCGCCGGCCTTGGGAAAGTCGAAACGCAGCACTTGGCCTGCTTTCACCTCGAAGGCCGTGTCGTGGTGCATTTCCACACCCTCGACCCGTGGCGTCATGTGCGCGCCGCAGACCGCGACCAAGGCGTCCTGCTGAAATTCAAGTTCCGGGCCGAGCAACGTGCATTCCAGCGCGGCAGAACCTGCCGGGTTGCCGACCAGTTGATTGGCTGCACTGAGCGCGTATTGATCGAGCGCGCCCGAGGGCGGAATACCCAAGTGGTAATACCCCTCGCGGCCCAGATCCTGTACCGAGGTCGCCAGGCCGGGTTTGAGTACCTTGATCATGCCAGCACCTCCTGCAGCGACTTGGGATAACCGATCGGATCGGCAAGAAACGCGTCCAGCGAAAACTCCACCGGGCGAATCCGCAGATCAAAGCGTCCGGCGTCCACTTCGGCCACAGCTTGGTCGTAGGCCTCACGATCGATCGGCTTGAACTGCACGATGTCGCCCGGACGGAAAAACACCATGTGCTCCTTGAGGTAGGTGAGGTTCTGTTGCGGGTCGTAGATCGGTGCCGGCGTGACGCCAAACATCTGATAACCGCCGGCACCGCGCACCGAATAAATGCAACCGAAGCAGCCGCCATGACCGAGGGTCAATTTCGGCGTATCGGTGCGTGGTCGCAGGTACTTCGGCACCTGCAACTGACGCTCACGTTCAACCATCTGAAACATGAACGGCAGCCCGGCGACGAAGCCGACCATCGAGACAAACCACGGTGCACCGCTGTGAGCGGCGATGAACGCATCGACGTCCGCCAGACCGTTAATGCGCGCGGCGTATTCCAGGTCGGTGGCGCTGGGGTCCTGATGGCGGTCGCGAAAACGCATCAGGGTTTCGTGGGTCCACGGGTCGTTGTACAGCACCGGAATCTCGATGATCCGCGTATGAAGAGTGCGCTCGGCAACCGCCTCGGCTTCAGCCCCCTTCACCGCTTCCAGCAAGGTGTGCGGGGCAATACGATCGGGGTCAAAGCGGATCTGAAACGAAGCATTGGCCAGACACACATCCAGCACGCCATCCAGCGCCAGCCGTTCCACCGCACGGGTGACGGCCAGGCCCTTGAAGAACGCATCGAGGGACATGCTGTCGCTGACTTCGGCAAACAGATGCTCGTCGGCGCCGAAGCTGTAACGGATCGGCGTGCTCATGCTTCACCTCCACTGCGGCGCGCAGTCAGCCAGGTTTCCAGGGTGCCGGTGTGGAAGTCGGCGCTGTGCAGCCACGGTTGTTCCAGCAATTCGCCGTGCAACGCCAAGGTGCTGGCCATGCCGGACAATGTGGTTTGCTCTACCGCCGCCCTCGCCCGGCTTAAGGCTTCGGCGCGATCAGCACCGTGCACGATCAGCTTGGCCAGCAGCGAGTCATAGTAAGGCGGCACGCGGTAGCCTTGATACAGATGAGTGTCGACGCGAATGCCTTCGCCCTGCGGCCAGATCAGTTCCTCAACCAGCCCGGGACTGGGGAAGAAATCCCGCTCCGGGTCTTCGGCGTTCAGGCGCATCTGCAGCGCGGCACCGTTGAGTTGAATGTCACTCTGTTTGAAGCCCAGCGGCTCGCCGCCGGCAATGCGCAACATGGCTTGAACCAGATCGATGCCAGTGATCAGTTCGCTGACCGGATGCTCGACCTGGATCCGCGTATTCATCTCGATAAAGAAGAATTCGCCGGAGGCGTCGTCATACAGATACTCAAGAGTGCCGGCGCCTTTGTAGCCCAGGGCTTCGGTCAGGCGCACGGCGCTGGCACAAAGAGTTTCGCGTTGCTGCTGACTGAGAACCGGCGACGGCGCTTCTTCGAAGATTTTCTGCCGGCGACGCTGCAGTGAGCACTCGCGTTCAAACAGATGCACAGCGTGCTGACCGTCGCCCAGCACCTGCACTTCAATGTGCCGCGCTCTGCCGATAAACCGTTCCAGATACACCGCACCATTGCCGAACGCGGCCTGGGCTTCGCGCTGGGAACGGGGAAACTCTTCGCGCAGTTGCTCGACGTTTTCCGCCAGACGAATACCACGCCCGCCGCCACCGGCCGAGGCCTTGATCAACAGCGGGAAACCAACGGTTTCGGCAGCCTTGAGTGCCGATTCGACGTCGAACAGTTCACCCGGTGAACCCGGCACCACCGGCACCCCCGCCGCTTGCGCGGTGCGTCGGGCTTCGGCTTTATCGCCCATTCGGCGGATCGTCTCTGCGCTCGGCCCGACAAAAATCGCCCCGGTCGCCACAACAGCTTCGGCAAAATCCGCGTTCTCCGAAAGAAAGCCGTAACCCGGGTGAACCGCATCGGCACCCGTGGCCTTCAAGGCGCCAAGCAATGCTTCGACATTCAGGTAACTTTTATCGGCGCGGGCCGGGCCAAGGATGTAAACCTCATCGGCCATGCGCGCTGCCTGGGAATCGACGTCCGCCTCGCTGCACGCGGCAACAGTGGGAATCCCCAATTCCTTGGCGGCGCGAATAATCCGCACCGCGATCTCGCCACGGTTGGCGATCAGTAATTTATGAATACCTTGGGTCATGATCGCGTCCTCACTCGTCGTCGAGTGTTGCGATGACTTGACCCGGCTCCACCGGATCACCGTCTTCTACCAGGAATGCGCTGAGGCGACCGGCCGTCCCGGCGGTCAGTTCGGAAAACTGCTTCATGACCTCGATCAGGCCAATCACCGTGTCGGCGCTGACCTGCGCGCCCACCTCGACGTAGTTCGCCGAGTCCGGAGTGGCTTTGCGATAGAAGGTCCCTGGCAACGGGGTGATTACAGTGTGTTCGGCCATGTCTGTTCCTTTTGGAATAGTTGTAGAAAGGCAGGCAAAAAATGCAGCGTTGGGCAAACCCTGGCGTCTGTGTGCCAGGTGTTTTCTCAAGAATTCAGCGTGGTGCGCGCACCTTGATCCTGGCGTTATCGAGTGCTTGGCGTGTGGCCTCGACCAGCGCCAGCGCACCCGGGGTGTCGCTGTGCAAACAGATCGAATCGAACTCGATCGGCAGGTCTTCACCCTCGACCGTGCGCACCACGCCTTGCTGACAGGCACGCAATACCCGCGTAGCGACCTGCTCCGGGTCGTAGGCGCGCACGTTGCGGGTGAAGACGATGGAGCCGCTGAGGTCGTATTCGCGGTCGGCGTAGAACTCGCGGATCACCGGTTGGCCGAGTTCTGTGGCGACTCGCCAGATCACCGAATCGGGCATGCAATACAGCAGCAGTTCCGGTTCCAGACGCTGCAGGTTTTCCACCAGCAGACGCGCGGCCTCCTCGTCCCGGGCCAGGTGCATATAGAGCGCACCGTGGGGTTTGATGTGTTGCAGCGCCACGCCCTGAACCCGAGCCAATTCACGCAGGGCGCCCAACTGGTAAAGCATGTCGTCGACCAGTTCCTGGGCCGGAGCGTTGATGTGCCGACGGCCGAAACCGACCAGATCACGAAACCCCGGATGCGCGCCGACCGCCACGCCCAGACGCTTGGCCTGTTCGACGGTGCGGCGCATGGTGCCGGGATCGCCGGCATGAAAACCGGTGGCGACGTTTGCCGAGCTGATGAAACCCATCAGTTCGTTGTCGACGCCATCGCCGATGGTCCATGGGCCGAAGCCTTCGCCCATGTCCGAGTTGAAATCTACTGCTTGCATGACGCTTGCTCCTGACGCTTGTGACTTCATGCAGGCCAAAGTAAATTCCAGATCACCCCTTGGGAAGATCTATTAACAGATAGGCCATCTTCTGAAAAACAGATAGCCTGAAGAAAACGACGACCGCGTCGACCGGAGTGTTCATGTCACTGACCTTGCGCCAAGTGCGCTATTTCGTCGCCACCGCCGAGATCGGGCAAATTTCCCAGGCCGCAATTCATCTGAACATTTCCCAATCGGCGGTGACCACGGCGATCAAGGAACTGGAAGGTATACTCGGCACCCTGCTCTTCCAGCGCTCGGCGCAAGGCATGAGCCTGACCGATGCCGGGCGGCACTTTCTGAATCGGGCCTATGTGATTTTGCGCAGTGTCGATGACGCGCTGAACAGTCCGTTGCCGGACATCCGCGCGAGCGGCGTGCTGCGCCTCGCGGCGAGCTACACCGTGTTCGGCTACTTCCTGCCGCACCATTTGCAGCGACTGGAGCACTGGCATCCCGACGTGATCATCGAAGTCCACGAACAGGAACGGCAAGCCATTGAACAAGGCCTGCTCGAAGGCCGGTTCGACATGGCCGTGGTGCTCACCGCCAACCTCACTCATCCGGACATCGTCTCCGAGACACTCTTCAACTCCGAGCGCCGGTTATGGCTGCCGAGCCACCACCCGTTGTGCGAACGTTCGGCGGTCAGCCTTGCCGATGTGGCGAAGGAGCCGTTCATTCTGCTGACCGTCGACGAGGCCGAACAAAGTGCCATGCGCTATTGGGAAAACGCGCGCCAGCAGCCGAACGTGCGAGTGCGCACCAGTTCGGTGGAAGCGGTGCGCAGCATGGTCGCCAATGGCAGCGGCGTGGCGATCCTTTCGGACTTGGTGCACCGCCCCTGGTCGCTGGAAGGAAAACGCATCGAAACCCTGACCATCACCGACAAGGTCACTCCAATGAGCGTCGGCCTGGCGTGGCACCGTGAACAGGAGTTCAGCCCGGCGATGCACGCGTTTCGCAATTATTTCCACGATGCATTTCTGGCGCCGCAACAGCTGTCTGCGAGACGCTGAAAAAAGCCAAAAGTCCCTCTCTCTTTTTGTTGTTTTCCAGGATGAGCTTTTTGAGTCATTTCCGTCTGTTGTGACGCAAAGATTTTGACCGTTCCCGGGCCTTCACGAACGACCGTTATCTGCCAAAAGAGGTCATAAAGTGTCTGCAAAAGCTGGGACAATTCAGTTTTGATAGTTGTCTGTCATGCGCTAACCCTTCCTTTTGGGAGGAAAGGCTTTCCTGATAGACGCTCGCGGTTAGCGCTAATACCAATTCGACATATGCCAGCTCCGATTGCCTTTTTTACAAGACGCCGCCCTGACCTCTTCGCTGCAATCGCCTTGACCTCCCCCCCTCTTCACCTACACTCCCCGGCACCGGCAGTAAGCTCGTATCGGTGTTTTCCTGGACAATCATCTCAATGCAGTCAGGGATGCACGGAAAACTATTCAGGAAATGGATTCCGGAAACCATTGAATAAACGGGGCGTACTCCGAAAAGCCAAACGAGTAGGAATTTAAATAGGGAGATTTAATTCATGACAGCTCAAGAACATCTTGTTGGTGGATGGACCCCTTACCACAAACTGACTCCCAAGGATCAGGAAGTCTTCAAAGAAGCACTGGCCGGCTTCGTTGGCGTGAGCTACACGCCCGAAGAGGTTTCCAGCCAAGTCGTTAATGGCACCAACTATCGCTACAAGTCGAAAGCTACGCTTCCGGGTTCGCCAAACGGCTGGCAAGCGATCGTAGAAATCTACGCGCCAATTAATGGCAAGCCGCACATCACTCAGATCCATCGGATCTAAAAAAAGCTCCAATCTTCGGGTCTTCGCAGTCTAAGGCCCGAAGATCGATCAAGCCCTCAGAGTGCCTGATCTCAGAAGTCCCGCCCTCCGATTTCCCATCCGCGCGATCAAGTATCGACCCAGCGTAGCGAATGAGTTGCCTCCACTCCTTCAACGAGGTGATCGGCTGCAAGCGCGAGGATCTGGTCGCCAATCTCCCGCAGCGCCTGGCGCCTTCCATGAAGGGCAAGCGAATTGCAGTGAGAGTTCGGCCGTGACCGGTCGCCAATGGGCGCGCCGCCTGATCACCTGGCGCGGCGCGTTCTCTTCCCTCGGCGTTTTCATATTCATTATGCTGCTCACCGCCCTCGCCGATCGCATCACTCAATAAACCAAGCATTCAATCGCTGCGCACCGCGCGGCAAGGATTACTCATGTCCACGAATACGCGGAGCTGGGATCAGGTCAACACGACCGATCCGAGTGCCACCAAAATCTTCAACCGTGTGCACCAGCGCCGCCGACAGACCTGGCTGGACTTGCCGGCCAGCGGAATTGAAGAGGTGGGCCATGGCCAAGAGCAATGCAGAATTGCAGAAGGACAAGCGCGCCAAGGAGAAGGCGCTGCTCGAGCGGATCGGCGCCGAGAAGCGTTCGCTGATTGTTTCGAAAGCGCTCGATGACGCCTTGCTGGTTCTCGGCGAGCGCCACGGCTTCGAGGGAATGGCAGGAGACGGTGTCGACGTTCATCATCAATCTGGCCGGCGCGCCAGCTGATGAATCGGCGCGCTTCGCCAGCATGTCGCGACCGGAATTGGTGATTAAGGAAAAGTGGTCGCGGCAGCTTGAAGAGTTCGCCAAAGTCGGAGTCTGAAGCAATTTACTGTCAGCACAATAGATACCAGCTCTATTCTGAATCCTCTGAATCTCTTGGTAAAAATGCCGCTTTACCGAACATTTCTAGGTCGTGTTGAAACGCCGCAATGGTTCCGGAAGCAGCTGCTCGCTCGGGGTTTTTAGCTATAGCTTTTTCAATAACCGCTTGTTGATTTGGATTGATTTCCTTATACAACTGAGAGATCTCCTTTGCCTTGCCGAAAATATATTGCGCAAAACCCTTCGGCCAATAGTAACTTTGCGGAAAAAGCCTTCCCTCTTTTAGAGAAACGCGACTAGATCTCATCTGCTTTGATTCGCTATGATTCGCGAGTCCAAGAAGAATAAATTTCGGCAGTTTGGTATAAACCATAACTTGACCTTCCCCAACCAGCACATCCATGTGCATAGTCCTAAGGAAGTAACGATTTATATTTTCTGGCAGACCAACCCCAGCGCTCGCACTTTCGATCACGTCCAACGGATAAAGATGCTGTTCATAGGTGCCGAGATTGCTACTATTCCCAAGAATAAACGATGACAACCCTTGCAAAATTGCCATTTCGATCTCGTCAATGCTCTCATCTGATCGTGGGTTAACTGAACGTATATAACTCAATGTTCGCCAGCTAAGAGATGCGCAAAATTTTGCCAACCATTCGCCGTAGCGAGCGCTATCCGCTTCATTCTTCACAAATGGATAAAATATTTTGTTTGCAAACTCTCGTTCCCAACCCGAGAACAATTGCTCGCACGACTCGCAAAGCCAATAATCTTTAGCTATGTCCTGCGCCCTCTTATTTATATTTTGATTTAACCGTATATACCCTGTTGCTGAAGAGTCCTTCACCCATTTACCAACGAACTTTGGAATGAAATGACTCAACTTCAACTCCCGATGTTCGCCGCATAGTTTGCAATCCCCTTCTACCATTCAACCACCCCATTTTGTTCAAAACAATACCTTTTAATACCCCACTTCTACGAATCACGCCAGCCGGCGAGGATTATGGAAGAGAGGGATCGGGAGGATATGGTCCAAGCACTTTTTGTATGTTAGGCCAAACCATAAACGCTCTAGTGGCTTCGCCACCGCTGGTGCAATAAACCAAAAATTCCGTATTGCTGCCGCTGCTCACACGATATCGGTATCTATGGCAGCCCTTGATCCCTGCTTCGCTAAGCGCACGCGAGATGCTGAATTCTTCAGCTTTGATCCATGGCGCCGGGTACATTTGCTCAAGGGACTGTTCTGAACTCTGCGATCTATACGTCACATTTGCGGAGACTCTTTCGGAGTCTGGTCGATTTTTACTATCGATCATCCCCTTCCCGACGAGGCCGGTAAGCCCAAGAGCCAAAACTATCCCTATGGTTCTTCTCTCCACGACTGCTGGCCTCATCTAAAAGACAAAGATCATGTCAGTTTGAACTGATCTAAGTCCATTGATTAGACCTTTGACTATCACCCTGCACCGCCCGGGCATGCCCCGGCATAGGACGCCCCATGCCCACAGGAAACCTTATTAACTGCCCAGCACTACACAAGCGCAGCAACAGCTACCCGTTTGGTAATCGTGTCCCGTGCACTGTCCGGATGCTGAAGATCGTCACCGCCGACCCAATGCCCTGCATCGGGCTTGCCTACATCAAGGGCGATGTACCGGGGGCCACGGTCGGCCAATCGTATTTTGTGTGGACGAACAGCCACGGTGCCGTCGCGGCGGCGCTGCCAAACGGCAAACACCTTGGGCTGCGGCAGCGGAGTTGAGGTAGACACCTGGCACGACCTTTCGCCAGCACCAGCAGTGACTGGAGTGACGCTCGTCGTCGATCGCGCCAACCGCCTGTACCTGCCCGGCCCCATGACTGGCTTCGAAGACTTCAACTTCCCCGCCTTCAACAAGATGGCCGCCGAGCTGCGCGCCCGCGGCTACGTGGTCGAGAACCCAGCAGAGCATGGCGCCGTCGACGGTGCGGACTGGGCGGACTACATGGCCTACGACCTGACGCGGCTGGGCTTGTGCGGTCAGGTGGCGGTGCTGCCAGGCTGTGAGAATTCGAAAGGCGCCCGGCTAGAGGTTCACATTGCCCGCGAGCTCGGAATGGCGGTCGTGAGTGCCCATGATCTGATATCGATGGAGATTGCAGGATGAACGAAGTAATCCGTATTGGGTGAATGGCGACGGTTACCTGTTCAGATGCTCCTCAGCCTGGGAGCCGAAAGACGACGAGCTAGTGATGTGGCCGGACTTCAAGCCCGTGCAGGATGAACGTGACGCTCTGCAACTGCGCCTGAACGCAGCGGATCAGCGGATTGATGATCAGGCAGGGCTGCTGCAGCGCTGTGTGATGGCCGTTAGCGAGCAGCAATGTGATCCGGGTGAAGCGGATTTCGATCTTCCTGCGGAGCTTATGGCTGATATCGATGCCCAGCTTTCAGCCAGCACCGAGCCGGAACAGGATGATGATTGGCACATGAACCCATGCAAGCAAGGTCACCGCGATGTCGGTGCGTCGGGCGGTGTGGCGGCGTGCAACCAGTGCGACGAGAAGATCGAAGCGGCTACGACGCAGAAGGCTTTCGACCAGTGGAATGCATCACATCCACCAGCGACTGAAATGTCTGGTCAGCCCTTCACCGAGCAGTTCCTCGAAGACCACGTCGGCAAACTCCCGCAGTGACCCGTAACTCCCTCCCCTTCAAAGTCAGACGAAGATCAGGAGGAATTTAACATTGAAGAAAATGATGATAAGCGCCGTCAACAGCCCAGGTGAGCGCATGACACCCAGTAGAACGTAGATGAAAGGGTTCAACATCAGGCCGAGCAAAAAAAGAGCCCAAGCGGCCATTCTCAAAGGAGCCGGGTCAAAAAACGTCCAGATAGTTAGCCCGAGCCAAACAGCCCAAAAAAAATACATCGTCACGCCATCTACCCGGAAAAACGCCCGCTTGAACGTTTGTCCAACATTATCTGTCTCGTTGAGCATCTGGCCCACCGCAATAACTGACTCATATCGATAGTAGCCGTAGCTTCAAAAAACCTCTGATCCCTCCCTTCCTCTGTACGACAAAGCCCTGATTATTCAGGGCTTTGTCGTTTCTGTAATTCTAAGATGTGTTCGTCAACTGCGTTGATCCAGGCGCTGCTTCCTTCACTTCAAGCTGAGGCTGACGGGCCGTTCAAGGGCGTGAAAGCGTTTTCAGACGATCTACCAACGCCGCTTCAAAAATGACGTACAGCTTTTCAGCATCGCCGGCACGCAAAACCCCACTGGTTTCCAACCCAAGCACGAAGCCATCTGCGCGAGCCCCTGCCTTCACCGCGATGATCATCGAGTCTGCCCGGACAACCTGCGCCAGAAGCCGATCAGCTTCACGCCGCATCTTTTCGTTCAACACTACGCCTTCCACTTCCTCACCCTTATATTCAGTGTGATATCCAATAAATTACCGAACATTACCCGCCTGATCAAAGCTAAAACGCTGGTGATGATCCCTGGCGTCTGATGCCAATGATCCTTCGCTATGGCAGCCATCAGGAACCTTTCAAGTGAACGACTCCGTTATGTTTAGAATCAAAACGGGCAGTTTCAAGCGCGTTTAGCAGTCGCCAGCTCGATCATTCATTACCGGAGAACAATGCATGCCTCTCAGTGAGACCATTCACAGAGCGTTGCTAAGCGCAGAGGAACGTTCCTCTATCGCTGAAATTGAAGCTACAACCAATATTCTGCAGCTCGTCACACGCATGACCGGAACGCGCTTCGCGGCGATCGCAAAATTCACCGAGACGGACTGGATAGTCTGTTCCGCCTACGATCCGATCGAGCTTGGGATCAACACCGGCGACACCCTGGAACTCGAGACCACACTTTGCAGTGAGTTTCGCAGAGACCCGCAGGTGCTTTTCGTGCCACAAATAAGTCGCGACGGCAGGTTTTCCGCACGTCCTGTGGTGAAGCAATATTTGATTGAAAGCTACGCAGGGGCGCCTATTTTTCTTCCTGACGGACAACTTTGGGGCGCGTTGTGTGCATTGGACTCGAGGGCCGTCATTTTCGACGACCCGGATCTGGCGGACACGTTAGGCCTGTTCGCGAGACTGATCGGCTGCATCTTCTACTCGAATCTGACAGAGGCCGGCAGCGGCTACAGCAAGAACGGCTAAGGCGTTAGCGAATAACTAAAAAACAGCCCTGAATATTCAGGGCTGTTTCATTTGTCGCGTGTGTAAACTGACAAGATGCCGATACCGTGCAGGGACACCGAATCACGGCAGCAGCACTTACTCCAAGGAAGGCAGGAATCTGAACAATGTTGGAACATATTTGGCGCAGCATCCATTCACCGGGCTACTTCCCCAACGTCATGGAATGGATGGTCGATATTCTCCTCAACCCGTTTATGGTAGTCATGTGCCTGATGGTTGGAGCACTGGCCGGTAATTGGTGGAGAGCCATCCCCTACGGTGGCCTCACTTGTTATGTAGTGTTCTTGAGCCGGTCGCCTTTCTATCGATGGGACAGCATTTTCCCAGAAGCCGGCCTGCCTGCGCTGTTGATTGACGGCGCGCTGCTTGCCCTCCTCGGCTTTTATTTGAAAAGCGTGCTCAGAACCCACGCAGAAGCAAAGCCCGAGGGCCATTGGTTGCGCTGGCTTTACCGAAGCTTGAGGGCCGTCATGCTGACAGTCGTGGTGATGTTCTGGGTACTCGTCTTGCTGTTCGTGGTGATCTTCACCGTCTCGGTCGCTACCCAGCCGTCAGTGGTGCACTGAACGTCCTGCTGCCAGCCAGTATCTGTACGAAAAGTCATGGCCCGCCTGGAGCGGGCCCTTTATCACCCAATGGCCTGACATCTTCACGCCCGCAACCAAGCAGGATTTTATGTTGGAATCCGCGAAGCCTCGACCCCACCTTCATCGTTGTCCTCAGCCCTGACCAGCACATTGCTGTCCTCGTCAATCTGATACGGAACGTCAGCCTCTACCCCGTCGATCCCGGTCTTGACGACCACGTTGGTGTAGCGCTTGCCATCCCAGGAGCGGAAGACCAGGGTTGAATTCTCCCCGCCTGAAAGCGTTGAGCCGAGGCTCCCGATGAGTCGGCTGTCGGCACCGGCGGTCAACACGCAGTTTTTGCCGGCGGTCAGCTTGCTGCGATCTCCTGCCATTAGCACACAATCGTCGCCGGCCGTGAGTTTGCTGCGATCGCCAGCCGTCAGGTAACTGTTGCTGCCGGCCAGGAGTTTGCTGCGGTCGCCGGCTGTCTGGGTGCTGTCGGCACCGGCAGTCAGCTTGCTGCGATCACCCGCCATCTGGATGCTGTTGGCACCGGCGATCAACGTGCTGCGAGAACCCGCTGTTTGCGAGCTGCCCTTGCCGGCGATCAACATGCTTTTATGCCCGGCAATCTGCGTGCTTTCATGGCCCGCGATCAGGGAACTCTTATGACTGGCGATCTGGTTGCTGCCATATCCGGCCGTCAAGCTGCTGCGCATTCCGGAGGTCAGGCTGCTGCCATACCCGGCAGTCAGGACACTGTGCAGTCCACTGATCAGTGTGCTGCCGTAACCGGCGGTCAAAAAGCTGCGAACGCCGCTGGTCAAGCTGCTGCCGTAACCGGCGATCAGCGAGCTGTCTTGTCCTGCAACCCCGGTGCTGCCATACCCGGCGGTGAGTGTGCTGTCGCGCGCCGCCATCTGGGTGCTGCCATAACCCGCGGTCAGCGTGCTCTCGTAACCGGCAGTCTGCGAACTGCCGTAGCCGGCCATCAGCGAACTGCCAAATCCTGCGATTTCCGTACTGCCGTAGCCTGCGGTCAGGGTACTGCTGTCGAGTGCAGTGAGCGTGCTGCCATACCCCGCCGTCAGGATACTGTCGTACCCCGCGGTCTGGGTGCTGCCATATCCGGCGATCAGGGTGCTCTCGTACCCTGCGGTCGAAGTGCTGCCATAACCCGCCGTCAGGCTGCTGTTGAAGCCGGCGGTTTGCGTGCTGCCATAACCGGCAACCAGCGTGCTGCTATAGCCTGCCGTTGAAGTGCTGCCATAACCGGTGGTCAGCGAACTTTCTTCCTGGGCGGTCTGCGTACTGCCGTAGCCGGCGGTAAGGGTGCTGCCATAGCCAGCGGTTTGCGTACTGCCATAACCGGCGATCAGTGTGCTTTCGTAGCCAGCGGTCGAGGTACTTCCGTAGCCGGTCGTTAACCAGCTTTGCTCCTGAGCTGTCTGGCAACTGCCGTAACCCGCCGTCAACGTGGATTCGTAGCCTGCGGTCTGGGTGCTGCCGTAACCGGCAATCAGCGAGCTTTGATAGCCCGCCGTCGACGTACTGCCGTAGCCAGTGGTCAGTGAGCTATTGTCCTGCGCGGTTTGCGTGCTGCCGTATCCGGCAGTCAGGGTGCTTTCATACCCCGTTGTTTGAGTGCTGCCATAACCTGCGATCAACGAACTGTTGAATCCAGCGGTCGAAGTGCTGCCATATCCCGCAGTAAGTGAACTGTCTTCCTGAGCAGTCTGGGTACTCCCGTAGCCCGCGGTCAGGGTGCTTTCGTGTCCTGCGGTCTGCGTGCTTCCATAACCCGCGATCAGCGAACTGTCAGGGCCGGCGGTGCTCGTGCTGCCATATCCGGCTGTGAGCGAACTGCCTTCCTGTGCGGTCTGTGTACTGCCGTAACCGGCAGTCAGAATGCTGCCGTGTCCGGCAGTTTGAGTACTGCCGTAACCGGCGATCAACGAGCTGTCGTAACCCGCGGTTTCCGTACTGCCGTAGCCTGCAATCAGGTCACTGCTTTCCTGGGCGGTCTGAGTGCTGCCATAACCCGAGGTCAGAATGCTTTTGTAACCGGCAGTCTGGGTGCTGCCGTAGCCTGCAATCAGCGCACTTCCGTGACCGGCGGTTTGCGAGCTGCCGTAACCGGCAGTCACCATGCTGCCGGGGCCAGTGGTGGCCGTGCTGCCGTAACCGGCGGTGAGGTCACTGCCTTCCTGGGCAGTTTGCGTACTGCCGTAACCCGCGGTCAGCGAGCTTTCCTGCCCAGCAGTCTGCGTGCTGCCGTAGCCTGCGATCAGTGAACTGTCGGAGCCGGCGGTGCCCGTGCTGCCGTAGCCTGCGGTGAGATCACTGCCGATCTGCGCGGTTTGTGTACTGCCGTAACCCGCGGTCAGCGAGCTTTCTCCGCCAGCCGTTTGCGTGCTGCCGTAGCCGGCAATCAGCGAACTGTCCGAACCTGCGGTACTTGTGCTGCCGTAACCGGCGGTGAGATCACTGCCTTCTTGGGCTGTCTGGGTGCTGCCATAACCGGCGGTCAAGGAGCTTTCTCCGCCGGCCGTCTGCGTGCTGCCGTAACCCGCGATCAGCGAACTGTCGGAACCGGCGGTGCTGGTGCTGCCGTAACCGGCGGTGAGATCACTGCTCTCTTGGGCTGTCTGAGTGCTGCCATAGCCGGCGGTCAGGGAGCTTTCTCCGCCAGCCGTTTGCGTGCTGCCATAGCCGGCAATCAGCGAGCTGTCGGAACCGGCGGTGCCGGTGCTGCCGTAGCCGGCGGTGAGATCGCTACCCACCTGAGCGGTTTGCGTACTGCCGTAACCAGCGGTCAAAGAACTTTCGCCACCGGCAGTCTGTGTACTGCCATAGCCAGCTATGAGCGAACTGTCCGAACCTGCGGTACTTGTGCTGCCGTAGCCGGCGGTGAGATCACTGCCCTCCTGGGCGGTTTGCGTACTGCCATAACCGGCAGTCAGGGAGCTTTCTCCGCCGGCAGTCTGGGTGCTGCCATAGCCGGCGATCAGTGAACTGTCGGAGCCAGCGGTGCCGGTGCTGCCATAACCGGCGGTGAGATCGCTACCCACCTGAGCCGTTTGCGTACTGCCGTAACCAGCGGTCAGAGAGCTTTCGCCACCTGCAGTCTGCGTACTGCCATAGCCGGCAATCAGTGAACTGTCGGAGCCGGCGGTGCCGGTGCTGCCATAACCGGCGGTGAGATCGCTACCTGCCTTGGCTGTTTGTGTGCTGCCGTAACCCGCCATCAGCGAGCTTTCATCTCCGGCGGTTTGTGTACTGCCATAACCTGCAATGATCGAACTGTCGGACCCCGAAGTCCCGGTACTGCCGTATCCCGCAATAAGCGTGCTGCTATCGCCGGCGGTTTCAGTGCTGCCGTAGCCTGCAATCAGCTGGCTCTGACTGGCGCCAGTGAGCGTACTGCCGTAAACCGCTGTTTCGAGTTTTTGCGTGGCCCTTACAGTTGTACGGTGACTGATGACATCGGGAAGACTGCCAGCAATAACCGGGAGCCCGGGAAGTGTCTCGATTGTCTCGGATTGCACCTCAGGAAACTCAAAAGTCTCAATCAAGTTCTTCGTCGACGCTTCATAATCAGCCGCATTATCGGCGATGTAATCCAATGCGCTATTTCGCGTCCCCACGTGAACGACTTCTGCACGGGAAAACTTGACGCCTTCGTCGTCCTCGAGAAATATCAAGTCGCGTACCGCCACTTCGCACACAACCCATCGCGCATCCGCCTGCATGCTCAAATGGGCGTTTGTACCTTGGCCCCAAAGCAAGCCAGTCAGCCCATTTTCAAGTTTTCTCGTCGGCTCCCAAAACCTGCATTCCACCGGTCCTGAAACGGGCCATATCAGACCACAGTGGTCGGCCATGTTATTGGCGCATGTTCTCAGGACCAGCACTTTTTCGGTTTTCATTTTGCAACACCTTTACAACTTCAATCTCTAAAATCCCTTGGAGACAAACGTCCATAATATATTTCCCTGCTCAAAACCCACGCAGGTAACAGCCATCGAATTAACAGAAGCATTCGACTGCGCAGACCTTGAACTAAACATGAAACTCTTGAGAACCCGGAAACCTATGGCTCGAGGCGAAGAGAGGGGCCGTATTGCCTTATCGAGGCGGCATAGGACATGATTGGACAGATCCATATTTAAAAGAAGTAAAACGAAGTAGATTTCATCGATGATTAGAAATACTTAACGTAAAACCCCATCGCATACATCATCTATATACGACAAAGCCCTGAATAATCAGGGCTTTGTTGTTTCTGCCAGGCGCATCTGGATGGCGGCAAATCAAAATGGCTAGTGCGTCCTCAGCCACTATGCAGCCGCACTCTCATGCTCGCTTTCATGAACATAAACCCACGAGATTCCCGATGGCGACGTGGGGTCCAGACGCATAAGCGCCGAATCGACTTTCTTCTTGGTGATTCCGTCTTTGACGAGATCGAAAACCGTGAGGAAGAGGTCGCCCGGCAGAGGCGTGATCGAAAGATTGATGATGTGCGATTCGGGGCTGCCAACACGCTTCCCGTACAGCCCCCAAAGTCGCTCCCAGTAGTCCGCCCGATCCATGATCTGACCATCCGTGAGTACCACTCGGAAGTCACTCGCCAGCGCATCGTACAAGGGTTTGATGGCGCCCTCGGATTGCGAAGCCACACCGCGTGACCACGGGAAAAAGAGGTTGTACCAACGGTATACCTCTGCTTCGACGAGCGCGCTTTTATCGGATGTTTCGGGTACTCGGCTGATTGCCATCTGTGTTCTCCTTAACAAGCAAAAGGTGGCGGGCACTGCGTTACAGACCGGGAGTCTGGATACACATTCGCCAGAGCGATGCACCGCGCCTTATTCAAGATCCTTCCTGAAATCAACGTCATTGAGGCCAACTGAATCAACGTTTAAATACTGTGTGGTACCTCCTGTCACTTTAACGACCGAGCCACAAAAGTAGTCGCTTGGCAGCCAGGTTGCATTGGAAGCTGACCAACGGTTTTAGTCATGCACCATGACGAAATCCAGATCGACGAGTTCATCGGGTCGGCAACGACGCAGATCACCAGAGTCCCTGCACAAACCGGTCACGCCCCAGCGTCTTGGCGTTGTACAACGCCTGATCTGCGACCTCGATCACCCCTTGCAGGCTTTCCAGTTGCGACCCCGTGGCCGTAGCGATGCCGATACTCACACTCAGCCGTCCGAACGGACTGGACGGATGTGAGATGTTCTCTTGTTGCAAGCGCTCGAGGATCAACTGAGCCACCACTGCGGCACCCTCACTGTCGGTGGCCGGCATGATCACGCTCATCTCCTCGCCGCCGTAACGTGCCACCAGATCCGACGGGCGCCGCACACATCCCTCAAGGATTCTGCCGACCTTCTGCAGGCAGGCATCGCCGGCGACATGCCCGAATGAGTCGTTGAACAGTTTGAAGTAGTCGATATCGATCATCAGCAACGCCAGCGTCGTGCCGTCACGCTGCGCGCGCCGTGCTTCCATGGCGAGGCTTTCATCGAAGCAGCGCCGGTTGGCCAGACCAGTCAGCGCGTCCTTCATCGCCAGCAACTCAAGCTGGCGATTGGAGGCGAGCAATTGCTGCTGCGTACCGCGCAATTGATCTTCAGCCCTGGTACGCCTGCGGATATCCAGAATCAGGAACCAGCCGATGAGCCCGGTAAGTCCCAGCAGCCCGATGACGACTACTGCCGAGAGCCATGCTTCCATGCGCCACGCAGCGAGGGCCTCGCGCTTGCCGAGTGCGACGGTAGTAATCAGCGGCAGCCGGTCACTCTTGCGGAACGCATAGAGCCGCTCGACGCCATCCAGGCTGGAAGTAAACGACGCGGTGCCGACGGATCGATCGACCAGATACTTCTCATAGATCGGCGATTTGGAAAAGTTGCGGCCCATGTCCTGCTCACGGAAGGGATAGCGCACCAGCAACGTACCGTCGGTGTAGGACAAGCCGATGGCGCCCTCCTGCCCCACATCGATCTTGCCGAACAGACGCAGGAAGTTTTCGACGCCCAGGGTCACCGCCACCACCCCGGCAAACTCGCCGTGCGCATCATTGAAACGGCGGCTGACGGTAATCACCCACTCCTGATTGGAGCGGCTCTGGATCGGCGGACCGATAAAAGTCTCGCGGCCTGGATCGTCACGGTGATGGATGAAATAAACACGATCACTGCTGTTGGCCCCGGCCGGAATCGGTCGGTTGGACGACATCAACCATCGGCCCTGATTGTCGTAGATGGTAATGCCGCTGAGCTGTGGCATCAGCGGCTCCTGACGATTGACCAGCGCGCTCAGACGCTGGATCTGCGCAGGGCCACTGCCTTCGGTTTCCAGGCGTTCGACGAGTCCAAGCAGCAGCAACGAACTCTGGCGGACGATCCCTTCGGAGTAAGTCGCCAGCGCCTGGGTCAGGTTCAAGCCATGAACGTTGACTTCCTCCAGTGCCCGCTCTCGGGAGGCCAACACTTTCCACACCGTCAGTGACGCGAGGGAACAACCGATCACCAACAACAAAAGCACAACCAGGTGGGTATCACGCTTCACATTACTACCTTTGGGAAAGTCCGGTTTTCCGTTTCAACGACTGGTGGATCGACGCAATGGCGGCGGCCATTTGTCCTTGTTTTGAACAAGAATACAAGCAGCGGCGGATAGATTATGTAGCGCAAAAACCACGACAAGAATGCCAGTCCAAACCGTCGCCAGGCTTTCAGGATTTGACAGGGCTGCGCAACCCCAAAGCCAACTTTCTGACGCCTGTTTCACGACCCTTTTACCCCGTTTTGCCAGGCATAAAATTTTGGCACTTTTGCACAACAAGTTGACATCCAAAAGCATGCCACGGGTCACCGATATCATTAGAGTATGCGCCCTTAAAAAGGAAAGGACTCTTGATGACTCAGTCACTCTCACGGCGCGTTGTGGCGATTACCGGCGCCCTGGGGAATCTCGGCGAGACCCTGGCGGACATGGCCGCAGCCCAGGGCGCAGATCTGGTGCTGATCGATCGGGCGATGATTACGCTGCCCAGTTCGCACAATCGACTGGTCCTGTCCGGGATTGATCTGACTTCCTTTGCCGATTGCCAGGAAGTCGCCCACCAGATCAATCGCTATTTCGGTCGCCTTGATGCGCTGGTCAACGGCGCCGGCGGCTATGCGTGGGAGCCGTTGCTGGGCGGTGCGATAGAGGCCTGGGATCGGCTCTACTCGCTGAACCTTCGAACCGCATTGAATGCCAGCAAAGCCCTGCTGCCATTGCTGCTGCAATCCTCGGCAGGACGCATCGTCAACATCGGTGCGAGCATGGCGGCCAAAGCCGGGCTGGGCATGGGCGCTTACGCTGCGTCGAAATCCAGCGTACTGCGCCTGACCGAAAGCCTCGCCGAAGAGCTCAAGGACATGAGCATCACGGTCAATGCCGTGCTGCCGAGCATTCTCGACACCCCGCAAAATCGTGAGGCCATGCCCGACGCCGAACATCAGCGCTGGGTGACACCGGCGCAACTGGCGGCGGTCATTCTGTTTCTGATCTCGGAACAAGCGTCGGCCGTCACCGGCACCGGCATTCCGGTGATCGGGCGCATGTAGGGTCTATTGACGCCGCGCGCCTTGGCGACGTCGCTTTCTTCACCTTTCGGAAAAGCAAGATCACCGGATTACCGGACTTCCCCTCCCCCCATGCGACCCGCCACTTCCAGCGCTGCTTTTGTTAACCACGTCCTCGATGTCGCCGAACAATACGGTTGCGATGGCGATTGGCTGTTGCAGCAGACCGGACTCTCACGCGAGCAGTTGTCCGACTCGATTGTGCGCATTCCCATGCGCCAACTGCGTGCCTTGCTGGAACTGGCGGCGCTCAGCAGCAACCTGCCGCATTTCGGTCTGTTGGTCGGCACCGCCGCGCGCCCGGGCACCTACGGTGTGCTGGGTTATGTGCTGATGACCAGCGCGACGCTCGGCGAATCACTGAACATGATTCTGCGCTTCGGCAAGATCGTTTACGACAGCCCTGCCAGCCAGACCCGGATCGTCATCGGCGACGGTCGCGTGACTCTCGAAGATCAGCGCATCAGTGAACTGGAGCCTTACTGCGCCCTGCATCAGGAAGCCCTGATGGTCGGCTGGGGAGCGTTCGGTCGCTGGTTGATCGCGAGTAACCAGCCGATGCTGGAGGTCCGGATGATGCATCCGGCGGTCGGCGAGCCGGCGCTGTACGAAGACTTTTTTGGCTGTCCGGTGCAGTTCGAGGCCGGGAGCAATGCACTGGTGTTTGCCGAGTCGACGCTCTCGACGCGAATCCAGGGCGCCGACCCGCGCATGCATCGCAGCATGCTGCTGGAAGCCGACTGGCAGTTGTGTCTGACGTACCCGGCATTTTCCGTAACCGATCGCTTGCGTGCATTGCTCACCGAACAATTGCCAACCGGCGATTTCAGCTTGAAAAGCCTGGCCCGGCAGTTGGCGATTTCACCGCGCACCTTGCAGCGCAAACTGGCGGCCGAAGGGGAAAACTTCAATCAGGTACTGGAAACCATGCGCATGGAACTGGCCGACCATTACCTGCGCCGGACCGAGACCAGCATCATGAACATCGCCCTGATGCTGGGTTACTCGCAGGCCAGTTCTTTTAGCCACTCCTTCCGACAGGCACGCGGGATCTCACCGGTGGATTACCGCAAGTTGCTGCGGGCCCGATGAAGCGTCACTGGCCTATAGCTTGATTGGCCTGCGCTAAACCAGTGGACCTGACACCACCCAATTAAACCTGTGGGAGCGGGCTTGCTCGCGAAGAGGCCCTGTCAGGCACTTTATATGCTGACTAACACACCGCTTTCGCGAGCAAGCCCGCTCCCACATTGGCCTGCGCTGAGCCAGTGGTTCTGACACCACCCAATTAAAACCGTGGGAGCGGGCTTGCTCGCGAAGGGGCCGCGTCAGCCAATTCATATGCTGACTGACACACCGCTTTCGCGAGCAAGCCCGCTCCCACATTGGTCTGCGCTAAGCCAGTGGACCTGACACCACCCACAGGGGTAGGTCTGTGACTGGCAGTAGAAACAGCACGGGTTATTTGACCAGGCGTTTTTCCCTGGACGGTCGGTAGCCGAAGAACGCGCTGTAGCATTTGCTGAAATGGCTCGGCGAAACGAAACCACAGGCCACCAGCACTTCCATCTGCGACAGCTCGGTGTGCTGCAGCAGGCGCCGGGCTTCGGTGATGCGCAATTCCAGGTAATAGCGCTGCGGCGTGGTGCCCAGTTGCTCCTTGAACAAGCGCTCCAGCTGCCGCCGCGAGCGACCGGCATACACCGCCAGTTGCTCCAGCTCCAGCGGCTCTTCGAGGTTGGCGTCCATCAGTTTGACCACCTCGCGCAAGGGCGCGCTGACGCAGAGGTTTTCGTCCGGTTTGATCCGCCGGTACCGCGACTCCTCGAACGCCAGAATATCCTCGATGCCTTCGACCAGCGCCTTGCCGTGCAGGCCCTTGATCCAGTCCAGCGCCATATGGAAAGCCCCGGACGGACTCGACGCGGTGAGTCGATCACGATCAATCACATACGGCTCGCTGCTGACCTGGGTGGCTTTGGCAATCTCCGTAAGCGCCGGACGATGTTCCGGGTGGATAGCGCAACGATAGCCATCAAGGAGCCCAGCGCGGCCGAGAAACCACGCACCGTTCCACAATCCGGCCAGACCGACACCGCGCTCTGCGGCGCAGCGCAACAGGCTGATCAACTCCTCGCTGGCCTTCAGCTCGGTGCGGTAGCCGCCACACACCACCAGCAGATCCAGCTGAGCAAGACTGGCCGGGTCAATCCGCGAGTCCGGACGAATCACCAGTCCCAGATCGCTGATCACCTCTCCCTCGCCCAGACCGAACGTGCGCGAGCTGAACAGTCCGGCGCGCAACAGATTGGCGGTGATGATGGTATCCAGCGCCTGGGTGAAGGCCGGCAGTGAAAAGTGCTCCAGCAACAGGAAACCGGTGCGGGTGATGCGGGTCTCGGCGGCTTGCTCATTCAGATAGCGGAGGTTTTTACCCTTCATGCCTCCGCTGAATTGACGTCGTTCGATCAAGGTCTGGCCCATCGGTCATGTTGTTATCCGCCGATAGTTGGCTTGCCGGGCCAAAGAGTCAATCACGCTTGCGGCTGATGACTGGTCACGCAGTGAATCCCGCCGCCACCGGCAGCAATCGCATCGATGTTCAGCAACTCGACTTTGCGCTCCGGATACAGCTTCGACAGCAGGTCGTAAGCCTTCTGGTCGGCTGCCTTGTCGCCGAATTCCGGGGCGATGAGAGCGCCGTTGATCACGAAGTAGTTGATGTAACCGGCAGCGAAATCCGGGTTGTTCTGATTGAACTTGCTTTTGCGCGGCTTGAGCGGCGGCGAAATCGTGTGGATCTGCAGTTTGCGACCATCAGCGTCGGTGGCTTTCTTGAGAATCTCCAGGTGCGCCAGCGTGACCTGGTGATCGTAGGATTCAGGGTCGCTGTCGAGGTTGGCGATCACCACACCGGGCTTGATGAACCGCGCATAGAAATCCACATGAGCGTCGGTGATGTCCTTGCCCTTGATCCCCGGCAGCCAGATGATTTTGCGCAGACCCAGACGCGCCTTCAATTCAGCCTCGACCTCGGCCTTGCTCCAGCCCGGATTGCGGTTGCTGTTGACCCAGCTGCTCTCGGTCATGATCCCGGTGCCGTGACCGTCGACTTCAATGCCGCCGCCCTCGCCCACCAGCTCGCTGCGCAGGTACGTCGCCTGTGCGTCGGCGGCCACTCGCGCGGCGATTTTTGCATCCTTGCTGTGCCGCTGTTTATCGCCCCAACCGTTGAAATTGAAGTCCACGGCACCGAGTCCGCCCCTGTCGTCGATGACAAAATTGGCGCCGATGTCACGCATCCAGATGTCGTCGAGCGCGGCGGTCACGTAGGTGACGTTGCGGGTGCCGCAGTACTCTTCGGCAAGGCTGCGTTCGCCGCTGCGACAAAACACCGTGAGCGGTTCATAACGGGCAATGGTGCGGGCAATGCGGCCCAGCGCAGCCTGCACATCCGCGGTGAAATCTTCCCAGATCGCATCCTGTGCGCCGAAAGCGATGAAGGCGCGCTCGTGCTTGTCGCCCTCGTCCGGCATGAACCAATCCCCCGCGCTGGCCGCCAGCAATTTGCCCGACGTCAGGCCAAGGCCCATGACCGCAGCGCTGACACCTGCGGCGACTGATACCTGTTTGATGAACTCTCGACGCGTCGACATATCTGGTTTTCCTGAAAAGAGCCGGCGACCGGGCGCCGGCGGTTGAATCATGGCTGAGTGGCGGTTTTGAATTTGGTCCAGGTGCGCATCCGTGCACGCATATCGGCCTGAGGAATGTCCTTGCCCGGGATCAATCGAGCGTAGGTCACCTCATCGAGGTAGATGTCCGGGTTGTTGCGCATCGCCGCATCGACGCCGGCCCGCGCCTTGACGTTGGAAGTCGGGTAACCGGTGAAGTTACTGATCGCCGCCATGTTCTGCGGGCGCATCACAAAGTTGATGAACGCGTAGGCGTATTCCGGGTGTTTCGCATCGACCGGAATCGCCATCGTGTCCATCCACACCGTGGTGCCCTCGCGGGGGATGCGGTATTCGAATCGGGTGGTCTTGCCGGCGCTGTCCGAGGTGCGCTGGGCCTGGGTCATGTCACCGCTGTAACCCAGCGACAGGCACAGGTTGCCGTTGACCAGATCGGTCACCGGCTGCGACTGGAACTTGCGCACGTAAGGCCGCAGCTTCATCAGCACCTCACTGGCCGCCGCCAGATCCGCCGGTTTCGCGCTGCGCGGATCGCGGCCCAGATAATTGAGCACCACCGCCAGCACTTCATCCGGCGAGTCGATCAGCGAAATTCCACAGTCGGCAAACTTCGCCGCCAGTTCCGGTTTGAACAGCATGTCCAGGCTGTTGACCGGTGCGTCGGCCATGCGCTGCTGGATCTGCGCCGCGTTGTACGTCAGGCCGATGGTGCCCCAGGTGTAGGGCACGGTGGCTTTGCTTGAGTGTTCGTAATGGCTGCGCAATTTCTGCAAACCGGGTTCGATGTCGGCCAGCGCCGTCAGCTTCGATTGATCCAGCGGCAACAGGCTGCCGGCCCGCATCAGGCGCTCGGCCACGGTGTCGCCGGGGAAGATCAGGTCATAGCCGCTGCCGCCAGAGAGCATCTTCGCTTCGAGGGTTTCACTGCCGTCCATGACGTCGTAAATCACCTTGATCCCGGTTTCCGCAGTAAAGCGGCTCAGGGTGTCTTCGGCAAAATAATCGGCCCAGTTGTACAGCCGCAGGGTTTTGTCCTCGGCGTGCAGCGACGGGATCACGCATGTCAGCGCCAGACCCAGCGCGCCCAGCAGTCTTTTGTGGTGCGTAGCCATGTTCAAACCCCTTGAGTGTTCCAGCGTGCATGGAGGTGGCGGCCGTCCTGACTGAGCAGCGCGCCGTACATGTCCGGCCGCCGGTCGCGGTAGATGCCCCAGCTCAGGCGTTCTTCGCGCATCGCGTCGAGATCGAGGCGGCGCACCAGCACGCCGCTGCTGTCGCGACCGGCTTCGGCGAGCAATCGGCCTTTGTGATCGCTGATAAATGACGAGCCGTAGAAGCTCATTTGCAGCGACGAATCGGTGGTTGCCACTTCTCGCCCGACCCGGTTGGCGGCTACCACCGGCAGCAGGTTGGCGGCAGCATGACCGCGCATGGTCATCTGCCAGTGATCGCGGGAATCCAGCCCCGTGCATCCCGGCTCGGAGCCAATGGCCGTGGGGAACAGCAACACTTCAGCGCCCATCAACGCCAGGCAACGCGCAGTCTCGGGAAACCATTGATCCCAGCAGATACCCACGCCGAGGCGACCGAACGCGGTGTCCCACACGCGGAAACCGCTGTCGCCGGGGCTGAAATATTCCTTCTCCTGATAACCGATGGCGTTGGGGATGTGGGTCTTGCGATACACCCCCGACAGACGCCCGTCGGCATCGGCCACGCTCAACGAATTGAAGAAGGCGTTGCCGGCCCTCTCGAACCAGCTCAGCGGCAGCACCACGCCCAGCTCTTTGGCCAGCGCGGCAAAACGCTGCAGCAGGCGGCTGTCGCGGTATTCCTCGGCCAGCGTCAGATGCTTGTGGCTCTGTTCGATGCAGAAATACGGCGTGGCGAACAGCTCCTGCAACAGGATCACCTGCGCGCCCTTCGCGGCGGCCTCACGCACCAGTTGTTCGGCCTGATCGAGGTTGCGCGGCAGATCCCAGGTGCACGGCATCTGGGTGGTGGCGATGGTCAGATGGCTCATCGCTCAACCCTCCACCGGCCAGGCGGGCTGCTGCTGGGTGATGCAATGCACCCCGCCGCCGCCATGGGCCAGATGATTGATGCGCACCGGCACCACTTCGCGTCCGGGGAACGCCTGCGCCAGCACTTCGGCCGCCGCCTCGTCGGCCTCGATGCCGTAGGCCGGCATGATGATCGCGCCGTTGGCGATGTAGAAATTGGTGTACGAGGCGCAGAACACTTCGGCGTCGCTGTCCACCGCTTCGCTGGCTTCGAACAGTTCGATCAGCTCGAACTTGCGCCCTTGGGCGTCGGTCGCCAACTCCAATGCGCGGCGATTTTCCCGCACCACTTCGGCGTACACCGAACTCTGGTCATGCGTCGCATCCACCAGCAGCACGCCGGGACGGGCGAAGGCGCAGACGCCATCGACGTGGCCGTCGGTCATGTCGCCGGTGACGTAATCCGGATCGCCCGGCAACCAGATGGTTTTCTTCACGCCCAATAGACGGCTGAAGATTTCTTCCATCTCGACCTTGCCGATCCCCGGGTTGCGATTGGGGTTGAGCAGCACCGACTCAGTGGTGATCAGCGTGCCCTCGCCGTCGACATGAATCGCCCCGCCCTCGTTGCTCAACGGTGTACCGAAGCATTCCAGCCCCAGATGATTGAGTGCGCGCCGCGCGAGGCTTTCGTCCAGCTCATGCGCCGACTTGCCGCCCCAGGCATTGAAGCGCCAGCTGACACCGGCCAGCCCTTGTTGCGGGTGGCAGACGAAGCTTGGGCCAGAGTCGCGGCACCAACTGTCGTTGACCGCCAGCGGAATCAGCTCGATGTTCGGCCCGCACAGGGCTTTGGCGCTCGCTAGCGCCGACGGATCAACGACCATTTTCACCAGTTCGAAGCGTGCGATGGCGTTGGCGACCCGGGCGAAATCCTCTTGCACCAGCGGCAAGGTCACGCGCCATCCCGACTCCCACAGCGCCTGGTTATGCGGCCAGACCATCCACGTCGCGGCATGCGTCACCCATTCGGCAGGCATCATCCAAGCGTTGTTGTTATTCTCGTTGCGCGGCATGACAAGCACCTCTCGATTAAGCCATTGTGTTCAATGGAAATTGCCGTGATTTGGCTTGAGGTGAATGCTACTTAGCTGAAACCGCGCCAACAAACGATGGATTTAGCGCACAACTGATTAGAGGAACTTATCGATATGCTCAAGCACTGGCCGCCGCTCAGCTCGCTGCGCGGCTTCGAAGCGGCTGCGCGCCTCGGCAGTTTTCACAAGGCGGCCGATGAGTTGAGCCTCACTCAATCGGCGATCAGCCAGCAGATCCGCAGCCTCGAGGCGTACCTCGAACAGCCACTGTTCTTTCGCAACGGTCGCAGCGTCGCCCTGACCGATGCCGGCCACGATCTGCTCAGCACCACCCAGGCGATGCTGCAGCAACTGGCGGTCGGCATCCGGCGTCTGGGGCAATATCAGAAGCCCAACCAACTGGTGCTCAACACCACGCCGGCGTTTGCCCGGCACTGGCTGCTGCCGCGTCTGGCGGATTTTCGGCGCCAGCATCCGCAGGTCGATCTGTGGATTTTCAGCACCGATGAAGTGCCGGACATGGCCACGCAAACCATCGATCTGGCGGTGCGCGACGACATCAGCTCCCAGGCTGAATGCAGCTTCAAGGTGCTGCATGCCGACCGCCTGTTTCCGGCGTGTCATCCCAGCGTTTTGGCGCAACCTGCCGCGCAGCGCACCACCCTGCACGGTGAGCGGGAAATGGATTGGAGCCACTGGGCGGTGGAGGCAGGCGTCGATGTCGGGCAGCAGGATCAGGGGTTGAATTTTTCCGATCCGGGCTTGTTGCTCGATGCCGCTGCGGCGGGGTTGGGGATTGCGCTGGTCAGTCAGTTGCTCAGCCGTCAGGCGCAGGAAAACGGGCTGCTGCAACCCGTGGTGGAGCAAACCATTCGTGGCCCGAACTGGGCGCTGCTGACGCATCGCGACAGCGAGAATGACCCGATGGCGCGATGCTTCAGTGAATGGCTTTCAAGCCAACTGGCGGGACCTGATCCGCACAGTCAGACGACCGTGAGATAACCCGCACCGAGCCGGCCTTCCAGACGACCGAACAGCACGTAATGCTGATATCCACTGGTGAACGCACCCGTGGAAATCGCGTTTTTTACGTCCTGGTTCATCTGCAGGTATTGCGCCTCGTCGAAGTTCTCCGCACTGACTTCGCCGGTTCGCCCAAGCTTTTCGCTTTCGACCGGCAACCCCATGATCGTGCGCCGCTGGAAGTCGATAATGCGGTTGACGGCGTGGCTCTCCAGCGGTCCGCGGTTGGATTGGGTCGAGTAGATGTGCAAGCCGTTTTTTGCGCAGCGATTGCACATGTCGACGCAATTTTTCTGAGTGGACTTCAGGCCGGTCAATTGCGCCAGAGGCATGTCCAGATACTTGCCGACCTGGTATTCGGTCTGATTGAAAACGGAACAGCACAAAACAGTATTGCCGTTGCAGTCGAGCACCAGCCAGTCATCCTTGAGCGAGCACGCTTGCTTGGGATACTGACGGACCAGATTGACCAGATCGTCGAAGGGCGGCAGCGCCAGCCTTTTCAGGGTTTCATGATCGGTATCTGTCACCGAAGGGTCGCGCTCGATCAGCGCCAGCGTTTTCTCCAGCGGCATCATCACTGAATACCCGGTGGAGAACTCGAAACCCAGACTCTGGCTGAATTCGCGCATCAGCCCCTCTTCTTCCATGTTGTCCAGATAACGGTGGTAGTAAACCTCGATGCGCGTACTCAAGCCATGTTGCTGCTTGAGTTCATGAAGTTTGATCATGTTGGCCTTGACCACTTCAATGTCGCCGCCCACGTGCCCCTGCTGGTAAGTCTCCTGGTAAAACCCGGACAACGAAATACGGAAGAACCACGGGTTGGCCAGCATGGCGGTTTCCATGTTCTTGGCCAGGTTCAAGTTGGAACTGATACCGCTCTGCAAACCGGCGGCATTGATGATCTCGACAAACTCACCGATTCGCGGGTGGATCAACGGCTCGGTCCAGTTGTACAGAAAGATCGTCTCGACCCCTTCGTTGCGGGCCTTCTCGACGATCTTGCGGAACATGTCGACTTGCATGGCTTTCTTGAAGTTGACGTTTTCCGAGTTGCCCATCGGGCACGAAGGGCAGCTTAAATTGCACGCGCCGACAATATCGATGTACATGTTCATGACGGGTGACGCTCCTTGAGTGAATAGCGGTGCATCCACAGCTGGCGACTGTCATGGTTGGCGTTATTCGTTAGTTATTTGACAGTCCCGGAGCGCGGCTCAGCAAGTTCCGGGCCATTACCATGGTGCGCCATCAACGCCACGATCCAATCGATAAATACCCTTAGCTTTTGGCTGATATGCCGGTTCGGTGGGTACGCCACATAAAGCGGCATCGGTTCGAGTTGCCAGTCCTCGAACAGCGGCACCAACTCACCCCGGGCCTGATGTGCGTGCGACATGTACCTCGGTAACCACAGCACGCCCATGCCGGCCAGACCTGCCGCAAGGTAGGCATTGCCGTCATCGACCGCCAGCACGTGACGCCCCTTGATTTGCAGATGTTCGCTGCCGTTGTGCAAGGCGTATGGCACCGGTTTGCCGGTGCGCGCCCAGAGAAAGCCGACCACCCGATGATGCGAGTCTTCCAGCTCCCGTGGATGCAGCGGCGTGCCGGCGCGGGCCAGATAACTCGGCGCGGCGAAGACCCCAAGCTGAAGATCGGCAACCCGCCGCGCCATCAGTGACTGATCGAGCAATTCGCCGCCGCGCACCACGCAATCGACGTTCTCATCGATGATGTCGACAATGCGGTCGCTGACGCCCATGTCGATCTGAATATCCGGATAACGCGCGTGAAACTCAGGCAACGCCGGCATCAGGATCAGCCTCGCCAGCGGACTTGGCACATCGACGCGAAGGCGACCTCGGGGTAACGCCGAGGCGCCGGACAGACCGGTTTCAGCGTCGTCCATATCGGCCAACAGCTTGATCACTCGCTCGTAGTAAATCGCGCCATCAGCAGTGACGTTGACCTTGCGTGTGGTGCGGTTGAGCAACTTGACCCGCAGCCGTGCCTCCAGTTGCTGCACCAGTTGCGTCACGGTGGTCTTGCTCATGTGCAAGGTCTCGGCAGCCTTGGTGAAACTCCCCGCCTCGACCACCCGGGCGAACGCCTGCATTGCATCAAAACGGTCCACTTTTCGCCCTCGGATTGTTTGGATTTTGCAAACAGTGAACGCCAAGGTTGCGCGTTTATCGCGGCTGCGCAAGCCCCTAAAGTCACTCCATCGTCAATGACCAAACAATGATGGAGACACCCATGACCCAGCGCGACGTCGTTTTCCCGCCAGCCCGCCATGCGCTTTACGAGCGTCATCGCTATTCGCCGGCGATTCGTTCCAACGGTTTCCTGTTCGTCTCGGGACAAGTCGGCAGCCGTGAAGATGGTTCGCCCGAGCCGGATCTGCAGGAGCAGGTGCGCCTGGCCTTCAACAACCTCAATGCGATTCTCGACGCCGCCGGTTGCAGCTTTGCCGACGCGGTCGACGTCACGGTGTTCATGGTCGATCCACAATCGACCTTCGAAACCATCTGGGAAGTGGTGCCGGAGTTCTGGGGCAGCGCGCCGTATCCGACGATCACTGCGGTCGGCGTGACCTGGCTGGCCGGGTTTCAGTTCGAGATCAAGGTGATCGCCAGACTGCGCGAAACGGCCTGATCGTCTGGCGGATTTGCACCGGGGGTCGGCAGTCTTCAGACTGTCCGGCCCGCCTACCCCTTTTCCACAACCGCCATGTCAGACCTGTTATTGAAGCCCGCCCTGCCCGGTATCGCCTTACGACGCTGGCGCCTGCTGCATCGCGTCAAACAGACGCATGCGGCGCAGTTGTTCAACGTCACCCAGTCGACCATTTCTCGCTGGGAAAGCGGTGTGCAGGCGATGGAGCCTGTCGCGCAGCAACAGCTGGAGCGCTTGCTGGCTGCGCACCTGGACAGCGCGGCCGATCAGGTATTGGCGCGTCTGGTCGGGGAAAGTCAGCGGCCGATGCACCTGATCTGCGACCTCACCCACCGTTTGCTGGCCTGCTCTCCTGCGCGTGCTGCCGAGTTCACCCAGCCCTTGAGTACGTTGTTGGGACAGTCGCTGTGGCGCTTCGCAACGCCGGAAATTGTGCTTAGTGAGTCGGCCCTGACGAGCCGTGGCTGGCACGAGATTCAGGCGCCGCCGGCCGTGGAATTCAGCACCGGCAGCAATGCCTCCGACCTCGTGCCGATTCGTCCCAGCCTGTGCCGCTGGACGCGCATTGCGCTGTCTGACGGCAGCGCCGCGCGTCTGGTGGAAACCCTCTGAGCGCATATTTTATGCGTGGACGCCAAGTGTCTTCAGTTCTAGGCTGAGCTTTTCGGCGTATTCAGCCAGGCAGACACATGAACCTCGAAATCATCAACGGCCGCCTCGATTTTCTGCGCGAAGCAGAAAAACTCAAGGACATCCTGCGCAGCGCGCACACCTCCAGCGGCCGCACCGAAAGCACCGCCGAACACAGCTGGCGCCTGTGCCTGATGGCGATTGTCTTCGCCGATCAACTGGCCGGCCTCGACCTGCTCAAAGTCCTGAAGATGTGCGTGATTCACGATTTGGGCGAAGCCATCAATGGCGATATTCCTGCGGTCAATCAAGCCGCGTTCCCCGACAAGGGCGAACAGGAGCGCAACGACCTTCTGCTGCTGACCCGTTCGCTCGATGAAGCACTGCGCAACGAGATTCTGGCGCTGTGGGACGACTACGAAAATGCGCAGTCCGCCGAAGCCAAAGCGGTCAAGGCATTGGATAAGCTGGAGACCTTGTTGCAGCACAATCAAGGTTTGAACCCGGCGGATTTCGACTACGGTTTCAATCTGGGCTACGGCAAGAAATACACCAGCGCCGACCCGGTTTTCGCCACCCTGCGCGAGCTGATCGACCAAGACACCCGACAGCGCATCAGCGACCGCCAAAGCGGCACCGAGCGATCCTGAATCAGTTGTTGCATCTCAGCCCCAACCGCCGGCATGAAACGTGGAGCAAAACATCCCCGGGCACCCGCGCTGGCCTTTGACTGCCCGGCTGCGTATAACCTCGCCGTTTCGTCTAACCTGATTGAGCGCCCGAGCGCGACACCTCGCGCCCTGGCACTTAGAATGCGACGCTCATGAAACGGAGATTTCCATGCTCAAACGAACCCTGGCACTGACTGCTGGTCTGGCCCTGTCTTTTTCTGCTCTGGTGGCGCATGCCGCCGATGTGTTGCGGGTCAGCGCGATTCCCGATGAAGCCCCGACCGAATTGCTGCGCAAGTTCGAGCCGCTGGGCGCGTATCTGGAGCAGCAGTTGGGCATGAAAGTGCAGTTCGTTCCCGTGGCCGACTATCCGGCGGTGGTTGAAGCGCTGGCGACCGATCGCCTCGACATGGCCTGGCTGGGCGGTTTCACTTTTGTTCAGGCGCGCCTGAAGACCGACGCCACCACCCCGGTTATCCCGCTGGTGCAGCGTGAGCAGGATGCGCAGTTCACCAGCAAGTTCATCACCGCCGACCCGAACGTGAAGAGTCTGGCCGACCTCAAGGGCAAGACCTTCGCTTTCGGCTCGGTGTCGTCGACGTCGGGCAGCCTGATGCCGCGTTATTTCATGCTGAAGAACGACAACATCAAGCCTGAAGCCTATTTCAGCCGCGTCGCCTACTCCGGCGCGCATGACGCCACCGTGGCCTGGGTCCAGGCCGGTAAGGTCGACGCAGGCGTGCTGAATGCCAGCGTCTGGCAGAAACTGGTGGATGCCGGCAAGGTCGACACCAGCAAAGTCCACGTGTTCGCCACCACCCCGGCCTACTTCGATTACAACTGGACCGTGCGCGGCACCCTCGACCCGGCGCTGGCGGCGAAGATCAAGAAAGCCTTCCTCGACCTCGATCCGGCCAACCCTGAGCAGAAGAAGATTCTTGATCTGCAGGCGGCCAGCCGCTTCATCGACACCAAACCCGAGAACTACAAGGGCATCGAGGAAGCCGCTCGCGCTGCCGACCTGCTGAAATGACCCTGAGCCTCAAACACGCCAGCCTGCACCACGCCAACGGGGTCGACGCGTTACGCGGCGTTGACCTGCAGATTGGCGTGGGCGAACAGGTGGCGATCATCGGCCCTTCCGGGGCCGGCAAGTCGAGTCTGTTGAATCTGCTGGCCACCGCGTTGCGCCCCAGCAGCGGTGAAATCGAGGTGCTGGGCGAGCGTCCCTGGCACCTATCCGCCCATCAACGGCAACGTCTGCGTGCGCGCATCGGCCTGGTTCACCAAGCACCGCCGCTGCCGCCGCGCCAACGTGTAGTGACGGCGGTGCTGGCCGGCAAACTCGGGCAGTGGAGCCTGGGCAAAAGCCTGCTGAATCTGCTGCATCCCACGGACATTCCCGGCGCCCGTGCGGCCCTCGCCCGCCTGGATCTGGGCGACAAACTCTTCGCTTACTGCCAGCAATTGTCCGGCGGCCAATTGCAGCGCGTAGGCATTGCCCGGGTGCTGTATCAGGCGCCGGAGGTTCTGCTGGCGGACGAACCGGTGTCGGCGATGGACCCGGTGCTCGCCGGGCACACCCTGTCGATCCTCGCGCAGCACGCGCGGGCGTACAACGTCACACTGGTGGCGAGCCTGCACGCGGTGGAACTGGCGCTGGCGCATTTCCCGCGGATCATCGGCCTGCGCGACGGCCAGATCCTGTTTGACAGCCCTGCCGAACAGGTCAGTCGCGAGATGCTCGACACGCTGTACGCCAACGAGCAATTGCAAAGCCCGACGACGCCCAGTGCGCCGCTGATTGTGCAGATCCCGCGATGCTGAGGGCTGACTCACGCGACCCGGCCGCCGCGCCGCGATTGTTGCTGACGCTGCTGGCGCTGGCCTTGCTGTGGCCGGGCATCCAGCTCAGCGAACTGGATCTGGGGGTGTTGCTGCACAGCGACAGCCAGACCGAAATGGGCCGCTTCATCTCCGGATTCTGGCCACCGGCGCATGACCACGACTTTCTCCAGTTACTGTTCAAAGCCACCCTGCAAACACTGGCCATCGCCACCGCCGGTATGGCTCTGGCGCTGCTGCTGGCGGTGCCGGCGAGCCTGATTGCCAGCCGCGCGCTGTCATTGTCTGCGGCGTCCCGGAGCGGCATTCCCAGTCGGGTCGGGCGCTTGTTGCGCTGGCCGGTGCGCGGGTTGCTGATCTTCTTGCGCAGCGTGCCGGAGATCGTCTGGGCGCTACTGTTTGTGCGTGCCGTGGGCCTCGGCCCGGCAGCCGGTGTGCTGGCGATCGCCATCACCTACAGCGGCATGCTCGGCAAGGTCTACGCGGAAATTTTCGAATCCACCGACCAACGCCCGGCGCACGCCTTGATGCAGGCCGGCAGCGGACGACTCGCGGCGTTCGCCTACGGGATTCTGCCGAATGTCGCGGCCGAGCTGCTGTCGTACACGGTGTATCGCTGGGAGTGCGCGATTCGTGCGTCGGTGGTGATGGGATTCGTCGGCGCCGGAGGCCTCGGCCAACAGATCGACCTGTCACTGCGCATGTTCGCCAGCGGTGAAGTGGCGAGCATGTTGCTGACGTTCCTGATTCTGGTGCTCGGTGCCGACCAACTCAGCCGCCTGTTGCGCTGGAGGCTGACATGAATCGCCTGATCAATCTGTTGCTGATCGTCGGCATTGGCGTCGCGGTTATCGCCTCGTTCGGTTACCTCGAACTCGATCTCGGTGAACTCGGCAGCGCCACCAGCCTCAAGCAGATGGGTGCCTACGCGCAGCGTTTTCTCAGCCCGGACCTGAGCGCCACGCATTTGCAGGCGATCCTCAAGGGCTCGCTGGAAACCCTCGCCATGTCGGCCCTCGGCACCCTGCTCGCCGCGGTGTTCGGCATTCTCCTCGCGCTGCCCGCGGCCGGGCGTTTCGGCTGGCCGTTGCAAAGCGCTTCGCGCCTGCTGCTCAACGGCCTGCGGGCGATTCCGGAACTGGTGTGGGCGGCGCTGATGGTGCTCGCCGCCGGCCTCGGCCCGAACGCCGGCACCCTCGCGCTGGCCCTGCACACCACCGGCGTACTCGGCCGGCTGTTCGCCGAAGCGCTGGAAAACACCCCGCCGGAACCGGCCGAAGCGATCCGTTTGCAGGGCGGCAACCCGGTGCTCGCGTTCTGCTACGGCACCCTGCCCAACCTCGCCCCGCAATTGCTCGCGTATTGCCTGTATCGCTGGGAAAACAACATTCGCATGGCCAGTGTGCTGGGGTTTGTCGGTGCCGGTGGTTTGGGGCAGATGCTGTATGTCAGCCTGAGCCTGTTTCAGGAAGCGCAGGCGAGTACGGTGATTCTGGCGATGCTGATTCTGGTGCTGGGCGTGGATTCGCTGAGCGCCTGGAGCCGACAGCGCTGGGTCAAGGCCTGACGGGCAAACCTCACTGCGCCGTCGCCAACCGATACTGGCGCGGGGTAAATCCGGTCGATGCCTTGAACTGCCGGGTGAACGCGCTGTGGTCGGTATAGCCGCACTGCAGCGCCACTTCGGTGATCGGCAACTCGCCGTGCAACAGCCGATGCGCATGCTCAAGACGCACTTTCTGGATCATCTGCCGCGGAGTCAGGTGGAACACGCGCTTGCAGTAGCGCTCCAGTTGCGCCACTGAAATCCCGGCGATGCGCGTCAGTTCGCCGAGGCTGACGCGGCTGGCGAAATTCGCCCGAATGTATTCATCCACCGCCGCCAGTCGCTGATACGCCGGATGGGTTTCGCTGGCGGTTTGCAGGTCGACGGAAATTCCCGCCAGGCCAATGATCCGATTATCCCGGTTGTACAGCGGACGCTTATGCGTCAGGCACCAACCCGGTTCGCGGCTGCCGTACAGATGCAGCTCCAGCTGATCCTCCAACACAAACCCCTCTTCCAGCACGCGCCGATCCTGCTCGGTATAGCCCGGCCCCAATTGCGCCGGAAACACCTCGGCACTGGTCTTGCCCAGTAACGGTCGCAAGTCTTTCAAACCGCAGCGCTGCACCAGCGTCTGGTTGGCCATGACGTAGCGCGCCTGCAGATCCTTGATGAAGATCGCCGCGTTGGGAATCACGTCGAGCATGGGCAACAGCAGCGCCATGCTAGCGAGCAGATCGTCGAGGCTCTGCGGTCGGCTCGCCTCGTTCTGCTGGCTCAGGATCGCAAACGCGTTCTGCGTCATGACTGTCACTCCCCACGGTGCGCATTGGCTTGCGCGCAGATTGCCCGATGGCCGACAGCCTGTCGAGCCGGGCCTTTGCCGTTGGCCATTGTGCTGATTTCGTCATCGTCACCGGCAAAAAACATCAATCGCGCACCGCCTGATGAGTTCACTGTAGCGCCACTGCACGCCCCTCCAACAACCAACAAGAAGGCGACGCTATGACAGGCCAAGGCAAGTTCAAGAAACAACTTTCACTGATAGACCTTACGTTCATCGGACTGGGGGCGATCTTCGGTTCGGGCTGGTTGTTCGCGGCCAGTCACGTGTCGGCCATCGCCGGCCCGGCAGGGATCTTTTCCTGGCTGCTCGGCGGTTTCGCCGTGTTGCTGCTGGGCATCGTCTACTGCGAACTGGGCGCTGCGCTGCCCCGTGCCGGCGGTGTGGTGCGCTATCCGGTTTACTCCCACGGCCCGCTGCTCGGCTACCTGATGGGCTTCATCACCCTGATCGCGTTTTCCAGTCTGGTGGCGATCGAAGTGGTTGCCTCGCGGCAATATGCGGCGGCGTGGTTTCCCGAGTTGACCAAGGTCGGCTCCAGCGACCCGACTGTGCTCGGCTGGTTCGTACAATTCGGTCTGTTGTGCCTGTTTTTCCTGCTCAATTACCGCAGCGTGAAGACCTTCGCCATGGCCAACAATCTGGTCAGCGTGTTCAAGTTCATCGTGCCGCTGCTGGTGATCGGCGTGCTGTTCACCTTCTTCAAACCGGCCAACTTCCAGGTGCACGGCTTTGCGCCGTTCGGTCTGTCCGGCATCGAAATGGCCGTGTCGGCCGGCGGGGTGATCTTCGCTTATCTGGGCCTGACGCCGATCATTTCCGTGGCCAGTGAAGTGAAGAATCCGCAACGCACGATCCCGATTGCGCTGATCCTTTCGGTACTGCTGTCCACCGCGATTTACGTGTTGCTGCAAACCGCTTTCCTCGGCGGCATCCCGACTGAAATGCTCGCCAATGGCTGGGCCGGCGTCGCCAAGGAACTGGCCCTGCCGTATCGCGATATCGCCCTGGCCCTGGGCGTCGGCTGGCTGGCGTATCTGGTGGTGGCCGACGCGGTGATCTCGCCCAGCGGCTGCGGCAACATCTACATGAACGCCACACCACGGGTGATCTACGGCTGGGCGCAGACCGGGACCTTCTTCAAGATCTTTACCCGCATCGATGAGAAGTCCGGCATCCCGCGTCCGGCGCTGTGGCTGACCTTTGGCCTGTCGGTGTTCTGGACCCTGCCGTTCCCGTCGTGGGAAGCGCTGATCAATGTGGTCTCCGCCGCGCTGGTGTTGAGCTATGCGGTGGCTCCGGTGACGGTGGCCGCACTGCGCCGCAACGCGCCGGACATGCCGCGTCCGTTCCGGGTCAAGGGCATGAGTGTGCTCGGGCCGCTGTCGTTCATCATTGCCGCGCTGATCGTCTACTGGTCGGGCTGGGGCACCGTGTCGTGGTTGCTCGGCTTGCAGATTCTGATGTTCGTCATCTACCTGTTGTGTGGGCGCATGGTGCCGACCGCGCACTTGAACCTCGGCCAGCAAGTTCGCTCTTCGGCGTGGCTGATCGGCTTCTACGCGGTGACCATCGTCCTCTCCAAACTCGGCAGCTTCGGCGGTATCGGCGTACTCAGCCATCCGTTCGACACCGTGATCGTCGCGGTCTGCGCGCTGGGCATTTACTACTGGGGCGCCGCCACCGGCGTACCGGCACACCTGATTCGTCTGGAAACCGAAGACGACGAAAGCGAAGCCGCTGAATCCTCCACCCATTCGGCACAGGGCCAGCGCCCTGCTCACGCCTGACTTTGATTGAAGGGACGCGTTCATGAAACGACTGCACATCATCGATTCCCATACCGGCGGTGAACCCACGCGTCTGGTGATGAAAGGCTTTCCCGAGCTGCCCGGCAACAGCATCGCCGAGCAGCGCGATGCCTTGCGCGAAAGCCACGATCAATGGCGCCGCGCCTGCCTGCTCGAACCGCGTGGCAACGACGTGCTGGTCGGCGCGCTGTACTGCGCGCCGGTCTCGCCGGATGCCACTTGCGGGGTGATCTTCTTCAACAACGCCGGCTACCTCGGCATGTGCGGCCACGGCACCATCGGCCTGGTCAACTCGCTGCATTACCTGGGCCGCATCGAACCGGGCGTGCACAAGATCGACACCCCGGTCGGCCCGGTCAGCGCCACTCTGCACGAGGACGGCGCGGTAACCCTGGGCAACGTCCCGGCCTGGCGCTACCGCAAACAGGTGCCGGTGGACGTGCCCGGTTACGGTCGCGTGTTCGGCGATATCGCCTGGGGCGGCAACTGGTTTTTCCTCGTCTCCGAGCACGGCCAGGACCTGCAGATGAGCAACGTCGAAGCCCTCACCGATTACACCTGGGCGATGCTCAAGGCTCTGGAAGCCCAAGGCATTCACGGTGAGGACGGCGCGCTGATCGACCACGTCGAGCTGTTTGCCGACGACCCCAAGGCTGACAGCCGCAACTTCGTCATGTGCCCGGGCAAGGCCTACGACCGCTCGCCCTGCGGCACCGGCACCAGCGCCAAACTCGCCTGTCTGGCCGCTGACGGCAAACTCGCTGAAGGCGAGGTCTGGACCCAGGCCAGCATCACCGGCAGCCAGTTCGAAGGCCGCTTCGAATGGCATGGCGAGCGCGTGCGCCCGTTCATTACCGGCCGCGCCTACATGACCGCCGACGCCACTCTGCTGATCGACGAGCAGGACCCTTTCGCCTGGGGCATCTGACCTGCCCCGTTTTTTTTCGACTTGAATGAATGTCCCGAGGAGCTACAACAATGAGCGATAACATCTTCACTGGCTGCATTCCCGCGCTGATGACTCCGTGCACCGCCGCGCGCAAACCTGACTTCGACGCACTGGTGGCCAAGGGTCGCGAGCTGATCGATATCGGCATGAGCGCGGTGGTTTACTGCGGCTCGATGGGCGACTGGCCGCTGCTGACCGAGGCCGAGCGTCAGGAAGGCGTAGCGCGTCTGGTGGCCGCCGGGGTTCCGACCATCGTCGGCACTGGCGCGGTCAACAGCCGTGAAGCGGTATCCCACGCTGCACATGCGGCGAAAGTCGGCGCCCATGGCCTGATGGTGATTCCACGCGTCTTGTCCCGTGGTGCCTCGGCCACCGCGCAAAAAGCCCACTTCGCCGCGATCCTCAACGCCGCCCCGAACCTGCCGGCAGTGATCTACAACAGCCCTTACTACGGCTTCGCCACCCGCGCCGAGCTGTTCTTCGAACTGCGCCGCGAACACCCGAACCTGATCGGCTTCAAGGAATTCGGTGGTGGCGCCGACTTGCGCTACGCCGCCGAAAACATCACCTCGCAGGACGATGCCGTGACCCTGATGGTCGGTGTCGATACCCAAGTGGTGCACGGTTTCGTCAACTGCAACGCCACCGGCGCGATCACCGGCATCGGCAACGCCCTGCCCCGCGAAGTGCTGCAACTGGTGGCGCTGAGCAAGCAAGCGGCCAAGGGCGATGCCAAGGCCCGACGTCTGGCGCGCGAACTGGAAGCGGCGCTGGCGGTGTTGTCGTCGTTCGATGAAGGCTGCGATCTGGTGCTGTATTACAAGCATCTGATGGTGCTCAACGGCGACCGCGAATACGCCCTGCACTTCAACGAAACCGACGCCTTGAGCGATGCCCAGCGCCGTTACGCCGAGACCCAGTACGCGCTGTTCCGCCAGTGGTACAAAAACTGGTCCGCCGAACAGAACCTCGCCTGACCGCAATCCCTGCCCCGGTGTGATGCCGGGGCTTCACCTCTTTTATCAAGGAAGCGCCATGACTCTGACAGGCCACATGCTGATCGCCGGCCAAGCCATTGCCGGCAGCCGTGAAGCGATCCGCGCGATCAATCCCGCCACTGACGCGGTGCTGGAACCGGCCTATGCCGGGGGCAGCAGCGAGCATGTCGAACAGGCCTGCGCACTGGCGTGGCAAGCCTTTGATCGTTATCGCGAGACGTCCCTGGAGGCGCGCGCCGAATTTCTCGAAACCATCGCCAATGAGATCGAAGCCCTTGGCGATGCGCTGATTGACCGTGCCGTGGCCGAAACCGGCCTGCCACGCGCCCGTATCCAGGGCGAACGCGGACGCACCTGCGGGCAACTGCGCACCTTTGCCCGCACAGTGCGTGCTGGCGAGTGGCTGGACGTTCGCGTCGATCACTCACAACCCCAGCGCCAGCCGCTGCCACGTTCTGATTTGCGCCAGCGGCAGATCGCGCTGGGGCCAGTGGCGGTGTTCGGCGCCAGCAACTTTCCGCTGGCGTTCTCGGTGGCGGGCGGCGACACCGCTTCGGCACTCGCCGCCGGTTGCCCGGTGATCGTCAAGGCGCATAGCGCGCATCCCGGCACCAGTGAACTGGTGGGTCAGGCGCTGACGCGTGCAGTGAAAAAATCGGGTTTGCCCGACGGCGTGTTCTCGCTGCTGTTCGGTTCCGGCAACGAGGTCGGCATCGCCCTGGTCAGCGATCCGCGCATCAAGGCTGTGGGCTTCACCGGTTCGCGCAGTGGCGGTCTCGCCCTGAGCCAAGCGGCGCAGGCACGGCCGGAGCCGATCCCGGTGTATGCGGAAATGAGTTCGATCAATCCGGTGCTGCTGTTTCCCGCAGCGCTTGCCGCACGCGGTGAGGCGTTGGCGCAGGGTTTTGTCGCCTCGCTGACTCAGGGCGCCGGGCAGTTCTGCACCAATCCCGGGCTGGTCATCGCTCGCCAAGGGACGGCACTGGACGCTTTCATCGCAGCGGCCGCCGAGCTGATCCAGCGCAGCTCCGCGCAGACCATGCTCACGCCGGGAATCTTCTGCGCCTATGAAACTGGCGTCGGCGCGCTGGCCGAACATCCGCAAGCGCAACGCGTGGCCATCGGTCTAGCGGCTGAAGGGCCAAACCAGTGTCAGGCGCAGCTGTTCGTGACCCAGGCGCAGGACTTCCTCGCCGACGCATGCCTGCAAGGTGAAATCTTTGGTGCAGCATCACTGATCGTCCAGTGCGCCAACGACGATGAAATCCGTCAGGTCTGCGAGCACCTCGAAGGCCAACTGACCGCCACCCTGCACCTGGATGACGCCGATCTGGATCGCGCCCGGGCCTTGTTGCCGACCCTGGAACGCAAGGCCGGACGTCTGCTGGTCAACGGCTGGCCGACCGGGGTCGAGGTGTGTGATGCGATGGTGCATGGCGGGCCGTTTCCGGCTACCTCGGACTCGCGCAGCACCTCGGTCGGTACGGCGGCGATTCTGCGTTTCCTGCGGCCGGTGTGTTATCAGGACTTCCCCGAGAGCCTGTTGCCGCCGCCGCTGAAACAAGCGAATCCGCTGCAGTTGCGGCGCCTGCTCGACGGTCAGAGGGAAGCCTGACCATGCCCGACAACCTCACAGCGGACAACGCCGATATCGCGGTGATCGGCGCCGGAATCATCGGCGTCGCCTGTGCCCTGCAGCTGGCGCGTCAGGGTCAGCGGGTGGTGGTCATCGATAAGCAGCCGCCCGGTCATGGCGCCTCGTATGGCAACGCCGGACACTTGGCCACCGAGCAGGTGTTCCCGATTGCCGATGCGTCGATCCTCAAGCGTCTGCCAGCGATGCTGATGGACCCGATGGGGCCGCTGCGCCTGGACTGGAAGTACATGCCGCGCGCTGTGCCGTGGTTCAGCCGATTGTTGCTGAACCTGCGTCCGGCGCCGTTTCAGCGCACCGTGGCCGGTTTGCGCGCGCTCAACGAAAGCAGCCTCGATGCCTGGAAGCGCCTGCTGCAGAGCATCGCCCGCCGCGACCTGCTCAAGGAGGACGGCTCGCTGCTGGTGTTCGAGCGCGCCGAATCGCGACAAGCCGTCGAAGCCTTGCAGGCGCGCATGCTTCAGCAACAGGTGCCGGTGGATTTGTGGTCGGCCAGCACCGTGCGAGAAAGCGCGCCGCAGCTCAGCGAACAGATTCAGGGCGGGTTGTTCTACCCGCGCACCGGGCACTTTCTCGACCCTTACCGAGTGGTGTGTGAACTGGTGAGCGCGGCGAAAACAGCCGGCGTGCAGTTCCTCCAACAAGAGGTGCAGGACGGCCAGTTGCAGGAGCATGGCGTGTCGCTGCGCACCGATCAGGGCCGTTTTACCACGCGACAGGTGCTGATTACCTGCGGCGCGCACTCAGCGAAACTCACCACCGCACTCACCGGTAAACGCGTGCCGCTGGACACCGAGCGCGGCTATCACCTGATGCTGCCCCACGAGCACGAGCGACTGCCGTTCGCCGTTACCTCGCTGGAGCGCAAGTTCATCATGACGCCGATGGCCGGCGGCTTGCGCCTGGCCGGCACCGTTGAGTTCGCCGGTCTGGAGCGCCCGCCGTTCATGGAACGCGCCTGGCAGTTGCATCGCTTGAGCAAGGGCTTGTTCCGCCGTGATTTGAACGCTGAAGACGCGACGCCGTGGATGGGCTTTCGTCCGTCGCTGCCGGACTCGCTGCCGATCATCGACAAGGTCTGCGACGGCAAGGTACTGCTCGCGTTCGGTCATCAGCATCTGGGGCTGACTCAAGCGGCGATTACCGCAGAGATGGTCGCGCATCTGGTATCACCCTCAGCGAACTCCGGCTTGCCGGCACTGGGTGCCTATCGACTCGGTCGCTTCTGAGATATCGATGAAACGTTTTTGGTTTCATACTGAGCGCCGACCTTGGCCCCGCGCATATGGAACCGACTATGACCTCATCAATGGATACCCAGACACCCGAGCCACAAGCAATCTGCAACCCGATCACCAGCAGCGCGATCTTCATCGTCGCCACGCTGCTGCCCGGGAGCGACGCCGCCAGTCAGGTGCGCGGCTGGTGCGGCGACATCGCCGCCCTCACCCGTTCGGTTGGCAAACGCGTGCCCAGCGGTAACCTGTCGTGTGTCTGCGGGTTCAGCGCCAACGCCTGGGACGCCCTGTTCGGCAGCCCGCGTCCGGCTTCGCTGCATCCATTCCGCGAATTCGGCGTTGAGGGCCGCCGTGCTGTGGCGACCCCAGGCGACATCCTGCTGCACATCCGTGCCGATCAGATGGACCTGTGTTTCGAACTGGCAACGCAGCTGTGCAGCGCACTCAATGGCGCGATCACCGTGGTGGATGAGGTGCAGGGTTTCCGCTACTTCGACATGCGCAGCATCATCGGTTTTGTCGATGGCACCGAGAACCCGGTGGGCCGCAAGGCAGACCATTTCACCCTGATCGGCAACGAAGACCCGGCGTTCGAATCCGGCAGTTATGTGCTGGTGCAGAAGTACCTGCACAAGATGGACGCTTGGAATGCGCTGAGCGTGGAGGCTCAGGAGAAGGTGATCGGCCGAACCAAACTGGCCGACATCGAACTCGGTGAAGAAGTGAAGCCGAGCAATTCCCATAGCGCCCTGACCACCATCACCAAGGACGGCCAGGAGCAGAAGATCCTGCGCGACAACATGCCGTTCGGTCGTCCGGGGGCTGGCGAGTTCGGCACCTATTTCATCGGTTACGCGTGTTCGCCGGAACCGATCGAGCAGATGCTGGAGAACATGTTTGTCGGCAAACCCGTCGGCAACTACGACCGTTTGCTCGACTTCAGCACCGCAGTCACCGGGGGGTTGTTCTTTGTACCGTCAGCCGACCTGCTTGAGGAGCTGGCGGAGCGAGAGCCGGAGCAGGCGTGACACCGTAGCGCCACGCCCGCCCGTCACTCAGTGTGGCGCGCGCGGGATGGTTTTCAGCAGGTCTTCCGGGCTGATGTGGCCGACCACGCTGCCCGGTTGCGGCATGTTGAGGATGTGGCCTTTCATCTTGCCGATGATGTGCATCTCGCACGGCTTGCAGTCGAACTTCAGGGTCAGCACTTCGTCGCCGTGAATCAGCTGCATCGGCGCGACCTTGGTGCGCACGCCGGTCACGCCTTTGGCCTGTTTCGGGCACAGGTTGAACGAGAAACGCAGGCAGTGCTTGGTGATCATCACCGGCACTTCACCAGCCTCTTCGTGCGCCTCGTACGCCGCATCGATCAGCTTCACGCCGTGGCGGTGATAGAAGTCGCGGGCCTTCTGGTTGTAGACGTTGGCCAGGAACGACAGGTGCGATTCCGGGTACACCGGCGGCGGCGTGGTTTCGGCCTTGCGGCTGCCACGCGGATGCGCCGCGACACGGGCGGCGGTCAGTGCTTCGATCACTTCGCGGCGCAGGGCCTTGAGCTGCGAATTAGGGATGAAGAACGCCTGCGGCGCATCGAGCTTGATGTCGGTGGCGTGGTACTGGGTGGTACCGAGCTGGCCGAGCAGATCCTGCAATTGCTCCAGCGCCTGTTCCGGCTTGTTGGCCACACCGAACGGGCCGTTCAGGGTCACACTGGCGCTGATCCCTTCTTCACTGGTCGCAGTCACTTCCAGCTGTTCTTCACGCAGGCGAGCAACCCAGCTCAGGGCCACACGACGCTCGGCAGACGTCTTCTGCAGCGCCTGTTGCCAGTTGTGGTCGAGGTTGCGGTTCAGCGGATGGTTCGGCCGCAGCTTGTACAGGCCTTCGGGCATCTCGTTTGGCTCGACGCGGTAGCGGTAACGCTTCTCGCCGTCTTCTTCGAACTCGCCTTTCGGCTCGGCGATGTTGGCGCGGAAACCCACGACTTCACGCTTGACCAGCACGTTGAGGCCATCACCGTTGGACAGCGGTTCCTGCGTCACCACCTGCATGTCACGCTTGCCGACTTTCTCGACGGTGCCCACTGGCAAGCCGGTGAAGGTCGGCGAGTCGAACGCGCCGATGTCGATCTTGCGATCGGTGACGAAGTAGTCGGTGCTGCCACGGTGGAAGGTCTTTTCCGGGTCCGGCAGGAAGAAGTGCGCGGTACGGCCGCTGGAAGCGCGGGCCAGGTCCGGGCGATCTTCGAGCACGTCGTCGAGGCGCTGGCGGTAGTAGGCAGTGATGTTCTTCACATAGCCAATGTCCTTGTAGCGACCTTCGATCTTGAACGAGCGCACACCGGCCTCGACCAGCGCGCGGATGTTGGCGCTCTGGTTGTTGTCCTTCATCGACAGCAGGTGTTTTTCGTAGGCGATCACCCCACCCTTTTCGTCTTTCAGGGTGTACGGCAAACGGCAGGCCTGGGAGCAATCGCCACGGTTGGCGCTGCGACCGGTCTGCGCGTGGGAGATGTTGCACTGCCCGGAGAACGCCACGCACAGCGCGCCGTGGATGAAGAATTCGATGGCGGCATCGGTTTCGTCGGCGATGGCGCGGATTTCTTTCAGGTTCAGCTCGCGGGCCAGTACCAGCTGCGAGAAACCGGCCTGATCAAGGAACTTCGCCCGCTCAAGGGTGCGGATGTCGGTCTGGGTACTGGCATGCAGCTCGATCGGCGGGATGTCCAGTTCCATCACGCCCAGATCCTGGACGATCAGCGCGTCGACACCGGCATCGTACAACTGGTGGATCAGCTTGCGCGCCGGCTCCAGTTCGTTGTCGTGCAGGATGGTGTTGATGGTGGTGAAAATGCGCGCGTGGTAACGGCGGGCAAACTCCACCAGCTCGGCGATTTCACTCACCTCGTTGCAGGCGTTGTGGCGCGCGCCGAAGCTCGGGCCACCGATGTACACGGCATCGGCGCCGTGCAGGATCGCCTCGCGGGCAATCGCCACGTCACGGGCGGGGCTGAGCAGTTCCAGATGATGCTTGGGCAAGGACATAGTTTTTTTAGTCAGGCTGTCACGGTTAAGGCGCGCATTGTAGCCGCGAAACGCCCGGGCGGCACGCCTGTGCTGCCAAGTGGCAGATGACCTCGCTCCAATCCGACACGAGAGTCTCCTGTAGGAGTGAGCCTGCTCGCGATGATGGTGGCACAGTCAACGTTGATGGTGGCTGATTTACCGCTATCGCGAGCAGGCTCACTCCTACAGGGGGCGGTCAGGCCTTGGCCGCCATCGCGGTGACTTCCACGCGCATGCCTTCCACTGCCAGCGACGCCACGCCCACAGCCGCGCGTACGGGCCATGGCTTGGCGAAGAAGCGCTTGTAGACTTCGTTGAATGCCGCACGGTCAGCCATGTCGGTGAGGTAGATGGTCAGGTGCATCACGCGATCCATCGAACTGCCGGCCCGCTCCAGCGCCACTTTCAGCGCCTGCAGGGTGCATTCGCTTTGCAGGGTGATGTCGCCCAGCTCCAGGCTGCCGTCGGCGCGGGTCGGGATCTGGGTCGAAACCAGAACGCCGTTGAAACCGACAACGTCGGAGGAAATCGAATCTGCATCCGGATCAGGGGTGAAGCTGAGGTCTTGATTAGCCATGAAAGTCTCTTGTCTGGAGAGATTGAGGGTCGCCGGCCAACGACGCACCGGGACTTTTGCGCGGGCAGTTTACATCAGTCCCCGCTCCGGCTCAGGCCACTGTCGATGCCAGATCCAAATCGCGCGCATAAAAAAACGCCAGCCCTTTCGGACTGGCGTTTTTTCTGAATATGGCAGGGGCGGCTGGATTCGAACCAACGCATGGCAGGATCAAAACCTGCTGCCTTACCGCTTGGCGACGCCCCTGTATCTCAAGCTCTGTAACAAGCTCTGCGAGAATGGGCCGCAATTTACCAACCTTTTTTGGATCTGGGAAGCCCCGAGTGCAAAAAAATTTGTTTTAAAACAGCCAGTTATTTCTGAGCCGGGGCAAACGCCGCGATTCACTTGGACAAATTCAACGCAATCGCCTCGCGAATCAGCGCTTTCAGGGCCTGCTCATCGACCGGGTCGCCCTCGTGAAAATCAATCGCCCGGCGGGTGTTGCCCTCAAGGCTGGCGTTGAACAACCCCGCCGGATCGGCCAGCGCCGCGCCCTTGGCGAAGGTCATCTTCACCGCCGTCTTATAGGTTTCCCCGGTGCAAATGATCCCGCCCCGCGACCACACCGGAACACCCCGCCACTTCCACTCCTCCACCACCTCGGGATCGGCCTGGCGAATGACCTTGCGAATCTCGCCGAGGATGGCACCACGCCAATCGGCCAGTTCGGCGATTCGAGCGTCGATGAGTGCAGAGGCGTCGGTGTCGGGCTTCCCAGGGTTCATGACAGGGGCTCTCCTTGGCATAAGCCTCAATCAGGTAGTCCGTGATCATCAACAAGTTTCTTCGAAAAACTTTACAAACTTATCTTTGATGTCGGGGCAAACTTTTTTGATATAAAAAAGGAAAAACCACAAAGGTGTATCGTCACCCGTATCGTCGCGCAGCCAATCTTCCTCATTTCCGAAACAACAGATGACACAGCGAACAAAATTCGCGAAAGCCGGATCCGATTCCCGGTACTGCCTCTCTATTGGCCAAAGCTCGACAAAAAAAGCCGACCTTTGCTCATGGCTGGACTCAAGCGTACCCGGCGTCACCGCTTTATTCAGGTAGGACGACATCAGATTAAGTTTTTCAGTCGAAATACTACTTAACGAACCATCGTGAATAAGCTGCAGTAAAAATCCAGCGTAGCGGCGCACCAATTGATTAATGGATATGTTTGCAGCTAAGAGACGCGCCTCAAGGCCTTCAATTTCTTCAATTTCTTTTGGATCGCTCACTCTTTTACTCCATCACATACGCCGAGCTTACCCATCACCTGTGCGCAAGAACGACAAAATTTCAGTGGTTTACCATCATTCCTTACGGTCGTAGATGTTGAACCTTGCGTAATGTCTCTCAATGCTTCTACAGATTTAACATCATTCGCTTTAGCGATTTTGCTTAACGCATCTGCTTCTCCGCAGTGTCCATGAATAAACGGAGAACGTTGATCGTCTGGTATCGACTCATAGAGTTCCTGGACTACAGGATGCTGAATGCCTTCGCCACCCGCTTTAGTGCTAAATCCGACCTCGGGTGCTTGCAGGTTACCCGACTCGATTGTAGTGCGCGTCCCTTTGTTGTTTGGCGTAATGCCTTTTTGACGGGCCAGTCCTAGCGGGTCAATCCATCCGATCGGGTTTGAGACATACTGATAGAGGTTCAGTCCACCCTGATACCCAATAGGGTCCTGACTTATGAAACGTCCCACTGAAGGGTCGTAGTAACGATGTCTATTGTAGTGCAGCCCCGTCTCATGATCATGGTATTGACCTTGGAATCGAATCGGATTTGCAATGCCCTGCTGTTTCGCACAGGTCGACCGCTCCTCTCGTATTTCGCCCCAAGCCTTGTACTGCGCGCTCCATACGACGTCACCCTTCTGGTCAGTCAGCTCTTGAGGTGTGCCCAGATGATCGCACTGGTACCAGGTCAATACATCAATGCGGGGCGACGTCGCGGAATGATTCCAAAGCGGATCCTCCTCCAGGCTGTAGTACTCGGCATAGCTGGACGACGATCCAGTCAGATTGATGGATTGATTCGAGATAGCCTGCGCCACCGGAATGAACGTACCCGGCTCAAACACATAGTGAATCGTGCGACCCGCCTCGCCATCCTGCTGTGCAGCACGACTCTCCCAAGCCAGGTTATCGCCATCCCAACCGTACAACGTGAACCCACAACCATGCTCTCGCTGCAACCGCGCGTGTTCAGTGTTATTCCACATTGAGCCCGCTGTGGATCGCTGCTTGTAATGTACCCTTGAGTTCTTCAGCAATCGCCGCCCAAGTGCATCGTAGGCATATTCCACCGATAGCCTGGCGTCTTCGAAATGCACCAACCGATCAAACAGATCCCAACGCATTTGGCTGAAAGCACCATCCCGCCAGCGCTTTATCTGATTTCCGCGTTCGTCGTATTCGTAGTGAGTGCCGGCGTAGTCTCGCAGCAGGTTATCCACCCGCTTGCTGCGAGGCGGGGTCAGCTCCAATGGTCGCCGACTCTCAGCGGTCTTTTCATCCAGCAGGTTACCCGCCGGGTCAAAGTCGAACGTCTCATCACCTAAACGACTGACTGCGCTCAACAATCTGCCGACCGGATCATAACGGTAGGACAACTGACCACGACGCGTATCGTTGATTTCGTTCAGTTGTCCTGCTGCGTCGTAGGTGTACTCACGCTTGAGAACAACCGACTGGTCATCACTGCGCCCCAGCAGTTGCTCCTGCAAGCGCCCGGCAGGGTCCCATTTTTGAGTCTGTATCAGTCGATTGCCTTGATGCCGAGCGACTTCGCGGTGCATATCATCGCGCTCGTACCCAAGCAGTTCGTGCTCGTTCAGACGCAACGCCAAGAGATGGCCGCTGCCGTAGGTCAACCAACTGACCCGATGCCCGTCTGGACGAATCGTAGCGACACGCTGATTGAGCACGTCGTATTCATGTTGCCAAACAGCAGCGAGTGGCTTTTCCACACCAAGATAATGCTGATGCTCACGCACCATGTTGCCTGCCGCATCATGGAACCACTGCACACGGCTATCGGCGTTGCTCGCAAAGATCATCTGACCCCTGCCGTCATAAGCATAACTTTCTGCCTGTGACCGATCGCCAAGCGTCGCAAGACGCTCAGTCACACGTCCCATTTCGTCGTACCCAACCGTCACTATCCGGTCACCGGTAGCTATCTTCGACAGGCGTCCGGAAGCCATGTCGTATTGATACCGAGTCAGACGACCGTCAAAGCCTGTTTCGGTCAACAACCGTCCAATCGGGTCATAAAGGAATTGTGCCGAGCGCTCATTCTGGTTCTCCAAGGCTTGCAAGCGCCCCATGCGATCCCATCGGTAACGCAAGGTATGTTCTGCCGCATCCACCCGTTCAGCGACGAAACCAGCGACGGTATAGCTCCAGGTTGTACAGCGGTTTAAACCATCGACATGCGTCAACAACCGACCTTCTGCGTCCCGCTCGAAGCGCTCCTCTGTTTTGTCCGGGCGCCTGATCAGCACCACTTGCCCAGACTTGTATTCGTACTCAGTGCTCTGCCCAGCTGCATCGGTTGCACAGATGACCTGCCCACGATCATCGTATTTCCAGGCACTGGTCTTGCCTGAGCAGTCGACGTATTTGAGCAATTGCCCAGCGTCGTTGTACTCAAGTGTTTTCTCGTTGCCGTTGGCATCCTTGATCGCAATCGGCAGCCCGGCCTTGTCGTAGGCGTATTCAGTCTTGTTGTCGAGTGGGTCGACCGTTTCAACCAGATTCCCAGCCTCGTCATAAGCGCGTAACCAGAGGCCGCCCTCCGCATCCATGATCTTGATCAGTTGGTCCTGATCGTCATAGGCAAAGTGCACCACGCTGTTGTCAGCGCGAATGTGTTCAACCCGATTGCCACGCGGGTCGTAGCTGTAGCGATCCGTCGTTCCATCCGGGTGCACATGTCGCACGACGTTTTTCGCTTCGTCACGGAACAGCCATTCGGACAAGCCATCGGCGTGACGAATGCGGTAGGTGTAGCCAAGGCTGTCGTAGTAATGCCAGGTCTCGTTGCCGTGGGCGTCAGTGACGTAGGTCAGGCGAATGTTTTCGTCCCACTCCAGACGCGTGTCGAAACTGCCATCGTCCGCCCATTCGCGCACAGCCTTCGCATCTGCACCTGTGCCCTGCCATTGCAGGTTCATGCCGCGTCCGGTGCGGTCGGTGTATCGAGTCACCAGATGGAACTGATACTGGTAAGCCCAGGCAGCGCCGTTCTCATCTTGTGCCTGAATCAGGTCGCCGTAATCGTCATAGGCATAAGCGCAAAGCTGACGAACCGGCTCACCGTCGCAGATTTCCCATAGTCCTGTCAGACGCCCCTGCTGATCAACCAACGTGCCGAGATGGCGATGCACCTTGGTGATATCGTTTTCCTGGTAGGTGATCAAATCGGATAGAACCGCGCTCTCGCCGTGGCGATGCTCGTGGTGCAGCATGACCCCGGCACCGTTGCGCAGCACAATGCCCACGAGGACATAATGTTGAGCACGACGTATGTAGGTTTCCTTGCGCTCGAAGCCGCGGCACAACAACAGTTGGCCCTCAGCGGCATGCACCAAGGTGATGTTCTCAATCGCGTCGTAGTGGAATTGACCGACCTTCGGTAACGGATAGGCATGGCTACGTCCGTCCGCATCGTGGAACACGAGGCCGTCATCCACCGCATCAATCCTGGTGGTAAACGCTGTAATCCAGCGGGCCCCAATCACGTCCGCGTCATAGGCGTTCAGATCGGAGCAATACGTACGCGTCCATTCGATGGGAAATGCACCGGGCAAGCTGAAGTCTGTGTGATTGAACGTCTCTGTACCCATGGCAAAGTTAATGCGCTTGCAGGTCGCAGGGCATACTTCGTTTTTCTCATCATTAGGCCGCGACTTTGGTTTCGACTCGCCCCGACTGACCTCAACTTTGCCGTCGCCAGCAACACGTCTCGACTGGCTGGTTGTTCCTGGTTTGACGTTACCGCCTTGTCCGTGAACATTGCGCATCCGCCAGGCTGCAACTGCACTGGCCAGCACCACCAGCAATGCACCAATGGAGCTTTGAACGGCCGGATCGCTCAACTTGTTCAACTGCGTGCGCAGTTCAGGCCCCATGGCTCGCAAAGATTTCGTATGGACCAGCACCTTCTTCTTGGCCTGTTCTGGCAAAAGATGCTCGGCGGCGCTGTTGGCCACACCTTTCCCAGCGGCCTTGTAAACATTCGCGGCGGCGCCAAAAATATTGCTGATCGCACTCAGGGGGTCATGGAGCAACTGATCGCTGGCGGCGCTTGCCATCTGTTCGGCTGCTTTCAGATTGCCTTTGGCATCGAGCTTACCGTTTACGACCCTTTCCAGGCCGTTGGCAATTTCGTTGAGGATTTTCTCACCGAGCTCCCCTGCGTCACTGAGCAACTCTTTGAGTTTGGCTTGGGCCTGCTTAACGAAATCATCAATCACACCCACGATGTCAGCGTTCAGATGGCCGACCACCACGTTGATCAACGCATCACCAAGTACCAACTTTCCGACCTTGGCGACTTCCTGACGCACCAGAAATAGTGTCGGTCGCAAGCTCATGCGCGCTGCTGCCATATTCGGCGGCATGGGCAAAACGCCGATCAGGTTGATTCCCAGGCTGACCCAGTTGAGGGGATCTTGTTTCGGACTATTGGAGAGCGTCACAACATCATTCAGCGCGTCGACCAATGCCATGATGTTACCGACAACAGGCAATGCCCCCGCCACCGTCTTGATCCGCTCCAGGGTGACCAGATCACCACTGATATCCCGCAACCATGCATCGAATTGAGCCGCACTGCGGCCTACGTCTTCCACCATGATCAGATTCAGGGGAACGACGGCGACTTGTGGCTCACGTTTGGTTGCAACAGCGGTATTGGTCGTCATGGGAGCGTCTTACCAGCCAACAGGCTCGCGAATTCAGGGATAACATGAGGCGCATCGCCGGTTGAGGGCTACGACTGGACGTCGCTTCTCATCAGCAATAGAGCCAAGATGTAGTTAGAACGATCAGCTGATCACTGCGCCTTTCGGGCCGCTTGCAATCAGCGCAGCGCCGCAAGCGGTTTTCATACCGTCCAGAGCGATGGGCGTGCCATCAACGGTGTAGGTGCTGCTGCCCTCTGCAATCGGGAAAACCCCTTTGCACAGTGGACAGCTGACCTTGTGACCGACTCCGGCAATAGGCTTGCCGTTGAGATCGGTTTGGGAGAAGGCTTCGAGCACCTTGCCACCGTGGGTGGTGGAGTCGCCCAAGCGAATGGCGTCTTTCATGTTGTCACTCCTTTGACTTGATCCTGGTCTCGTGAACCTGCCGTCTGCTGGTCTATCAGTCAGCTCTGCAACCACCAATTGAGCAGCGTTTCATCATCTTCATCATCAATGTTTTTATAGATATTGGCGTAATACCATTCGAGTCCGGTTTTCTCGCGGAACCGATCAAAAAACTCATTGATGCTGTCCATGCCATTGCTTGACGGCACAGCCAGTGACAGGTTGCCTTCGAAAACACCATCCAGCGTTCCACCCAGTTCATTGCCGACATCAGTTTCGAGCTGCGCTATGACGTCCTCGGGGATGAAATCGGCGTAGATATGAATACAAAAATTCCCTCCGCGCTTCAGGACTTCAGCGTGGGTGTTTTTGTTTTTTATCGAGATGACATCACCTCGAGCCAAATTCAGCGCAAGACCAGGGGAAGACAACAGCTCATAAGTATCCTGCCCCCTCTGAATTGCAGGGAGTTCCTCGAATACAGGGCCACCGTCATCTGATACAAACACCTGAATCAGTACAGGCAATTCTTTATCGTCCATATGGCGCTCCACAACTTCCACGTTCGACACACGACATCCCTTCTTTCACGTAACCGCTATTTCCCGCACTCAGGTTACACGAAGCGCCCTCAAGATCTACGTTGACATCGGCAAGGTTGCCCCCATTTGAGGTAGCCACATTCTTATGCCCCAAGTGCATGTCATCAGGATTGGTAGAGGTATGTCCGCACCGCCAGCACTTGTAAACGCCCACCGGTTTACTTTTATCGATGAGTTTTTTACGACATGCCGCCTGCCCTTTTCGACTACCTCCGCCGACCTTACTCGCAGCAATATCTTGTGCTGATGCTCCATCACCGTCCTTCAGCGCGCGCTTGGATGGCGGTTTCTTGACCAGCCCTAAAGGGTCCACCCATTGGGTTGGGTTAGGCGCGTATTGATGAAGGTTGATGCCCCCCATCAGACCTATCGGATCTTTCGAGATGAAGCGACCTACATGGGGGTCGTAGTACCTGTAGCGGTTGTAGTGCAAGCCTGTTTCGTGATCGTGGTACTGGCCCTGGAAACGAATGGGACTAGTCAGCCCGCGCCGCACTGCCGAGGCTGATATCTGTTCTTTCACCTGCCCCCACGCTTTGTATTGAGCGCTCCAGGCGATCTCACCGTCTTGATCGGTAAGTTCTAATGGTGTGCCTAAATGGTCACACTGATACCAGGCCAGGGCATCGAACGGTTGTGCTTCAGGAGCGTGACTCCACAGCGGATCATCTTCAAGATTGTCGCCGCCGACATATTCCGGCTGACTCAACAGATCAATCGAGGCGTGTGTGAGGGCTTGAGCCACCGGTACGAATGTGCCGGGTTCATAAACGTAATGGACTGTGCGACCTGTCCCCCCATCAATAGGGGCCGGGCTGCTCTCCCAGGAGAGGTTGTCCCCGTCCCACCCGTACAAGGTCAAGCCACAGCCAAGCAAGCGCTGAATGCGCCCCTGCTCATTTTTATTCCAGTGCGAACCTGCTTCAGGACGGTTCACATAATGGGCTGTCGAGTGCTTATACAACCGGCGACCCAAGGCATCGTAGGCGTATCTGACCGAAAGACGATCATCCTCAAAATGCACCAACCTATCGAACAGGTCCCATTGCAATCGACTGCGCTGACCGTTGTGCCAACGCAATGTCTGGTTGCCACGATCGTCGTACTCGTAATGAGTACCGACGTATTCACGTAAAAGATTGTCTACCAACCGACTACGTGTCGGGGCCTGATCAAGAGGCCGGCGCACTTCTGTCACCTTCTCGTCCAGCAGGTTGCTGGCAGGATCGAACGCGAAGTTTTCAACGCCGAGGCGACTTGCTGCGCTGATCAGTCGCCCGACCGGATCATAACGGTAGGTAAGCGGTCCGCGACGAGTATCGTTCAGCTCAGTCAACTGGCCGACCGCATCATATTTGTACTGGCGTTTGAGCAACGTCGAATTGTCATCGCTTCGACCGAGCAATTGCTCTTGTAGCCGCCCTGTCGGATCCCACTTTTGCGTCTGGTGCAGGCGATTCCCTTGATAACGAGCGACTTCGCGATGTAAATCATCTCGCTCATAACCGACCAGTTCGTGATCATCCAGTTTTAACGCGAGCAAATGCCCACTGCCGTACGTCAACCAACTCACCCGATGGCCATCCGGACGAGTCGTGGCGACACACTGATTGAGGGCATCGTACTCATGCCTCCAGATGGCAACGAGCGGTGTATCCAGATCCTGATAATGCTGGTGCTCTCTGATCAGATTACCGGCCGAATCATAGAACCACAGCAACCGGCTCTGGTCGTTCGTGGCCAAGACCATGTTGCCATTACCGTCATACGCAAAGGATTCGCTTTGAGTCGCATTGCCCAGGCTCGCATGGCGTTCAACAAGCCGCCCCATTGGGTCAAACACCATCGAAATGATGCGCTCACCGCTGATGGCGCTCGCCAACCGCCCGCTCTCAGCGTCGTATTGATAGCGTGTGGCAAGGCCGTCGAAGCCTTTTTCCTCAAGCAATCTTCCGACAGGATCATAGTGAAACTGGGTGCGCTGCTCGTTTTCGTTTTCGAGTGCTATCAGCCGACCTAGCCGATCCCAACGATAACGAAGCGTTTGCTCGCAAGCGTCTATTCGCTCGGCAACCATACCGGCCGCGTTATAGCTCCACGTCGTGCAGCGATCCAGACCGTCAACATGAGCGAGCAGACGCCCTTCGGCATCACGCTCGAATCGTTCCTCGGTTTTATCTGGATGCGTTATCAAGGCGATATGCCCGGTCTTGTACTGATACTCGGTGCTTTGCCCCGCTGCATCGGTAAAGCAGATCATCTGACCGCGATCGTTGTATTCCCACTCGCTGGTCTTGCCAGAGCAATCGGTATATTTGAGAAGCTGACCAGCAACGTTGTACTCAAGCGTTTTCTCGTTGCCAATTGCATCCTTGATAGCGATCAACTGACCTGCTTTGTCATAGGCGTACTCAGTCTTGTTCCCAAGCGGATCGACTGACTCCACCAGATTGCCGGCATCATCGTAAGCTCGTTGCCACTGACCGCCTTCTGCATCACTTACCTTGATCAGTTGGTTGAGATCATCGTAGGCGTAGTGAGCGACACTGCCGTCGGGGCTGATGTGCTCGAGCAAATTACCGCGCTCGTCATAGCTGTAGCGATCAGTGGTGCCATCTGTATGAACGTGACGAATCACGTTCTTCGCATCATCGCGAAAGAACCACTCTGAACGTTCATCGGCATAGCGAATCCGGTAGGTATAGCCCTTGATGTCGTAGTAATGCCAAGTCTCGTTGCCATGGGCATCAGTGACGTAAGTCAGACGGATGTTTTCGTCCCATTCCAGGCGAGTATCGAAACTGCCGTCATCCGCCCACTCGCGCACAGCCCTGGCGTGCGATGTGTGGCCATCCCACTGCAGATTCAAACCGCGGCCGGTGCGATCGGTATACCGAGTCAGGAGGTGATGCTGATACTGATAACTCCAGGCCGCACCGTTTTCATCCTGCGCCTGGATCAAGTCGCCATGGAGGTCATATTGGTAATGACACAATTGCCGCACAGGCGCGCCGTCACGAATCTCCCAGAGACCGGTCAAGCGTCCTTGATCATCTATCAGCGTACCGATGTGCAAGTGGACTTGCGTGACGTCACCTTGATAGGTGATCAGATCGGATAATATGAGGGCATCCCCATGGCGATGCTCGTAATGCAGCATCAGCCCGGATCCACTGCGCATTTTGACATCCGTCAGCCAAAAGGAACGACCACGACGGACATAGGTTTCCTTGCGCTCGAAACCGAAGCAAACGAGCAGCTGATCCTCACGGGAACGAACCAACGTGAGATTTTCAACGGCGTCATAGTGAAAGAGGCCTGGCTTGGGCAGGGGGAAATCGATGCTACGACCATCGGCTCCAAAAAAAACCAGTCCATCGTCCTTGCAGTCGAATCGGGTCGTAAACTCCGTTACCCACCGTGCCCCTAATTCGCCATTGTCAAAAGCATCAAACCGGGAGCTGTAGGTGCGCACCCACTCGATAGGAAATGGACCCGGCAGGCTGAAATCGGTATGGCTCAGTGACTCGGATCCCAACGCAAAGCTGATGCTGTTGCAAGTACCCGCGCAAGCACCATTTTTTTTGCCATTAGCGTTGGCGTTCGCAGGAGCCTGATGGCTGCTGGCCTCGAGTCGACCTTCACCGGCCTTGTGTTGAGCCTTACTGGTGGCGTTGGGTTTAACGCTAGCACTCTGTCCATGCCCACGACGCTTGCGCCACGTCACCACAGCACCGCTGAGCATTTGCAACAACCAACCAATCGAATGACGCGTTCCTGGGTCACCCAACTTGCTCAATTGGGTTTTGATCTCAGGCCCCATCGCTCTCAATGAACCGGTGTGCGTCATCACCAGTTTTTTAGCCTGATCCGGCAAAAGATTCTTCGCCGCGCTGTTGGCAACCCCTTTACCTACGGCTTTGTAGGCACTGAATGCAGCCCCGAAGATATTACTGATTGCCGCTTTGGGATCGCTGAGCAGTTGATTGCCCGCCGCCGTGATCTTTTGTCCAGCCGCGCGCGCATCGCCTTTTGAATCAAGCTTGCCATTTACAACGGCCTCAAGACCCTTGGCAATTTCGGTGACTGCGCTTTCGCCGAGTTTTCCTGCATCGGCGAGAATGCCCGAGAGTTTGCCTTGAGCCTGTTTCACGAAGTCATCGATCGTGCCGACGATGGTTGCGTTCAAATGCCCGACCAGCACTTCGATCATCGAATCGCCCAACAGCATCTTGACGCTATTACGCAATTCCTGACGTACCAGAAACAAGGTCGGGCGCAAACTCATACGAGCAGCCGCCATGGTCGGAGGCGCAGGTAAAACACCGATCAGGTTGATCCCCAGACTGACCCAATCAAGCAACTCCCGCTGCTTGCTTCTGGTAAGCGTGACGATATCGCCAAGCGCATCGACCAGCGCCATGATGTTGCCGACAACCGGCAGCGACCCCGCGACCCCTTTGATTCGGTCGAGCGTGACGACACCACCACTGATGGATCGCAGCCAGGCATCAAACCGGGCAGCCCCACGACCTACGTCCTGCACGTCCAGCGTGTTGAGCGGAACGATAGCGACCTGCGGCTCGCGCTTCTTGGGAACGGCTGCCTCAGTCATGAGAGCACCTCCCCATTCAGCAGGCCAGGCGTCTTAAGCGATGGTTTGGGCAAGGACGGGGCCGGGAGGCTTGGCAGTTTCCCTGCCCTGCTCGCTGCGCCGAGGATGCTCGATGCACTCGGCAGCGCCGCATTGGCAAGTTTCGGCAACCCGGCCGCCCCGCCCTGCACCGCCCCTTTCACCTGCTGCGCCGTCTGCATCGCGCCCTGTGCGGTCTGCGTGGCGCCCATGCCGCTCTGCGCCAGTTCCTTGCCCTTCTCCAACATGTCCCAGTTCTTGTTCGGCAGAACCTGCGCAACCATCGCCTGCACCTGACTCGGTACGTCTTCAGTGGCTGGCGGTTTCAGCGGCCATTCCGCTTTGCCGATGTAGCTGCTCTCACTCCAGGTGTCCGCCGGATCCTTGCCGAACAACACGCGCGCGGGGCCTGGTGCAGCGCCAGAAACGCTGGCGAAACCCTTGGCGTCGAGCTTGCCCTTGATGCTTTTGCCCAGGGCGTCGATGACTTCGTAGTCGCCTTCCTTGATGCCCTGACGCCCGGCATACTGGTTGAACAGTTCCAGATTGCCCTTGCCCGGTTTCGGCGGTTCCGGGAATACGCCGGCCAAACTTTTCGCCCCGGTGTAGGCGAAGTTCGCCGCGTGCGCGGTGTACGGGCCGGTGGTGGCGTGGGTGATGCCGCCGGCGTTGTAAGTGGTGGCGCTGCCGCCGCCCTGAATCACCAGTTCGGTCTTGGCGGTGATCGTGATGCGGTCGGCATTGGCAGTGATGTTGAGTTTGGCCAGCAGGTTGATGCTGTCCTTCAGTGCCTTGACGTCGATGTCGCCGGATGCCGCCACGAGCCGCCAGCCCATGCTCTGCACGAACAGACGCATGCCACGGCTGGCACTGGCCAGCAGGCGTTTGCCGATGGAAAAACTGGTGTGCCCGGTGCTACTCAGCGCCAGGTGTTCACCGGTGGCGATATGGCTGGAGCGCGGCGTGGTCAGGGCGATGCCCGCGGGGCTGGCGAGCACCAGATGCGGCTCGGTGAATTCAGGGAATTCATTGGCGGTCATGTTCGCCGGGCCACTGCCGAGCACGCCTTGATGCTGCGCGTGCAACGCCTTGGCCACATCGTCCTGATCGCCGGCCTCTTGCGCTTGAAGCTCTTTGGCCTGCGTGGCGAAACCGTCCTGCTGATCGCTCGCAGTGGCGAGGCGCTCGGCGGTTTCCGGCAGGTCCTTATGGTGCTTCGATTCGTTCGGGCGCGGCTCGGTGGTGATCAACAGACCGGCGCCAGCACGCACCGCGCCATGGCGGTCGGTGCGCAACTCGAAACCTTCGCCACGCGGCTGCCCGCCGCTCGGGCGCGGGTGTGTCAAGTAGCCGAGGTTGATCGCACTGGCGCCGTGATCACTGCGCAGCGCAATACTAATCTCGCTGGTGGTGTCGTCGATGCGCAGTTCGTTGGCGCGGCTACCCTTGTATTCCTTGCTCTTGACCGTGGCCAGAGTCTTGAAGTCCGGTAGTTTGTACGGCGGCAGGTTGGCGCCGTGGTACAGGCAACCGGTGATCAGCGGCTGGTCGGGATCGCCTTCCAGGAAGGTGATCAACACCTCCATGCCGACCCGCGGAATGTTGATCGCGCCAAAGGTTTCGGCAGCCCAGTTCGAGGCCACGCGCATCCAGCAACTGGTCTTGTCGTCGTGCTCGCCTTCCCGGTCCCAGAAGAACTGCACCTTCACCCGACCGTACTGGTCGCAGTAGATCTCTTCACCCTCGGGGCCGCAGACCACGGCGCTCTGGGTGCCGAGGACTTTCGGTTTCGGATGATCGAGCGGCGGGCGGTACGGCACGTCCCACGGGATCGCGTTAAAGCGGTTGCGGTAGCCTTGGTGGAAATCGTCCTTGTTGTCGGTGGTGTCGCTGGTCACCGACTCTTCCAGCACTTGCGGCTGCTTGCCTTCGTGGAAGATCTCGGTCAGCAGCCACAGATCGTTCCAGGTCGGGTTGGCGTGTTCGGTGAGGGCGAGGAAATGCCCGCTGACCAGAATCGGCTGATCGCTGTTGCCTTCGGCCAGACGATAGTCAGTGCGATGGCGCTCCAGTGCGCGATTGGCCAGGTGCTTGCCGCGCTCGCGATCAACGAAACGCCCCGGATAATCGTAATCCTCCAGATCCGGCTGGGCGCTGCTCTTGGCATCGCTTTCGAGCTCGATCTTCGGTTTGACGAAGTCGTAATCACGGCGTGTGGTGCGGCTGGTGCGGGTCGCCAGACGCAGGCCGAAACGCTTCACCACCGGTTGATCGGCGACCAGTCCGGAGTCCTGCTGATAAGCCACTGGCGCCAGTTTCGGGAACACCGTCTGGTCATCGCCGAACATCAGTTTGTGGCCGCTGGCAGTGTGCTGGAAGTGGTAGTGAATCCCCTCCTCCTCACACAGGCGCTGGACGAAATGCAGATCGCTTTCGTCGTACTGCACGCAGTAAATGCGCTCCGGGTAAATCGCGCTCAGCTGGAAGTGATAGTCACTGGCGAGAATGCCGTGTTCTTCCAGCACCTTGCTGATGATCTGCTGCACGGTCATCTGCTGGAAGATGCGCTGGTTGACCCGATGCGCGAGGTACGACAGCTGCGGGCGCAAGGAGATTTTATAGCGGGTCAGGCGTTTGCCGGCCTCGCCCTGGGCGATGCTGTAGATCAGCCCGTGAATCCCCGTGCCGCTGGGCGACAGCTGCAGGAACGCGAGTTTGTGCAGCAGGCTTTCGAGGTTGATCGAGGCTTTCTCACTGACCAGTTCCAGCTCAAACTCGAAGGGGGTGTTGAGCGCCTCTTTCCCGGTGAACGACAGCACCTGGAAATCGCTGTCCGCGCCATCGATGGTCAGATTGAAATGAGGCTGATTGGCCGGTGAGAACATCCCTTGTTCCTCGCGCAATGCTGCGACGGGCGCCATTCCATGAAGCGTGGCGCACGCAAAAAATTCTGTAGGTCAAAGCCGCCCCGGCCAGCCGCACTGGCCGGGGTGGTACAACAATCAGTCGCGATTAAACGACTGGAGCACGCCAGTCATCGGAACCCGAAGTACCGGAGACTTCGTGGGTCCAGGTGATTTTGCGGTAGGTGAACTGCACTTCTTCCAGGTGGGTGAAGTGGGCGTTCGACGGGTCCTGGCAGTTGTGCATCTTGTTGTTGATGGCGACGATGATCGCGTCTTCCAGTTTGGTGGTGTAGTAGTGCTCTTGAGTACCTTGAGCAGAAGTGCGGTACCACTGGATAACGATTTCGCTCATGCGCTCGCCGGAAGTCAGCGCCGCTTGCAGCAGAGGCGAAGCCTTGTCGTAGACCTTGGTGATGACCACTGGCTTGTGCACGCGCTGACCGGTTGGCTGACCGGATTGCGGATCACGCGGGATGATCACGTCGTGGGTGAAGGCCTGAACCATGACCTGGTCTTCGTGACCTTCCTGGAAGGTGTTACCCACGGAGTCGGCGGTGAACGCGCCGGCAGTGATCAGACCTTGTTTTTCGCCAGTGACGGACATGTACGCTGGTGTTGCCATGGGGATGCTCTCCTTGCTCGAAAAATACACAACCGACAGGCACCATTGCCTGTCCGGGTGTCTGCTCAGAGATCAAGTTCCGTGCCAGCTATCACCTAGCCATTATGGATCAAGGGGTTGGCGGCAATGCCTTTGCGTTTAGCCGTTTAAAATTTCGATAAACAGAAAAAAGTGCGCAAGAAGTTGCGCAGTGCTGTGCAACTTCTTGCGCACTTGGCTGGAGGGCACGTTTTATAAGGGTTTGAAGTAGATTCTCGGGTGAAATCCGTGAAGCAACTGCGCAACTTTTTGCGCAGTGGTGATATTTAGATTTTCGACGCTGACGACGCCACTTGCAGTTGACGATAAGCGTCGACCAACTGCTGAAGATTGAACGCGAGGTTCCTCCCGCTCGGGTTCGGCAACACCCACACGTACGCGCCACCGAAGGTCTTTGCCTGCAACCCCCACGCCACCACCTTCTGCCCCGACAACGCCGCATACGCAGCCTTGCCCAGAAACGCCACATAACCCGGCGCACAGCGGGCGATCTTCTGTTCAAAGCCCAAGGCCGCCGCCGTGAACTCCTGCGCCGCTAGCTGATCCGCCCGCGCCGTCGGCCGCTCGACCATCGCCGTCAACCCGCAGCCAAATTGCAGGATGCTTCGATCATCCTCCGCCCGCACTTCATGCGGGGTGAACCCGGCCAAGTGCAAGGTGCGCCAGAAGCGATTCCCGCGCCCGGCAAAATGATGCCCCTGCGCCGCCGCGAGCAACCCCGGATTGATCCCGCAAAACACCACCGAAAGCCCCGGCGCCAGAATGTCTTCAAGCCCTTCACCCGCCATGCGCCCGCCCTCATTCGCAAACATTTGCACCACCACCCACGGCAAACCCTAGAATGGCCATCCCAGCCACAGAGCCAAAAACAACGATGGACGTCATTCAGACCCTGCGCTGCTTCGTCGCCGTGGCCCAGAGCGGCAGCTTCACCGCCGCGGCCGATGTACTCGACACCACCACGACCAACGTGTCCAAAGCCGTCTCCAGCCTCGAAGCCCGGTTGCACACGCGCCTGATCAACCGCACCACCCGCCGCCTCGCCCTGACCGAAGCCGGTGTGCGTTATTTGCAGCGCGCCGAAAAAATCCTCGATGACCTGCGCGAAGCCGATGAAGAAGCCGGCACCGCCCAGACCTTGCCAGTCGGGCGTCTGAAGATCCACGCCATGGCCGCCATCGGCAACCACTACGTGATCAATGCAATCGCCCGCTACCGCGAGATTCACCCGACGGTGATGTTCGACCTGACCCTGAGCAATCGTCTGCCCGATCTGCTCGAAGAAAGCTACGACATGTCGATCGTCCTCGCCCGCGACCTACCCGATTCCGGCTTCGTCGCGCAACGCCTGGGCACTACTTACAGCATCCTCTGCGCCTCACCGGCGTACCTGGCCAAACGCGGCCACCCTGCCACACCCGTCGACCTCGCCGCGCACGACTGCCTGCGCATCGTCAACACGGTGATGCCTGCAGAAAACTGGGTGTTCGAAGGGCCTCACGGCATGGAAACCCAGAATATCCCCGACTCGCCCTTCCACATCAACACCGCCGACGGCATGGCCACGGCAATCAGAAATGGCATGGGCATCGGCATTCAGCCGCTGGCATCCGCCGTCGAAGGATTGGTCGGAGGCACACTGGTGCGGGTACTGCCGCAGTACCGCCTGGAGGAATACAACCTGTTCGCGATCTACCCGTCGCGCAAATTCGTCGACGCCAAAATCAAGACCTGGGTGGAGTTCCTGAAAACCGCCATCCCGCAACTGCTGGCATCGGATGAAGACATGGCCGGCGCCAAGGAGCTTGCCAACGCTTAGTGCCGCAGACCTGGAGTGTCGACCCTCCAGCGCCGGCATCGACCATCAACCGTTGGAACAACCGCTACCCATCACCTGGTATTGCACGACATGCCGCGCACCGGTCGAGTCTTCATAAGTCATCTGCACCGGCACCGCGCCGCATTGATTGGCCGCTTCGGAGATCGACACCACATGGGCGATGTCTGCTTGAGCGGCGGCGTTGTACGCCTCGACTTGCGCGGTTTCATCCGCCGCAAAGGCTTGCGCGCCGATACCACCGAGGACCAGAAGAAGAGCGAGTTTTGCAAGTTTCATGATGTTCACCGTCTCGTGGGGAACCGTGTTTGTTCACGGAGTGGAGACGATGTTAGGGGGTGAAGCGCACGGCAAAAATCGGTCGGCTGGACAAACACTGTGTCCAGAATGGTGATGAATAAACCCACACACCGTGGATGCCCTTTTCGCGAGCAGGCTCACTCCTACAGGTTTGGTGCGCGCCACAACATTCGTGAGCACTGCAAAATCCACTGTAGGAGTGAGCCTGCTCGCGATAGCGTAAGACCAGCCAGGAAGAAACCCGCGCCTACCGCAGCCACCAACCCCACCGCCCGCTTCGACAGATCCCCAGACAAAAACCACTCCAGTGGTAAAGGATTTAGCGAAACGTCGCACCGCCCCGATGAACTGCAAAGCGGCTCCGCTTGCCCCCCTTGCCAAACCATCCATTCACAAAAAGCACAGCTCCAAAAATCTTCGCGTTTAACCCTTTCCCCCGCATTCGTTTAAAAACACTCGCCGTTACGTCATCCCAGGCTACAACGCCTTGCGCCATTGCCTACGACTACGCCAGAATCCGCCGGCTTGTGCGTCTAGGGTGCGGGTTCTATCGTGGGTCGGTCGCTGAAAAGCAGCGATCGGGTTTGGTAGCCCGGCTTACCTGTCGCATAGCAATCCTATTTGCAGGGACGGTTTCGTCCGCTGTTTTTATGGTGGCCATGCGTAGGGCATCTTCGGATGCGCCGGGTATCCAGGTGACCGGTCTACCAACCTGCGTTTGGCCACCACCCTTCGTTTGGTAGCGAAGGTGATGGCTCCACTTTATTCATCCTGGAGCTTCATCTATGTTCAAAGTAACGCCCAATCCGCCCGAAACCGAAACGGTCTCACCCTACGAATCCCCCGATTCCAGAAAACTCAGCGAAGCCGCCGAACGCGCCCTCGACCACTACCTGAACCCCGCCAGCCAAATCATGGCCACGCCCTACACACCCAACGCCATGTTCCTCGCCAATCCCGAGATCGCGACCGAGGAATTGCTGGCAAACGCCAGTGAATCGCTGGGTTCGGCAACGGTGATGTTGGGGGATGTGGCCGCGCAGTTGGAGGGGCCGATTCGTAAGACGCTGCTGGGCATTGCGCAGGTGGTGATGCTGGGGGAACTGGCGGTGAATCAGGCGTTGGATAATGTTGTGCCGACGGCATAACGAACGCTCCCTCCTTGGCGCTCTATTGTGAGGATCAAGGAGGGATCTGTCAGAAACCGCCATGCATCGATTCGTCTGCTTTCGGCCAAGAGTGTGTAAAAAACAGAGGGTGCAGCCAGCCAACGGCAGTGAGCCAAGAATCTCGCTGCGGGATCTACTGAAAAAATTCGTAAGGGAGGCTGGCGGTATACGTGGGTCCGGCCAAATGCCGGCCTAAAAATCGTTTAGTCGAACTTCACATCTGGTGCGAGTTCTGGATACTCGATCTTCATGTCTTCAAGGATTTTTCGCATCAGTTTCGCATCCCCCGGTAAACGTCTGGATAAAGTATTCCACCCTGAGAACTTCAAGTGTATGGGCATTTCAACAAGTCCCGTAATTGCGTCCCAGAAAGCATCCCAATTACAGCCGTACCAGCCTGGGAATCCGAGTGCATCCATCAAGATGGAATGGAGTTCGTCAGAACTCGTCACCTCACTCAAGTCAATCTTTACAACCTGTAAACGGGCCATCGTCAGCACCAAAAAAATTGTTCGCCAGTAATAGGGGTAACTGAAGTCGGCCTCTGTCAGGGAGCCTATGCTGCTATACACCTTTGCTATGATTTTCCGAGGTATTTAACTCAGGAATCGTCAATGAAGCGCTTCATCCAAGGCGAACATCGCGGCTTTTCATCAGCCTGTAAAACTCCTCCAGCGCTTCGCGAAACTCCCCAAGGGAAAAACTGACAGGGCGACTCTCGGCGTCCCATCGAGTGGTAATACCGACTTCCAGGCCGTCGGACACGCTCACCCCAAAACGTCGCCAATGCAGAGTCTCTCCGTCAATCACCTGTTCGGTCATCAGCACAAAGCAATCGAAGTCCATGTCATCGCCACAGACCAGCAGCGGAACCGGCGTCGATGTGCCGTCCTCTGCAGGCTCGAAACGCCGTTTGGCGAGCGCGTCTTCTTCCTCGTCCAGCAGCCACATCAATGAAAGACCGTGGAGTTCCAGATTCGGGTATTCGAGGTGACAGTTCAGCCACTCCTCGATAGGTACGCCGTCGATAAACAACCAGGCACAAGGGCTACGGCTAAATTTCGCATGATGGTAAGCGGCATGGATGCGGTGATCCATAGGAATTCCATTTAACGATAGAGGATCAAGGGAGCACCGGGCGGGAAAGCGCTGAAGTCCGCGTGAGTCGCCTTCGACGCTCGCTGAAGGGTAACGGTACGGTAAACAGATCGTACCAATGCGGACGAAAAAGGGGATGAATTTGATTTCTAGACTCAAAACGTCCGCTCTATCCGATAGCGGACGCTTACCTAAGTCTGCTTTCGGCCAAAAGCTGCCACTCAACGCGACTCGATAATTCCAACCCGAACATGCATCATCGGGCTCGCCACGATCACGTCGCGGCATCGAAGCCATAAGTGCAGAACCTGCCGCCTGCACGAATTAGCATTTTGAAATGGAAGTCATCTCATGTTCGAGCGTAACAAACTGGTTCCGGAGTTAATGGTCACCAACCTGGATAGCAGCCTAGCTTTTTGGGTTTCTTGCTTAGGGTTTAAAATAGCTTATCAACGCCCGGAAGACGGATTTGCATACCTTGATTTGAATGGTGCTCAAGTGATGCTTGAGCAGATTGATTCGGACGCGGGACAATGGCTTGCTGCGCCGTTGATTAAGCCGTTTGGAAGGGGCATCAACCTACAGATTGATGTTGAGGCTGTCGCACCCATCATCCAAAAACTTGATCTGGCTGGATTTGCACTCTATCGAGAATGCAAAGACACCTGGTATCGGGCTGATAATGTAGAAGTAGGCCAGCGCGAATTCATCGTCCAGGATCCCGACGGTTATCTCGTAAGGTTGGTAGAGCGGTTGGGGGAGAGACCGGATTGCTCAATCTGAAACTGAGCAAAGCCTACCGTCAGCTTTGTGCCGGTGCAGCCCTTCACGACAGACAGCAATCGGCCAAGATCCGCCAGTCGACGTCTCTTAAAGAAGCGCTAAGCAAGGTAAATTTCGCGATGAAAAGCTGGATAGCTAATACGAAAATTAATGCACTGTTAGGGGCTAGCTCTCAAAAATTTGATGGCGTGAAGGTTAGGCGGATCCTTATAGAATACTGCGACAGGTATCAAAAGATTTATCCTTTTGAAATTCTGGAAGAGCCACTTGAGTTTCTGAAAAACAATGTAGATTCAGGTAGTAAATATAGGGAGATGCGAGCGCTGCTTAGGGTTGCCGCTGAAGAATACTGCATTAGTTTAAACGAGATAGCCGATGCTCTTCTTGACCTGATAGACATTCGTGTCCTTACTACGGACCAAGCAAAAAAAATTATTAACCACGTTTTCGAAGCTTTTTCCTGCAATGAAAGCCCCGAAGATTTCATCCCAAGAGAGGATGCCTATTTGTGCAAAAATCTATTTGCGATTACCTCCGGCTAGCAAATGGTTGAAACCTCTAGCCTTGCTCACAATGACGGGCCCGATTGATGTGACTAGATATTCGCCTTGGGACATTTTTGGGACTTTGATGACTGGCCGCTTTTGGCCGATAACTGCCACTCACAAACGACCGACTTCGTAAACGCTCGCCCAATGCTGGTAAACCGAAAAATTTAATGGGATGAAAAATGATTTGTCCGAGATGCGATGAGCAAGGCGTGGTACTTAAAGCCGAAGTGCGTACAACGGGAGAAATTTTGCACGTGTGCGATGAGTGCGAAGCCACTTGGTTCAATATTGAAGCCATTGGCAGGGACGCTTTCGTTGATTTTTCTATTTACATGGAAGAAATTGGGTTGCCGCCACTGTGGAGTTCAATTTATGTTCTTGACTCAACTGAATTTTTTAGTGAAAAGTCATTGAAGTATTTGACTTCAGTAGGTTCCATAAAGATCGAGTGAGTTAAGCCTTCCTATATCGGTATACTGGTCGTGCGGCAGTACGCTCAGTCGTTTTCCCAATAGCAAACGGGCGTGTTACAGATCTTGCTGAAGACGTGGAGTGGTGGCTAGACAGCAGGTACCTGATCTAGAAGGGAGAGGGAGAGGCAAATACTACATAAACACCATTCCGTCCGCTTTTGGCCGGCAGCAGTCATTCGGAACGGGCGCCTTTCGGTCCAGAGTGTGTAAAAACTCCAAAGCCAGATCGGATGATTAAAAATCGCCCCAAAACGCGCATTGCCGCATCTGTCCGGCATCAGTAGGATTTGGTCATCGCTGAAATAAATGGATGTGTATATGGAAAGCATGCCGAGATTGGAAATTGAGCGCGTTGCGTACCAAGAGTTTTTATCTCTTTGGGAACGTGGAACATTCGATAATCAGCGCTTGGGCCAAGCGTTCTATAACCATTTTCGACTTCATCATCTGAGCGACCAAACGCGCCTGTTCGATCTCTATGAAGCTGACGGAGACAAGGCCATGACCGCGATCTCCCGCCTGTTTCAAATCAGATAACTCCGACCTCCTCTTTTGCAAAATCAGCGCTCGATCTGATTTTTGATTACATCAATGGTTTTCGGTCAATGAATCAATATCGCGGCTTCATCTACCTGACATTACTTCTCTGCGCTGGCTGTGTAAAAACAGCCAACATCCCGCCCGCAGACCTTACCTTGTCTTCCTTTGAATTAGGCCCGAATAATCTTTTTGCTGTGAAATTCACTTCAACAGTGGACTTGCCCAATGCCTTCAACGACTACGAAAGCGCCAATCAGCTTACACCGACATTGATCTGCTCGTTAGACGGCGATATGGATTTTTCGTCCGAGCATTCAATCAATGTAAAGACTGAAGGTCTGGTGAATGCGAGCAGCCAAACCAGACCAAATTACACTTTCACTTCAGAACTTGTTTTTTACAATACAAGACCCGATGGGACGCAACTCGATCTGAATGATTACGAAGCCGTCCGACCGCTTCTAGCCAATAAAGCTTTCATACCCTGCAAGGTACGCATTACGGCGTACGGATACAAAGTCTATTACACAAAGTCATTGATCATTCCAACCACGAAAATGACAGAGCTGATGTTTAAAAAACCTTAGTGTTTTTAGATAGCACCGAAGCAAGGAATAACCTGAAGTAACTGCTCGCGAAAGCGCCAGCTCAGCCAACAAACTACCCGAGACCACCGCCAGCAACCAGACAACACAACACCCATGGCGAAAGGTTTAGCGAAACATCGCACCGTCCCGAGGGTCCGCGAATCGGCCTCAATTTCCAAATACCTACTCCAGCCCAAGCCCCGCACGCCCCAGCGAATTCAGACTCTCCACACCAAAACGCTCCACCCACGACCGCTCATAATCCTCACGCGGAAAATCATCCGGCGAAGCCCCCTGCTCAAACGCTCTGAACACATCCCGCGCATAGCGCAGATTCTTCGGACACATCGGCGTTGCCGGCACGTACATCACGTTGCCCCAGCCCTGCTGGTTCTGCACTGGCGCGACGCTATGGATCACATCGCAATGCCACCACACCGAATCGCCGGCCTGCACATCCGGAATCGGACTTAGCCCCTCCACCAATAGCGGATGCCAGTGCGCCGACACAGGCAGCACCTTGCCCGGCGCCACTCCACACAATTCGTCATCTGGCACATCATCGAGCAGCGGCCGCAGCAGCAGGTAGGCCATCGCCTTGGGGATCGGCAAGGTGTGCAGCACGCCTTGATCAGCCTGCATATCCGACAGCGCAGTCCAGCCCTGAAACGTGCGAAACGCCGAGCACTTGACCGTGTCCCTGTAGGCGTATTCATCCACCTCGGTACGAAACGCCGCATCCCACGGGTCGTAGGCCGCAAAGTCGTTGCTGTAGATTTTGTCGAAGACTTTCAGATACGCCGGATGCAGCCAGCGCTCCAGCGCCCCGGAATCGGTGTGCGGCCCAAGGCCTTTTGAGTGTGTGCCCGGCGGACGCCGGCGCACCCGATCCGGATACAGCGCGTTGATGTCAGGATTGAACCAGTCCTGACCGTGCGAATGCGTCTTCCACAATCGATTGAGAAACGCCTGCGCCGTGCCCATCCGCTGATCCTGGCGCAGCTGCATCTGCGACGCCGACCAGTAGATCGGAAAAATCTCCGGCCGCGACGCCTCCAGATTGCCGAAAAACTGGTCGAGCGGCCCACGGTAAACCGCATCGAACCGGTTCCTGTCGAGGTAATCCAGCAAGCCCTGGTCCCACTGCAGCACCTGCTCGCGGGGGAAGTGATTGCGGATCACCACGCAACCCCGACGCTTGATCAAGGCCAAACGCTCGGCAGTCACTTTACCGGCGGCGATCTCAGCGAACTCCAGCACCGGCCAACCGGAACCCGTCTGCGCTTCCTGCTGTTTGATCGACGCAATCTCGCCGGCAATAAACTCACTGACCTCGGCAAACAGCCCCTGCACATCGCCAATCTGCGCGCGCAAGGTGCGTTTCATTTTGACGATACTGTCGCGGTAATTCTCCGGAAGCGTTGCGCTCTCGAATGCCTGGTATTTGCTCATCGTGGGACCTGCAGACCTTGTTGTGGGTGCAGGTATGGAAGCATTTTCGACTTCGGCGGCGGCAGCCTGATTTGCCGCGTCGAGTAATACGATTGTGGCGTTGTAGCGGCGCGCTGCTTACTGAAAGTGATGACCGTGCTGACGACGAAACTCCGAAGGGGTCAGCCCCTTCAGAGCCTTGAACTGGCGATTGAACAGCGCCAGCGACGAATAACCCACTTCCTCGGCGATCAGCGAAACTGTCGTATGCCCTTGCATCAACAACGCACAGGCGTGTCCGACTCTCAGGCGCACGATGTAGTCCAGCGCCGTGCAGTGCGTATGACGGCGGAACATCCGATGGAATGCCGACACACTGACGCACGCCATCTCAGCCAACGCCGGAACGCTGATGGCCTGGGTGTAGTGACCGTGAACGTAATCGAGAACCCGATGGATACGCGGGTCTTCGGCAATCTGGCTGCCAACCGGCGAGACCGGCGCCGACAGGATTCGCCTAGCATCAACGTCCCGCGTCAGTTTGTTCAACACCATTAGCAACGCGATCAAACGCTCGGACGGCTCCTGCTCGACCATCGCCTCGATCAGCGGGCGAATCTCCCGCGACGCTGCCGCACCGAAACTCAACGCCTGCTGCGCCGCCGCGAGCAATTGCCGTAGCGAACCCAGCTCCGGAAACAACGTCACCAGCGACTCCGCCCACGCCGCCGAAAACCAGATCACCAACGCCACATGCGGTTGACCAGGGTCGACCCGCTCCGCCGACGACCAGCTATGCGGCACATTCGGCCCAACCAGAATCAGATCGCCGTCATCGTAAGGCGCGACGTCATTGCCGATGTACCGATGGCCAAGGCTGTTCAATGTCAGCGTCAGCTCGTACTCGGGATGGTGATGCCATTCAAACGGAATCGCCTCTGGCAGGCGCCGGTTAAGCAGCGTCCAGGAGACAGTGGCTTCGGTGGGGATTTTCTCGAAACTGGGTTTCATGGTGACCGATTCTGCTCTGTGGCGTGAGTGGCACGCCACGATCGTATCACCGGAATAGAAACCCTCAAGGCGCGAATGGGTCGAGAAAGAGCTGGCTGCTCTCAACTACTTCGAGCTGGACACATGCTCTTTTGATAGCTCGCGTTGCATCCAGTACTACTCGAAGAAAGGAGCTTGCTGCGTTGGCGAGCAGTCAATGACCAACACAAAACCCTGTGGGAGCCAGCCTGCTGGCGATAGCGGAACATCAGGCAACAGAAACCGCGCATGTGCCATGGTTACAGCTGTCAGCCCTGCTCCGCATCAACCCGGCAATTCCAGATCATCCAACGCCCGGTTCACCGCCAACTCCCCGAGCATGATCAATTGAGCAATCCCCGCCAGCGCGTGACGCTGTGACACCGGCAACAGGCTGGCGACGTTCTGCGCGAGGGTTTTGGCCGAAGCGAGTGTTTCACTGGCATCGACCAGCAGCTCTTCGGTTTTGTTGTCCGCCGTCACGGCATACATCCCGCGTTTTTTACGTGGCAGCGGCGTGGAACCGGGCGGACAGAGATAATGGTCGAGCGCGCGGTCGGCGGCTTCGTGGAGTTTTCTGGAATCGATGGATTCGTAGGGGGAGATTGAGTCGGTTTCGGGCGGGTTCGGTGTTGGTTTTTTCATGGTGAAGCTCCTTGAGAAATGGAGCCGTCAGTCATCGCTGCTAAACGAAGAGGTGGCGGCTTTACGCGGGTTAGCAGACCAGGCTCAAGGATCCCGGCGCACCGAAGTGCCCCACGCAAAGCCACCATAACGTCATGGCGAAACCTGCGTGCCTTGAAAATTGGCGAGCTGCTAAACCCGATCACTGAACATTCAGCGACCGAACTACAATAGAACCCACCCCCAAGGCGCACAAGCCGGCGGATTCTGGCGTAGCTGTAGGCAATGGCGCAAGGATGTGTAGCCTGGGAGAGTGTCTGCAGATGTATATTAAACGTTGGCGTTTATCGACCTTCAATCTGTCGCCTTCCCCCTAAGGCAGATCCCTACAAAAACGGACCCGTTTTCTTAAAAATAAACTCGTTCCCATTTACGCATCAGGTTTTCCATGTTCAACAGAAGCGATTTTGATCAACTCTCTAAGGAAGAAATGACTTATTGGAGCGCGCGCAGTGGTTGTCGCGGTCTCTATTACGTCACCTATCCAGCAGTCGCCTTTCAATACCCCGACTCTGAAGAGACCATTCGCATAACCCGCGCGCCCAAACAGCAAAGGGAAAACGGATTGAAATTCTGGCTTCATGCCGAATGCGTAGATTGGCACCCAGAAAGAGAAAGCTACTTCTCGGGCTACGTTTCCGACGCCAGGTTTGAGGCAATTTCGGAAGCGGTTTTTAATCAGATGGTCGCGGATCAGGCACGGGACTTGATCGCTCCGATCAAACAACCGCTGCATGAGCCGAACGGTTTCATCGGCGCGTTGTTGATGTATTCAATGAAAACGGAGTTCATCGTTTCACTGTTCGCGGAATATGAAGATGAGTACATCCATTTCTATTGGGACACTACTTCATGAGCGGTAGCCAAGGACCGAAAGCGGATTAAGTCGAACTCCAGACTGTCGCCAAGAAGCGGCCGTTGCGAACGCCTCCTGATGCCTGGCAGCAACCTGTCCCCTTTTTTGTTCAGGCTTTCATCAGCCTGTAAAACTCCTCCAGCGCTTCGCGAAACTCCCCAAGGGAAAAACTGACAGGGCGACTCTCGGCGTCCCATCGAGTGGTAATACCGACTTCCAGGCCGTCGGACACGCTCACCCCAAAACGTCGCCAATGCAGAATCTCTCCGTCAATCACCTGTTCGGTCATCAGCACAAAGCAATCGAAGTCCATGTCATCGCCACAGACCAGCAGCGGAACCGGCGTCGATGTGCCGTCCTCTGCAGGCTCGAAACGCCGTTTGGCGAGCGCGTCTTCTTCCTCGTCCAGCAGCCACATCAATGAAAGACCGTGGAGTTCCAGACTCGGGTATTCGAGGTGACAGTTCAGCCACTCCTCGATAGGTACGCCGTCGATAAACAACCAGGCACAAGGGCTACGGCTAAATTTCGCTTGATGGTAAGCGGCATGGATGCGGTGATGCATAGGAATTCCATTTAACGATAGAGGATCAAGGGAACGCCGGGCGGGAAAGCGCTGAAGTCCGCGTGAGTCGCCGAACACGTTATCGACAAGTTCGACGCTCGCTGAAGGGTAACGGCACGGTAAACAGATCGTACCAATGCGGACGAAAAAGGGGATGAATTTGATTTCTCGACTCAAAACGTCCGCTCTTTCCGATAGCGGACGCCCAAGGCTAACTTTTTTCAACCCAAAGCGGACATCATCATGTTCCAGTATTATTGTGCCGATGCTCGGACTGCTCATAGGTAGGTTGATGTATGGCCAGAAGCGTTAGGCTTCAACAGAAACTTCATTCAAAGTATCTCGTTGAGGTAGCGGGAGAGGTGGTGCTTGATGACTGCCTTGTTGAAAAGCTATGGGCGCTCAACAGAGGTGACAGGTTTGAGTTGAATTCACGCTCCTTCAGTTTTGGACCTGTTCAAAAATACCGCTTGGAATACGTGATAACGAGAGGACCGATTTCTGGGCATTGGCTTTACAAAGAATTTGACCCAAAGGAACTGACATTATTTTTTACGGCAAAAGACTTTGCCGGCATTTGCCATGGCTGGACCTTGTTTGACGAGTGACCACTTAGCGTTAGCTTTCTGGGAGGCAGCTTCTGGCCGATTTCAGCCTGTCTCGACCGGCTGAAACCGCCCCGAAACAGTCAACTTTGATGGTTGGAGACGAGCAGAGGATTGGGGTCGGAAAAAATGCTGGTTGCCGGCATTCTACCAGCGAAAAAACCTTCAAAAACCAGCTGCATTCTTTCACGAAGATCGTAAACCTCCTTACTTTTGAGGTTTTCAATCCTGAAGCTGTCTCGACGATCTAAGTGGCAGCCCAATAACAGAAAGGTGTAACTGAATATGCGGAAAATCCGCCTAGAGAGCTCTTGGGAGGGGCTTTTGCCCATTGCGAGTTGATATAGCGCCCACTCCAGCATCCAGTAGTCATCGTGAGCCCAGATTGATTCTTCGTGTAATCGCCCTATAAACGAATAGTCGTCGTATTCCTCGCAGTCAGAAGAATTTCTAGCGATTACAGAATGAGCATCCATCGAGGTAAATCCCTTCTCATATGTCTTGGCAGCTTCGCAGGGTAGCGAGAGTGCTCTCTAAAAGCGAATAGCCTAACCACTAGCCTTCTACTATTTCCTGGCACTAAAGAAGCGTTCTCAGCGACAGCTTTTGGCCGAAAGCTGCCACTCATTGAATGCGGCTTACGATCAACAATGGAGTCTCAGCTTCAGTGATTCACACCTAAACGCCGCATAGAAGTTCGCGCCTCACCTGGAGAGCAATTGCTGCGAAGCCCTTTCCAGTGCCGCGCTTTCGGGACGCGTAGTCCTGATTAGCAGAAACATCCTCCCATTGACTCACCGATTCCACGTACCTATGAGTGCTATCGGTATCAATTTCAAACTCTATGAACCGCTCTGCGTGAGTGAGCAAAAGACCATAAAGGCGTGGCATTCCGGGAAAGTCAACTTCAAGGTCGAGTACGACGGTTTCTGACCATCTAACGCCTTTCGACTCGCCATAGTTTTTTAAGGCGAGAGGGACCCCTCTGGCCAGCCAAGCTTTGGCGGTTACCATGAGTGTATGGGCCACAAGAGCATTTTGCTCTTGCACGTTCAGTTGCCTTTTTTTTAATAGACAGTCAATGTCCACTTCCATCTCCACTAAAGTAGCCGCTTCCAGGATGGCGATCTGTTAAACACGCAACGACTCAGTCGATTCACATCTCCACGCTATCACCCGATCCTGCGGGGAGTAGCGAGGTTCCGATGTGGTTACCGAACGAAGACTTTCGACCCAAAGCTGACGGTGGCGACAGACAAAAATCGGCCAGAAGCGGACATCGGCAAGCGACCGCTGTTGGCCAGAAGCGGTCAGTCAGAAATCGTCAGAATGCGGTTAAGAACATGAAGACTCAGCTCGATAATCGCTGTGCGTCAGTGCCAGTCTCTAAAACAGTGCATGCATTGACGCGCACGCCAAGTCCTCAACTGCCCTCCGCAGAATGAGCAGTGGGCAAGCTTTTGCTCGCACAGGGGTTTCATCCGATGGTGGAAATACTCCCAGACAACATCCGGATCAATATTTTCTCGGCGGACTATTTCATCTACTACTGCCTGATGACCCTTTTCGTGGAATACCCCGATGATCGCTAGCGTTTCAATTGATGGACAGTAAGCAGTAATTGACTCGCCGCATCGATTACAAACGCGTTGACCATAGCCAGTAATCATAAATTCGTTTCAGTCCCTGGAACTGGAGATGACCTTTTTACTAGATGCTCAGTGCACTGACAACGTCTATGAAGGGTCGTTTTCGGCCGGTCGCGACAGGCAGCAACCGGCCATTATCTGCCTGTCACGACTGACCAAAATCGACCCGCAGCAGCCTTTCATCAACGGCTGGAAACGGCGACCGGGTTCCTGAGAGAGACCGTCAAATCACGAAACGGTTTTCGCCATCTCAGAGGTGGCCGCCCAGCCCAGTCCTTCATACACCGGCTTGCCGGCCTTGGTCGCGTGTAGCACGGCAAAACTCATTCCGCGCTGGGCAAACTCGGCTTCAGCCAACTTCATCAGGGCTGAAGCCAGGCCTCGGCGCCAGTAAGCGGGTTCGACGAAAACGTTTAGCACATAGCCGCGCTGGTCTAAGGTCGGATGGGACGGATGAGGTGGCCAGTCAATATTCATCAGACCTATCGCCGCCACAGGCTGCCCTGTGTCCAGCAGCGCAAAACCGTAGTAGCAGCCATCGGATAGGCGTTGGTGCAACCAGGGCCGGAAGTGCTCAGTCATCACCCGCAACTCCGACGGGTCTCCTCCCGCCTCAAGGAACATCGTTTCGCGGCGCACACAAATGATCTCACGGTCATTTGGCTCTAGCCGACGGGCCGTCAAGCCTGAAAAGTTGATGTTGTCGGGAATCTCTTTCATCGTATGCACTTGGATGGAGTGGCCGATGCTAGTACCGAAATCGAGAGGCTATTGCCTGTCGCTGTTATGCAATCTGTTGGTAAGCGAATTTTCCGACCGTCGTCAGGCTGGCCCAGGTGCACACCGGTTCACGTCGCGAGCGCACTGCCAGCAAACGTAGGGGTTCACAAAGTCGTAAACCCCGTATTCCATTTTAATTTACCATTCGCAGGCGGTCCGTTCCGGCGCCGCTCAGCCCACGCCTGCACTCCGAATTTTAAATGGAAGGATCCCCGCCTCATGTCCAATACTTTATTCCGCACACTCGCCTTGTCCAGCCTGTTAATCCTCGCCAGCTGCACCACTGCAACGCCAACCGTATCGACGCCTGTCACCTCCAAGGCCATCGAAGCCTTCGTCGACATCTGTCTGAAGACCGCCCCCTCATTCGCCGGCTCTGCTGAAGCGGCCAAGCGGTTCGGCATCAACGACCTCCAGGACATGGGCTTCACGCGCATCGGTTTCACCGCAGACAAAAACCTCGCCGTGCAACTTTCCGAAAAGGAATGCGTCGTTACCACTCCGAAGCAACCCGACGACAGCCTGACCCGCCAACTGCTAAGTGCTGCGCAGACTTACTCGCAAACGCCGGTATCAGATCGTGTGCCATCGAAGGTGCGTATCCAGGACAACAACTTTATTCTTCAGCATGACCGCAACGGCGGTGAAGCGTATGTGCTAATGCGGAACAAGTAACTAGCACTTTACCCCGCGTACGAAAAAAGCCCGCAAAGTGGGCTTTTTTTGTGTCGGCAATTTAACGTAAATACAATCTATCTACCTGCAGCTCGAGGCCGCAATCGACCCAAAACTGGCATCAGGCGATGGATGCTCTTGGCCAATAGTCGTGATTAAGCAACCAGCGTAATCTTTCGGCCTTCTCGCACAATTGAGGCAAGCAACAGATGACGGAACAGCTTTGCGTTGTATTCATTCCGGCGCTTTCGGTGGTTTTGCAAAGCGCCGAAACGAACAAAGGCTCCCCACTTACAGAGTCCGAGGCACTCTAAATCCGTGATCACGCGAAGTGTGTTGCAGTTCATTCGATGTCGCCCTGGATATGGAGAGCGAACGTGATTTCCGGGATTTAGTTGCCGAGGACTGCTGGAATGAATGGCAGCGACTAAGGCTCTCAATGAAGAAATGCCCCCCCTGAATTGCACCAATACTCAGTCATAAGATGCAGTCTTCACCTGCCCATTGCTGCCGAAATGAGAGGCAGCTATTGGACTAAAGGGGACCTATCTCCAGTGATTCCCCTCCGTCACAAACCTGTCACCCCCAACCTGCTAACCTCCCCTCCGCCTTCCTGATTCCCTTACCCAAGAGCCCCCCAACCCAAGGTGCCCCCCCAAGGTGTCCCCAAGCCCCCGCCAAAAAATCATCCTCCGCTCCGAAAACCTCCACTCCGAAGACTTCGGCGCCCTCTTCTCCCGGCTCTTCGGCAATCGCTACGCCGACTCTCCGCCACTCCCCTCCAACATCATCATCGGCGGCGTCTACGGCAGACACGACGGCGTCAGTTTCCGGCGCATGCATTACCACGGCGATTTCACCGTCACCTTCCCCGACCCGCAGGCTGAGATCACGTTTGTGATCCCCACGGCCGGCAAGATTGTGTTCAACCACCGCACCGAGTCCGTCGGCGTGGCCCAAGTGGGGTTGGCGATTGATAAGGCGGATATCCGTTCGATGCGGTTTCTCGACAATCATGCGCAGCACGGGATTTCTGTGAATCGTGGGCAGCTGACGGAGCGGTTGGCGGCGTTGTTGGGGCGACCGATTGTGCAGAAGATTGTGTTTGAGCCGGTGGTGGATCTGCACACGGCGGCGTTTCAGGGGATCAAGGCGTTGATTGATCTGGCGACGGGGACGGAGTTTGATCTGTTGCTCAACAGCGGCACGCTGATGCCCTCGCGGTTGCGTGAAATGTTGATTGATGCGGTGCTGGAGGCGTGGCCGCACAATTTTACCGAGGCGTTGCGCCAGCCCGCGCCGAGGGTGGCGCCGCGGCATGTGAAGTTGGCGGTGGAGTTTATTCAGGCGCATCCGGAGCAGTTGGTGAGCGGCGTGGAGTTGGCGCGGTTGAGCAATGTCAGTCAGCGCGCATTGCAGGATGGGTTTCGGCGGTTTGTCGGGATGTCGATTGTGGCGTATCAGCGGCAGGTGCGATTGGAGCGGGCTTTCGAGGCGCTGGGGCAGCGGCATTCGGCGTCGGTGACGGAGGTGGCGCTGCGCTTTGGCTTCAGTAATGTCGGGCGGTTTTGTCAGTATTTTCAGCAGGCGTATGGGGTGAGTCCGGCGGATTTGCGCTCGGGCGCGCGCCCGCGACGCTGACAGGCGTAGGCGTCAGGAGTATTGATCTGCGGCAAGATCGGTCGATGGCGCCAGCGCTAATCTGTGGTCGCTGATTAACAGCCGTGCAGCCGCACGTCACGGGCCGTGGGCCAAGGTGGCGTCAAATGAACAAAAAACGCATTGTCTGGGGGAGCATTCTCCTGGGCCTTCCGTGTGTCTTGCTTCCAGTACTTTTGATGGGTTACGTCGCCTGGGTGTTGAACCTGGCAGCGGCGCAGCAACGTCTCGAATCGCTGGCCAGCGTGGCGTCCAGCCGCGCCAACAATACTTTCCAAGAAGCCGCCGGAGTGCTGAAGAGCGTCGCCGCGTCGAGCCTTGCGCCGTGCACGCCGGAGAGCATCGACGAGATGCGTCTACTGACGATCAACACGTTTGCGGTGAAGTCGATCGGCTATGTCGAGGAAGAGGTGTATGCCTGTGGCTCTTGGGGGCCGGTGGGCCATCGGGTGACGCCGTGGAAGGAAGATTTTGTCACCGCTGACGGGGTGCGCGTGTCGCTCGGCGTGCAGGCGCGGATCGTGCCGGCCAAGCCGATGATGGCGCTGCAGTATGCGGCGTTCAATGTGCTGGTCGACCCTGAGCAGTTTTTGCAGGTGTTGGTTGAGGACGATGTGCATTTGATGGTCGGCACCGCTGCCGGGCAACTGGTCGGCGTGTCGCGGCCGGGGGCGGAGCGCTTCATGAGTCGGGTGCACCTGGGCCCCGCTTCGGCGCTGGAGGACGGTTATCTGTATACGTTGGTGCACAGCGGTGACTGGGTGGCGATTGCGGCGGTGTCGCGTCATGAGTTGCTGCAAGGTCTGGTGCGCCGGGAGATGCTGTTGCTGCCGATCGGCGGGTTGATTGCCGGGATGCTTGCGCTGGTGATTGTGCGGCGTACGCGCAAGCGGTTGTCGCCACTGGCCGAGCTGGAACTGGCGGTGCGTAATCGTGAGTTCATCGTGCACTATCAGCCGATCATTGATTTGAGCGATGGCGCCTGTGTCGGGGCCGAAGCGCTGGTGCGCTGGCGGCATCCGGACGGCAGCCTGGTGCGGCCCGATCTGTTCATTCCGCTGGCTGAGCAGAGTGGGCTGATTCTGCCGATCACTGATCAGGTGATCGATCACGTCATGCAGGATCTCGGGCCGCTGCTGGTGAAAGAACGCAGCCTGCATGTGGCGATCAATCTGGCGGCGGCGGATATCAGCAGCGGGCGTTTCCTGCCACGGCTCAAGTCGGCCATGAGCAAGGCTGATGTGTGGCCGAGCCAGATCTGGCTGGAGGCCACGGAGCGCGGTTTTGTGCAGATCGAATCGGCGCGGCAGACAGTGAATCAGGCACGCGAATTGGGGCATCTGGCGGCCATCGATGATTTCGGCACCGGGTTTTCCAGCCTGCAGCATTTGCAGCAGCTGCCGCTGGATGTGTTGAAGATCGATAAGTCGTTTGTCGACACTATCGGGCGTGATCCGGAGGCGAGTTCGGTGACCGCGCACATCATCGACATGGCCAAGAGTTTGCGCTTGAAGCTGGTGGCTGAAGGGATTGAGACGGAGGCGCAGCTGGATTATTTGCGCAGTCGTGGCGTGGATTTCGGGCAGGGGTGGTTGTTTGCGAAGCCGATGCCTGCAGGGGAGTTTGTGGGGTTTGTTGGGGAGCGGTATGGGGGGATTGCGGAACTGAATGGTCAGGTCGGCGAGCTGGTTGGGTGTGTTTGACAAGGCTTGTTTTCAGGGCCGCTTCGCGGCCCAGCGGGAGCAAGCTCCCTCGCCACAGGTTCGGGGGGCACCTTCTGTTTTTGGGGTGCCTTGAGGATTGAGGTCATCCCTGACTTGTTAGTCCTCCCCTTCTTTAGAACGCGTAACTGGCCTTCAGGCTGCCAGTGAAACCGTGGCTGTCACCACCGCCGCTGGCACCGACTTCCGCGCCGACGCTGACGGCGCCGAGGCTGGCCATCAGGTTGACGCCGCCGCTGAACTGGTCGCGGTTGTCGAAGGCGGCGCGCTGTTCGATGTCGAGGCCCAGCAGATGGCTCTGGCTGTTGACGTCGTTGTTGCCCAGGGTGCGTTCGTAGCCGACTTGTACGCCCGGCACCAGTTGCCAGGCGCCCATCGTGACCGGGGCGAACGCCACGTTGAGGTTGGCGACGGCGCTGCGGCGGGTGGCGGTGTTGTCGTCGACGTCGAGGGACAGTTCGCTGCCCTTCTCTTTGAAGCCTTCGAGGTCTAGGTGGCTGAGGCGCAGGCCGAGGCTTGGTTCGAGGATCATGCCGTTGACCGGTGCGCGGTAACCCAGCGCCAGCGTCGCGCCGGTGAGGTTGCCGTGGGTGTCGCCCTTGGCGGTGCCGAGGCCGCCGCCCAGTTCGCGCTTGCTGTCGTAATCGACGTAGCCGGCGCTGGCGTTGGCGTCGACGAACAAGCCGCGTTCCAGGCTGGTGAAGCCGTAGCGCGCGCCGAGGTTGAAGAAGGTGAAGTCGGTATCGGCCTCGCCACCCGCGCCGCCGACGGTGCCTTTGCTGTAGCCGAAACCGCCGCGCGCGCTGAGTTGTTCGGAGAAGCGCTGGGTGATGCCGACCATCAGGCCCTGGCTGTGTTCGTTGCTGCTCTCGGCGTGGGACGAGCCGTCGGTGCCGAGGTATCCGGCGAGCGCTGTGGTCCACAACCGGTATTGGCCGACTTTCAGATCGGTGCCGCTGGCGTAAGGCGCGGCGGCTTGCTCGATCAGCGCATTCTGCCGCAGCAGGTAGCTGGCGGCGTCAGCGTGAACCTGACCGCCGACCTGGGATTCAACACCGCCGAGAGTGCCGGCGTCGATCGCCGATTGCAGGTAGTAGTTGTAGGCGCTGTAGGTGCCGGACAGGCTGGTGTTCTGCAACTCGCGCAACAATTCGGCACCGGCAGCGGCGTTGCCAATCAACCCGGCCTGACCCGGCAGACTGTTGTACTCAACCAGTTTGCCGCGCAGCACGTAGATAGTTGCCTGCGACAGACCGAGGCCTTGTTTGAGGTAGTTGTCCATGCTGCCGTATTCGGCGGTGACTTCATCGAGCCCGGCCTGCAGATAGCTTGCCTGCACGCCGAGCAACGGCGCGTAGACCGAGGCCATGCTTGGCGGCATTGCTTTAAGAGTCGCGGCGACGCGGGCGGCAGTGTAGTCATTGGTCGCCAGATAGTTGGCCATGATGGTCGCGTTATCGACCCCGGCGATGCTCTGCAACACAGCGGCGGTCCAGCCGGTGCGGTCCTTGCCGGCGGTGCAGTGGAACAGCTGCGCACCGTCGGTGGTGGCCAGTTCGTTGAACAGCTTGCCGAACTGACCGCGCATCCCGGCGTCGCTGACGAAGGCACGGTTGGTCTGTTCCATCATGGCAATGGCGTCGGCCGCGCTTTTGAACGACACGGTGGTGATGTTCGCACCCGAGGTGGTGCTGCCGATGATGTCGATGTTCTGGTAGGTCGCGCCGGTCAGCATCGTGTCCGGCGTGGCGGCGATTTCGCTCGGGGTGCGCAGGTCGTAGACGGCTTTGATGCCCAGGCTGTTGAGCGTCGCCAGATCCGCCGCCGACGGCGTGATCGCGTTGGAACGGTAGAACACGCCGCCACGCATCGTGCCGTCATGGGCCGTGGTATAGGCGGTGGTGAGGCCGGCGACGTCACGGAAGTTGTCGATGCTTTTCAGGCGCGGCGTGTCGAGCGCGACGGGCTCGGCAGCGTGGGCAGCGGCGATGGACAGGCTCAGAACGGACAGCGAACACACAAGACGTTGGAACACAGTGCAGCCTCATTGGAATTAGCGTTGGGCTGGCTACTATCTGCAATCAACTGATACTGAATATGACAGAACGACTGCGCACGCAAATGCCTGCGCGATTGGGCCGTGGGCTGCGTTTTTTGTCCGTATCTGCCGGAGAGCCACTGTAGGAGTGAGCCTGCTCGCGATAGCGGTGTGTCAGACAACGTAAATGTCAGAGATATACCGCTATCGCGAGCAGGCTCACTCCTACAGGGTTCGGTGATGAATGTGGAGTTTTCGGTTGAAGGAGATTCCGTCCATAATCCCTCCCCCCAAATGGACTGACACAGGAAATGTGAAATGGACACCACTCAATGGCTCGGTTTATTCGAGCGCGCCTTTCGCGGGATGGAAAAGAATCTTGAGCAAGTGCTGCAACTCAACAGTTGCCGCGAGCATTGGATTCAGGCACAGATCAGTCTGCAAGCCTGGTTCGAAGATGAGGTCGAGATCTGGACGGATCTGCCGATAGGCGACCGACGCAAGGCAGACCTGTACTCATTGGACGACAACGGCGCGGCAAGGATGGTCGCCGAAATCAAATGTCTGGGCGATGTCTCGCAGGCCAAGTGCCTGGAAGGCGATTGGTCGGTGCGGGCCGATGTTGACCGGTTGCGCTCTTTCGAATGTCCGACCCGCCTGTTCGTCCTGGTCATCGCCAAAGGCGAGCGCGAAACCAATACCGGACGGCGCCTTCGCGAAGATGAATGGGTGGATGGCCAGACATGCGTCAGTGTGGATCTGAAATTTGCACTGGTCCGGATGTGGGCTTTGTAAGTCGAGTTCTTCATCCACTTCTGCACGCGACGTGGGCCGACATCGCGGCTCGCTCGGGAGCCGTTGCTCAACATCGAAGTGATTTGCTCAGACCGACTTGAGCATCGTCGCCGGGTTGAGCATCGGCAATCAGACATAACGGGACTGACTCCCCCGAGCTGGTCTTCTGTTGTGAATCACGAATGTGAAGCCTGGACGCAGCCGATCCTTCAGCTCGACACCACGAGTCTCTCCGTGGATCAGGCGGTAGAGATCATTGTGGGAACTGGCCTGCTGGCGATTGGGGCGAGCCTGCCAAAGTGATGGCGACTGACACGGCCCTATCGCTGGCAAGCCAGCTCCCATAGTTTTTTGCGGTGAGCTCAGGATTGGCGGCTGCCAGAGATTCAAAGTGGGAGCTAGCCTGCTAGCGATTTCGGTGCATGACAATCTCCAGCTCCTCGCCCGATTCCGGCACCTGAAAGTAGCTGGAGATCAAATCAAACTCTGCATCCGACGCCGCAAACTCATGTTCGGCCAGCGCGTTGCGTGCATGCAGCCGGGTGCGGCAAGTATCGTCATCCACCGCGAGATAGTGCAGGCAGTGCGGCACTTTTGCAGTATCCGCCAGCCCTCGCAGCCACTGCCGATCCGCCACGGTATTGGCCGGAAAATCCAGCACCACACTCACCCCGGCCGTCAGCACATCGATCACCAACGGCCCCAGCACCCCACGAATCTGCCGCGCACATCGAACGTAATCCGCCACGGATTTGATCTGCTCCGGATACAGCCGCGACAACCACTGATCTTCACTGAGCACAAGCGCGCCGTGCTGCTCAGCCAGTGATTGGGCCAGTGTGGATTTGCCCGAGGCGATCTTGCCGCACATCAGGTGTAGTGTGGGTGCACGCATTGGGGACGCTTCCTTATGTCGATTGCTGGATAATGCCCAACGCCTGACAGACAGGCAATCAATGCGCCTGACCCAGCGGGGAACCGTGATGACTGCAACAAACGTACGCCGATGCACCTCATGGCTGCTGCTCACCCTGCTCGCCACCACCCTGGCGCTGACCGCGGGATGTTCAAGCAAGCGCTACGCCACCAACGGTTCGAACTGCTACGCCAAAGCCGTACCCACTTCCGGCGAAGGGGGTCTGGCCTGGGGCGATACCTTGAGCATGGCGCGCAAGAAATCACTGAATAACTGCATGCGTTATGCGAGCCGCTCCGGAGGTACGCCGAACACCTGCCAGGTTGTGCAGGCGCAGTGCAAACGCTGAGGGCGCCGATAATGATGTTGGCTGACACGGCCCCATCGCTGGCAAGCCAGCTCCTACAGGGTTATTGGGTGGATTCAGGATTGGCGGCTGCCAGAGATCCAACGTGGGAGCGAGCCTGCTCGCGAATGCGATCTGTCAGCCAAGGCGATAGCGACTGACACGCCCTCTTCGCGAGCAGGCTCGCTCCCACATGGGGTTGTGCAGTGGACTCAGAATTAGCGGCTGGCTCGCACAGTTTTTTCGCTGCGGGTGAGATTGGCGAACGGCCTGACGATCGAATCAGGCTCCTCGCTTGAGCACCGACGTCGAAACCCGTGGCTGGATCGACTTTTCGATCAGTGCAACGATGTCCTTCGCCCCATAACAACGGAACAGAATGCTGCCAGCATCCGTATCCAGGCAGACGATTTTGGTGATGAAGCCACCTTCAAGCGTGACCTTGCGGATCATCCCCAGCGGCACTCTGATGTCCAGTGTGCCGTCCTGAACCATGCGGTTCATGGCGTTGGCATTCAGGTACACAGCGGTATTGGTCAGGGTCATTTTGCCGCCGACCCACAGCCCGCCGTACACCTCTTTGAACCCCTCCAGCACACCGGCCAACGCGCTGACATTGCCACTGCCGGCAACATCGTAGAAATCGCCGACACCTTCGTAATCCACCTCGACGTCAGCCACCAGAAAGTTGACCAGCTTCGACTTCACGACCTTCTCTTCCATCCTTGTATCTCCATGTCCCCAGAACACTCACCCGTGGCGAGGGGATTTATCCCCGATGGACTGCGCAGCAGGCCGCTTCTTGATCGGTTGAAAGCCGGGCCCGCTTCGCGCGCCATCGGGGATAAATCCCCTCACTACAGGTTTACTCAGCAAAAGTGACCATCCGCTATCAGCGATTCAACGCCATCGCATTAGCCCGTGCCGCGTGCAGCTTCTTATAGCTGTCGATCAGACGCAGGTGACGGTCCAGCCCTTCGAGCTTCATGCTGGTCGGCGTCAGGCCGTAGAAACGCACACTGCCGTTGACCGAACCAATCGCCGCGTCCATGCGCTCGTCGCCGAACATGCGGCGGAAGTTGGCCTCGTAGTCGGCCAGTTCCAGGTCTTCGTCCAGCTCCATTTCCAGACACACGTTCACCGCCTGATAGAACAGGCCGCGCTCGACGGTGTTGTCGTTGTACTGCAGGAAGGCTTCGACCAGATCCTTGGCCTGCTCGAATTTCTGCAGGGCGAGGTAGATCAGCAGGCGCAGTTCCAGAATGGTCAGCTTGCCCCACGGCGTGTTGTCGTCGAACTCGATGCCGATCAGCGTGGTGATGTCGGTGTAATCATCCAGCTCGCTGTTTTCCAGGCCTTGAGCGAGGTTGCGCAGGCCGACCTTGCTCAGACTGTGCAGGTTGAGGATGTCGGCGCGAAATTGCAGGGCCTTGTTGGTGTTGTCCCAGATCAGGTCGTCCACCGGATAGATTTCCGAGTAGTCCGGCACCAGGATCCGGCAGGCATTGGCGCCGAGGTCGTCGTAGACCGCCATGTAGGCTTCTTTGCCCATGTCTTCAAGGATGCCGAACAGGGTTGCGGCTTCTTCGGCGTTGGAGTTTTCGCCTTGACCTGAGAAGTCCCATTCTACGAATTCGAAGTCAGACTTGGCGCTGAAGAAGCGCCACGACACCACACCGCTGGAGTCGATGAAGTGTTCGACGAAGTTGTTCGGTTCGGTCACTGCCTGGCCCGAGAAAGTCGGCTGCGGCAGATCGTTCAAGCCTTCGAAGCTGCGGCCCTGCAGCAATTCGGTCAGGCTGCGCTCCAGCGCCACTTCCAGGCTTGGATGCGCGCCGAACGAGGCGAACACACCACCGGTGCGCGGGTTCATCAGGGTCACGCACATCACCGGGAATTCACCGCCCAGCGACGCATCCTTGACCAGCACCGGGAAGCCCTGCTCTTCCAGCCCTTTGATCCCGGCGAGAATGCTTGGGTACTTCTCCAGCACTTCCTGCGGCACGTCGGGCAAAGCCATCTCGCCTTCGAGAATTTCGCGTTTGACCGCGCGCTCGAAGATCTCCGACAGACACTGCACCTGCGCTTCAGCCAAAGTGTTGCCAGCGCTCATGCCGTTGCTCAGGAACAGGTTTTCGATGAGGTTGGACGGGAAGTACACCACTTCACCATCCGACTGGCGCACGAACGGCAGTGAGCAGATACCGCGCTGGGTGTTACCGGAGTTGGTGTCGAACAGGTGCGAGCCCTTGAGCTCGCCGTCGCGGTTGTAAATGTCGAGGCAGTATTGGTCGAGAATCTCTGCCGGCAGTTCATCTTTCGGGCCGGGCTTGAACCAGCGCTCGTTCGGGTAATGCACGAACTCGGCGGTGGCGATGTCCTCGCCCCAGAACTGGTCGTTGTAGAAGAAGTTGCAGTTCAGGCGCTCGATGAACTCGCCCAGTGCCGAGGCCAGTGCGCCCTCTTTGGTCGCGCCCTTGCCGTTGGTGAAACACATCGGCGAATGCGCATCGCGGATGTGCAGCGACCAGACGTTGGGCACGATGTTGCGCCACGAGGCGATTTCGATCTTCATCCCCAGATCGGCGAGAATCCCCGACATATTGACGATGGTCTGTTCCAGCGGCAGATCTTTACCGGCGATGTAGGTACCCGCTTCAGAGGTCGAGTGCGGCATCAGCAGCGCTTGCGCATCGGCGTCGAGGTTCTCGACTTCTTCGATCACGAACTCGGGGCCGGTCTGCACAACCTTCTTCACCGTGCAGCGATCAATCGAACGCAGGATGCCCAGACGATCCTTCTCGGAAATGTCTGCCGGCAGTTCGACCTGGATCTTGAAGATCTGGTTGTAGCGGTTTTCCGGGTCGACGATGTTGTTCTGCGACAGGCGAATATTGTCGGTCGGGATGTTGCGGGTTTCGCAGTACAGCTTCACGAAGTAAGCCGCGCACAAGGCCGACGACGCCAGGAAGTAGTCGAACGGCCCCGGTGCCGAGCCATCACCCTTGTAGCGAATGGGCTGATCAGCGATCACCGTGAAGTCGTCGAACTTGGCTTCAAGTCGAAGGTTGTCGAGAAAGTTGACCTTGATTTCCATGCGGGTTTACCAGAGAGCAGAAACGAATTGGCGGCCATTATCCGGGTTTTCAGCCTGACGTCTTGTGCTTTTGCGTAATCGCCGCCGTGTGGGCGGCCGCGTTGCGCCGGGCATTGGCACAGGCGAGCGACAAAAATGCTCTGAGCAGTGAATTTTTTCGTGTCTTCTTGTATCTGACGGAAAGAGCCTATGCCAGCAAAACAATGGCATCGAATCCGTTCAGCTATGAGTGACCCGCATGAAATCAAGGAAAAACACCGTCAATCCCATCGGATTGAAAGACATCACCATTGTCGACGACGCCAAGATGCGCAAGGCGATCACCGCCGCCGCACTGGGCAACGCCATGGAATGGTTTGACTTCGGCGTGTACGGCTTCGTCGCCTACGCGCTGGGCAAGATCTTCTTCCCCGGCGCCGATCCTGGCGTGCAAATGATTGCTGCCCTGGCGACCTTCTCGGTGCCGTTTCTGATCCGTCCATTGGGTGGTTTGTTCTTCGGCGCCCTGGGCGACAAGTACGGACGCCAGAAAGTCCTCGCCGCGACCATTGTGATCATGTCGCTGAGCACCTTCGCCATCGGCCTGATTCCGTCCTACGAGTCGATCGGTATCTGGGCGCCGATCTTGTTGTTACTGGCGAAAATGGCTCAGGGTTTCTCGGTCGGCGGCGAATACACCGGCGCGTCGATCTTCGTCGCCGAATACGCGCCCGACCGTAAACGCGGCTTCCTCGGCAGTTGGCTGGACTTCGGCTCGATTGCCGGTTTCGTCCTCGGCGCCGGTGTGGTGGTGCTGATTTCGACGATCATCGGCGAAGAGAAATTCCTTGAATGGGGCTGGCGCCTGCCGTTCTTCCTTGCGCTGCCACTGGGCATGATCGGCCTCTATCTGCGTCATGCACTGGAAGAGACACCGGCGTTTCAACAGCATGTCGAGAAACTCGAGGAAGGTGATCGCGAAGGTCTGGCGGGAGGTCCGAAAGTTTCGTTCAAGGAAGTTGCGACCAAACACTGGCGCAGCCTGATGACTTGTATCGGCGTAGTGGCGGTGACCAATGTCACCTATTACATGCTGCTGACCTACATGCCGAGCTATCTGTCGCACAACCTGCACTACAGCGAAAACCGTGGCGTGCTGATCATCATCGCGATCATGGTCGGCATGCTATTCGTGCAGCCAGCGATTGGTTTTATCAGCGATAAAATTGGCCGCAAACCCTTCATTGTGGTTGGCAGCATCGGTCTGTTCCTGCTGGCGATTCCGGCGTTCATGCTGATTAACAGCGGCAAGATCGGCCTGATCTTTTCCGGCTTGCTGATCCTCGCGGTGTTGCTGAACTTCTTCATCGGCGTCATGGCCTCGACTCTGCCGGCAATGTTCCCCACGCACATCCGCTACAGTGCACTGGCCGCCGCGTTCAACGTCTCGGTACTGATTGCCGGCCTGACGCCGACCGCCGTGGCCTGGCTGGTGGAAAGCACCAACAATCTGTACATGCCGGCTTACTACCTGATGGTGATTGCTGTGGTCGGCCTGATCACCGGCGTGACCATGAAGGAAACCGCCAACAAACCGCTGCGTGGTGCCGCACCGGCCGCGTCGGACCTTGAAGAAGCCAAGGAACTGCTCAAGGAACACCACGACAACATCGAGCAGAAAATCGAGGACATCGACGCCGAAATCGCTGAGCTGGAAGCCAAGCGCAAGGAGTTGGTGCAGCAGCATCCACGGATCAACTAATGAGTACGCGGCGTGGTCACTCGAATCGGAGTCGAGTGGCCACATAGGCGCCGCGTGCAACCAAATCCGCATTGTTTGACGGAGGTTGCGCCCTTTCGCGCGACCTCGATACCAAAGGTGCCAGCGTGGATAATCACTCCGATCGTCGCAACAAGCTCTCGCTGGACAGCCTCAATTTCTTCCTCGCCGATGTGCGCGACGGGCTAGGGCCATATCTGGCGATTTACCTGTTGGCGGTTCACCACTGGGAGCCGGCCAGCATCGGGTTGGTGATGACCCTCGCCGGGGTCGCCGCGCTTGTCACCCAGACACCCGCCGGGGCCCTCGTCGACAACACCCGGAGTAAGCGGGCGGTGATTGCGGTTGCCGCGTTACTGGTGACCGGCAGCTGTCTGGTGTTGCCCTTCGTCACCTCCTTCAGTCTGGTGGCGATTACTCAAGCCTTGAGCGCCGCCGCGGCGTCGGTGTTCGCCCCGGCCATTTCGGCGATCACCCTCGGCATCACCGGCCCACGAGCGTTCACTCGGCGCACCGGACGCAACGAGACCTTCAACCATGCCGGCAACGCCTGCGCGGCGCTGCTGGCCGGTGGTTTTTCCTACCTGTTCGGGCCGGTGGCGGTGTTTTATCTGATGGCGGTCATGGCGCTATGCAGTGTGATCGCCGTGAGCTTCGTCGATGCCAACGCGATCAACCATGATCTCGCCCGAGGCCTTGACCCCAGCGACGCTACACACGCCAAGGCGCCTTCGGGATTGGCGGTGCTGCTGACCAACAAGGCGTTGCTGATGTTCGCCATCTGTTGTGCCCTCTTCCACCTGGCGAACGCGGCGATGCTGCCACTGGTGAGCCAGAAACTGGCGCAGGTCAATCTGCAGATGGCGACGCCACTGACCTCGGCCTGCATCGTCGCCGCGCAACTGGTCATGGTGCCGGTCGCGTTGCTGGTCGGAGCCAAGGCCGATGTGTGGGGACGCAAGCCGCTGCTGCTCGCAGGCTTCCTGATTCTGCCGTTGCGCGGCGTGCTCTATACCTTGTCCGCAGATCCTTACTGGCTGGTGGGAGTACAGATGCTCGACGGCATCGGCGCGGGGATCTTCGGCGCGCTGTTCCCGGTTGTAGTGAAAGACCTGACCCTGGGCACCGGACACTTCAACATCAGCCTCGGCGCCCTTTCGACCGTGTTTGGCCTGGGCGCGGCATTGAGCAGTAGTGTCGCGGGGATTGTGTTACAAGAGGCCGGATACAACGCGGCGTTTCTGACCCTGGCGGTGATTGCCGGGCTGGCGTTTATGCTTTTGTGGCTGGCAGTGCCCGAGACATTGGCAGACAGACGCGACGCAGTTATCGCCACGGTTTGAGAGGCGCAATTTTTCGATCCTGCGCAACAGCCCCTGACTCGAGGAAGGAATTTGGCCAATAACACGCTTGAGTTCAGCGACAGTGATCTGGCGCAGATGCAACGCTTTAACCGCAAGCTCGCCTGGCTGCCACGGTTTCGCATCCGCAATCGACTGACGCCACGTCTGGTCCAAGGGCTGCTGCGTGCCAGTCAGATTGTCAGCGCGGACAAGCCGGTCAAGCATGACCTTCAAGCGCAAAACACAGTGGTTTATTCGCAAGGTGCTTCAGTGCCCGTCCGAATCATCCGCCCGCAAGGAAACGCTCAAGGCGTGGTGCTCGATTACCACGGTGGCGGCTGGGTGATTGGCAATGCACAGATGAACGACGACCTCAACATCGCCATGGTCAAGGACTGCAATGTCGCCGTGGTCTCGGTCGACTATCGGTTGGCGGTCGATACGCCGGTTGAGGGGCTGATGGAGGACTGCCTCTGCGCCGCTCGCTGGCTGCTGAGCGACGACTGCACAGAGTTCGCCGGCCTGCCGGTGATCGTTGTCGGCGAATCGGCGGGCGCGCACCTGGCCGCCGCAACGCTGTTGGCGCTCAAATCATCACCCGGTTTGCTGCAGCGGGTCCGCGGTGCGCTGCTTTTTTACGGTGTCTACGACCTCGCGGGTACTCCGAGCGTGCACGCAGCAACTGCTGAAACTTTGGTGCTCGACGGCCCGGGCATGGCCCAGGCGCTGCGCTTGCTGACACCGGGATTGAGCGATGAGCAACGCCGACAGGCACCGCTTTCCCCGCTGTACGGCGACTTCAGCGGGTTGCCGCCGGCACTGATGTTCACCGGTGAACTGGATCCGCTACGCGACGACACGCTCGAACTGGCTGAGCGCTGGCAGCATTCTGCGCCGGTTGAAGTACATCTGCTGCCCTCTTCCGCCCATGGCTTTATCCATTTCCCGACTGACATGGCCAGACGTGTTCTTGCCTACAGTCGGGCGTGGCTTTCACGCCAGATCGAGGCAAAAACACTCAGTTAGCACCTGAATTAGTGAT
>NZ_JAIWYL010000013.1:0-201542 GCF_020515535.1 Pseudomonas sp. MWU16-30322
TTGCTCGCGAAGGCGGCCTGACAGCCGACCAATCTCTTACTGATATACCCGGCCCTACTGTGGGAGCGGGCTTGCTCGCGATGGCGGCCTGACAGCCGACCAATTTCTTACTGATATACCCGACCCCACTGTGGGAGCGGGCTTGCTCGCGAAGGCGGCCTGTCAGCCGAACAATCTCTTACTGAATACACCCAATCCCATGTGGAGCTGCCGAAGGCTGCGATCTTTTGATCTGGCTCTGGCTCTGGCTCTTGATGTGGCTTTTGATCTTCAAGCCCCATCGGCAGGCCGAGCGAAGGTGTCCATCAGGGGGTAGGCGCGCAGCGCCATGCGGCGGAGCCGCATACATCGAGAGGAGGTGCAGCGAAGCAAACCGGAGGCGATGCCCCCGGATGGACACCGTAGCGAGGGAACACTGAGCCTAAGCGAAGTGCCGTACGCCGGGGCAAAGCCTTTTGGGTCACCTTTTCGGCGTTTGGAAAAGGTGACTCGCTGTAAGAGCGAAACCGCCAGCGGCAGCACCCGCAACAACGGATATGTCCCCAATCCAACTCCAACCAAAACAAAAAAGGCGCGATCCTCACGAATCACGCCTTTCTCATGTGCTGCGGTCTATCAGCTACCCAACGCTTTGGACGCCAACCAGAACAACCCAGCCGACAACGCCACAGTCGCCGGCAGTGTAAGCACCCACGCCAGCAGGATAGTGCGAACAGTCCCGCCCTGCAGGCCGCTCTTGTTGGCGACCATGGTGCCGGCCACGCCCGAGGACAGGACGTGGGTGGTGGACACCGGCAGGCTGAAAATGTTGGCCATACCGATCAGACTGGCAGTGGTGATCTGCGCCGACATGCCCTGAGAGTAGGTCATGCCTTGCTTGCCGATCTTCTCGCCGATGGTCAGTACCACGCGTTTCCAGCCGACCATGGTGCCCAGGCCCAGGGCCAGTGCGACCGCCAGAATCACCCAGAACGGCGCGTATTCAGTGGTGGTGGTCAGGTCTTTGCGCAGTTTGTCCAGGTCAGCTTTTTCACGCGCTTCGAGGCCTGGCAGCTTGCCGACTTTCTTCGCGGTGTCGTCCAGGCAGAGCAAGTAGCGACGGACTTCGATGCGGCTTTCCGAGGACAGCGAATGGTAGTCCGCTACACCTTTAAGGGTGCCAAGCAGGGCGTTGATGGTCGGTTCGGTCTGCTGCGGGTTGCAGCGGAATTTTTCCGGCAGATCGCCTTCAACACTTTTGCCCAGGGCCAGGAATTCGCCCAGGGAGTCGGCGTTGCGCTTGTAGAACTGGCTCAGGTGCAAGGTCGCGTCACGGGTGCGCTCGATCTGATAGGTGGTGCTGCTCAGGTCAAGCACGAACTGCGCAGGCACGATACCGATCAGTACCAGCATGATCAGGCCGATGCCTTTCTGACCATCGTTGGAACCGTGCACGAAGCTCACGGCCATGGCCGAGATCACCAGGACCAGGCGATTCCAGAACGGCGGATGCTTCTTGTCGTCGATCTTGCGGCGCTGTTCCGGAGTCTTGTGCATCTTCGACAGCGGGCGCCACCACTTCAGGCCGATCAGGATCAGCGCGGCGATCAGGAAACCGGCCATTGGCGAGAACACCAGCGAGGCGCCAATGTCGATCGCTTTCTGCCAGTTCACGCCGTCGGCCAACGGGATGTTGTTGATCAGGGCGTTGGCCAGGCCGACGCCGAGGATCGAGCCGATCAGGGTGTGGGAGCTGGAGGCCGGGATACCGAAGTACCAGGTGCCCAGGTTCCAGGTGATCGCCGCGGCGAGCAACGAGAACACCATCGCCAGGCCATGGCCGGTGTTCACATTGATCAGCAGTTCTACCGGCAGCAGGTGAACAATGGCATACGCCACGCCAACGCCGCCCAGCAACACGCCGAGGAAGTTGAACACACCGGAGAAGAACACCGCCAGGTGAGGCGGCATGGCTTTGGTGTAGATAACAGTGGCTACCGCGTTAGCGGTGTCATGAAATCCATTGATGAACTCGAAGGCGAGGACAAACGTCAGGGCGAGCAAGAGGCTCACAAGCACCCAAGCATCCAGTCCGCTGAATAAATCGATCATGAAGGTTTTCTGACCCGGTCATAAGGGGGCGCGATTATGCCAGAAAAGACTGGAAATCGATCCCCTACCTGCTCATCGGTAGCAATCAATGTCGAATTAAATTGTTGCAAGGTGCAAAGCCCGAGCGTGTTGCAGGGTTTTTCAAGTGCTTGATTGGCTTGGAAAAACTTTCAGGCAGCAGGCATTTTGTCGAGCGCGCAGGGGCCTCAAACGTTTGTGTGAAATATCTCTGAAACGAGTCAGACACGCTCCTTTCCCGTGCAGGACGGGGGAGGTGGCCGCTGCCCGCGGGTAGCGGGCGCGCAAGGCATCATCGGGTCACCGTGCTTGTAGCCGGTGGCGACGCAGGCCCTCGAAAAACTCAGGATCGCCCGTTCATGGCTCTTCGGTTTTGAGTTCTTCTTCCATTTTTTTCAGTTCTTGCTGGAAAACCTGATCCTGAACTGTGGGGCGTTTACGCCATGCCTTGCGTTCCGGTTCGGGTTGGGCGGCGTAGGTGGTGACTTCCCCGCCGTAAACTTCCTTGTAACGTTGTTCCTGGCGCTCAAGTTCCGCGCGCAGTTCGTCTTTCGTCACAGTGCTACCTGTTTGAGTTGAGATAAATGTCTGGTGAAACGCACGGCAACGAGTCGATTGAACACGTCCACCGAGGGGCAATGCCAGTTCAGGCATTGGAGTTGTCGGCAGGGCGATCAAGACTTCCATGTTGCAGGCGGCTACGGCACCAGATTAAAACTGACGCAGCATCAGTTTCCTGTTTCAGCAAGCGCGCTGGCGGTGCATGAATAATGAGCGTCAGGCGCTGGCCGGGGCTGACGGCAATAGGCAGCGCATCAGCGGGCGGCACCCTCGGCCAGTGAAAACGCGGCGCCACTGATGTGCATTATAGCGGTCGAATCGGGATTGACTATCTTTGCCAAGTTAAAAACGGTTCGGGATGTGTGATCGTTTTGTTGCTGACAAGTTTTATCGCTAGTTGAAATTTGTCGAAACCTTTAAGGACGCGCGTTCAGTTTCTGGCGCCATTAAGTCGAGCAACTAATGGGTCATGCAAAGTTGGCTGAACAGGTTGGCCCAACGATTGAAGAAGCCGCGAAGGACGGCGGCTGATGGATTGCGATAATCGGTCGGCGGTTCGATAATCGCCCAATCTTGGCGTCTCGGCCCTTGTGCATCTGTCGGCGAGCCGCTTGTATAGCCATTGATCCGTGATGCAAAAGGACAAGAAATGAACGATCAAATGCGCAACTCCTTCACCTCCGTGGCGCCGCCGATCGTCGCTTCGCCGGCCAAGCGCATCCAGGCGCTGACCGGCGACCCGGATTTCATGACCTCGCTGGCCCGTGGCCTGGCGGTAGTGCAGGCGTTTCAGGAGCGCAAGCGACACCTGACCATCGCCCAGATCAGCCACCGCACGGAAATTCCCCGCGCCGCCGTGCGTCGTTGCCTGCACACCTTGATCAAACTGGGTTACGCCACCACCGATGGCCGCACATATTCGTTGCTGCCCAAAGTCCTGACCCTTGGCCACGCCTATTTGTCATCGACGCCGCTGGCGGTGTCGGCCCAGCCGTACCTTGATCGCATGAGCGAGCAACTGCACGAAGCCTGCAACATGGCCACACTTGAAGGCGACGACATTCTGTACATCGCCCGTTCGGCGACCACGCAGCGGCTGATTTCGGTGGACCTGTCGGTGGGTGGGCGGCTGCCGGCCTATTGCACGTCGATGGGCCGCATCCTGCTGGCGGCGCTGGACGACACCTCGCTGGGCGAATACCTCGACCATGCCGAACTGGTGGCCAAAACCAGTCGCACGCTGCACACCCCGGAAAGTCTGCTCGAATGCCTGCAGGAAGTTCGGCAGCAGGGCTGGTGCATCGTCGATCAGGAACTCGAGCAAGGCCTGCGTTCGATTGCCGTGCCGGTATACGACGCATCGGGCCAGGTGGTCGCGGCGCTCAACGTCAGCACCCACGCCGGCCGCGTCAGCCGTACCGAGCTGGAGCAACGCTTTCTGCCGGGCCTGCTCAGTGCCAGCCGCGACCTCAGCGCCCAGTTGTTCGCCTGATGAAGCTGTTCGATAAACGCACAGTGTTGCGTTTATCGAATTGACGCTAAAAGCCTCGGATCATTAATGTCGCGGCAGCGTCATCCGGCGCAGATGTGAATGAGCCTGCCGGATTGTCGACTCCCATAATAATGACAAGAGGCAACTCACCATGCGCATGCTCCCCGACTGTCTCAGCCCCATTCCCTGTTGTCGTATTCACCGCAACGCCTGATTCCAGCCTTCTATTCTTGTGACCGTGCCGCTTTTTGGCCGGCCGCCGTTCGACTGCGTTTTTTGCGTGGAATAAAAATAATGAACCAGCCTCAGTCCGCTGTAGGTAACTGCCTCGACGTGCAGACCTTCATCAATGCCCAACCGATCTCGCGCTATCAGTGGCGGGTGGTGATCCTGTGTTTCCTGATTGTGTTTCTCGATGGCCTCGACACCGCGGCGATGGGCTTTATCGCCCCGGCCTTGTCCCAGGACTGGGGCATCGACCGCGCCAGCCTCGGCCCGGTGATGAGTGCCGCGCTGATCGGCATGGTGTTCGGCGCACTGGGTTCCGGCCCACTGGCTGACCGCTTCGGGCGCAAAGTGGTACTGGTCGGCGCGGTGCTGCTGTTTGGCGCTTTCAGTCTGGCTTCGGCCTACAGCACCAACGTCGAACAATTGCTGGTGCTGCGTTTCCTCACCGGCCTCGGTCTGGGCGCCGGCATGCCCAACGCCACCACGCTGCTCTCGGAATACACCCCGGAGCGCAAGAAATCCTTGCTGGTGACCAGCATGTTTTGCGGTTTCAACCTCGGCATGGCCGGCGGCGGATTCATTTCGGCGAAGCTGATCCCGGCGTTCGGCTGGCACAGCCTGTTGCTGATCGGCGGGATCCTGCCGCTGATCCTCGCCGTGGTGCTGCTGTTCTGGCTGCCGGAATCCGCGCGTTATCTGGTGGTGCGTAATCGCGGCACCGACAAAGTGCGCAAGACCTTGTCGCCGATCGATCCGGTCACCGTGGCGCAAGCGGCGAGTTTCAGTGTGCCGGAACAGAAAACCGTCAAGGCGCGCAACGTGTTCGCGGTGATTTTCTCCGGCACCTACAGCGCCGGCACCTTGCTGCTGTGGCTGACCTACTTCATGGGCCTGGTCATCGTTTATCTGCTGACCAGTTGGCTGCCGACCCTGATGCGTGACAGCGGCGCGAGCATGGAGCAGGCAGCGTTCATTGGCGCGCTGTTCCAGTTCGGCGGGGTATTGAGCGCGGTGGCTGTAGGCTGGGCGATGGACCGCTTCAATCCGCACAAGGTCATCGGCACTTTTTACCTGCTGGCCGGGGTGTTTGCCTACGCGGTAGGGCAGAGCCTGGGCAATATCACCTTGCTCGCGACCTTGGTGCTGGTGGCGGGGATGTGCGTCAACGGCGCGCAATCGGCGATGCCGTCGCTGGCGGCGCGGTTTTATCCGACCCAGGGGCGCGCAACCGGGGTGTCGTGGATGCTCGGGATTGGCCGGTTTGGCGCGATTCTCGGGGCGTGGATGGGCGCGACGTTGCTGGGGTTGGGCTGGAACTTTGAGCAGGTGTTGACGGCGTTGGTGATTCCGGCGGCGTTGGCGACGACGGCGGTGGTGATTAAAGGCGTGGTGAGTCATGCGGATGCGACTTGAGTCGAGTCATTTTGATTTGCGTTGAATGTTCCGACGCCTTCGCGAGCAAGCCCGCTCCCACAGGGAAAACACATTTCAAATGTGGGAGCGGGCTTGCTCGCGAAGCTTTTGCTTGTGATTGATAGGGGGGTAACAATCTGTTCGATAAACGAACACTCAGTCGATTATCGGATTGTTTGGCGATTTTCAGCGGCTTAATCTGCAGTGACTCCGGCGCTGAACCTCGCGCCTTTTTATCACTGGCGATTCACTACAAAAACGGGAGCCTGCTCCATGGCTGAGATCCTTTCGCTGCACGCCGCGGTGAAGCAATTCGTCAACGACGGTGACACCGTCGCGCTCGAAGGCTTCACGCACCTGATCCCTACGGCGGCAGGTCATGAAATCATACGTCAGGGCAAGAAAGATCTGACCCTGGTGCGGATGACGCCTGACCTGATCTACGACCAACTGATCGGTGCCGGTTGTGCACGCAAGCTGATCTTTTCCTGGGGCGGCAATCCGGGTGTGGGTTCGCTGCACCGTCTGCGCGATGCGGTCGAGAAACAATGGCCGCATGCCCTGGAAATCGAAGAACACAGCCACGCTGACCTCGCCAATGCCTACGTCGCCGGCGCGTCCGGCCTACCATTCGCCGTGCTGCGGGCCTACGCCGGTTCCGACTTGCCGAAGGTCAATCCGCTGATCAAAACGGTCACTTGCCCGTTCACCGGTGAAGTGTTGGCGGCGGTGCCGTCGGTACGTCCGGACGTGACCGTGATCCACGCTCAGAAAGCCGACCGTCAGGGCAATGTGCTGCTGTGGGGCATTCTCGGGGTGCAGAAAGAAGCGGCACTGGCGGCCAAGCGCTGCATCGTCACCGTCGAGGAAATCGTCGACAACCTCAACGCCCCGATGAATGCCTGCGTGCTGCCGACCTGGGCTTTGAGCGCGGTGTGCCACGTTCCCGGTGGCGCGCATCCGTCCTACGCCCACGGTTACACCGAGCGTGACAATCGTTTCTATCAGGCGTGGGATCCGATCGCTCGCGACCGTGAGACGTTTACCGCGTGGATCAACGAATACATCCATGGCTGCGCTGACTTCAGCGAGTTCCAGGCCAAACTGGCTGCTGCTTCGGAGGCCAAGTAATGACTTACACCACCAATGAAATGATGACCGTCGCCGCGGCCCGTCGCCTGAAGAACGGCTCGGTGTGCTTCGTCGGCATCGGCCTGCCATCGAAAGCCGCCAACCTCGCGCGCCTGACGTCGTCGCCGGATGTGGTGCTGATCTACGAATCCGGCCCGATTGGCGCCAAGCCCAGCGTGCTGCCGCTGTCGATCGGTGACGGCGAGCTGGCGGAAACCGCTGACACCGTGGTGCCGACCGGTGAGATTTTTCGCTACTGGCTGCAGGGCGGGCGCATCGACGTCGGTTTTCTCGGCGCCGCGCAGGTCGACCGTTTCGGCAACATCAACACCACGGTGGTCGGCGACTATCACGCACCGAAAGTGCGCCTGCCGGGTGCCGGTGGCGCGCCGGAAATCGCCGGTTCGGCGAAAAGCGTGCTGATCATCCTCAAGCAGTCGGCGCGTTCGTTCGTCGACAAGCTCGACTTCATTACCTCGGTCGGGCACGGCGAGGGCGGCGATTCGCGCAAGCGTCTGGGCCTGCCGGGTGCCGGCCCGGTCGGGATCATCACCGACCTGTGCATCATGGAGCCGGAAGCGGGCACTCACGAATTCGTGGTCACCGCCCTGCACCCGGGCGTGACCCGCGAGCAGGTGGTCGCCGCCACCGGTTGGTCCATCCGCTTTGCCGACAACGTTGAAACCACGGCGGCACCGACCGAAGTCGAACTGACTGCACTGCGCGATCTCGAAGCGCGCACCGCCGCCGCCCACGGCCAGGCACCAGGAGAAGCATGATGCGTGACGTGTATATCTGCGATGCGATTCGCACCCCCATCGGCCGTTTTGGCGGCGGTTTGTCCGCCGTGCGCGCAGACGATCTGGCCGCCGTGCCGATCAAGGCGCTGATGGAACGCAATCCCTCGGTGGACTGGAACGCGATCGACGAAGTATTCCTCGGCTGCGCCAACCAGGCCGGCGAAGACAACCGCAACGTGGCGCGCATGGCGCTGCTGCTGGCGGGCCTGCCGGACAGCGTGCCGGGGGTGACCCTCAACCGTCTCTGCGCTTCGGGCATGGACGCGATCGGCACGGCGTTTCGCGCCATTGCCAGTGGCGAGATGGAGCTGGCGATTGCCGGCGGCGTCGAGTCGATGTCCCGCGCGCCGTTCGTGATGGGCAAGGCGGACGCGGCGTTCTCGCGCAACATGAAACTGGAAGACACCACCATTGGCTGGCGTTTCATCAACCCGCTGATGAAGGCTCAATACGGCGTCGATGCGATGCCGCAGACCGCCGACAACGTTGCCGACGACTATAAAGTGTCGCGCGAAGATCAGGACGCGTTTGCCCTGCGCAGTCAGCAGCGCACCGCCGCTGCACAAGCCGCGGGCTATTTCGCCGAAGAAATCATCGAAGTGCGGATCGCCCACAAGAAGGGCGAAACCGTGGTCAGCCAGGACGAGCATCCACGCGCCGACACCACGCTTGAAGCCCTGAGCAAACTCAAACCGGTCAACGGCCCGGACAAGACCGTCACCGCCGGCAATGCGTCCGGGGTCAACGACGGCGCGGCGGCGCTGATTCTCGCTTCGGCCGAAGCGGTGAAAAAACACGGCCTGACCGCCCGCGCCAAAGTGCTCGGTATGGCCAGCGCCGGGGTTGCACCTCGGGTGATGGGCATCGGCCCGGTGCCGGCGGTGCGCAAACTCACCGAGCGCCTTGGCGTGGCGGTCAGCGATTTCGACGTGATCGAACTCAACGAAGCCTTCGCCAGCCAGGGTCTGGCGGTGCTGCGTGAATTGGGTCTGGCCGACGATGCACCGCAGGTCAACCCGAACGGTGGCGCGATTGCCCTGGGCCATCCGCTGGGCATGAGCGGCGCGCGACTGGTACTGACGGCGTTGCATCAGCTGGAAAAGACTGGCGGCAGGAAAGGTCTGGCGACCATGTGCGTCGGCGTCGGGCAGGGTCTGGCCCTGGCCATCGAACGCGTCTGACGCACAGCTGCACCAATAAGAACTGAGGAAAGCGAAATGACTGACAAGCCTGGCTACCGTCGTCCGCAGGAAGGCACCCAGCCTGAGTACCTGCACCCGACGTATCAATCCACCAACCTGCGCTCGCCGTCCAAGCCATTGGTGTTTCTGCCGCATTCGTTGTCGGAGATCACCGGCCCGACCATTGGTGCCGAACGCGTCGCCGAGAAAGACAACGACCTGACTGCCCAGCACGACGGCGAGCCGTTGGGCGAGCGGATCATCATTCACGGCCGTGTGCTCGACGAAAACGGTCTGCCGGTGCCGGGGATTCTGGTGGAGATCTGGCAGGCCAACGCCGCCGGCCGCTACAACCACCAACGCGACCTGCACGACGCACCGCTGGACCCGAACTTCACCGGCACCGGCCGCACCGTGACCGACGCCGACGGCTGGTATCAGTTCCAGACCATCAAGCCCGGCGCCTATCCGTGGGGCAACCACCACAACGCGTGGCGCCCGGCGCACATCCATTTCTCGCTGTTCGGGCCGAGCATCCTCACCCGTCTGGTGACGCAGATGTATTTCCCCGGCGACCCGCTGCTGGCCTACGACCCGATCTACAACTGCGTGCCGGACACCTCCGCGAAGGAACGTCTGATCGCCGCTTTCGATCTGGAAAAAACCATTCCGTCCTACGCCCTCGGCTATCGCTGGGACATCGTCTTGCGCGGCCGCGACGCCACGCCGATGGAGAAATAAGATGACGCTGACTGCCACCACGTCCCATACCGTCGGGCCGTACTACCACATCGGCCTGACCTGGCTGAACCGCGAAAACCTCGCGGTCGAACAAACCCTCGGCGAGCGCGTGGCGATCACCGGCCAAGTCGTTGACGGCAACGGCGATGTGGTCAACGACGCGATGCTCGAAGTCTGGCAGGCCAACGCCGCCGGCAAATACGCGCACCCGGAAGACGAGCAGGACAAACCGCTGGACCCGCACTTCGAAGGTTTCGGCCGGGTGCCGGTGGACGCCGAAGGGCGCTTCCGTTTCACCACGATCAAACCGGGCACGGTCGAAGGCCTGAAGGGCTCGACCCAGGCCCCGCACCTGGTGGTGCTGGTGTTTGCCCGTGGCCTGGTCAAACACTTGCTGACACGCATCTACTTTGAAGGCGATCCGGCGAACGTCAATGATCCGCTGCTGGAATGTGTGCCGGCCGAGCGCCGCGGGACGTTGCTGGCGAAGCCGGATGGGGCGGGGGGTTATCAGTGGAATGTGATTTTGCAGGGCACTGAGGCTGAGACGGTGTTCTTCGATTATTGAAGTACACCACAAAACCTTGTAGGAGTGAGCCTGCTCGCGATAGCGGTGGATCAGACGAATAAGGGCTGAATGACACACCGCCATCGCGAGCAGGCTCACTCCTACAAGGGAACTGTGTTGGATGTATCTGTGGAACGGGACTGTTGCGAAGTGTGTCTAGACTCTCACCTGTCCCCTCAGAGTAAAAACAATGACAACTACCACCGCTCATTACACCGGCGAAGAGCGCAGCAAGCGCATCTTCGCCATTGTCGGTGCCTCGTCCGGCAATCTGGTCGAATGGTTCGACTTCTATGTCTATGCCTTCTGCGCGATCTATTTCGCCCCGGCGTTTTTCCCCTCCGACAACCCCACGGTGCAACTGGTCAACACGGCCGGGGTGTTCGCTGCCGGATTCCTGATGCGCCCGATTGGCGGCTGGATTTTCGGGCGGCTGGCGGACAAGAAGGGCCGCAAGACTTCGATGATGATTTCGGTGCTGATGATGTGCTTCGGCTCGTTGCTCATCGCCTGCCTGCCGACTTACGCCAGCATCGGCGTGTGGGCACCGCTGCTGTTGCTGTTCGCGCGTCTGCTGCAAGGTTTGTCGGTGGGTGGCGAATACGGCACCACCGCGACCTACATGAGTGAAGTTGCGCTCAAGGGCCAGCGCGGCTTTTTCGCTTCGTTCCAGTATGTGACGCTGATCGGCGGACAACTGCTGGCGGTGTTGCTGGTGGTGATCCTGCAGCAGTTCCTCAGTGAAGACGAACTGCGTGCCTACGGCTGGCGGATTCCGTTTGTGGTCGGTGCGGTGGCGGCGGTGATCTCGCTGTTCCTGCGGCGTTCGCTGAAAGAAACCGCCAGCAAGGAAATGCGCGAGAACAAGGACGCCGGCAGCATTCGCGCGCTGTTCCGTGATCACAAAGCCGCGTTCATCACCGTGCTCGGTTACACCGCCGGTGGCTCGCTGATTTTCTACACCTTCACCACCTACATGCAGAAGTACCTGGTGAACACCGCCGGCATGCACGCGAAGACCGCCAGCTACATCATGACCGGCGCGCTGTTCCTGTATATGTGCATGCAGCCGCTGTTCGGCATGCTCGCCGACAAGATCGGCCGACGTAATTCGATGCTCTGGTTCGGCGCGCTCGGCACGCTGTTCACCGTGCCGATCCTGTTGAGCCTGAAAAGCATCAGCAGCCCGATTCTGGCCTTTGTGCTGATCACCGTGGCGCTGGCAATTGTCAGTTTCTACACCTCGATCAGCGGCCTGGTGAAAGCCGAAATGTTCCCGCCGGAAGTCCGCGCCCTCGGCGTCGGTCTGGCCTACGCGGTGGCCAACGCGATCTTCGGCGGCTCGGCTGAATACGTGGCCCTGAGCCTGAAGGCCGGGGGCATGGAAAACGCCTTCTACTGGTACGTCACGGTGATGATGGCGGTGGCGTTCCTGTTCAGCCTGCGCCTGCCGAAACAGGCGGCGTACTTGCATCACGATCTGTAAACCGATGAGCGCGGGCCGTGAAGGCCCGCGCCGGCAAGGACTGTTTATGACTCAGCGACCGGGCAATCAATTGTTCGATGCCTACTTCACTGCCCGCGATATGCGCGACGTGTTCTGCGATCAGGGCCGGGTGCAGGCGATGCTCGATTTCGAAGCGGCGCTGGCCCGGGCCGAAGCGCGGGTCGGGGTGATTCCGGCGTCCGCCGTCGAGCCGATTGCCGCCGCCTGCAACGCCGGTCTGTATGACTTCGCGGCGCTGGGCGAGGCGATTGCCACGGCCGGTAACTCGGCGATTCCACTGGTCAAGGCGTTGGGCAAGCAAATCGCCGCGAGCAGTGCCGAGGCCGAGCGCTATGTGCATCTGGGGGCGACCAGTCAGGACGTGATGGATTCCGGGCTGGTGCTGCAATTGCGTCAGGCGCTGGAGCTGATTGAAAGCGATCTGGCAGCGCTCGCCGATTCGCTCGCCGCCCAAGCCCAACGTCATGCGGCGACGCCACTGGCCGGGCGCACCTGGCTGCAGCACGCCACGCCCGTCACGCTCGGGATGAAGATTGCCGGTTGGCTCGGCGCGGTGACCCGCAGTCGTCAGCGTCTGCGTGAACTCAAGCCACGGCTGCTGGTGCTGCAATTTGGCGGAGCGTCCGGCACCCTCGCGGCACTCGGCGGGCAAGCATTACCGATCGCCCAGGCCTTGGCGGAAGAATTGCGACTGACGCTGCCTGAGCAACCGTGGCACACCCAGCGTGATCGCATTGTCGAGTTCGGCGCGGTACTCGGTTTGATCGCCGGCAGCCTCGGCAAACTCGGGCGCGACGTCAGTCTGTTGATGCAGACCGAAGCGGCGGAAGTGTTCGAGCCGTCGGCGCCGGGCAAGGGCGGTTCGTCGACCATGCCGCACAAGCGCAATCCGGTCGGCGCGGCGGTGTTGATCGGTGCCGCGACGCGGGTGCCGGGGCTGGTCTCGACGCTGTTCAGCGCCATGCCGCAGGAGCACGAACGCAGCCTCGGTCTGTGGCATGCCGAATGGGAAACCCTGCCGGACATCTGCTGCCTGGTGTCCGGTGCGCTGCAACAGGCACGCCTGCTGGCCGATGGCCTGGAAGTCGACGCCGAACGCATGGCGCGCAATCTCCAATTGACCCAAGGCCTGGTGCTCGCCGAAGCGGTGAGCATCGTCCTCGCGCAGCGGGTCGGACGCGACACCGCGCACCATTTGCTCGAACAATGTTGCAAACGCGCGGTGGCCGAACAGCGCCACCTGCGTGCGGTACTCGGCGACGAGCCGCAAGTAACTGCCGAACTGAGCAGCACCGAACTCGATCATCTGCTCGACCCTGCGCATTACCTCGGCCAGGCGCAAACCTGGGTCGAGCGCGCAGTGGCCGAACACAATGCTTTGACTGTCTGAAGGAGAGGGCTGTGGCTTTCGTTCAACTCGCCGATGGCGAACTGCACTATCAATTGGATGGGCCGGTCGATGCGCCGGTGCTGGTGCTGTCCAACTCGCTGGGCACCGACCTGCACATGTGGGACGCGCAGATACCGGCGTTCACCGAGCACTTCCGGGTGCTGCGTTTCGACACGCGCGGGCACGGCCAGTCGCTGGTGACGCCGGGGCCGTACAGCATCGAGCAACTGGGTCGCGACGTGCTGGGTCTGCTGGATGCGCTGCACATCGAGCGTGCGCATTTCTGCGGATTGTCGATGGGCGGGTTGATCGGCCAGTGGCTGGGGATCAATGCCGGTCATCGTCTGCACAAACTGATTGTGTGCAACACCGCCGCGAAGATCGGCGACCCGTCGGTGTGGAATCCGCGCATCGAAACCGTGTTGCGTGACGGCCCGGCAGCGATGGTCGCACTGCGTGATGCGTCGATTGCCCGTTGGTTTACCCCGGACTTTTCCACGGCCAATCCGGCCGCGGCGAAGAAGATCACCGACATGCTCGCGGCGACGTCACCTGAAGGGTATGCGGCCAATTGCGCGGCGGTACGCGATGCCGATTTCCGTGAGCAACTGGCGTCGATCAACCTGCCGCTGCTGGTGATCGCCGGCACCGAAGATGCGGTGACGCCACCGTCCGGCGGGCATTTCATTCAGGAGCATGTGCGCGGCGCCGAGTACGCCGAGTTCTATGCCGCGCACCTGTCCAACGTGCAGGCCGGTGCCGCTTTCAGTGATCGGGTATTGGCGTTTCTGAACGCTTAGTGAGGGAAGATTTGTGGACGAGAAACAACGTTACGACGAAGGCTTGCAAGTACGCCGCGCGGTATTGGGCGATGCCCATGTCGATCGCAGCCTGAATGCGCTGACCGAGTTCAACTCGGAATTCCAGGAGATGATCACCCGTCACGCCTGGGGCGACATCTGGACCCGCCCGGGTCTGCCTCGGCATACCCGCAGCCTGATCACCATCGCCATGCTGATCGGGATGAACCGCGAGGCCGAGCTGAAATTGCATCTGCGTGCGGCGGCCAACAACGGTGTGAGCCGGGGCGAGATCAAGGAAGTGATCATGCAGAGTGCGATCTATTGCGGGATCCCGGCGGCGAATGCCACGTTCCATCTGGCGGAGTCGGTGTGGGATGAGCTGGGGGTCGAGTCTCGGGAGTGATGGTGTTTGAGCCGACGCCTTCGCGAGCAAGCCCGCTCCCACATTTGGAATGCATTTCCCCTGTGGGAGCGGGCTTGCTCGCGAAAGCGGCAGAAGCCGTGATGCATTAATCAGCACAGGCACTCAGACCCTGGCGACAATGAAAATCCGCTTGAACGGAAACAGCGTCTGCCCGTTTTTCTCCGGCGGATAATGCTTATGCACCCGCATCAGATAGTGGTAGATAAATCGCGCCTGTTCCTGTGGCGTCAGCGCCTGCATCACCGGCCGTAGCGCCGAGACCTTCACCCAGTCGTAGATCGGCGACTTGCCGCCGACCACCTGCAATTGCTCGGTTTCCCAGATATCCAGCGACGTGGTCAGCGGCGCCAGCAAGCGGTAGTAATCCTCCAGCGACAATAGCGGTCGCGCCGCCATGTACTGGCGCAGTTGCGGCGTGCCGATGGAGGTATGGCCCGGGCCGGCGTCTTCCAGGGTGTCGAGCATCAGGCGATACCACAAGGCATCGCGCCAGTCCGGCATGTGCGCCGCCAGACAGCCGCCGGGGTTCAGATGCCCCAGCAGGCGCGGCAGCAGTTGTTGATGATCGCCAATGAAATGCAGCACCGCCGCGGCGAGCAGCAGGTCGGCGGGTTGTCTGGGTTGCCATTCGAGCAGGTCGCACTCTTGCCAGCGGGCGTTGATCGGCAGACATCGGGCCTGATCCAGCATCTGCCGCGAACTGTCGACGCCCAGCAACTGCGCTCGCGGCCAACGTTCGGCCAGCAGCTGCGTGGCAATGCCAGTGCCGCAGCCCAGGTCGTAAATGTGTTTGGGGTTATCCAGTTCGACGCGATCGAGCAATTCGTTGACCGGGCGCTGGCGTTGACGGGAAAACTGCTGGTACGCCTTGGCGTCCCAGTCGAGGGCTGCGTTGAGTGGGTTGATCATGAGGTGGTCCTCCGATGATCAGCAGTGTCTTCCGATGACAATCTGGCCAAAACTTGAGGACCAACAACTTTGGATAGCGGAAGCGGGGAGGGTGTGGCGCCTGAGTCCTTCAGGTGTTTCCTACTCTACCCGAGGCTTTGCGAAGCGCTACAGATCCTGACGGATGGCACAACACCCCTGTGGGCGCGGGCTTGCTCGCGAAGGCGGAGGGTCAGGCAGCATTGAAGTGACTGATAAACCGCTTTCGCGAGCAAGCCCGCTCCCACAGGGACTTGGTGTTTACAGCAAGCTGATCGGATAGCTGATGATCAGGCGGTTTTCGTCGAACTCGTTGTTGCTGAAGTCGCGGCGCATGGTCGAGTTGCGCCAGCGCACGTTCAGGTCGCGCAAGGCGCCGCTCTGCACGGTGTAGCCCAGTTCCGATTCGCGGCCCCATTCCTTGCCATCGGTGATGGTTCCGGTGTGCACGTTGTCGCCGCTGATGTAGCGGTTCATCAAGGTCAGGCCGGGGATGCCCAGGGCGGCAAAATTGTAGTCGTGGCGCACCTGCCAGGATCGCTCCTGAGCGTTGTCGTAGCTGGAGTTGTAGCTGTCGTTGGCCAGGGTGCCGCCGCTGGTGCCGTTGACGCGCATCCAGGCGCTGTCGCCGGTGAGTTTCTGCAGGCCGACGTAGAAGGTGTTGCCGCCGTAGCGGGCCGAGAACATCCCAGACCAGGTCTTGTTGTCGAGTTCGCCGGCGCGGGCGCTGCCGTCATCCTTGCCATAGAAGAAGCCGAGGTTGGCGCCCAGCGTCCAATCGCCCAGTGGCTGGCTGTGCGTCAGGTTGACGTATTGCTGGCTGTAGATGTCCTTGAGTTCGGCGTTCCACAGGCCGATCTGCGTGCGCTTTTCGTTGAAAACGTATTCACCGCCCTGAAAGTTGAAGCGGTCCGAGGTGAACGCCGGCTTACCGAACATCGACATGTCGCTCATGCTGCTGTCGTCGCGCGGACTGTTGGCGCGGAACTGCCCGCCGTACAGGGTCAGACCGTTGATCTCCTTCGAGGTGATCTGCCCGCCACGGAAGGTTTGCGGCAGCGAACGGCCGTCGTCCGAACGCAGGATCGGCAGCACCGGCATCCATTCGCCAACCTTGATTTCGGTCTGCGACAGCTTGGCCTTGAACGCGACGTTGGTGCGGCCGAAATTGTCCGCCGGGCGCCCGTCGTGATCCAGTGGCAGCAATTGCGTGCCGCCGGTGCCCTTGCCGCCGTCGAGCTTCACCGAATACAGGCCCAGCACGTCCATGCCGAAGCCGACGGTGCCTTGGGTGAAGCCGGATTTGGCGTCGAGGATGAAGTTCTGCGTCCACTCTTCAGCCTTGCCCTGAGCCTTGGTCGGGTTGGTGAAGTTGCGGTTGATGTAGAAGTTGCGCAGGTTCAGGTTGGCGCTGGCGCCTTCGACAAAACCGGCTTCTTCGGCTGCGGCGGGTAGGGCGACGCCGGTCAGTGCGAGGGCGATCAGGCCGGGGAGGGCGTACGGCGCAGTTGGATGAGTCATCGCAGGGTCTCTTGTTATTTTTTTTGGGTCGAACGGGTCCGTTGCCGCCACTTTCGGGGCAGGCAAGAACTTGCAGAATCTGGAATGCAGCGGCGGCGATCAGCCGGACGGGACAGGGCGCGGGGGCATGGTGTCGAACCTGTTGTTATTGGTTTTGTGGAACGAATGGTGCGGGGCGCGGATGTTTTGATTCAATTGGTAAAAGCGGGTTCTGGGCGATTATCGAACGCAAGATTGAGCCGGGTTTTGTGGTGGTCGATAAGGCGCTATCGCGAGCAGGCTCACTCCTACAATTGGTATGCGTTCCCCTGTAGGAGTGAGCCTGCTCGCGATAGCGCCATTCCAGACAACACATTTGTTGCAGGCAACAAAAAGCCCGCCAAGTGGCGGGCTCCCTGTGTTCACCGGATGATCAGAACAGCTTCATCTTCGGTGCTTCTTCTTTCAGCGGTTCGTTCTGCGCGGTCTGCGCATTCCAGCCACCACCCAGCGCCTTGTACAGGTTGACCGCACTGGTCAGCTGCGCGAGGCGGTCGGTGATCAGCGCCTGTTGCGCGCTGAACAACTGACGCTGGGCGTCGAGGAAGGTCAGGTTGCTGTCGACACCGATGCGGTAACGACGCTCGGCCAGGCGATAGTAATCCTGGTTGGCCGCGACGAAGTCACGTTGCGCTTGCAACTGCTCGGTGTAGGTCTGGCGGGCGGCCAGGCCGTCGGCGACTTCCTGGAAGGCGGTCTGAATCGACTTCTCGTAGTTCGCCACGTCGATGTCTTTCTGGATCTTCGCCGCGTCGAGGCTGGCGCGCAGGCTGCCGGCGTTGAAGATCGGCAGGTTGATCTGCGGCGAGAACAGCCAGGTACCCGAACCACCCTTGAACAGACCGGACAGGTCCGGGCTCAGCGTACCGGCGTTGGCCGTCAGGCTGATGCTCGGGAAGAACGCTGCACGGGCCGCGCCGATGTTGGCGTTGGCCGCTTTCAGGTTGTACTCGGCTTGCAGGATGTCCGGACGACGTTGCAGCAGGTCCGAAGGCAGGCCGGCCGGTACGTCGCTGAGCAGGTCATCCGAGAGCGGTTTGGCCGCTTGCAGGTTGGCCGGGATACCGGTGCCGAGCAGCAGGGTCAGGCTGTTTTCGTCCTGAGCCACCTGACGGGTGTACTTGGCCAGTTGCGCCCGGGCGTTTTCCACCGAGGTACGCGACTGCGCCAGGTCCAGCGCCGAGGCGACACCGACTTCGTTGCTGCGGCTGGTCAGCTTGTAGCTTTCTTCGAAGGCACCGAGGGTGTCCTGCGTCAGCTTGAGCAGTTCCTTGTCGGCCTGCCAGGTCAGGTAGGCGTTGGCCACGCTGGCCACCAGGCTGATCTGGGTGCTGCGACGCGCTTCTTCAGTGGCGAAGTATTGTTGCAGCGCTTGTTCGCTCAGGCTGCGCACCCGACCGAACAGGTCGAGTTCGTAGGCGCTGATGCCGACGGTGGCGGAGTAGGAGCTGGTGATGCCCGCTTCACCGGTCTGCGAAGCCCGTGCCGGAACGCGCTGGCGGCTGCCGGTGGCGTTCGCCGAAACCGCCGGGAACAGATCGGCCCGCTGGATGCGGTACTGAGCGGCGTAGGCGTCGATGTTCAGCGCCGCGACGCGCAGGTCGCGGTTGTTTTCCAGCGAGACCTGGATCAGCTGTTGCAGGGCAGGATCATGGAAAAACTGCTTCCAGCCTTGCTCGGCAGCGGCTTGCGCCGGTGCCTGGGCCGGCGAGTACGCCGGGCCCTGCGGGAACTGGTTCGCAACCGGTGCTTCTGGTCGCTGATAATCAGGAATCAGCGAGCAACCGCTCAGCACGAAGGCTGCGACCGCGATGGAGAGTAGCGACTTGCTCATTGGCCAGCCTCTTTAGGAGTTTCTGTGGTGTCATCCTGGTCCGCATTTTTGCGCTGGCCCATGGACGACACGGTGACGAAGAACAGGGGGACCCAGAAAATTGCCAGGATCGTGGCCGTGAGCATACCGCCAATCACGCCTGTACCGATTGCGTGTTGACTGCCCGAGCCGGCGCCGGTGGAGATCGCCAACGGTACTACACCGAGGACGAATGCCAGCGAGGTCATGATGATCGGTCGCAGACGCATGCGGCAGGCTTCGATCGCCGCATCGCGCAGACTGCGCCCTTGCTCATGCAGCTCCTTGGCGAATTCGACGATCAGAATGGCGTTTTTAGCTGCCAGACCGATGGTCGTCAACAGGCCCACCTGGAAGTACACGTCGTTGGACAGACCGCGCAGGCTGGTAGCCATCAGCGCACCGATGATCCCCAGCGGTACCACGAGCATGACCGCGATCGGAATCGACCAGCTTTCATACAACGCCGCCAGACACAGGAACACCATCAGCAGCGACAGGGCGTACAGCGCTGGCGCCTGCGAACCGGACAGACGTTCCTCGTAGGACAGACCCGTCCAGGAGATACCGACACCGGCCGGCAGCTTCTTGGCAATCGCTTCGACTTCGGCCATCGCTTCACCGGTGGAGTAACCCGGCGCCGGAGAACCGAGGATCTCCATCGCTTCCACACCGTTGTAACGCGCCAGTTTCGGCGAACCGTAGATCCACTCGCCCTTGGCGAACGCGGAGAACGGCACCATGGTCCCGGCGCTGTTGCGCACGTACCACTTCTTCAGGTCTTCAGGGCTCATGCGCGAACCGGCCTGGCCTTGCACGTATACCTTCTTCACACGACCGCGGTCGATGAAGTCGTTGACGTAGCTACTACCGAAGGAAATCGACAGGGTGCTGTTGATGTCGGTAATGCTCACGCCCAGGGCGCGGGCCTTCGCATCGTCGATTTCCAGGTGGTATTGCGGCTCGTCGTTCAGACCGTTCGGACGGACCTGGTAGAGCACCTTGCTCTGTGCGGCCATGCCGAGGAACTGGTTACGCGCTTCCATCAGTTTTTCGTGACCGATACCGGCGCGGTCCTGCAGGAACACGTCGAAACCGGTGGCGTTACCCAACTCCAGTACTGCCGGCGGGGCAAAGGCAAACACCATCGCGTCGCGGAAGCTGAAGAAGTGCTGCTGGGCGCGCTGGGCCAGGGCAAACACGCTGTTGCTCGCATCACGCTCGTGCCACGGCTTGAGCATGATGAATGCCAGACCCGAGCTCTGACCACGACCGGCGAAGTTGAAGCCGTTCACGGTGAACACCGAGGACACCGCACCGGACTCTTTTTCCAGCAGGTAGGAGCGCATTTCGTCGATCACGACTTGCGTACGTTCGGCACTGGAACCGGCCGGGGTCTGCACCTGGGCGAACAGTACGCCCTGGTCTTCTTCCGGGAGGAACGCGGTCGGGATGCGGGTGAACAGCCAGATCATGCCGACCACGATCAGTACGTAGGCCAGCAGGTACGGCGCTTTGCGCGACAGCATGTTGCCGACACCGCGCTCGTAGCTTTTCACGCCACGGTCAAAGCTGCGGTTGAACCAGCCGAAGAAGCCTTTTTTCGGTGTGCCGTGCTCGCCTTTCGGAATCGCCTTGAGCATGGTGGCGCACAGCGCCGGGGTGAAGATCAGCGCCACCATCACCGACAGGGCCATGGCCGAAACGATGGTGATCGAGAACTGCTTGTAGATCACACCGGTGGAGCCGCTGAAGAACGCCATCGGCAGCAGTACCGCCGACAGAACCAGGGCGATACCGACCAGAGCGCCCTGGATCTGGCCCATGGACTTCTTGGTCGCTTCCTTCGGTGACAAGCCTTCTTCGCTCATCACCCGCTCGACGTTTTCCACCACGACGATGGCGTCGTCCACCAGCAAGCCGATGGCCAGCACCATACCGAACATGGTCAGGGTGTTGATGCTGAAACCGAACGCCGCGAGGATGCCGAACGTACCAAGCAATACCACCGGCACGGTCATCGTGGTGATGACGGTCGCGCGGAAGTTCTGCAGGAACAGGAACATCACCAGGAACACCAGCACGATCGCTTCGACCAGGGTTTCAACCACACCCTTGATCGACTCGGTCACCACCGGAGTGGTGTCGTACGGGAACACCACTTCCATGCCTTGCGGGAAGAACGGGCTGAGCTCGTCGATCGTTTTACGCAGGGCTTTGGCGGTGTCGAGGGCGTTGGCGCCGTTGGCCAGTTTTACCGCCAGACCGGAAGAAGGCTTGCCGTTGAACTGGGCCGAGATGGTCGAGTTTTCACCGCCCAGGCCAACGTCGGCAACATCACCGATGTGTACTTGCGAGCCGTCCTGGTTGACCTTCAGCAGAATTGCCTTGAACTGCTCGGCAGTCTGCAGACGGGTTTTGCCGATGATCGTGGCGTTCAGTTGCTGGCCAGGCAGCGCCGGCAAACCACCGAGCTGACCGGACGACACCTGGACGTTCTGCGCCGAAATCGCGGTGCTGACATCGGCCGGGGTCAGGTTGTACTTGTTCAGCTTGGCCGGGTCGAGCCAGATGCGCATCGCGTACTGGGCACCGAAGACCTGGAAGTCACCGACACCGGCAGTCCGCGATATCGGGTCCTGCATGTTCGACACGATGTAGTTGGACAGGTCGTCCTTGGACATGCTGCCGTCACGCGACACCACGCCGATCACCAGCAGGAAGTTCTTCACTGCCTTGGTCACGCGGATACCCTGTTGCTGCACTTCCTGCGGCAGCAGCGGGGTGGCCAGGTTCAGCTTGTTCTGAACCTGAACCTGCGCGGTGTCGGAGTTGGTGCCTTGCTCGAAGGTCGCGGTGATGGTCATGCTGCCGTCGGAGTTACTTTCCGAGGACACATAACGCAGGTTGTCGATACCGTTGAGCTGCTGCTCGATCACCTGGACCACGGTGTCCTGCACGGTTTGTGCCGAAGCACCCGGGTAGGTCACGGAGATCGCGATGGCCGGAGGCGCAATGCTCGGGTACTGGTTGATCGGCAATTTCAGGATCGATAGTGCCCCGACCAACATGATCACCAGGGCAATTACCCAGGCGAAAATCGGACGGTCGATAAAAAATTTCGACATGAGTTACTCCCCTTTGCCGCCAGCGGCTTTGTCAGCTGCCTGAGCGGGGGCCGGGTTCTTGGCTACGTTGGTCGCTTCAGTCGGGTTGACCTGAACACCTGGTCGAACATATTGCAGGCCTTCGGTGATCAGACGATCGCCGGCTTTCAGGCCATCCTCGATCAGCCACTGGCTGCCGACGGTGCGACTGGCCTTGAGCTGACGCAGTTCAACCTTGTTGTCCGGGCCGACAACCAGTGCGGTCGGGGTGCCCTTGAGGTCGCGGGTCACGCCTTGCTGCGGCGCCAGAATGGCGGCAGCGTTGACCCCAGCCTGCAACTGGGCACGGACGAACATGCCGGGCAGCAGGGTGTGATCCGGGTTCGGGAACACGGCACGCAAGGTCACGGAGCCGGTAGTCGGATCAACCGACACTTCGGAGAATTCCAGCTTACCGTCGAGCTTGTACTGGCTGCCGTCTTCGAGGGTCAGTTTGACCGCTGCCGAGTTGTCGCCGACCTTCTGCAGGCGACCGCTTTCCAGCTCGCGGCGCAGTTCCAGCAGTTCAACCGAGGACTGGGTGACATCGACGTAGATCGGGTCCAGTTGCTGGATCGTCGCCATCGCGTCAGCCTGGCCATTGCTGACCAGCGCACCTTCAGTCACCGAAGAGCGGCCGATACGCCCGGAGAGCGGTGCGTAGACCTTGGTGTAACGCAGGTTGATCTGCGCGCTCTGCAGCGAGGCTTCCGACTCCATGCGGTTGGACACGGCAGTGTCGTATTCCTGGCGGCTTACGGCCTGCTCGTCAACCAGTTGCTTGTAGCGGTCGGAGATCGACTTGGTCGAACGCAGGTTGGCTTCGGCGCTTTTCAGGGTGGCTTCATAGACGGCCGGGTCGATCTGATACAGCTGCTGACCGGCCTTGACGTCGCTGCCTTCCTTGAACAGGCGCTTGAGAATGATGCCGTTGACCTGTGGTCGAACTTCAGCGATGCGGTACGCACTGGTGCGGCCCGGCAGTTCGGACGTGAGTGTAAAGGCTTGTGGTTGCAGGGTGACGACGCCGACCTGAGGAGGCGGAGCGGCTGGGGCCGCTTCTTCCTTTTTACATCCGCTGAGCAGCGATGCCAGGGCGACGGCAGTGACCAGAGCGGTAACAGCTGGCTTGAATTGCATGAAGATCCTCGGGTCAGGCGCGCACAGTGCGCACAAGAAGTGTGGAAGGGTAAAAAAATCGGGTCGAGTGGATAAGTAGCTTGCTAAGGAATATACTTACGTTCATGGTTGTTTGTAAATAGCTTGGCGTCGTACCCACCCTGTTACAAAATGCGTCGCAACGTTTGAAATTGTAGGCCGGGGAGCCGATTCGTGAGAGATCGGCCCCCTCTTTATTCAGCGGATATTCAGCCATCCCTGAAACATCCTGTTTGAGGTTTTACTGCCATGGTCCGTCGTACCAAAGAGGAAGCTCAGGAAACGCGCAGCCAGATTCTCGAAGCGGCCGAGAAAGCGTTTTATGAAAGAGGCGTGGCCCGCACGACCCTGGCGGATATCGCAACGCTGGCTGGCGTCACGCGCGGTGCCATCTACTGGCATTTCAGCAACAAGGCGGATCTGGTGCAGGCGATGCTCGACAGCCTGCATGAACCGCTGGATGAATTGGCGAAGGCCAGCGAGAGCGAGGACGAACTCGACCCACTGGGGTGCATGCGCAAGCTGTTGATCCATCTGTTCCATCAGGTAGCCCTGGATCCGAAGACCCGTCGCATCAACGAGATTCTTTTTCATAAGTGCGAATTCACCGATGAAATGTGCGATCTGCGCCAGCAGCGCCGCACGGCCAGTCTCGATTGCAACCTGCGCATCGGCCTGACCTTGCGTAATGCGGTAAATCGCGGCCAGTTGCCGGAAGATCTCGACACTGCCCGGGCGGCCATCAGCATTCATGCGTATATCGATGGCCTCCTGTATGGATGGCTATTGGCGCCGGACAGCTTTCAATTGCATGCCGAAGCCGAGCGCTGGGTCGATACAGGGCTGGACATGCTGCGCCTGAGCCCCAGCCTGCGCAAATGAAACAAAATGCGTAATTGGCACAGGTTATGTCAATCGGCCTGCTTTTATATAGACCCGAACCGCGAGTTTAAACGTAGCGAGCTACGGATTTTGTAGGGATTTTGTGTCTTCGCTGTGAACGAATGTTAGCTGTCGCCAATAATGACAGCATCACCTTGTGGGAGCAGGCTTGCTCGCGAAGGCGTCTGAACATTCAATACATCTGCCGACGGTCATACCGCTTCGCGAGCAAGCCCGCTCCCACAATGGAGCTTCAGCGATTGCGGGGCAAAACCCAAGAAAAAGCCCCCGACTTTCACAAGTCGGGGGCTTTTGTGTTTCTGCGGCTTCGTACTGAATAACGCTTACAGCGTCGGGTAGTCGATGTAACCGACCGGGCCCTTGCCGTAGAACAGCTCAGGGCGCGGATCGTTCAGCGGTGCATCGGCCTTCAGACGTGCCGGCAGGTCCGGGTTGGCAATGAACGGTACGCCGAACGCCACCGCGTCAGCCTTGCCTTCTGCCAGCCAGGCATTGGCGCTGTCCTTGGTGAAGCGTTCGTTGGCGATGTACGCGCCGCCGAAGGCTTCTTTCAGCTGTGGGCCGAGGCTGTCGGCGCCTTCTTTTTCGCGGGAGCAGATGAAGGCGATGCCACGCTTGCCCAGCTCGCGAGCCACGTAAGTGAAGGTCTCGGCCAGATTGTCGTCGCCCATGTCGTGGGAGTCGGCGCGTGGCGCCAGGTGCACGCCGACGCGGCCGGCGCCCCAGACGTCGATCGCCGCGTCAGTCACTTCCAGCAGCAGACGTGCACGGTTTTCCAGGGAGCCGCCGTAGTTGTCGGTGCGCTGGTTGGTGCTGCTTTGCAGGAACTGGTCGAGCAGGTAGCCGTTGGCGCCGTGGATTTCCACGCCGTCGAACCCGGCGGCCTTGGCGTTCTCGGCACCGGTGCGGTAGGCGTCCACGATCTCGGCGATTTCAGCGGTTTCCAGGGCACGTGGAGTCGGGTAGTCGGCCAGTGGGCGAACCAGGCTGACGTGACCTTTAGGCTGGATGGCGCTCGGCGCGACCGGAGTTTCACCGTTGAGGTACGACGGGTGCGAGATGCGGCCGACGTGCCACAGTTGCAGGACGATCTTGCCGCCGGCAGCGTGCACGGCCTTGGTCACGTTGGTCCAGCCGCGCACCTGATCGTTGGACCAGATACCCGGGGTGTCCGGGTAGCCAACGCCCATCGGCGTCACCGAGGTGGCTTCGGAGAGGATCAGGCCGGCAGAGGCGCGTTGCACGTAGTACTCGGCCATCAGCGCGTTCGGCACGCGGCCTTCATCGGCGCGGCAGCGGGTCAGCGGGGCCATGATGATGCGGTTGGACAGCTCGAGGTCGCCCAGTTTGATCGGATCGAAAATAGTTGCCATGTGTACAACCCTCGTCAGTTAAGTGGTTAATCAGTGGGTAGCAGGGGCCAGGCCGGCATCGCCGTTCTGACGGAAAGTGATCAGGGTCACCAGCAGCGCGAGCACGGCCAGCGCGGCGGCGGCCAAGGGCACGCTGGTCAGGCCGAAACCGTGGGCGATGACGCTGCCGCCGACCCAGGCGCCCAAGGCGTTGCCGATGTTGAAAGCGCCGATGTTCAGGGTCGACACCAGGTTCGGTGCGGCCTTGCCGAAGGTCACCACGTTGACTTGCAGCGCCGGGACGGCGGCAAACGAAGCGGTGGCCCAGAGGAACAGGGTGATTTCAGTCGGGATCAGCGCCACGCTGGTCCAGCTCAACACGGTGGAGACCACCGCCATCGCCACGAACACGCCGATCAGGGTCGCGCCGAGGCGCTTGTCCGCCAATTTGCCGCCGATGATGTTGCCCACCGTCAGACCGAGGCCGATCAGCAGCAGGGTCCAGGTCACGCCTTTGGGCGAGACGCCGGTGACATCGCCGAGCAGCGGCGCGACGTAGGTGAAGAGGGTGAACATCGATGCGGCGAACAGCGCGGTCATGCTCAGCGACAACCAGATGCCGGCGCCTTTCAGGGCGGCGAGTTCGGCGCGCATGTCGAGTTTTTCTTCGTCACGCTTGGCCGGCAGAAAGCGGATCAGACCGATCAGTGCCACAACACCAATCACGGTCACCGCCCAGAACGTCGAACGCCAGCCGGCTTCCTGACCCAGTGCTGTGCCCAGCGGTACACCGAGGACGTTGGCCAGGGTCAGGCCGGTGAACATCAGCGCCACGGCGGATGCGCGTTTGTTCGGCGCTACCAGTCCGGCAGCTACAACAGAACCGATACCGAAGAACGCACCGTGGCACAGCGCGGTGACGACACGGGCGAACATCAGCACGTTGTAGTCACTGGCAATGGCGCACAGCAGGTTACCGACGATGAAAATGCCCATCAGCGCTACCAGTGCGGCCTTGCGCGGCAGTCTGGCGGTGGCCAGTGCCATGAACGGCGCACCGATGGCCACGCCCAGGGCGTAACCGGTCACCAGCCAGCCGGCGCCCGGGATCGACACACCGAGGTCGGCCGCCACATCGGGCAGCAGGCCCATGATGACGAACTCGGTGGTACCGATGGCGAAGGCGCTCAAGGCCAGGATGAGTAGCGAGAGGGGCATTTGAATCAATTCCTTGTGGGAGCGCTGAGCTCTTTGACGATGGCGTCGAGGAACGCCTGGATCACGTCCTCGTTGCGTTTGAAGAAGTGCCACTGGCCGGCTTTCTGGCTGCTGATCAAACCTGCGCGTTGCAGGGTCGCCAGGTGGGCGGAAACGGTCGACTGCGACAGGCCGCAGCGTTGATCGATCTGCCCGGCGCAGATGCCGTACTCGTGGTTGTGAATCTGCTCAGGAAACTGGGCTTTGGGGTCTTTCAGCCAGATGAGAATGTCTCGCCGTACTGGGTGTGCCAGGGCTTTTATTATTTCGTCGAGGTCGAGGTTCATGGCTTTATGCTCGTGATGTGTAGCGTTATATCGCGATGAGGCGAACTTTAAATCGGTATTTCGCGATATACCAATATGAATTTGATCTGACGACCGCATAAATCGGTATATCGGGTTATAACGATATGTGTGCTGTAACGATGAAAGCGCGCAGTGCTAAGCTGCGCCCATGAACTATCTCGCACATTTACACCTCGGAGGCCAGCGCCCCGAGCAATTACTTGGCAGCCTGTATGGCGATTTCGTCAAAGGACGGCTGCAGGGGCAGTTTGCTCCGCAGATCGAAGCAGCGATTCAGCTGCACCGGCGAATCGATGTGTTCACCGATCGCCACCCTTTGGTGGACATCGCCCTCGGACGTTTCTCCGAGACCCGGCGGCGTTATGCCGGGATTGTCCTTGATGTGTTTTTCGACCATTGCCTGGCGCGGGACTGGAGGCAGTACGCCGATCAGCCGCTGGAGCACTTCACCCGCGACGTTTATCGAGTGCTGTCGAGCGAGCCGCAACTGCCGGAACGCCTGGCGAAAATCGCCCCGCACATGGTCGCCAATGACTGGTTGGGTTCGTATCAGCAATTCGAAGTGCTGGACCAGGTGCTGCGCGGGATCTCGCGGCGTCTGACTCGGCCTGAGGAGCTGGCGGGGGCGATGCAGGAATTGCGGCGGTTGTATGAGCCGCTGAGTGAGGATTTCCGCTTGTTCTATCCGCAGCTTCAAGAATTTGCACAACATCAGCCATCCCCCTGAAACCTTGTAGGAGTGAGCCTGCTCGCGATAGCGGTGGATCAGTCAAATAAATATCGACCGACCCTCCGCTATCGCGAGCAGGCTCACTCCTACAAATGGGATCTGTGTTTCAGGCGGCGATCAATTCGCCGGCGCGACGCGGTTCGGCAGGTTTGGCCACTTCACCAAACAACGCCTTCTGCACCGCCTGCTGTGCTTCGAACGCCAGTGCTGCACGCTCGCGACCCACGCAGGCAATCGGCTTGAGCACATGAATCTCGACATCGCCGCAGTCGTTGCTGAACAGACGCATCAGGTGCGACAGCAAATCATCGTCGCCAATGAACGGTGCCAGCGTGTCGATTTCGCCATCGCGCAGATAACGGATCGCCACCGGCTGCAGCATCACCTCCGAATCAATCGCCGCCGACAGCAGGCGACCATGGAAGGTGCGCAGCGAACGGCCATCGGTGGTGGTGCCTTCCGGGAACATCAGCAGCGGATGTTGCGTTTGCAGGTGACGGGTCATCTGTTTGCGGATCAACTGGCTGTCGCCCGAGCCGCGACGGATGAACAGACTGCCGGCCTTCGCCGCCAGCCAACCGGCCACCGGCCAGGTGCGCACTTCGGCCTTGGACAGAAACGACAGCGGCGTGAGCATGCCCAGCAGCGGAATGTCAGTCCATGACACATGATTGCTGACCCACAGCATCGGCTGCTTCGGCAACTCGCCGTGCACGGTTACGCGAAAGGGCAGGGCATTGCTCAGACGCGCCATGAAAAACCGCGACCAGCGCTGCCGACGTTGCATCGAGTGCGCCAGGCCCAGACGTTCGAACATCCCGAAGACGCTGGCCATGGTCAAGCCCAGCGCCACCACCAGCAGCACCCGCGCGATCCGCGCGTACACGCGCAACCGGCTCATCACACGGCCGCCTTGAAGTGTTTGGCGTAGCGCGGGCAGAGTTCGTCGCGCTTGAGCAGGATGAACACGTCGGCGACCTGGAAGTCTTCGTCCCAGCACGGCTCGCCGCAGATCTTCGCACCCAGGCGCATGTAGGCCTTGAGCAGCGGCGGCATTTCGGCGATCACGTTCGACGGGATATCCAGCGACGGCAGCGGATTCTTCGGTTCGGCGCGCAAGTGTTCGGTGCACAGATAACGTTCGCGCAGACGCTGCATGATCGCGTGGGCCTGCACACCGCCGTCCTGCATCGGAATACTCGCGCAACCCATCAGGTAGCTGTAGCCGCCCTGATTCAACACTTCGGCCAGTTCACCCCAGAGCACGGCGATGGTGCCGCCGTTGCGGTAGGCCGGGTCGACGCAGGTGCGGCCGATTTCGAGGATCGGCCCTTGCAGATGGGCGAGGCCATGCAGGCTGAATTCTTCTTCGCTGTAAAAACGGCCCAGACTGCTGGCAGCGGTGTGATCGAGCAGACGGGTAGTCGCCACCAGGCGCCCGGTGTTCAGGTCACGCACGCCGATGTGGCTGCAGTGAACATCATAGTCATCCATGTCCAGACCCAGCTCCGCGCCTTTCAGCTTGGCGTTGAACTCGCCGCTGAACACGTTGAAGCGCAGGGCCTGGGCTTGCTGCAAGGCCTCGGCGCCGATCAGGCGTTCGGCTTGCAGGCGGCGTTCATTGCCGGTGTCGCTGATGCGGGCGATCTGAGTCATTGGAATCTCCGTACGGGCCTTGAACCCGTCGTGGGTTGCAGTCGATCGACTTTCTTTATGCAGCCATGTTGTGCAAAGTCAGGCTATGTAGCCCCGGTGTCATCGCCATGAACGTTTGGTGATGCTTGTATGACAGCCCACAAGGAGCCTCTTATGCCCTGGCCAACCCTGCTCGAAAGTCGTGAACGCCTGCCCGCCGTCGCTGATCTGGCGGAAGGTTTCGCCACGTTGTTGCATCAACTGGGCAGCGTGACGCCGTTCGAACTGGCGGTGGCCGGAGGGCGGCGGATGGCGACGCCGGGGCTGGCGTTTCTGGTGGGGTATCAGGCGGCATTGCGCATGCTCTGGCCGAGCGCTCCGCCGAGTCTTGGCGCGTTGTGTGCGACCGAACAGCGCAGCTTGCGCCCGGCGGACATGCAGACGCGTCTGACGGATTTGCGCCTCAACGGACAAAAGGATTTCGTCACCGCAGGGGATGCGGCGGATTGGCTATTGATCGCCGCGCGCAGTGACGAACCCGGCGAAACGCCGCGCCTGAGTCTGGCGGTGGTCTATCCCGGCGAACCCGGCGTGCGCGTGGAAAAACTCCCGGCGCTGCCGCTGATGCCGGACATCAGTCACGGTCGTCTGCATCTGGACGACGCCTTGTGCGAGTTGCTCGCGGGGGACGGCTGGGATGCTTATGTGAAGCCGTTCCGCACTCTGGAGGATGTTTACGTGTTGAGCGCGATGACCGCGTGGCTGTATGGCGTCGGTCAGGACAGCGGCTGGTCGCAGCCGCTGCTGTTACGCTTGCTGGCGCTGCTGGGCGGGTGTGCGGAAGCGAGTCGCCAGCCGCCGAACAACCCGGCCGGGCATGTGCTGTTGGGTGGGTTGTTTGCGCAGTTCGATGCGTTCAAACCCGAGATCGATCGGGCGTTGGCCGAGGGTAATCCGGAGTGGGCGTTGATGTGGCAGCGTGATCAGTCAGTGATGCAGTTGGCGGCGGGCGCGCGGGCCAAGCGCTTGGCCAAGGCTTTGGCGGTGGGCTGACGGGCCCCTTCGCGAGCAAGCCCGCTCCCACAGGTTGACCGAGTTCCTTCAGCAGGAATGCGATCAAACTGTGGGAGCGGGCTTGCTCGCGAAGGCGGCCGCAAAATCACCACACCCCTGTCATAAACCCCGACTACTCTGAGCAAAGTCATTCCCAGAGCCCTCAACATGTACAAAGGCCTGTCCCTGTTTCTGCTGCTGATCAGCTTCACGGTTCAGGCCGGGCAATGGCCCGATGAACAATGGCCGACTGGCGCAAAAATCAGCGGCGCCGCGGTCGAGGCATTGGAAACTTACGCCTTCCCGCCTCGCGACGACACCACCCGCCAAGGCATCCGCACCGACGCCTTGCTGATCATCCGCGACGGCCAGTTGATCTACGAACGCTACGCCGGCCCGACCCGTGCCGAGACCCCGCACCTGACCTGGTCGATCAGCAAAAGCCTGATGGCCACGGTGCTTGGCGTGGCGTATGGCGAAGGGCTGTTCAAACTGGATGATCCGGTCTCGACGTTTTATCCGGCGCTGGAAAAACACCCGGCGATCACCGTGGCGGATCTGCTGCACTGGGCTTCCGGGCTGGACTGGCAGGAAGACTACGAATACGCGCCGCTGAAATCCTCGGTGGTAGCGATGCTCTACACCCGTGGGCACCGCGACATGCCAGGGTTCACCGCCGATCACGACGCCTACGCGCCGCCGGGGCAGGCGTTCCGTTACTCCAGTGGCGACAGCAATCTGTTGGCCGCTGCGTTGAAAGCCATGGTTGGCCCCCAGCGTTATCCCGACTATCCGTGGTCGGCGCTGTTCGAGCCGCTGGGCATCCGCCATGCCGTGTGGGAAACCGATGCCGGCGGCACGTTTGTCGCCTCTTCTTACGCGTATCTCACGGCGCGGGACCTGGCGCGGGTTGGCCTGTTGATGCAGCGCGATGGACGTTGGGGTGACCGGCAATTGCTGCCCAAGGATTGGGTCGCCTTCAACCGCACTCCCTTCGCCGGCTACAAGGCGCATCAGGACGAAGCGGTGCCCGGCGGCCAATGGTGGCTCAATCGCCCGGTGGATGCTGCCGCCGCGCCGTGGCCCGACGCGCCGCCCGACACCTTCGCCGCCCTTGGGCATTGGGGGCAGGCACTGTATGTGATCCCCAGCGAGAAACTGGTGATCGTGCGTTACGCCGATGATCGCGACGGCAGCTATCGCCATAACGAACTGCTCAGGCGCGTGCTCAAGGCGGTGCAGCCATGAAGCTGTTGAAACGGGCGCTGCTGCTGGTGCTGATCGTGCTCCTCTGCTGGATCTGGCTCGAGCGGGACAACCTGTGGGCCTTCCCCGATATCATCAGCGCGTACACCGCCAAGGAATATTGTTCGTGTCGTTATGTGATGAACAACGACGCCGAATATTGCCGCGGCTATGTGAAACAGTGGCTGCCAACCAGCCGCTTTACCGATGACAGCGCGAGCAAAACCATCACCGTCAGCGGCATTGGCCGCAGCAATAGTGCGCAGTGGTTGAGTGAACGGCAGGGCTGCCGCCTCAATCCCTGAAATCCTCGATCCTTCAGTCAATGAACAACCCTGTGGGAGCGGGCTTGCTCGCGAATACGGTGTGCCATTCAGCATTTGTGTTGACTGATTCACCGCCTTCGCGAGCAAGCCCGCTCCCACAGGGATTTTCACCAATCGATAGATTTGCGGCGATCAGTTTGCAATAACGGCGTGGGCGGTTAAGGTTCGTGCAGGTTTATCGCCCCCACGAGTATTCAATGTTCAACCGCTCCCTCTATAAAGCCCTCGCCAGTCTGCTGCTGGCTGCCGCCGCGCTGCCGGCGCAGGCCAACTGGTATCTGGATGGCGAGTCGTCGCGGCTATCGTTTGTCAGCACGAAAAACGCCCACATTTCCGAAGTGCAGCGCTTTCTGGTGTTGCACGGCAAGGTCGATCCCAGCGGTCGGGCCGAGGTTGAAGTCGAACTGGAGTCGATCAACAGCGGCATCCCGCTGCGCGACGAGCGCATGCGCAAGGAACTGTTCCAGATCGAGCAATTCCCCGAAGCGACCATCAGCACCCGGATCGACCTGCGCCCGATCAACGATCTGGCCCCCGGTGCGCAGCTGGAATTACGCTTGCCGCTGACCGTCAACCTGCACGGCAAGCAACATGAATACCCGGCAGAGTTGCTGGCCACCCGTCTCGATGACCGACGTTTTCAAGTGGTGACGCTGGAGCCGCTGGTGATCAACGCCGAGGATTTCGACCTGGTGCCGGGTTTGGAAACTCTGCGCAACCTGGCCGGTCTTTCGGCCATCAGTCTGTCGGTGCCGGTGGGTGCGGTGCTGATTTTCACGGCGCGCTGACATGCGCGGCGCGGTGTTCCCATGGCGCGACGGCAACCGCTTCGAGCTGTTGATCGACGGCCCGCAATTCTTCCCGCGCATGCTGGTGGAGATTGCCCGCGCCGAGGAACAGGTCGAGCTGGAGTTGTATCTGGTGGAGGCGGGCGCCTGTGCCGAAGCCGTGGTGCAGGCGCTGGTGCAGGCCGCCGAGCGCGGTGTGCGGGTGCGCTGCCTGTTCGATGACTACGGCAGCCTCGCGTTTACCCTGCACCTGCGTCAGCGCCTGATTCAGGCCGGGGTCGAGCTGCGGTTCTACAATCGCCTGAGCTGGCGGCGCTGGGTCGGCAACTTCTATCGCGATCACCGCAAACTGCTGCTGGTCGACCAGCGTCTGGCATTCGTCGGCGGCACCGGTGCGACCGATGAATTCTGGACGCCGGAACAGGACAGCAGTGAATGGCATGAAGTGATGGTGGAAATCAGCGGCCCGCTGGTGCTCGACTGGCAGATATTGTTCGACCGCCAATGGATCGCCAACCGCCATCGCCGGGCCTGGAAACCGTCGGCGCATGTCGGCCTGCCACGCCTGCCCAAGATGCCGGACATGGGCGAGGGCATGGGCCGTGTGGCCTACGCCGATGCGCGCCAGCATCGTGACATTCTGCAATCACTGTTCCGCGCCTTGAACAGCGGGCAGAAACGCATCTGGATGGCCACCCCGTATTTCCTGCCGACCTGGAACATTCGCCGTTCGCTGCGCAAGGCCGCTGCTCGCGGTGTCGACGTCCGGTTATTGCTCACCGGGCCGCGCACCGATCACCCGTCGGTGCGTTACGCCGGCCATCGCTACTACCCGCGCCTGCTCAAGGCCGGGGTGCAGATCTTCGAATACCAGCCGTGCTTCCTGCATCTGAAAATGGTGTTGGTGGACGAGTGGGTGAGTATCGGATCGTGCAACTTCGATCACTGGAACCTGCGCTTCAATCTGGAGGCGAATCTGGAGGCGCTGGACCCGTCGTTGACGGCAGCGGTGGTGCAGAGTTTCGAGAAGGATTTCGGTCTCAGCCAGCAGGTCAGTCTGGAGGAGTGGCAGCGCCGGCCGTTGTGGCGGCGGGTGAAGCAGAGGATCTGGGGCTGGGTGGATCGGTTGGTGGTCAACATTCTCGACAGACGTGGATAACGTCAATTTCGAAAATTACAGAAATCTAATGTGGGAGGGGGCTTGCTCCCGAAGGCGGAGTGTCATTCAGCATATAGGTAGCTGATACACCGCCTTCGGGAGCAAGCCCCCTCCCACAGGGTTTATGTGTTACATGAATAATTACAGCAACTCAAAGCTCTGCTGCGTCACATCCTGCGAATCCAGGCCAATCTGCACGTTGAACTTTCCAGGCTCGGCCGCGTACTTGAGCTGGGCGTTGTAGAACTTCAGGTCATCCTCGGTGATGGTGAAGTGCACGACTTTCTGTTCGCCGGCCTTGAGCATGATTTTCTGGAAGTTCTTCAGTTCTTTCACCGGGCGGATGATCGAGCCGGTGACGTCCTGAATGTACAGCTGCACCACGGTTTCGCCGTCGCGCTGACCGGTGTTTTTCAAGGTGACACTGGCGTCGAGCTTGCCGGTCTTGTTCAGGGTGGTCGAGGACAGCGCCATGTCGCTCAGGGCGAATTGGGTGTAGCTCAAGCCATAACCAAACGGGAACAGCGGCCCGGTGGTGTCATCGAAATACTGCGAGGTGTAGTTGCCCGGTTTGCCCGGTGTGAACGGCCGGCCAATGCTCAGGTGGTTGTAGTAGGTCGGGATCTGGCCCACCGAACGCGGGAAGGTCACCGGCAGTTTGCCCGACGGGTTGTAGTCGCCGAACAGCACATCAGCGATGGCGTTGCCGCCCTCGGTGCCGCTGAACCAGGTTTCCAGAATCGCATCAGCCGACTGGTTCTCTTCGAGAATGGTCAGCGGACGGCCGTTCATCAGCACCAGTACCAGCGGCTTGCCGGTGGCCTTGAGGGCGCGGATCAGCTCGCGCTGATTTTCCGGGATGTTCAGATCGGTGCGGCTCGAGGATTCGTGGGACATGCCACGGGACTCGCCAACGGCGGCGACGATCACGTCAGCGTCCTTGGCTGCCTTCACCGCTTCGTCGATCAACACGTTGGCCGGGCGTGGGTCATCGACCACTTCCGGGGCGTCGAAGTTGAGGAAGTTCAGGTAATCCAGCACTTTCTTGTCGCTGGTGATGTTCGCGCCACGGGCGTAGATCAGGTTGGCCTTGTCGCCAATCACCGAGCTCATGCCGTCGAACAGCGTGACCGATTGCGCCGGTTTACCCGCAGCAGCCCAGCTGCCCATTATGTCGATCGGCGCCTTGGCCAGCGGGCCGACCAGCGCGACTTTCGCGGTTTTCTTCAGCGGCAGGGTGTCGTTCTGGTTCTTCAGCAGCACCAGGCTGCGACGCGCGACGTCACGCGCGTCGGCGCGGTGCAGACGACTGTCGGCGTAGGTGTCCGCCGGATCATCCTCGGCTTTGCCGATACGCAGGTACGGATCCTTGAACAGGCCCATGTCGTACTTGGCGGCGAGCACTTCGCGCACCGCGTTATCGATGTCTTTCTGTTCGATCTCGCCGGACTTGAGCAGCCCCGGCAGCTCTTTGCCGTACAGGGTGTCGTTCATGCTCATGTCGATGCCGGCCTTGATCGCCAGCTTCGCCGCTTCGCGACCATCGGCGGCTACACCGTGCTTGATCAGCTCGAAGATCGCCCCGTGGTCGCTGACGGCCAGGCCCTTGAAGCCCCAGTCCTTGCGCAGCAGATCGTTCATCAGCCAGGTATTGGCGGTGGCCGGGATGCCGTTGATCGAGTTCAACGCCACCATCACCCCGCCGGCACCGGCGTCGATCGCCGCGCGGTACGGTGGCAGATAGTCCTGGTACATCTTCACCGGGCTCATGTCGACGACGTTGTAGTCGCGACCGCCCTCGACCGCGCCATACAGGGCGAAGTGCTTGACGCTGGCCATGATGCTGTCGGCCGCGCTCGGCGTGTCGCCCTGGTAGGCCTTGACCATCACTTTGGCGATGCGCGAGGTCAGGTAGGTGTCTTCACCGAAGCCTTCGGAGCTGCGGCCCCAGCGCGGATCGCGGGAGATGTCGACCATCGGCGCGAAGGTGATGTCGAGGCTGTCAGATGCAGCCTCTTTGGCGGCAACGCGCCCGGACCGACCGATGGCGTCCATGTCCCAGCTCGATGCCAGGGCCAGCGGGATCGGGAAAATCGTACGGTGACCGTGGATCACGTCGTACGCAAAAAACATCGGAATCTTCAGGCGACTGCGCATCGCCGCGTCCTGCATCGGACGGTTTTCCGGGCGGGTGATCGAGTTGAACGTTCCGCCGATATTGCCGGCGGCGATCTCTTTGCGGATCAGTTCGCGGGGCATTTCCGGGCCGATGCTGATCAGGCGCAACTGGCCGATCTTTTCATCGAGGGTCATTTGTTTCATCAGATTGCTGATGAACGCGTCCTTGTTTTCCAAGGGTACCGGGGTCGTGGCGGCCAATACTTGATGACTGGCCAGGCTGACGAACAGGCCCAGCAAACACAGCTTCTTCATGAATATTTTTCTCAAGGGCCCAAGCGGCAATGCAATGCCGGCCAGCCAAAAGTTAGGGAGCGACTATTGTTGTTCGGGTGCAGGCTCAAAATGACCGAGCCAAAAACGCCCACCGACCTTCGGCAGCGTTTGCGCAGGGCCTCTTTTTAGCCCATCGGCCCGTTGCAATCCAGTGGCGCCGCCGATTATGCCCGAACCGCCGATGCAGAAGGTTTCACGGTCGGTTTTTTATGAAATACGCCAGGGAGCATCACTTTGATGAATGTCAGTCCAACCTACCGCTCGCGTTTGCAGGTCGCCACGCTGCTGGTGATGGCAACGCTGTTGACCGCGTGCGGCATCAACAATATTCCGACCCTCGACGAACAGGCGAAAGCGGCCTGGGGCCAGGTACAGAACCAGTACCAGCGTCGTGCCGACCTGATTCCCAATCTGGTGGAAACCGTCAGAGGCTATGCCAAGCATGAAGAAGCAACCCTGACGGCAGTGGTCGAGGCGCGGGCCAAGGCAACTTCGATCCAGGTCGATGCCAGCACCCTCGACAACCCGGAAAAGCTCAAGCAGTTCCAGCAGGCCCAGGATCAGTTGAGCGGTGCGCTCAGCCGGTTGATGGTGGTCTCGGAGCGCTACCCGGACCTCAAGGCCAACCAGAACTTCCTTGCCCTGCAATCGCAGCTCGAAGGCACGGAAAACCGGATTGCCGTGGCGCGGCGCGATTTCATTCTGGCGGTGCAGAAGTACAACACCGAGATCCGCACATTTCCCGGTCGCCTCTGGCACAGCGTGATGTACAGCGATCTGCCGATTCGCGAAACCTTCGAAGCCACCACCCCCGGTGCGGAAAAGGCCCCGGAAGTGAAGTTCTGATTCGAGGTTGCCCATGCGTGTGTTGAAGATAGGCCTGGTGCTGATGCTCTGGCTGTTCACCGTCAGCGCCCGGGCCGAGTTGACGTTCCCGGCGCTGAGCGGGCGGGTGGTGGACGAGGCGCAGATGATCGAGCCCTCGGTGCGCATCCAGTTGAGCCAGCAATTGCAGGCTCACGAGCAAGCGACCGGCGAGCAACTGGTGGTGGTCACGGTGCCTGATCTGCAGGGCACCACCATCGAGGATTACGGCGTGCAACTGGGCCGGCACTGGGGCATCGGCCAGAAAGACAAGAACAACGGCGCGCTGCTGATCGTCGCCCGTGATGAGCGCAAGCTGCGCATTGAAGTCGGTTACGGGCTGGAAGATCGGCTGACCGATGCGCAGACCTCGGTGATCATCCATCAAGTGATCACCCCGGCGTTCAAGTCCGGCAATTTCAGCAAGGGCATCAGCGACGGCGTGGCGGCGATGCTGGTGGTGCTGGGCGGCAACCCGCTGGACGAGCCCTCGACGGTGTACGAGTCGAGCGGTGATCCGCAAAGCGATTTTGTCTCGCGCCATCCGCTGTTGTTTGTTTTTCTGGTGGTGTTGTTCATCCTGACCGTGTTTGTCTGCCAGATGCTCGGTATCCTTCCCGCCGGCCGTGGCGGCTCCGGAGGCGGGGGCGGTTTCGGCGGTGGTGGATTTGGCGGCGGCGGTGGAGGCGGGGGCTTCAGCGGCGGCGGGGGCAGTTTCGGCGGCGGTGGTTCGTCCGGCGGCTGGTGAACACACAACAATAATGATCAGGCATTTTTCGACATGGCATTACTGAGCGAACACGAACAACGCAAAGTCGCCGAGGCGATCGCCCGGGTCGAGCGCGACACCGACGCCGAACTGGTGACCGTGCTGGCGGCCCGCGCCGATGACTACGCGTACATCCCGTTGCTGTGGGCCAGCCTGTTGGCGTTGCTGGTGCCAGGCATCGTCCATTACCTGACCGGCTGGCTGACCATGCACAGCCTGTTGCTGGTGCAGTGGGGGCTGTTCATTGTCCTGTGCCTGCTGTTTCGTCTGCCGCAAGTCACCACCCATCTGATCCCGCGCCGTGTGCGCCACTGGCGTGCGTCGAACCTGGCGCGGCGCCAGTTCCTCGAACAGAACCTGCACCACACCGTGGGTAGCACCGGCATGCTGATTTTTGTCTGCGAGGCCGAGCGCTACGTGGAGATTCTGGTGGACGAGGGGATTTCCCGGCGGCTGGACAACAAGAGCTGGGACGCGATTGTCGCCGCGTTCACCGAGCAGGTGCGGCAGGGGCGCACGCTTGAGGGGTTCGTGACCTGCATCGAGGCGTGCGGTGAACTGCTCAAGGTGCATGTGCCGGTGACGCAGGTGAGGAATGAATTGCCCAATCGGTTGATTGTGTTGGGTTGATTCTCTGGCCGCAGTCATCCCCTGTGGCGAGGGAGCTTGCTCCCGCTGGGGCGCGAAGCGGCCCTGAACCCGGTAAACGCGGTTTGTCTGGTTAGTAATCGCCTGTTTTAACGACTGCTGCGCAGCCGAGCGGGAGCAAGCTCCCTCGCCACAGAAGCCCCGGTGTACTGGGTTCTTTTGCCGTTGGGTAAATAAGAACGTGTCCCCAACCCCCATCCCCCCTAAAATACCCGCCATTCCCGTTTCGCCCCGCCCGAGGCCGCTTGTTCATGTCCGTTACCGCCCCATCCGCGCCGTCTGCCAAACCCGCGCCCGATCATCACGCCCAGTTCATCGAGCTGCTGCAAACCAGCCTCGAAGACAACGGCTTCATCAAACTGGTGCTGGCCAAGTACGTGGGTGAAGAGGCGGATCTGCAGCGGATCATCATCAAAGCGGTGACGGTCAAGGCGCAGCCAAACCTGTCGTTTGTCTATCGCTACAAGACCCGCGACATCACCAAGAACCTGCCGCTGAGTGAAGGTGTGGCGGTGATTGCCGAGCTGTTGCCGGCGGCGTTCAAGAATGCGCATTTGCTGACCGTGACCGACGAAGCCCAGCTCGAATACAGCAAAAAGGGCAAGTCTTCGCTGTTCAAGAGCAAACCTCAGCAATTGCGTGAAGCGCCGTCCGCCGAGCACAACCGCGAGAAAAACCGCTTTCTGGACCTGAGCCGGCCGTTCCTCAAGGACCTGGGCGTGACCAACGCGCAACACGAGCTGATCCCGGCGATGTCGCGCAAGTGGAAGCAGATCAACAAATTCATCGAAGTCTTCAGCCACGCCCTGACCTCGTCACCGCTGGCGCTGGACAAACCGGTGCGGGTCGCGGACTTCGGTTCGGGCAAGGGCTACCTGACGTTCGCGATTCACGATTACCTGCGCAACACGCTCAAGGCCGAAGGCGAAGTCACTGGCGTCGAGTTGCGTGAAGAGATGGTCAACCTGTGCAACGCCGCCGCGGCGAAACTTGAGCACCCGGGCCTGGTGTTCAAGTGCGGTGACGTGCGCAGCGTGGCGCCGAGCGAACTGGACGTGATGATCGCCCTGCATGCCTGCGACATCGCCACCGACTACGCGATCCACACCGGCATCCGTTCCGGCGCGTCGATCATCATGTGCTCGCCGTGCTGCCACAAACAGATTCGCCTGCAGATCCAGAGCCCGGCGCTGCTCAAGCCGATGCTGCAATACGGTCTGCACCTGGGACAACAGGCGGAAATGGTCACCGACAGCCTGCGTGCGCTGTTCCTCGAAGCCTGCGGTTACGAGACCAAAGTGTTCGAGTTCATCTCGTTGGAACACACCAACAAGAACAAGATGATTCTCGCGGTGAAACGCGCCGAGCCGGCGGACCCGGCTCAATTGCTAGTGAAGATTGCTGAGTTGAAGGCGTTCTACAACATCAGCGAGCACTGCCTGGAAACCCTGCTGCGCGCCGACGGTTACCTGGCCTGACCTTGACCTTGTGGGAGCGAGCCTGCTCGCGAAGGCGGACTGCCAGCCAAGGATGATGCTGGCCGTTATGGCCCCTTCGCGAGCAGGCTCGCTCCCACATGGGGTTTGATGGCGGTCTTGCGCCCGAGCATCACCGTTGCGATGACCCCGCAGGCAAACACCCAGGTGATCGGCTCGACATGTTCGCCAAAGAACAGCGCCGAAAACGCGATGGTGAAGAAGATCTGCAGCAACTGGATCTGACTGACCCGCGCGATCCCGCCCATCGCCAACCCGGCGTACCAGGCGAAGAAGCCGAGAAACTGCGAAAACAACGCCACGTAGCCAAACGCCCACCAGGTCTTGGCCGACACCGCGCCCTGATGTTGCAGCGCCAGATACAACACTGGCCCGATCAGCAGCGGCGTCGACAGCACCAGCGCCCAGCAGATCACCTGCCAGCCGCCCATCTCCTTGGCCAGCCGACCACCCTCGGCATACCCCAGACCGCCCACGGCAATCGCGCCGAGCATCAGCAAGTCACCGGCCTGAATGCTCCCGGCTCCGGTGTACAACGCGTAGCCGAGCACCAGCGCACTGCCCAGTGCGGCGCAGGCCCAGAAGGCTTTCGACGGCCGCTCGTGGGACAGCCAGGCGGCATACAGCGCCACGCACAGCGGCTGCAAACCGTTGACCAGTGCGCCATGGGACGCCGGCAAGGTCTGCATGGCCCACGCCGACAGCACCGGAAAGCCGAGAATCACCCCGGCGATCACCAGGCTCAGGCCTTTGACTTGCTGCCAGCTCGGCCACTTCTCGCGCCGCCATAACAACAGCGCCGCCGCCGGAATCGCCGCGAACAGCGCCCGGCCGAGGCCGTTGAGCAGCGGATGCAGTTCCTGCACCACGATCCGCGTGAAGGGCAGGGTCAGGCTGAAAATCACAACCCCGAGCAGGCCGAGGGCCATACCGGTGTTTTCGCGCGAGGACATGTGAGTGACCAGAATTGAAGGTGACAGGGAAGTGGCTTCATCTAGCCATAAACCGGGCGGGTCGGGCTGTTACAGCTAGGCACAGAGTTATCCATACAGTTGGAACAAGTCCTGTGGCGAGGGAGCTTGCTCCCGCTCGCCTGCGCAGCAGGCGCCAAACCTGAATGCATTCTTTACTCACGGAAAGCGAGGGGACGCTTCGCGCCCCAGCGGGAGCAAGCTCCCTCGCCACAAAGGCGGGGAGGCGTAGTAGCCGGTTGTTACCCGCCCGAACGGATAAGGTCTACCTTGAATACTCCTGCAAGCCCTTTCCCAGAGGAGTCCTCCCCATGGCCGCGAAAAAAATCCTGATGCTGGTCGGCGATTACGTCGAAGACTACGAAGTGATGGTGCCGTTCCAGGCCCTGCAAATGGTCGGTCACACCGTGCACGCCGTGTGCCCGGACAAGCCATCCGGTAGCACTGTGCGCACCGCGATCCATGACTTCGAAGGCGACCAGACCTACAGCGAAAAACCGGGTCACCTGTTCGCCCTCAATTTCGACTTTGCCAAGGTCGCCGAGGCCGATTACGACGCGCTGCTGATTCCCGGCGGTCGTGCGCCGGAATACCTGCGCCTGAATGAAAAGGTGCTGGCGCTGGTAAGAGCATTCGACAAGGCTGGCAAGCCGATTGCCGCTGTGTGCCACGGCGCACAGTTGCTCGCGGCGGCGGGCGTTCTGGAAGGTCGCGAATGCAGCGCCTATCCGGCCTGTGCGCCGGAGGTACGCCTGGCCGGTGGCACGTTCATCGATATCCCGGTGACCGACGGCCACGTTCAGGGCAATCTGGCGACTGCTCCGGCGTGGCCGGCGCATCCGAACTGGCTGTCCGGATTCCTCGGCCTGCTTGGCACCAAAATCACCCTGTAACGAGGATGCGCCGATGTGCGAGCTCTACGTCAAGGCCGACCCGATTCTCTACGAATCCCGCTCGCGCTCGCTGCGCATCTGTGGCGTGGTGACGACATTGCGTTTGGAAAACCAGTTCTGGGACATCCTCAGCGAAATCGCCGAAGTCGATGGCATGACCACCAATCAACTGATCGCCAAGCTGTATGAAGAAGTGATGGATTATCGCGGGGAGGTGGTGAATTTTGCCTCGTTCCTGCGGGTGAGCTGCACGCGATATCTGAGTCAGCGGCGGGTGACGGAGCCGCAGTTGTCGGTGGTGCGAGCAGTTGTGAAATAGCCCACTGCGGGTCGACCCCTTCGCGAGCAAGCCCGCTCCCACAGTGGATCTCCAGTGATCACAAAAACAGGTGAGCACTCGGTAACCAATGTGGGAGCGGGCTTGCTCGCGAAGAGGCCGTCACAGGCGACAGAAATCCTGGGCTGGTCTTTACTCACTGGCGCGAAACCTCTCAACCGCCAAGGAGATTCGAGCATGTCCGGATGGTACGAAGTGAGCAAACGCAGCAACGGCCAGTTCAGGTTTGTGCTGAAGGCCGCCAACGCTGAAACCATTCTCACCAGCGAGCTCTACACCACTCGCGCGGCAGTCGACAACGGCATTGCTTCGGTGCAGACCAACAGCCCGCTGGATGAACGCTACGAGAAGAAATCGACGAAGGATGGCCACCCATACTTCAACCTCAAGGCCGCCAACCATCAGATCATCGGCAGCAGCGAGTCGTACTCCACGGACGCCGCGTGCGCCAAAGGCATCGCCAGCGTCAAGGCCAACGGGCCGAGCAAAGTGATCAAGGACAAGACGTTGCCGGTGCTTTGAAATAACTCCACGACTCAGTCGCCAAAACAATGGCGACTGAATTCTGGCTATGTGCCACTACATCGCTTATCCTTCGCGACCAATCCATGGAAGGGGCGGCGTTCAATACTCTTTCGTGTGTTTTTTATGTTTACGCGAGAGTTTTCCCTTTGATGATTCGCTTTTTCGCTGTTCTGACGGCGCTGCTCGGCCTGAGTGGTTGCTACAGCATGTCACCCACCCACATTGACGATGAACTCAAGCCAACCGCCGATTCCGGCGTGGCTTATGTGGTAGGTGTGGTCGGCATCTGGCCCAAGACGAGGTTTTCAGCGAAGGAACAAATGCTGATGATCCGTAAGCGTGGAAGCGATGATTTCGCCACTGCACGCCTGCACAACGAGTTTTACGCCCGAACCGAGCGAGATGTACGCGAGACCGATCACGGCATCGGCACGTTGTTTGTGATGCCGCTCAAACCCGGTCGTTACGAGATCTACAACGTGCGTTTCGATCATGGGCAGTCGGTGACGTGGAGCCGTGAAGACTTCACCATCGGGATGCAACTCGAGGCGGGCAAGGCTTATTACATCGGCGATTTTCGCGCCGGGTGCCTGATCGGTCTCCAGCTGTCATGCCTGTTCCTGCACAGCGATCATCTTGAACGTGATGCGGCGCTGGTTCGTGCCAAATACCCGCAAGTACCGGGATTGCAGCGTCTGGACCTGCCGAATCTGGACACTGCCACGCCGTTCATTCGCGAAGAAAACGGCCCCAGCGCCTCTGTCTATAAAGCCATGCTGTCAGGAAAACTCTAATGCGCCTCAAGCTTCTGTTTCTGGGATTGCTCATGTTGCTGGGTGGCTGTCAGGCGACCCACAGCCTCAAGGCCCCCGACGTCGACTACAGCCAGCAACTGCCGGCGATCAACGTCAATGTGCTCGGTCTGCCGAGCTGGATGTTGCGAGACGAACTGCGTCGGCGCGGCACTTTCGACGAAGTTCGCGCCGGTCGAAGCGAGGATGGCTACAACGTTCTGGTCGTCGCCAACAGCGATGTCGGCGCGCTTCAGCCTCAGTTGTTCCTGAGTGCCTTCACACTGTTCCTGGTACCGGTACCGGTGAGCTTCGACAGCACAGTGGTGTTCAGTCTCAGCCATGGCAAGGAGATACTGGGTGTCTATGCCGTGCACAATCACACTGAATCCTGGCGGGGCGCCTTCAACGCCTCGGGCGGGCAGTTCGAACATGTGCGCTTGATCACTGACACGTTCATTGCGCAGGTCCTGAAGGATCAGCCCTTCCACCGCGAAGCGATGAAGCACGCCGCCAGTCTTTGACCGACAGGCAGGAAAAATCCCGCCCGGAGTGTTCCGGGCGGGATTTTTTTCATCAGCGCAAAACGTTGAGCAGCGCTGTGAGGTGATGTCTGCCGGTGTCACTCAACGGGAACACTGGCAACCGGGGATCGCCGACCTCCAGCCCCGTCTCGCGCAATCCAGCCTTGATCGTCGCCGGCAAGCCGCCCTTGAGGATGAAGTCCAGCAGCGGCAACTGGCGGTAGAACACTTCACGTGCCCGCTCCAGATCGCCGGCCAGCGATGCCGCGTACAGATCCAGATTCAGTTGCGGGATCAGGTTCGGCGCGGCAGTGCACCAACCCTTGGCGCCGGCGGCAAACGCTTCCAGCGCCAGCGGATTGCAGCCGTTGTAGAACGGCACCTGGCCTTCACCGAGCAATTGCAGTTTGTGCATGCGCTGAATGTCGCCGGTGCTCTCCTTGACCATGGTCACGTTTTCCACGGCATTGACGATGCGCAGAATCAGCTCGACCGACATGTCGGTGCCGCTGGTGGCCGGGTTGTTGTAGAGCATGATCGGCACGCCGATGCTGTCGCCGATGGCGCGGTAATGGGCGAGGATTTCCGCCTCGCTGAGCTTCCAGTACGAGGCCGGCAGCACCATCACCACGTCGGCGCCATGCGCTTCGGCGAAGCGCGCGCGGCGCAAGGCTTTGGCGGTGGTCAGGTCGGACACGCTGACGATGGTCGGCACCCGTTTGGCCACGTGTTTGATGCTGAACTCGGCGACCTGATCCCACTCGGCGTCGCTCAGGTAAGCGCCTTCGCCGGTGCTGCCCAGCGGGGCGATGGCGTGGACGCCGCTGTTGATCAGGCGATCGATCGATTGGCCGAGGGCAGGCAGATCCAGGCCTTCGCCCTTGGCGCCGAACGGGGTGATGGTGTAGCCGATGATGCCGTGAATGTTGGACATGCGGTGTCTCCTTGAAAAGCTGAAATCAGTTCAGGCAATCGGCGTGCTGGCGCAGGTTCTGCCGGGCGTAGTAGTTGAAAGCGGCGGCGTGGCGCTTGGGTTTCGACACCCAGTCATGGGCCTCGCGCCCCAGCGCCGGCATGATCGGCTTGATCGTGCCAGCGGCCATTGCCAGCAACTGAAGTCTGGCGGCGCGCTCGATCAGTTGGGCGATGACACACGCTTCTTCGATCGTATTGCCGGTCGACAGCTGGCCGTGGTGCGACAGCAGAATTGCACGCTTGTCGCCCAGTGCACCGGCAATCAGTTCGCCCTCTTCGTTACCCACCGGCACGCCCGGCCAGCCTTCGAGAAACGCACAGTCCTCGTATAACGGGCACAGGTCCATGTGGGAAATCTGCAGCGGCACTTCCAGCATCGACAGTGCGGCAATGTGCGTCGGATGGGTGTGGATGATGCAGTTCACGTCCGGTCGGGCGCGGTAGACCCAGCTGTGGAAACGGTTGGCCGGGTTGGCCATGCCGTGGCCTTCGAGCACTTCCAGGTCTTCGTTGACCAGCAGCAGATTGCTCGCGGTGATTTCATCGAAACCCAGGCCCAGTTGCTGAGTGTAATAGGTCCCCGGTTGCGGGCCACGGGCGGTGATCTGTCCGGCCAGACCGGAGTCATGACCGCTCTCGAACAGGATCCGGCAGGTCAGCGCCAGCTTTTGCCGGTCAGTCCACGTATTATCCGCCAGGGTGTTTTGCATCTGGGTCAGCGCTTGCTTGACCAGTTGCGCTTTGGGTAGTGCTAATGTCTTGGCCATGTCTGTGTCCTTTGGGTGATTGCAAATGACACTAAAGAGCCTATATGACACAAAGTGTCATAAGCAAGCATGAATCGTCGTTTCCTTGATGGAATAACTGCTGAGCATGTCTATCCGTTTGAAATTATTGAGAAAAAAACTTGGGGTAACGCTTGAGGCGCTGGCCGAAAAATCCGGTATGACCAAGAGCTATCTGTCGAAAGTCGAGCGCGGGTTGAACACCCCGTCGATTGCGGCCGCGCTGAAACTGGCGAAGGCGCTGAACGTGAAAGTCGAGGAATTGTTCTCCGAAGACAACGTCAGCCTCGACAGCTACAGCCTGGTTCGCAGCCACGAGCGCCAGTCACTGGCGGCCAACGATCAGAGCCCGGGGTATGCGGTGCTGGCGCATCAGGTCAGCGAGCGCAACCTGCTGCCGTTCATCATTTACCCGCCGAGCGAATTCACCGACAAGACCTTCAAGGAGCACTTGGGCGAAGAGTTTCTGTTCGTCCACGAAGGGCAGGTGGAAGTGGATTTCATGAACGAGCGAGTGCTGCTGGAGCGCGGCGATGCGCTGCATTTCAATGCGCAGAAACCGCATCGGATCAGATCGGTGGGCGAGGTGCAGGCGCAGTTGCTGGTGGTGGTGCACAGCTCGGAAGAATGAGCCGATTCTGCTGTTGTGGCGAGGGAGCAAGCTCCCTCGCCACAGGTGATGTATTGGCTTCAGACTTCGACGGGAACCGAAAGCTTCGGACTCCCCAACGCATGTGTCTTCGCATCAAAAAACCGCAACTCAACCCCGGTCCCTTCGAACACCTTCGCGTAATGCCGCTTCTGGTGCTGAATGAACGCCGCACTGCGCGGATAGATCGAGATGGCCACGCTCGCCGGTTTCGCCAGGCGCAGCGCCCTGACGATGTGAGCATCCTGCTCGCCCAGCGCATGCCCGAAGATGCACAGGTTCTGCGCGTGGCCCAATAACTGCTCATAGCAGAACGACAGATAATCCGAGCTGCGAATGGTCTTCAGCTTGTCCGCACTCGGCCCTTCGTTGACGAACAGTGGCACGTCGTCGAGGGTCTTGATCGTGTTGTTGATCGCGAAACTGCCGAGCAGGGTGCCTTCGGTCGAAGTCAGTTTGCGGGCGGTGCCGTCCTGATTGCGCACCAGGTGCAGACCACCGTGCAGATACAGCAGACGCGGTTTTACGCTGGCGCTTTCGCTCAGATCAAAACTGGCGTCGGGGCCGTTGAACAGGTCGTCGATCGCCTCGCTGCGGTGCTGGATCGCCCAGTAGCTGAGCAGGTCGTAATTGGTGGTGAACACCATGCGATAACGCGCCAGTTCTTCGTTGAGCGTCGCCAGGGTCGAGGCCTGCACCAGTCGCCATGGAATGTGCACCGCATGCACGGTGTTGATCAGCGCTTCCTTGATCGCGTAGTAGCGATTGCGCGGTGCGGCCGAGCTGACCGCCAGCGCCTTGTTGACCCGGCTGGTGGTTTTCAGCGCACCGAGCACCTGCTCGAAGCTGCGCGTCTGCATCGCATCGAACACGCTCAGCTCCGACGGACTCAGTGGTTTCTCTTCCACGGTGCGCGCGTTTTCGAACAACGAGTCGTAGCCGAAATCGTCCCACACCGCGCGGCTGGCGCCATTGCCCACCAGCAGACCGTTGAAGTCGGCGGTGGCGCGCAGGGCGCTCCAGTCTTCGAGGGTGGCATCGACTTGCAGAAAATCAGTCATTGCGTGGGCAGTCTCAAAACAAAGGGCAGATGGGCGGCGACTTTATCACGAGCGGGCATTGAGCCAGATCAACATCGGTGGTGACCGATCGGTCGATCCTGTGCACATCCGCCGTATCGGAGCAGTCGATTCGGCCCCAGTCAGGAGACGCGCATGAGCAGCACCTTTTTCATTCCAGCCGTAAACATCATGGGCAACGGATGCCTCGACGAGGCCATGCTTGCGATCCGCAACTACGGTTTTCGCAAGGCGCTGATTGTCACTGACGCGGGGCTGGCCAAGGCTGGCGTGGCGGACATGGTCGCCGAGAAACTGGCGATGCAGGACATCGACTCGGTGATCTTCGACGGTGCCAAACCGAACCCGAGCATCGCCAACGTCGAGGCCGGACTGGCGCTGCTCAAGGACAGTCGCTGCGATTTCGTGGTGTCGCTCGGCGGCGGTTCGCCCCATGACTGCGCCAAGGGCATCGCCCTGTGTGCGACCAACGGTGGGCAGATCCGCGACTACGAAGGTGTCGATCAATCGAGCAAGCCGCAGTTGCCGCTGATCGCCATCAACACCACCGCCGGCACTGCCAGCGAGATGACCCGTTTCTGCATCATCACCGACGAATCGCGCCACGTGAAAATGGCCATCGTCGACCGCAACGTCACGCCGCTGCTGTCGGTCAACGACCCGGCGCTGATGGTCGCCATGCCGAAAAGCCTGACCGCCGCCACCGGCATGGACGCGCTCACCCACGCCATCGAGGCCTACGTTTCAACTGCCGCCAACCCGATCACCGACGCCTGCGCACTGAAGGCCATGGCCCTGATCAGCAATAACCTGCGCCTGGCCGTGCGTGACGGCAGCGACCTCGCGGCGCGCGAGAACATGGCCTACGCGCAGTTCCTCGCCGGCATGGCGTTCAACAACGCATCGCTCGGCTACGTGCACGCGATGGCCCACCAGCTGGGCGGTTTCTACGACTTGCCCCATGGCGTGTGCAACGCCGTGTTGCTGCCGCACGTGCAGACCTTCAACGCGCTGATCTGTGCCGAACGCCTGACTGACGTCGCCCACGCCATGGGCGCGGATATTCGTGGGTTCAGCCCGGAAGAGGGCGCCCAGGCGGCGATCAACGCGATCCGTTGCCTGGCCAGGGACGTCGAGATTCCGGGTGGCCTGCGTGAACTCGGCGCCAAGCTCAGCGACATCCCGGTGCTCGCCACCAACGCGCTGAAAGATGCATGCGGCCTGACCAATCCACGGGCGGCGGATCAACGGCAGATCGAGGAGATTTTCCGTAACGCGTTTTGAGATGCGCCGTTCTGATATTTTTTAGCTGAGCTCAATGGCCCCTTCGCGAGCAAGCCCGCTCCCACAGTTGAAATGCGATCAACTGTGGAAGCGGGCTTGCTCGCGAAGACGTACTCGTCAACACCACAAAACCATGCGTTTTCACATCAGCCAACCGCCGCCACATTCCTCTCGAAAACCCCGCCAAACTGAATCAACACCACCCCGCCAATCAGCAGCAACGCGCCCAAAACCCGCGACATCGTCAGCTGTTTCTCCACCAATCCAAACAGCCCGAAGTGATCGAGCAGCATCGACGCGATCACCTGCCCGGCCAACGCCAGCGCAACAAACCCGGACGCGCCGAGTTTGGGCAGCAACATCACCGCCAGCGCCACAAAGCACACGCCGAACGCACCGCCAGCCCACATCCACAACGGCGCCTTGCTGATAAACCCCAGCGACGGCAGCGGCAGGCGCAACGCCAGAATCACCGGCAACAGCACCAACACACTCACCAGCAACGAGGCCAAGGTCGCCCACAGCGGATGTCCCAGTCCCCGCGCCAGATTACTGTTGATCGCACTCTGAAACGGCACCACCGCCCCGGCAAACGCGGCCAGCAGCAACAAACCGACCCACTGCAACGTACTCATGATCATTCTCCAACAGGTTTTGCTGGACTCTAGAGTATTCGTCGCGCAGATTTAAATTCCGTTTTGTCATCCAGAACATGCACAAGATGAATGATCTGCGCCGTATCGATCTCAACCTGCTGGTGGTTCTCGACGCCTTGCTCAGCGAGCAACACGTCACCCGCGCCGCCGAGCGGCTGCACCTCAGCCAACCGGCAGTCAGCCATGCGCTGGCGCGTCTGCGCGACTTGCTCGGCGATCCGCTGCTGGTGCGCGCCGGTTCGACCCTGGTGCCCACGGCGCGGGCGCTGGAACTGGTCGCACCGCTTGCTGAAGCATTGGCTCAGGTGCAATCGTTGCTGGCGCCAAACACTTTCGATCCGGCCACTGCGCGGCGGACCTTTCGTGTGGCGATGTCCGACTACGGCGCGGCCATCATCCTGCCCGATCTGATCCGCACCTTGCGTCGCGAGGCACCGGGCATCGACCTGCAAATCAGCCACGCCAGTCGCGAAGGCATGCTCGAAGGTGTGCTCAACGGCGACATTGATCTGGCCGCCGGGGTGTTCCCGGAAATGCCCAACGAATTGCGCAGCACGCTGCTGTTCGAAGAGCGCTACGTCTGTTTGCTGGATCGCCGCAGCCTGCCGGCCGAGGGGCTTCTGGATTTGCCGACCTACCTGTCGCGCCCGCATGTGTTACTGGAAATGCGCGGCAGCGGCACCCCGGAAATCGAACGGGCGCTGACCTCATTGCGCGAACGCCGCCGAGTCGCCATCAGCCTGCCGCACTGGAACGTCGCGCCGCAGTTGATCAGCGGTACGGATTTGATTCTCACGGTGTCGTCACGCAGCGTGCGCGAGATTGATCAACAGGAATTGATTGTGCTGCCGCCACCGTTCGAGATCGCGCCGTTCACGTTTGTGCTGGCGTGGCATAAGCGCCGGGGTGGGGATCAGGCGTTGAACTGGTTGAATCGCAGGATTGAGGAGGGGATAGATCGATCCGGGAGCCGCGATTGATAATGGCCTACCACGTGCGCGGAGGAAGCCTGCGAGTATGAAAAACGCGCAGAACCTGAAGCCGGCCCTGACGAACGCGGTAAGGAATCAGATAGGGGCGATCAGGGAGTGCCCATTCTCTGGTTCCGGGCAAACGTCCCTCGCGCCCGGAGGCGGGAAAGCGGGCAAGCTGATCGACGCAGTCGAGAATGGCTTGAACAAACTCGGAGGCCGCCTGCGGATTTTCAATCGCGATGTAGGCGGCTTCGTCATCGAGATTCTTTAGTGCAGTACGCAGCCACTCAACGCGCATTGGCATTCCATTTGTTGGCGATCGCCCTGACATCATCGGCAGAAGCAAAATCACCGGCATCGGCTTCGTTCAGCGCTTTTTGGATTTCTTCAATTTGCCAGGCTTCACGAGCCAGGTACTCGCGCAATGCATCGACTGCCAGATAGGACTTGCTGCGCCCGGTCGCTTTGGCGAGGTTGGCCAGCGTATCTGCAATTTCGTCGGGAAGCCGCAAAGACATGACGGACATGGTGGTCTCGGTGTAGTGGTTTGTAGTGCAACATACTACAGCGTCATACTTGCCCCGGCCCGCCATTCGTCTAACGGTTGCGCACAAGACTTTATCAAGGAAGAAAAATGACCTGCAGAAACACCTTCATCCTGGCTTTTGCATTCCTGGCCATCACCCCCCACGCCCACGCCGCCTGCACCACCAAGAGTTTCGACGGCAAATCCATGTCGCGTTGCAATGTCTGGCCGGCGTTTCCGAGTCAAGCGATCTCGGTCAAGTCCACTTATCTGGCCGATTCTGGCGGCGACGATGCCGGGGCGTTCGATCTGGATCTGGCGCTGCTCAATGCGAGCAACGCCAAACCCATCGCCACCTACCGTAAACCGGGCGCCTACAACTCTGATGCCGTGCGCCTGGATGATGTGCGCATCGACACGGCGCGCTACCGTTTGACGCCGGATATCCGCGCTTTTGGGCTGCGAGCCAAGTTCGTCCACAGTTCCCGTGCCATTCCCTACGAGAAAACCGATCTGGCGCTGTATGTGCGCGAGGGTGACAGCCTGCGTCCGGTGCTCGAAGGCCTGGTGGTCTTCAAGGACAACGGTGAGTTCGTGAATGACTGCGAGGGCTACAGCAAAAAAATCCGCCGAACCCTCGAGATCGCTCCAACGAGCCACAATGGTTTCGCCGATCTGATCGTCACCACCACCGGCAGTAAAATGAAAAACACCAAGTCCGGCAATCAGTGCGTTTCGACAAACACCGACCTGAAGAAAAAACAGATCACCCTGACGTACGATGGTCAGCAGTACAACGTTCCTGAAGACCTCAGAGGTTACTGACCCCATGCTCACTGGCCTTAACCACCTGACCCTCGCCGTCAGTGATTTGCCCCGCAGCCTGGCGTTCTACCGCGATGTGCTGAGTCTGCGCGTCGAAGCCACATGGGACGCCGGTGCCTATCTGTCGTTGCCGGGGCTGTGGTTGTGTCTGTCGCTGGATGCGCAGCGCCCCACCGAGCCGTCCGTCGAGTACACCCATTACGCGTTCAGCCTCGCCGAGGCGGATTTTCCGTTGTTTGTGCAGACGCTAAAAGCGGCGAATGTGAGGGAATGGCGCGACAACCGCAGTGAAGGCGCGTCGTTCTACTTTCTCGACCCTGATGGCCACAAGCTCGAGGCTCACGTCGGCGATCTCGCGTCGCGACTGGCAGCCTGTCGGCACAAACCGTACGCGGGCATGCGTTTTTACGACGCGTCGTGATCTGGCGTTGCGGGCTGATATAGACTGGCCATCATTTGTACTGGCGCCAGCAGGTTTTTCATGACTCCATCGCTGCTAATGGCCGTTCTGGCCTCGGGTTTCATTTACGGCATCACGCCTGGGCCGGGCGTGCTGGCGGTGTTCGGCATTGGCGCGGCGCATGGGCGGCGGGCCGGGGCGGGGTTTCTCTGCGGGCACCTGCTCGGTGATGTGGTCTGGTGCAGCACCGCGCTGATCGCCATCGTCGGTGCCCGCGAAATCGGCAGCACCGCGTTCGATGTGCTGGGTGTGCTCAGCGGTTTGTACCTGTTCTGGCTCGGCTGGCGCGCAGTGCGGGCCAAACGGCGCAGCGATGATCAGCCCCAGGGCGCAGCGCGTCAGCCGTTCTGGCACGGCATCCTGTTCGGCCTGACCAATCCCAAGGCGTATCCGGTCGCGGTCGCGACGTTTACCGCGCTGCTGTCGAGCCGTGCCGAACTGCTTAACTGGTCGATGCTGCCGGCGCTGATCGCCCTGAGTTTCCTCGGCGGTTTGCTGGCCTACGCTATTCTGATCGGCGTGGTTGGCGCCCGACGGGTGCGCACGTTGTATCAGCGCCACGAGCTGATGATCACGCGTTTGTGTGGCGTGATGTTCATCGGTTTTGCCATAAACGCACTGGTGCACGCACTACCGGGATTGCTGCCGAACAAGGCTTGAAGTTGTGTGCAGGGATGCGTGAACAAAGGGTCAGGGATGGTTGAACAGTGCTGCATTGTCCGGACACCCACGCTGAACCATGGAAAGCCGAAATTCCGCGCCGTTGGCGAGTTATATGGACCTGTTGCTCGATGCCGTCTGTGCGGTGGACACGCAGGGCCGTTTCGTTTTTGTCAGCGCCGCCTGCGAGCGCATTTTCGGCTATACGCCTGACGAGTTGATCGGTCGGCCGATGATCGAACTGGTGCATCCTGCAGACCGCCAGCGCACCCTCGCCGCCGCCCGCGACATCATGGGCGGCGAACCCAAACACAATTTTGAAAACCGTTACGTGCGCAAGGATGGCCGCATCGTCAACATCCTCTGGTCGGCGCGCTGGTCGCAGGTCGATCAACTGCGCATCGCCGTGGCCCGCGACATCACTGAACGCAAGCAGGCCGAGTCACGTCAGGCGGCGTTGTATGCGATTTCCGAAGCAGCGCATGTCGCCGAAGACTTGCTGGCGCTGTTCAAGCGCGTTCACCTGATCATCGGCGAATGGTTGCCGGCGCTGAATTTCTCCGTGGCGCTGTACGACGAGCACTGTGCGCAGCTGAATTTTCCCTATCACGTCGACGATCACGAATTGCAGCCCGAGCAGCCGGGCACTGTCACCGGGCGTTTGTGTGCGGAGGTTATCCGCAGCGGTCAGCCGATTCTGCTGACGCCGGACAGACCCGACGCCCCACCCGACTTCGCGGCGCTGGTGGCGGGGCAGGATTCACCGTGCTGGCTCGGTGTGCCGCTGAATTCGAAGAACGGCACCATCGGTGCGCTGATCGTCAAAAGCCTGCCGGGTGGCGAGCGTTACACCGAACAGGACAAGGAACTGCTGCAATACGTCTGCGCCCAGGTCGCGACCGCCATCGAGCGCCAGCAACTGCACGCGCGGCTCAAGCGCATGGCGCAGTACGATCAATTGACTCAGCTGCCCAATCGAGGATTGCTCAAAGACCGCCTCAAGGCTGCGCTGGCCGGTGCCCGCGAAGCGTCGGGAAACATGGCGCTGCTGTACGTTGATCTGGATCGCTTCAAGCAGGTCAACGACACCTTTGGCCATGCGGTCGGCGACATGCTACTACAAACGGTGGCGAGTCGGCTCAAGGGCTGCGTACGCGATACCGATACCGTGGCGCGCATTGGTGGCGACGAATTCGTGGTGCTGTTGCACAGTGTTCATGCCGCTGAAGACGCCGACAGCGTGGCCAGAAAAATCCGACAGGTGCTGATGCAGCCCATGCGCCTGGACGGTCACAACCTGTGCATCGAGCCGAGCATCGGCGTGGCCCGTTATCCCGAACATGGCCGCGAAGAGCAACAACTGTTCCGGCACGCCGACCAGGCGATGTACGCCGCCAAACGCCTCAATCATCGGGTAGTGGATACCTGAAACAGTGCGCGCCGTTCGTCGCGGCGCGGGCAACTTTTCTAAACCTTTATCGGTCTGGCAATTCTCAATCTAGGCGGGCACCTGCTCGCCAACGATCAACACCAAGAGGAAGAGAATCATGCCTAATTCAAGAAACTCGAACTCGGGAAACTTCGCCAACGATCGAACCAAGGCCTCTGAAGCCGGTCGCAAAGGTGGGAAAACCACCACCACGACAGTCGACAAAGAGCCTGCGAAAACCGAAATGGGCCGCAAGCCAGCTCAGAAGTCGAAGTAGTCGGTGAGGTAGTTTTGATTGAGAGGCGGGGGCGCAAGCCCCCGCTTGAATTTGCAAAGATAGGAGGGCGCGACCATGAGCCGGATGGCCACCCAGATACGTCGTTTCAGTTTTGCCACGCTGTTGGGTTTGTTCGCTGGCAGTGCATTCGCCCAGTCGCCTGCCGACTTCATCAACGATGCGTCCGCCAAAGGCATGGCCGACATCGAAGCCAGTCGTCTGGCGCACCAGAAATCCGACTCCAAAGAGGTCAAGGATTACACCATCGTCGTGATCAATGACCGCACCACGGCCAACCAGCATCTGGCAAAGATTGCGAAAAAGCTCGACCTGCCCGTCGCACCTCGTGAAGAAATTGCCGACAAGGCCAAAACCATGATCCCGCAGGTGAAAGACGGTGAAACCTTCGATCAGGCCTACGCCGCAAGCCAGGTGAAAGCGACCGAAGAAGCTATTCAGCAGATCCAGCAGGAAGCGCAGTCAACCGACGTTCCGGAAATCAAGGCATTTGCCGACGAGACGTTGCCAAAACTGCAAAACCATCTGGAAATGGCGCGAGCGCTGCAAGCCAGCCGCTGATCCCGCTTACAAGTCAAAAGATCGCAGCCTGCGGCAGCTCCTGCACCATTCCATGTAGGAGCTGCCGCAGGCTGCGATCTTTTGCTTTTTTGACTTTACTCAGCAGTCATTCAAATCCTGCTTCGGCTTACTCTTCTCCCCCAGCCCATCGAGATTGAACACCTCGCTTTCCCCCAGGCTACGGTAATGCTTGCGCAGCGCCTCCAATTGTTTGAGGTCCAGCGATTCCAAGCCAAGCATCGCGTTCTGCGCTTCCTTATTTACCCGCAACAACTCATCGAGCTTCAGATGCAGGATGTCCGTATCGCGGTTCTGCGTGTTCTGGATCAGGAACACCATCAGAAAGGTGATGATGGTAGTCGAGGTGTTGATGATCAGTTGCCAGGTGTCGTTGAAATGAAAAATCGGCCCACTCAGCCCCCACAGAAAAATCAGGATCAACGCGCCCATGAAGGTTTTCGGGCTACCGGCCCAAAGGGCCAGGGTCTGGGATATTTTTGCGAATTTCATTGCGGTGTTCCTTATTGGGAGACGCTAGAAATTCAGACAGTGAGGGCGTTGCGAAAATTCTGTTTTTCGTTGCCTGTCCATGAAAAACCGGTCTTGCGACCGGCTCATACTTGAGTAGGCTCAGGACGTCAGTTCGACCCTCACCTGCCACTGAAAGTACCCCGCCACTTCACATTGCTGATTGACCAGCATGAACGTTAATCCGCACTGGGCAGTGCCAGGTGTTTTCGGGGTGCAGGCCCAAAAATGATCGTCTGCCTTGCGGCTGCCCGGCACGGCGGGGGATTCGGGGTTGGGCGCGGGGACGGTAAGGCCGGTGTGGATTTCCAGTTTGGGTACAGTAAGAACGCTGCTGTCATCGACGGTCATGCGACAGGCCACCACGCTGTGCTCGGCGATCAGGCTGACGCTTCTGACGCGAAAGTGAACATCACGGTCCATCACGACTAAGACTTTGGTGGTGCTGTCATTTGTAACTATTTCTTTTGAGTTGTTACCCGTGGCGAAAAAGATAAATCCATCGGCAATGTCTGTAGGGTTGGCAGGATCCTGGCTGGCTGTTGGATAGTGCGCAAGCAGAGATTCGGCATCGACGATCAGCAATACATTCTGCGCGCTGTCGACGGTGGAAGAGGGGGAGGTGATCGGTTCGGAAGTCATCATGGATTCCTTTCATGACGTCGCTACACGCTGGCGGCCGCATCGGTCAAGGCAAGACATCCTGATTCCGCCGGGCTGCATCGGATCGGTGGAGCCCCTCGTTGCCAAGGGGCTCGTTACAGGGTCAGTTGTGGATGGAGATGAACGGGTCCCACGAGCAGCAGCCGATGATCTGGCAGTTGCGGTCGACGATCAGGAAGTGGAAGTGATAGGTCACGCGGCCGCAATCCAGGGTCTCGGATGACCAGTAATGGTTGTCGACTTTCTGGCAGCTCGGCACAGATGGATTTTCCCGGTTTGGCACTGCAACGCACGCCGTGGCCTTGCGCGGTGAGGGTGGGGAGATCAGGTCGGCCCCCGCGTTGCCGATGAACTTGTAGAAAATTACTGCCTGTTCGAAGCTCTGCGACAGGCTGGTTTCACGCCAGCGGATCAGGTCGCCGACTTGCGCCTTGAGGTCCAGTTCACCACCGGCCTGGCCACTGACGACATTGTCCTGGTTGGTGACCATATACACATGATGCCAGTCGATCAGCGTGGGATTCTTCGGATCCTTGCTGATGTTTGGATACTTTTTCAAAATGGTTTCGGTGTCGATGGAAACCAGAATATCCGTAACTCGAGACATGGTGAGGCTCCTTTTTCATAGTGAACGTCGGACTGCAATCCAGGCACGACGACGCTTGCTTGCCGTATGTCTTTTGCGAGCACACTACTGGGGGAACCCATCGGTCATGAGAGACGCGCAGGCCGTGCTCCTTGCACGAAATCAGATGAGTCGGGTTCCTTCCGACTGCCGCAAATTGACTATAGGTTTGATTTTTTAGCTGTCAAAAGTGCGTGTTAATGGTTCGACGAACGGTCGTTGATTGCATAAGAATCGCCCAATTGGCGATAAGCAGCCCGCCCGCTGACATCGTTTGCAATCAGTCGCTCTGGAACTGCTCGCGTGGCTGCCTGTATTGTGACGAACCGCTGAAGTGTCCCGACAGGAGAACGCAATGAGTTGGTCCGCCAGACAATACGTCGCTTTCGAAGATGAACGCACCCGCCCGGCCCGTGATCTGCTGGCGGCGATCCCCACGGTTCAGGCGCGATCGGTGGTCGATATCGGTTGCGGCCCGGGTAACTCCACCGAGCTGCTGGTGCCGCGTTTTGAGCAGGCCCAGGTCAGGGGCCTCGACAGTTCGCCGGACATGGTCAACGCCGCGCGCAAGCGCCTGCCGCAGTTGCAGTTCGAGGTCGCAGAAATCGATAGTTGGGCGGATCAAGGCCCGTTCGATGTGATTTTCGCCAACGCGGTATTGCAGTGGGTACCGGATCACGCGACGTTGCTGCCGGCGCTGGTGGGTAAGCTGTCGGACGGTGGCAGTCTGGCGATCCAGATGCCGGACAACCTCAACGAACCTTCCCATCGACTGATGCGCGAAGTCGCCGCCAACGGCCCGTGGGCCGCGAAACTGGCAGGCGCCGCCGGACAGCGCACCGACATGGCCAGCGCCAGCGAGTACTTCTCGATGTTGCGTCCGCACTGCTCGCGGGTCGATGTGTGGCGCACCACCTATCACCATCAGTTGTCCGGTGGCGCGGCGGGGATCGTGGAGTGGTTCAAGGGCAGTGGCTTGATTCCGTTTCTGAGCCCGCTGAGCGAAGAGGAGCGGACGCAGTATCTGCAGCAGTATCTGGCGGCCGTTGCCGAGGCGTATCCGGCGTTGCCTGATGGTTCGGTGCTGTTGCCGTTTCCACGGCTATTTATCGTCGCGACTCGCTAAAGGCAAACAACAATTCTGTGGCGAGGGAGCTTGCTCCCGCTGGACTGCGAAGCAGGCCCAAGGTCTTCGGGGCACTTCGCGCCCCAGCGGGAGCAAGCTCCCTCGCCACAATGCATGTTTCGCCAGTTAGCGCTGCACCGCCACCAACATCATCATCGGCCGTTCCCGCTCTTCAGCCAGCGCCGGTTGCGCCGCCACCTCTGCATCGCTCGGCCCCCATTCGTTGACATGGCGAATGGCAAAACCCGCCGCGATCAACGAATTCAACAGCGTGCCCATCGTGCGGTGCTGCTTGATCACCCCTTCGGCCAGCCAGTTGGTCACCCGTTCGCCTTCCATCTGATAACTGTCCAGCGGCCAGCGCTTGCGACCGTCGCTGTCGATCAACCAGCCCGGATTGCGCGGGGCCATGAAGATCGGGTGTTCGATGGAGAACACAAAATGCGAACCCTGTTTCAACGCTGCGTACAGATGAGCGAACAGCCCTGGCAGATCCTTGATGTAATGCAGTGCCAGTGAACTGTAGGCAAGATCGAAACTGCACGCTGGGAGATCGAGATGCTCAAGATCGGCGCGTTCATAGCGGATGTTCGCCGCCGCAGTGGTTTCGCGCGCGCGCTCCAGCATCTTTTCCGAGACATCCAGCCCCAGCACTTTGTCGGCGCCTTGGTCACTGGCCCAGCGGCTGAACCAGCCATAGCCGCAGCCGAGGTCGACCACATTAAGATCATGCATCGACGGCAACAACGCTTTGAGCGCCGGCCATTCCGGCGCGGCATCGAGGCCGCCGATCGAGCGGTTCATCTGGCTGTAACCCTGAAAAAATTCCGGGTCGTCGTAAATGTTTTGCGTCATGAGTGAGTTGCTCTTTTGAGTTCGGTCATCAGCGGCACACTGGCCGCGCCATGGAGTCCCTCGAAAGTCAAAACGCGTATTCGTCGATGGCCGCGCAGGGGGAGGGTGGTGGGTGAAGTGGGAATCCTACTGGGTCGTGGGGACGGTGAGAACCGTGGGTGTGTTGTGGATCTGTAATGTCGGAAAAATCTTCAGGGTTTCAAAAAATGTGATTTGCAAGGATATGCAGTCATCGCAACAGCTTGATGTTGTGATCAATTCGGCTTTGAATGGTACGCAGGGTTTCCTGAGTGATCACGCCAGGATAAAGATCATTTGCCACAGTCGAGAATTGGCTGGATACGTCGCAAAAGCGCTCAATTACAACTCCTGCCTCATAGGCACCCACCTCCGCTTCTTCTGCCAGTCCAAGCATGGCCTTTCGGTCGATTTCCAGCGCTTCGCCCATCACATCCATCTGGTGATACCCACCCGGCCCCTCGCAAAAGGTCACATCGTAGGCCGGGGCTAATTTCCAATCGCCAGCTCGCGACATGGTGTAGGCAAAGTTCTTGGGATGATCATCCCGGTTGTGGAACGCAACGTTGAAAACAGCACGCTCGAACGCCCGTGCTTTTTCACGTACATCATTGGTACATCTTTGGGTGGCGCGCAGGAAGTTGACATAGTCCAATGCTCCCGGAGAGCGAAAATCTGCACCGGTAAAGGCTGCGAGGCTTTGCATGGGGACGCGTAGTCCGTCTTGTCGATCAAACCGTCTGCTGGCGAAGGCAGCCATTCCATCTGACAGACTGAGGTACTGCGTATCCGGCGTTTGAATGCCGCAGAGGCGCAAGCAAGCGGCATACACCATTTCGATGGCGCACACTTCGGGATGTTCGTGTTGGGCAGGGAATTTCACCAGCCATGCTTCAAAACCTGGAGTGGCAGCTGTGGTGAACGTCCCGGTGTCGGGGGCGCGATAGACCAGAGCCTTGGGTCTGGCACCTTGCGGAGAGCCTCCTACCAGCAGCAACTTCTGAAGAAGCTCGCCCCCTTCACCTTTCAGCACTTGCTGCACTTCGGCTGCAAGTAGCTCAATGGGAACATGCATTTGTGGTTCTAGTACTTCAGGTGCCACAGGCTTGAACGACATGGCACCCATGGCATTGTTGCCGATATAGGCCAGTCGCTCCAAAGGTCCGATACGTGCGGGATTCAGGCCGCGACGTTTGAATAGACGATCCATCAGCAGCATGCCCCAGCCGTCAGGCAACGAGTCATAGACGGGGCCTGGCAATCCCAACTGATGTGGCGGGAAATCCCGGCTTAATTTGGCGCCTTGCAAAGGAAGTTTCAGGGACGATAATTCCAGCCCTCTTTTTTTTGCTTCGTCGCTGTACTCAAACACCACCAGCGGACGGCCGGTCAGCGCTGCGGTGGAAGCCAGTGTGCCCCACCGCCAATATTCACCCCAGCCCTCGTAGTAGATGTCTACTTTCTCAAGCATTGTCGGATTTCCTTTTGATGCGGTAACGCTTGGCACTGTTTTCGTAGCGCAGGATGTCGTCCAGAGTTTCAAGCTTTGGCAAGAACAGGTTTTCGAGTTCCTTACTGCGCCCAAGTACCATGGCAACACGTACCAGATTTTCGAAGCCCACATTACGCCCGGCTTCAAGATTGGATACCGTGTTGGTTCCGATGCCGGCACGTGCGGCTACGTCCGCTTGCGTCATTTCCAGAGCGAGTCGATCGGTGCGTAGACGTTCACAGATCCGCTTGACGATCTCACTTGGCTTGCTAAGGCTTAAATCCAACATAATGGGTCTTACACCTCAAAAACTACTTTAAAGCCGGTAATTCTGGATTTATCCAGGAATTTGTCATCCATGCACTATTCCTGATTATTGTGGCTTATCTTTTGAAAATCGCAATAACCCACAGAAAAATGGAATTATCCAAATTTGGGTTGAGCAGAGGTTCGAGTCAGGAGAATCATCATTCATGGTGTGTTCCCACAAATCCCGGACACAAAAAAACCGGCCCTGTAGGCCGGTTTTTTCTGTTTCTGCATCCCCCGTCATAACCACGACGTGAGACCCGATTGAGTGGAGCGGGTAGAGGGAATCGAACCCTCAACTAAAGCTTGGGAAGCTTTCGTTTTGCCACTAAACTATACCCGCTCAGAGCGGCTGACTTTGTACCAGAGTCGGGCGCGGATTTGAAGTTTTTCTTTTGCCCGCAGCGCGTTACAGCATTGAAAACGGTCATTCGCGGGCGAATCTGCAGGTCATCAGCGCTGGCTTCTCAGCCCCACAGACTCGCTCGCGACGACGCTTTTTCAAATGGCCGATGCATGGTGATCCTGGACGAACGAGTAACGCGTTCGGCTCGACTGCTGTGACGGTTTCAGGAAACCAAGCAGGGCATTCTGGCTGTCACGGCAAGCCGCCTTGTGCTCCATGTCGAGAAAATGCCCGGTGGCCTGCAGCGTGGTGAAGGTGCTTTGTGCCACGTGGTTGCCGAATATCCGTGCGTCTTCGGCGGCGGTGTACTCATCCCATTCGCCGTTGAGGAACAGCACCGGCACGTTGATCCTTTTCGCCGCATTCAGGTAGCACTGACGATCACTGTGCAACACGTCGTTGATGTGAAAGTGCATCTGCCCGTATTCGTGCTCGGCCAGACTGCTGACGTGGCGATAGTTGAAGCGCTTGAACAGTGACGGCAGGTGTTTGCCGATGGTGTTGTTGACCAGGTGCCCGACCCGGTCGCCGTCGCGCTGGCCGAGGTAATCGACACCGCGCTCCAGGTAATCCAGCATGTGCGCGTTGATCACCGGCGAGAACGAGCTGATCACGGCTTTTTCGATGCGCCGCGGCTGGTGGGCCAAGGCGACCAGGGTGGCCGCGCCGCCCCAGGAAAACGACAGCACGTGTTCGGCACCGAAATGGTCGATCAGCTCCAGCAGAATCTGCCCTTCCACTTCCTTCGTCAGATGTTTCTCGTGGCGGTTGTGGATTTTCGACCTGCCCGCGTAGGGCTGGTCGTAGCAAACCACGTTGAATTGCGGGTGCAGATTTTTCACGGTTTGAGCAAACGACGCAGTCGTGGCCATCGAGCCGTTGACCAGGATGATGGTCTTTTCTGCGGCGTCTGCGCGATAGAACTCCGTGTAAACCCGATACTGACCCTGTATATCCAGCACAGCGATTTCTGGCCTCATGTCATAAGACTCCTGGCAAGCAAGCGGGTATGCGCGCAAATAGAGATTGCACGAGCTTTGTGACAGGTAGGCATACGCCTGGAGTTTGGGGCCCATGTCGATCCGGAACGGCAGGTCGACGGGTATTATTATTGGCGGGCAGTCTGCCGGGGGAGGTGGAGCCTTTGAGGCTCTCTACCGGCAAAAAGGTTGCTTGGATGTACTGCGTGACTCATCGGTCACAATTTGGCCGACGTCCTGATTCAAGCAGGGGGATCAGGATCGCGCAAGTGCCGTTGGTGAATTGTTCGACAACTTCTGCTGAGCGGTCGCCGGCTTAGAACAAATGGATCTCTTCGGTGCGCAATGCGCGGTACTCGCCCGGTTTTAGCGCGTTATCGAGCAACAGCGGGCCCATGGATTCGCGGTGCAGGTGCAACACTTTGTTGTTGAAGTGACCAAACATGCGCTTCACCTGATGGTATCGACCCTCGACGATGCTCAGATGCGCCGCCCTCGGGCCGAGCACTTCGAGTTGCGCCGGTTGCGTGGTCAGATTCTCGAAGGCGAAGTAGATACCCTCGGCAAACGTGACTGCATACTCCGGCCCGATCTCCTGTTCGGTCTCGACGTAATAGACCTTCGGCAGTTTGGTCTGCGGTTGGGTCAGCCGTCGCGACCAGCTGCCATCGTTGGTGATCAGCATCAGCCCGGTGGTGTTGAAGTCGAGGCGACCGGCGATGTGCAGGTCGTCCTTGTCCGGCTCGTGGATCAGATCGAGCACGGTCGGGTGCTGCGGATCGCGGGTGGCGCTGACGCACCCCGGCGGTTTGTGCAGCATGAAGTAGCGCGCCGGTTTACCCGGTTGCAGCAACTCCTCATCGACTTCGACGCGGCTGAATTCCAGCACCTCGCTGTGCGGGTCGCTGACGATTTTTCCGTCGATCCGCACACGCTTTTCCACCAGCAACAGGCGAACCTGCTGACGGTTGTAGCGGGGCAGGTTGCTGAGGAAACGGTCGACGCGCATGGTCAGGAATCGGCGGATAAAGGGGCGCGTATCTTACGGGATCGGCCGCGCCGCTGCTTGCAGTTGCGCCTCGACCTGCGCGCAGCGCGGGCACAGGCAGGATTTATTGCGCAGTTCGGCCGGCAGGGCTTCGAGCACTGCCGGGTCGATGCTCACGCCATAGCACCAGCAAGCCTGGTCGGCGGTGCGCGGGTCGGCCAGGGTGCAGTCGTTGCGGGCGCCGCAGGCCGGGCAGAGGTCGGGTTTAGCGTCGGTATCAGGCATAAGTCGAATGAGGCATTTCCACGCAGGTGCGGTTACGGCCGGTTTGTTTGGCTCGGTACATCGCATGATCGGCCCGGGACAGCAGCGTGTGCAAGGTGTCATCCGCTTGCAGGGTGGTGGCGCCGATGCTCACGGTCAGACTCAGGCTGTGGCCATCGTAGGAATACGCCTGTTGTTCGACGTGTCGGCGGATCTTCTCGGCAATCTTCTGAGCGGTGTCGCCGTCGGTGTCCTTCAGCAATACGATAAATTCCTCACCGCCCCAACGGCAGACAATGTCGGAATGGCGCAGGCAACTTTGCAGGTCGCGGGCGAAGCCGATCAGCACCTGATCGCCGGCCATGTGTCCGTAGGTGTCGTTCAATGTTTTGAAGTGATCGAGATCGAGCAACAGCGCAGTCATGGGGTTCGACTCGCGCTGCGCTTCGTGCAGGGCCTGTACGGCGAGCAGGTCGAAGCCGCGGCGGTTCGGCAATTCAGTGAGGCTGTCGAGCGTGGCCTGCGTTTGAATCTTGCGTTGGAAACGCCGGATCACCCGATTGAGCAGGGCCAGCACGCCCAGCGTCACCAGCAGGCAGATCAGCAGATTGAGGTACAGCGACTGACGGATGTCACTGAGCGCGCCATCCTCGCGCTTGTCGACGAACAGATACCAGTGCAACTCCGGGATGTAACGTACGTTGAGAAAATGTCCCTGACCGTGGGCGGAATATTCGTAACTGCCGCTGTGGGGCTTGGGTAACTGGCTGATCAGGCTTTTCATACTGGCGAGTTCGCTGAGGCTTTGCCCGATGTGCGCTCCTTCCGGGCCGCCGCTGGCGCCGGTGAGCACCAGTCGCCCGAAGGCATCGACGAAGTAGACGCTGCGTTGATAACGCTGCTGGTACTTGTCGATGAGCTTGATCACCGCGTCCACCGTCAGGCCTACGCCCGCGGCACCAATGAAGCGGTTGTCGTAGTCGTAGACCTTGTAGTTGATGAAGAAAGTCAGGTTGTCCTTGTTGGCCAGATCCGGGTCAACGTTGATCTCGTACGGGTCTTTCATGTCGCGCACGCGGAAGTACCAGGCGTCGCGCGGCTCATCGATCCTGACCTGCTTGAGCACGCCTTTGGCGTGGTAGTACGTGTGGCTGCTGTCGGAGACGAAGAACGCGGTGTAGGCGCCGTAGTGGGTCATGACCTCGTCGAGGTAGCGGGTCATTTTTACCGGGTCTTTTTCGCCGTTCACCACCCAGTCGCGCATGAACGTATCGCGGGACATCATCGAGGAAATCAGGATCGGTCTGACGAGGTCTTTCTGGATTTCCGAATAAACGGTGTCGGATGTCAGCGGCAATTCGGTGTTGACGATGCTGTCGCGGATCGACGCCCGTGAGGCGTAGTAGCTGAGCAAGGAAGTGGCGAGGAAGCCGGCACCAAGCAGTGCGACCAGAGTCAGCACCAGCGAGCGTTGGGAGTACAGCGCAGATCTGTGCGGCATGGGCGGTTCCGTTGGCAGATGAGCCGATGGCAGCATTCTAGTGGCACTGCCGGGAAATAACTGCTCCATACGCGGCGCAAATGGTCGTTCCTGTATTTCCGGGCATTTGCACCGTTCAACGGTGGGGGCGGGCTTGCTCGCGAAGGCGGTTTTCCAGACACATGAATGTTGATTGGCCCACCGCATTCGCGAGCAAGCCCGCTCCCACAGGGGGATTCTCAGGGGGAGTGACACCGCTGATCTGAAGCTTGGCCGAGTCCGGCACTTGCCCCGGGCCTGACAGTCAAAACTGTGTCGGCTGCGCTGTCCTGCTGCGGTCGTGGGTCTTTCAGGAGGCCGTCATGCGTGTTCAGAAACTGTTTCGTCGAGTGTTGCTCGGTGCAGTGCTCGGGCTTGGGCTGTCCGGATGTTATTACTACGGACCTCCCGCCGATGTTTACTACGCCGCTCCCTACTACTATCCCGGCTACTACTCACCTTATTACTACGGCGGATATTACGGCCCGCGCTACTACGGCGGCGCCCGTTACTATTACGGTGGTTACGGCTATCGCGGTGGTTATGGTCGCGGTTACCACGGCGGCGGCTATCACGGTGGACACCACTGATCGGCGGCTGAATGACAGTGTTTTGCAAATGAACAGGATTTCATCAATCACATGTTTCAACTTGTTACGGAAGCGCACCAGATTCGGAAAACGCTGTCAGATATTTCGTCAGTCACCGAATAAACGACTGATGCCTGCCAGCGTCGCTGGTGCGGCTACCCGCGGTCCAGGAGGCCGCCATGTATCGACGAATTCTTCTACTTGCTGCGATGATGTTTTCCGTTGCCGGTTGCGCTCCCTACTCCTACGCAGACAGTTATTACAGCTCGGAGGTCTACACCTCACCCGCTCCGGCGTACTACAACACTGGTGGCACGTATTACAGCGGTGGCAGCACGTATTACTCGGCCCCGCGCTACTATCAGCCCGCGCCGCGTTACTACCAGCCCGCGCCACGGTATTACTCGCAACCGCGCTACTACCAGCCGGCCCCGCGCTACTACGAGAGCCGTCGCTGGCACGACAATGATCGCGGGCGTTGGGACGGCCACCGTGGCGGTGGTTGGGATCGCGACCGTGGTGGCCGTGATCATCACGGTGATCGGGGTGACCACGGCGGGCGAGGCGGTCGCTGGTAATCATCCGCAAACAAAAAAGCGGCGCATTGAGCGCCGCTTTTTTTGTGCCTGCGACTTGCCGGGCAATCAGTAGCTCGTCAGATCCGCCAACGGATGCCGACCTTCCCAGACCTTGTGAAAGTGCGCTTCCACCACCGCGTCCGGCACGGTATTAACGTCTGGCCAATGCCAGTGCGGTTTCTGATCCTTGTCGATCAGTCGCGCCCGCACCCCTTCGCTGAATTCCGGATGCCGGCAGCAGTTGAGGCTCAGGGTGTATTCCATCTGAAAGACTTCGGCCAGCGACAGGTGGCGCGCACGGATGATTTGCTCCCAGACCAGGTGCGCGGTCAGTGGCGAACCCTCGCTCATGGTTTTCGCAGCACGGGCGATCAGCGGGTCGCTGCTGTCACGTTGCAGGCTGATGGCTTTCCAGGCGCAGGTGACGTCGCTGACGTCGAGCAGTTCGTCGATCTGCCGGCGGCGCGGCAACCACTGCGCCTCGGGCATCTGCTCCACGGCTTCCTGTTGCAGGGCCTTGAGCAGACTGTTGAGCTGCATATCGGTCTGTTCCTGCCAGTTGAGTTGCAGCAGGCCTTCGATCAGCTGTGGTTGCTGCTCTTCAAGCAGAAAGCGGTCGGCCAGATCGAGATCGATCGCATCACGCCCGTTCATGTGCGCTCCGGTCAGACCAAGGAACAAGCCGAGCTTGCCCGGCAACCGTGACAAAAACCAACTGGCCCCGACGTCCGGATACAGACCGATGGTGATCTCCGGCATCGCCAGACGACTGCTCGGCGTGACGATTCGCGTGCTGGCGCCTTGCAACAGGCCCATGCCGCCGCCGAGCACGTAACCGTGGCCCCAGCAGATCAGCGGTTTGGGGTAAGTGTGCAGGCTGTAGTCCAAGCGATATTCGGCGGCGAAAAACTGCGCGGCCAATGGTGGGACTTCACCGGGATGGGCGCGACAGGCTTCCACCAGGCTGCGCACTTCGCCGCCGGCGCAGAACGCCTTGGCGCCGTTGCCGCGCAGCAATACGCAGACGATTTGTGGATCCTTGGCCCAGGCGTTCAGCTTGTCGCTCAGGGCGTTGATCATCGGCAAGGACAGCGCATTGAGCGATTTTTCAGCGTCCAGGCTGGCGATCCCGAGGCGGGCGCCGTCGGTGCCGGTGAGTTCTTCGAAGTGCAGATTCATCGTGACCTCGATCGGGAATTTGAACGATCAGTATGATCGCTGTGTGGGAAAGTGCCGGATCTGCGTCAGATCAATTGACAAGCGTGGTCGGCTTTCCTAGGGTTCGCCCCATTGTTTTTGCCGGGTATGACCATGACTGCTGACGACCGTATCAAACTCGAACCGAGCTGGAAGGAGGCACTGCGTGCTGAGTTCGACCAGCCTTACATGGCAGAGTTGCGCACTTTTCTGCAGCAGGAGCGGGCGGCCGGCAAGGAAATCTATCCGCCGGGCCCGCTGATTTTCAACGCGCTGAATTCGACGCCGCTGGATAAAGTCAAAGTGGTGATCCTCGGCCAGGACCCGTACCACGGCCCGGGCCAGGCCCATGGCCTGTGCTTTTCGGTGCAACCCGGCGTGCCGGCTCCGCCGTCGCTGGTCAACATCTATAAAGAGTTGAAGCGCGACCTGAACATCGACATTCCCAACCACGGCTACCTGCAGAGCTGGGCCGATCAGGGCGTGTTGATGCTCAACACCACCATGACCGTCGAGCGGGCCAATGCCAACGCGCATAAGGACAAGGGCTGGCAGTTCTTCACTGACCGGATCATTGAGGTGGTCAGCGAACGCCAGCCGCATCTGGTGTTCATGCTGTGGGGCGCGCATGCGCAGAGCAAGCAGAAGCTGATCGACGCGACCAAGCACCTGGTGCTGACGTCGGTGCATCCGTCGCCGTTGTCGGCTTATCGAGGCTTCCTGGGTTGTGGGCACTTCAGCCGGACCAACAAGTTTCTTGAGCAGAATGGCGAGGCGCCGATCGAGTGGCGGTTGCCGCCGGTTTGACTGGATGACCGGGCCGGCCCCTTCGCGAGCAAGCCCGCTCCCACATTGGTTTTGCGGCATGCACATAAACAATGTGGGAGCGGGCTTGCTCGCGAAGAAGGCAACTCGGTCTATCGGTGTTACTCGGGATTACGGTTCCAATACTTGAACAACGGCTCCGCCAGAAACAGCACAAACAGCAACCGCATTACCTGCATCGCCGTCACCAGCGGTACCGACAGTTGCAGGGTCTCCGCCGTCAGGCTCATTTCGGCGATTCCGCCGGGCATCATGCCCAGCGTCAGCGAACGCAAATCCAGATGGGTCAGGGCACTCAAACCCAACGCCGCCAATGTCGCGATCAACATGGTCAGTGCCGTGCCGATCAGCGTACGTCCCATGAATGACGGCGCGTGGCGGAAGAACTGTCGGTTGAAGTGACAGCCCAGCCCGCTGCCGATCAGCCATTGGCCGATCTGGCTGCCGCCATCCGGCAGGCCGATGTGCAAATCCCAGGCAATGCTCACCGTGGCACTGACCAGCAACGGGCCGAACAGCCACGGATTGGGTTGACGCAAGCGTTGCCAGAGCCAGGCGAGCAGGGCGCCTGTAGGAAACAGAAGCGCCAGCCAGCGCCAATCGACGTTGCCGGCGTGGGAAATCGGCGTGCCGTCGCCCAGCAGATACTTGAACGCAGCCGGCACGCACAGCACCACCACCAGCACCCGCAGACTCTGCCCCGCCGCCACATGGCTGAGCAGCGCGCCATTGCGAGCGCCGAGATTGACCATCTCGCCTGAGCCACCGGGCATGCTCGAGAAAAACGCCGTGGCGCGATCCTCGCCGGTACGGCGCATCAACCACACGCCGACCACCGCCGACAGACTGGTGACCAGCGCACCGAAGAAGATCAAACCGAAGTGACTCAGCACCTGCTCCATCACCACCGGGGTGAAGTGCAGGCCGATGCCGATGCCGACAATCCATTGGCCGCATTTGCGCCCGCCAGGGATCTCGGTCAATTGCCAGGGTGTCAGGCAGCGCACCAGGATGATCGCCAGCAGCGAGCCGACCATCCATGGCAGTGGCCAGCCGATCTGGCTGGCGATAAAACCGCCAAGCAGACCGACCAGCGGGGTGGCCCACCAGCTTCTGAGGGAGGAGCGATCAGACATCGGCGATGGCGCGTTGCGCTGCCGAGCGTTTGCGCCAGATGCGCAGCAGCGGCATCAGCAACATGATCGCGGTCAGGACCCAGACACCGAAGGTGATCGGGCTCGACCAGAGGATTTCCAGCGCACCGTTGGAGATCGACAGCGCGCGACGCAGGTTCTGCTCCATCAGCCCGCCAAGAATGAACCCGAGCAGTACCGGCGACAGCGGGAAATCCAGCTTGCGCAGGATGTAGCCGAAGATGCCGATGCCGACCATGAGGAACAGGTCAAAGGTGGTCGCATGCACCGCGTACACGCCGATTCCGGTGATGATCGCGATCACCGGCACCAGTGCCCAGTTCGGCACGGCGAGGATGCGGGTGAAGATGCGGATCATCGGGATGTTGAGGATCACCAGCATGATGTTGGCAATGAACAACGAGGCAATCAGGCCCCAGACGATGTCCGGTTGTTGTTGGAACAACAGCGGCCCTGGAGTGATGTTGTACAGCGACAGCGCGCCGATCATCACGGCGGTAGTGCCGGAACCGGGTACGCCGAGGGTCAGCATCGGCACCAGCGCACCGCAGGCCGAAGCGCCGATCGCGGTTTCCGGAGCGGCGAGGCCACGGGCGTCACCCTGACCGAATTTGCCGCCGGCACCGGCGATGCGTTTTTCGGTCATGTAGGCCACGGCACTGGCCAGCGTCGCGCCGGCGCCCGGCAACACGCCCATGATGAAACCCAGCAAGCCGCAACGGATGTTCACCACGAACACCGACGCCGCTTCCTTGAAGTTGAACATCATGCGCCCGGTGGCCTTCACCGCTTCCTGACCGCGATGGGTTTTTTCCAGCAGCAGGAGGATTTCACTGACCGAGAACAGCCCCAGTACCAACACCACGAACTGGATGCCGTCGGTCAGGTGAATGTTGTTGCCGGTGAAGCGGTACACGCCGCTGTTGGCGTCGATGCCGACGGTCGACAGGAACAGCCCGATCAGCGCCGCAATAAAGGTCTTCAGCGGTCGATCGCCGGCCATGCCGCCGAGGCAGACAATCGCGAACACCATCAGCACGAAGTATTCTGCCGGGCCGAAGGCAATCGCCCATTTCGCCAGCAGCGGGGCGAACAGCACCATGCCGCAGGTGGCGATGAACGCACCGATGAACGAACTCCACGCCGACAGCGACAGGGCGACACCGGCCAGACCCTGACGCGCCATCGGATAACCGTCGAGGGTGGTCATCACGGTGGAGGCTTCGCCCGGAATGTTCAGCAGGATCGAGCTGATCCGCCCGCCGTATTCGCAGCCCAGATACACCGCCGCCAGCAGAATCAGTGCCGACTCCGGTGGCAGGCCAAGGGCGAACGCGATCGGGATCAGCAGGGCCACGCCATTGATCGGGCCCAAGCCCGGCAACAGCCCGACCACGGTGCCGATCAGCGTGCCGGTCAGGGCCGTGACCAGGTTGTACGGACTCAGCGCGACGCCGAAGCCCTGACCCAAATAACCGAGAGTATCCATATCAGTTCTCCAGAACGTCGAGCAGGCCCAGAGGCAGCGGAACGTCCATCAGACGGTCGAACAGCAGGTACAGACCGATGGCCATCAACGTTGTCACCACGATGCTGGGCAGCCAGCGACCGCCGTACAGGCGCGCCATCGGGATGCCGATCAGGATGCTGCTGAGGATGAAGCCCAGCGGTTCGAACAGGCCGGCGAACACCAGCAGCAGGACGACGCAGATGCCGATCTTGGTCAGGGTTTGGCGATCCAGCGGTGGCTCGTCTTCGCTGTGTTTGATCGGTGCCGGGCGGAACACCATGTACAGCAGCGCCACGCCCATCAAGCCGAGCATCAGCAGGGGAAAGGCACGCGGGCCGACCGGTTCATAAGAAAAAGCCGCTTGATACGGCCACGCCATCAGCGCCAGGCCGACGCAGGCCAGCAATAGCACCGAGGCGAAAATGCGTTGTAAGAGCATGGGAAACTCCTGTGCCGAGGCCTCGATGCGCGAGGCCACGGCGGCTAGAGAGAGACGATCACTGAATCAGGCCGAACTCTTTGGCCAGCACTTTGTAGTCCGCCACCTGTTTCTTCACGTAGGTGTCCAGCTCCGGGCCGGTCATGGCGAACGGGAACAGTTCACGCTGATCGCGCAGCTTGGCGAAATCGTCCGAGGCCAGCAGTTTGTCGAAGGCGTCTTTCCACCAGGCGTAGTCTTCGTCGCTGACTTTTGGCCCGAGGTAGAAACCGCGCACCACCGGCCAGACGATGTCGTAGCCCTGCTCGCGAGCGGTCGGGATGTCTTTCATTTCCGGTTCGTCGATGCGTTTATCGGCGAACACCGCGAGCAGACGCATGTCACCGCTCTGGATGTGCGGCATGGAGTCGGAGATGTCGGTACTGCCGACCTGGATGTGACCGCCAAGCAGCGCGGTGGCAATTTCGCCGCCGCCTTCGAGGGCGACGTAACGCAGGTCTCGCGGGTTGATTCCGGCGGCCTTGGCGATCAGTGCGGTCTGCATCCAGTCCTGACTGCCGACCGTACCGCCGGAACCGATCACCACTTTGCTCGGATCTTTCTTCAGCGCCTGAACGAGATCGTCTAGAGTCTTGTAGGGCGAATCGCTTTTCACCGCGATGGCGCCGTAGCTGGTGCCGACGGCGGCCAGCCAGCGCACGTTGGTTTCATCGAAACGACCGAACTTGCCTTGCGCCAGGTTCAACAACGAACCGCTGGACCATGCCACCAGCGTCCCGGCGTCGGCCGGGCGCTGGGCCACCACCGCGTTGTACGCCACCGCGCCGACACCACCGGGCATGTAGGTCACGCGCATCGGTTTGGTCAGCAGTTTTTCGTTGACCAGCGCGCTTTGCGCCAGTTTGCAAGTCAGGTCGAAACCACCGCCGGGGGAGGCCGGTGCGATGCATTCGGGGCGTTTTGGTTCGGCCATCAGTTGGCCAGCGAACAGCATGACGCCGGCGGCTAGAGCAACTTTACGCAGTGATAAGTTCATCTATGTCTCCTTGGGAGTTGTTGTTATGGACGTACTGAATTACCAAAGGGCAACGCTATAGCTCACCAGCAGCCGCACTTCATCGGCATCGCGAGCGGAGTAGTTGGAACGGTAAGTGGCATTGCGCAGACGCACGGCAACGTCCTTCAGGGCGCCGCTTTGTACTACATATTTGATCTCGGTGTTGCGCTCCCACTCTTTGCCTTCGTCGCCATTCTTGAGCTTGATGTTGTCACCGCTCAGGTAACGGCTCATGAATGACAGGCCCGGGATGCCGAGGCGGGCGAAGTCGAAATCGTAACGCGCCTGCCACGAGCGTTCTTCGGCGCCGGCGAAGTCATTGATCTGCACGAAGTTGACCAGGTACGGGTCGCTGCCATCGACATACGGGAACGCGCTGTCGCCAGACATGTGCTGATAACCAGCGGTGAATTTGTGGCCGCTCAGCGCATAGCTGACCAGACCGTTGAGCGAGCGGTTGTCGATCTCGCCACCACGGGCCGCGCCCTGATCGTCACTGACCGCAAAGCGCAGGTCGGTGGCGAACGTGCCCGGCCCCATTGGCCGCGAGGCGACCAGACCGAAGAAGTGCTGGTTATAGACTTCGTCGAGCTGGGCGAAGTGGTAACTGCCGGTGATCTTGTCGGTGAACTTGTAGTCCACGCCGGCGAAATCGAAATGCTTGCCGGCCACGGTGCCAGCGAAACGGCTGTTCTTGTTGTTGAGGGCGATGTCCTCGAAATCGGTGCTGTCGCGATCCTTGGCTTTCTCCAGACGCCCGCCGGTGAAGGTCAGGTTCTTGATCTCTTTTGAGGTCAGCAACCCGCCTTCAAAGGTCTGCGGCAGGATGCGCCCGTCGTTCGGTTTGAGGATCGGCAGTTCCGGAATCAGGCTGCCGATTTTCAGTTCGGTGGCGGAGATTTTCACTTTGCCGGTCAGGCCGACTTTCGAATATTCGTTCGCCGCGCGTCCGTCATCGTGGGTCGGCAGCAGGCCGGTGCCGGTGCGATCCGGGCTCGAATCAAGTTTGACTCCCAACATGCCCAGCGCATCGACACCGAACCCCACCGTGCCGTCGGTGTAACCCGATTGCAGATTGAGCATGAAACCCTGCGCCCATTCATCGCGCTTGGATTGCTGGGCACTGGTGCCATCGCGAAAGTCGCGGTTGAAGTACATGTTGCGGGTTTCGAAGGTGGCGGAACTGTCTTCGATGAAGTCGGCGTAGCTCAGCGGCGAAAAACCGGCGAGGGCAGCAGTGCTGGCGAGGGTGGCGTGGCGCAAACGAGAAGGACGAACAGGCTTGAGAGCCTTGGTCTGCAAGGACGGCATGCGGGTGTACTCCGTTTATTGTTCTTATTGGTCGAAAACGCATCGGGGCGTTTTTCGTATCGCTGTGTGGCAGCAGCTACGGCAGTCGGAACTGTCCGTGGGCGGACTCTAGCGGGCTAACCTTTCACTAACCTTTCAGCCGGATTTCGCGGTTTTCGGGCTTCACAGCGGCGGTTGCGGCTGTAAACTCCGCGGCAAAGAATGGCGTCGGCCATCCGTGAATGAGGTAACGATCCATGCGTGTCCTGCTCGTCGAAGACCATCTGCAACTGGCCGAAAGTGTCGCTCAGGCGCTCAAGAGCACCGGTCTGACCGTGGACGTACTGCACGATGGGGTGGCCGCCGACCTGGCGCTGGGCAGCGAGGAATACGCGATGGCGATCCTTGATGTCGGTCTGCCGCGCATGGACGGTTTCGAGGTGCTGGCGCGCTTGCGCGCACGCGGCAAGAACCTGCCGGTGTTGATGCTGACGGCGCGCAGCGATGTGAAGGACCGGGTCCACGGCTTGAATCTCGGCGCCGACGATTACCTGGCCAAACCGTTCGAACTGACCGAGCTCGAAGCCCGGGTCAAAGCCTTGCTGCGACGCAGCGTGCTCGGTGGCGAGCGTCAACAGCGTTGCGGCGTACTGGCCTACGACCTCGACACCCGGCGCTTCAGCCTCGGCGAAGAACTGCTCACGTTGACCTCTCGCGAACAGGCGGTGCTCGAAGCGTTGATCGCCCGTCCGGGGCGGGTGATGAGCAAAGAGCAACTGGCCGCACAGGTATTTGGTCTCGATGAAGAAGCCAGCCCCGACGCGATCGAAATCTACGTGCATCGCCTGCGCAAGAAACTCGACGGCCAACCGGTGGCGATCGTGACTTTCCGTGGCCTCGGTTACTTGTTGGAAAGCCGCGATGCATAAGCCCAGCAGCCTGCGCTGGCGGTTGCTGTGGAACCTCGCGTTGTTGCTGGTGGTGTTGATGCTCGCCAGTGGTTTGAGCGCGTACTGGAACGGGCGCGAAGCCGCCGACACGGCCTACGACCGCACTCTGTTGGCCTCGGCGCGGACCATCGCCGCCGGCCTCTCGCAACGCGACGGCACGCTCAGTGCCGACGTGCCCTACGTGGCCCTCGATACGTTCGCCTACGACAGCGCCGGGCGGATTTACTACCAGGTCAACGACATCCATCAGAAGCTGATTTCCGGCTACGAAAACCTCCCCGGGCCGCCACCCGGCACCCCGAGAACCGACAGCTATCCAGCGCTGGCGCGTTTCTACAACGCGACGTATCGCGGGCAGAACGTGCGTGTGGTCAGTCTGCTCAAGGCCGTCACCGAACCGAACATGAATGGCATGGCGGAAATCCGTGTCGCGGAAACCGACGAGGCGCGGGTCAGCATGGCTCGCAGTCTGGCGGCCGATACGCTGCTGCGCCTGGGCATGCTCGCGATCGGCGCCTTGTTGCTGGTGTGGTTTGCAGTGAGTGCGGCGCTACGTCCGCTGGAGCGTTTGCGCACGGCGGTGGAAGAACGACAGTCGGACGACCTCCGGCCGCTGCCGCTGGTGGAAGTGCAGCGCGAATTGTGGCCGCTGGTGCGTGCACTCAACCATTTCACCGAGCGTTTGCGCGGGCAGTTCGAACGGCAGGCGCAGTTCATCGCTGATGCCGCACACGAACTGCGTACGCCGTTGGCAGCGTTGAAGGCGCGGCTGGAGTTGGGGCTGCGTTCGACGGAACCGCAAACCTGGCGCAGTACCCTGGAGTCCTCTGCGCAAAGCACCGATCGCCTGACTCATCTGGCCAATCAACTGCTGTCGCTGGCTCGCGTGGAAAACGGTGCGCGGGCGATTGCCGAGGGCGGCGCGCAACTGCTGGATCTGAGTCAATTGGCCCGCGAATTGGGCATGGCCATGGCGCCCTTGGCGCATGCTCGTGGGGTCGCGCTGGCGCTGGAGGCGGATGAGCCGGTGTGGTTGCGGGGTGAACCGACGTTGCTCAATGAACTGCTCAGCAACCTGGTGGACAACGCGCTGGCGCATACGCCGCCGGGCGGCAATGTGATTCTGCGGGTCGCGGCACCGGCGGTGCTTGAGGTTGAAGATGACGGGCCGGGGATTCCGCTGGAGGAGCGTGATCGAGTGTTTGAACGCTTCTACCGGCGCAATCAGCAGGTCGCGGGTTCAGGGTTGGGGCTGGCGATTGTCGGGGAAATCTGCCGGGCGCATCTGGCGCAGATCACGTTGCATGATGGCGAGCAGGCCGGTTTGAAGGTTCGAGTGAGTTTTATCGCCGGATAGCAGCCGAGATGGCTTTTGTGGCGAGGGAGCTTGCTCCCGCTCGGCTGCGCAGCAGTCGTGATCCCTGAGTGCAAGGTTTGCCTGATGAAGGGAGGCCGCCTGGTTTTGGGGCCGCTTCGCAGCCCAGCGGGAGCAAGCTCCCTCGCCACAGGTCAGTAAAACATCGTCCGCGACTCTTCCAGATCCGCGCACAATTGCTTGTTCTCCGGATCGATCCCCAGTTTCCTGAACGCCGGCACGCTGAGCGGATCAATCCGTGCAATCGGATGATCGTTGTCTTTGTGGCAATACAGACTCGCCACCTGCACCAGATCGACGTAATCGATGTGCGCCGAGTCGCGTTTGAAATCCAGGTACAGCCCCGGCAACGCCACCAGTTGCTCGGGAAACTCCCAGACCCGCAACAGCTTGTCGCCCAGCAGCGGATGAATATGGTCGATCACATGATTGAGGCTGACCGGGTCCGACAGCAGTTCGTAGTGATCTTCGGCGTAGGTCAGAATCGGCAGCACACCGATCTGATGTACCAGTCCACCGAGTGCTGCCTGATCAGGCTTGAGTTGGGTATGCCGACGGCACAACGCATAGCTGACACCGGCGATTTCCAGACTCTTGCGCCAGACTTCGCGCATCTTCTGTTCGACCACTTCGGAGCGGGCGTGGAAGATCTGTTCCATCACCAGACCGATCGCCAGGTTGCTGCTGTAGTTGACACCCAGCCGGGTGATCGCGGTGTGCAGATCGGTGACTTCCTGGGTCGCGCGCAGCAACGGGCTGTTGACCACTTTGATCAGGCGCGCCGACAGCGCCGTGTCGCGGCCAATCACTTTGCTCAGGGTGCTGACGCTGATTTCCGGGTCTTCGGCGGCCTTGCGAATTTGCAGGGCCACTTCCGGTAACGTTGGCAGAACCAGGTCATCGTTATCGATGGCCTCAACCAAATCCTGTTGGACCTTATCCGCCAGCTCGCTCATGTGGACTCTCTAGGGTGTTGCAACAAAAGCTGCGATCAGCGCTGGATTTCGCGGTCGCGATCCAGTTCGTAGGGCAAGTCGAGCAAATGCAGAGCTGGCCCTTCGAGGGCGCCCAAGTGCAAATCACCCGCTTCGGCAGCTTCGGCCTGCAACACCGCCAGCAGTTCAATTTTTTCTTCGGCGCGGGCAGCAATCACCACTTCGCCGATGGCACTGCCATGGCTTGGGGCGAATAGCGGGGTGCCCGGCTCCGGCAGTTCGCTCGCGTCCAGCTGCACGCGATAGAGACGACGCTTGAGCTTGCCGAGGTACTGCATGCGCGCGACGATTTCCTGGCCGGTGTAGCAGCCTTTCTTGAAACTCACGCCACCGACGGCCTGCAGGTTGAGCATCTGCGGGATGAACAGCTCGCGGGTGGTCGGCATGACCTGGCCGATACCGGCGCGGATTTGCCCCAGCAGCCATTGGTTCAACTCGCCTTCAGGCAGGGCGGCGGCCAATTTGGCCTTGATGGCATCGGCTTGATCGGCCGGTACCCAGAGTTCGGCGCGATCCGGCGAGACGCGAATCGCGATCAGGCCTGCGTTGCGCACCACGCTGTCGGTTTCGCCTGGCAGGTTCAGACCCAGGCTGGCCAACGCAGCGTCGCCGTGCTCCAGGCCAAAACGCACCCAGGCGGCGCTTTCGTCGGTCAGTTTGGATTTGGAGAACACCGCGTACTTTTTCAGATCCGCCAGTTGTGGCTCCAGCAGTTCGCTGGCCATCGCCAGCAGCACGCCGTCACCTTCGAGCAAAATACGGAAGCTCGACTGCATCCGGCCTTTTTGCGTGCAGCGCGCGCCCAGGCTGGCCTGGCTGTCGCTGAGGTAATTGATGTTGCAGGTCAATTGGCCTTGCAGGAATTTGCCGGCATCCACGCCGCGAACCGCGAGTACGCCTTCATGAGACAGGGTGCAGAAAAAAGCAGAATCGGCCATGGGTCATCGCAGGGTAAAAAGTCTGGGGCACATCATAAGGGCGCGTTGTTGAAATGGGTAGTTGATAAAGGATCGGTGGTGCCCGACCAAAGCCGACTGTGCGACCCGCGCCGGGGCTGTATACTGCGCGCCTATTTGAGGAGGGCTCCATGGTCGAACAAGTTGAACTCAATCGCCTCTTCTGGCACAGCCGCCGTGGCATGCTGGAACTTGACGTGCTGCTGGTGCCGTTCGTGAAAGAGGTCTATCCGCACCTCAACCAGGTCGATCGCGACTTGTATGTCCGTCTGCTGACCTGTGAGGATCAGGATATGTTCGGCTGGTTCATGGAGCGCAGCGAGTCCGAAGACCCTGAGCTGCAGCGCATGGTGCGGATGATCCTGGACCGTGTTCAGCCCAAGTAACACGTTCGAATGCCGCTGGCATGCCTCACGGCAGTTGCTGGCGGCGTATCTGTTGGCCCAGGCGTTCGCTTTGGGTGCCTTGTTTCTCCTGTCGATTCCACACTGGGCCAGTCTGCTCGGGGCTTTCGCCTGTCTGCTGCACGCCGCGTGGGTGGTGCCACGGCAAATTCTGCTGAAGCATCCGCAGGCTTTTTGCGGATTGCGCCGCGACGCCGATGGCTGGCAGTTATGGAATCAGGCGGGTGGCTGGCAGGCGGTGCAGTTGCGCCCCGACAGCCTGGCGTTGCCACTGATTGTGGTGCTGCGTTTTCGTTTGCGCGGGGAGCGGCGGGTGCGCTCGATCTGTGTGCCGCGAGACTCGCAGGCAGCCGATGTGCATCGACGCCTGCGGGTGCGGCTCAAGTTCAGCCGGCGTAGGTGGGCGGCACCAGAATAGTGTCGAGCGCCTCGGGCAGCAGGTTCGGGTAGTCGAGGGTGTAATGCAGTCCACGACTTTCCTTGCGCTCCATGGCCGAGCAGATCATCAGTTCGGCAACTTGCGCCAGATTACGCAGCTCGATCAGGTCGCGGCTGACTTTATAGTTGCTGTAGAACTCGTCGATCTCGTCCAGCAACAGACGCACGCGGTGCTGAGCCCGTTGCAGGCGCTTGTTGGTGCGCACAATGCCTACGTAGTCCCACATGAACCGACGCAGCTCGTCCCAGTTGTGGGCGATGATCACGTCTTCGTCGGAATCGGTCACCTGGCTGGCGTCCCACTCGGGTAGGGCGTTTGGCGCGGTGACGTCATCCAGTTGCGCAAGAATGTCCGCTGCCGCCGAGCGGGCATAGACGAAACATTCGAGCAGCGAGTTGCTGGCCATGCGGTTGGCACCATGCAGACCGGTGAAGCTGGTTTCGCCGATCGCGTACAGCCCCGGCACGTCGGTGCGACCGTGTTGGTCGACCATCACCCCACCACAGGTGTAGTGCGCTGCCGGTACGACCGGGATCGGTTGCTTGGTGATGTCGATGCCGAAACCCAGGCAGCGTTCGTAGACAGTCGGGAAGTGGCTTTTGATGAACGCTTCAGGCTTGTGGCTGATATCGAGATAGACGCAGTCGACGCCCAGGCGCTTCATTTCATGGTCGATGGCCCGGGCGACGATGTCGCGTGGCGCCAGTTCGGCACGTTTATCGAAACGCGGCATGAAACGTTCGCCGTTGGGCAGCTTCAGGTGCGCGCCTTCGCCACGAAGTGCTTCTGTGATCAGGAAACTCTTGGCCTGCGGGTGATACAGGCAAGTGGGGTGGAACTGATTGAATTCCAGGTTCGCTACCCGGCAACCCGAGCGCCAGGCCATGGCGATGCCATCACCACAGGCGCCGTCGGGGTTGCTGGTATAGAGGTAGACCTTGGCCGCGCCGCCTGACGCAAGGATCACGAAGCGCGCGCCGTAGGTGTCGACTTCGCCGGTCGCGCGATTCAGCACATAGGCGCCGAGGCAACGCTCGCCGTCCATGCCCAGACGGCGTTCGGTGATCAGATCAACGGCAACCCGTTGCTCAAGCAACTCGATATTGGCGCGCTCTCTGGCCTGGGCGAGGAGGGTGGTGAAAATCGCTGCACCGGTCGCATCGGCTGCGTGAATGATGCGCCGATGGCTGTGACCGCCTTCACGGGTCAGGTGGAATTCGAAACCGCCGTCTTCGGTTCCGGACTGTTCGTCGCGGGTGAAGGGCACGCCCTGGTCGATCAGCCACTGGATGGCTTCGCGGCTGTGCTCGACGGTGAAGCGCACTGCGTCTTCATGGCACAGACCGCCGCCGGCGTTAAGGGTGTCGTCGACGTGGGATTCGACAGTATCGGTATCGTCCAGCACGGCAGCGACACCGCCCTGGGCCCAATAGGTCGAGCCGTTGGCCAGATCGCCTTTGCTCAATACGGCAATGCGCAAGTGACCCGGCAGGGTCAGCGCGAGACTCAAACCGGCAGCGCCGCTGCCAATGACCAGAACATCGTGTTGAAACTGTTGGCTCATTTCAGGATTCCGCTCAAAGCGACCCGGATCGGGGGTGGCGCAAGACAGCTGGATCGGCGAGTCAAGACAGCCACACAGCCCACTAGTATATAGAGGGGGGGAGCGGCACAATAGCCGGGCTCGTATGGCATTGTGAAACTACTGTGACGACAAAAGCTTGACGCTTCGTCGGACGTTTTTTTCCGTCGTTTTGGGAAAAGGCGACTGTATCGAGGATGAAACAGGCTTTTTCCGCGCACGGTCGCTCAATGTCGCTTAAGCGCGGCTATAAATAATTGGAACTTTTGCCAGAGGCCCAAGATCAATAGTCCGTTGCCTGAAGCACGGGACAGTGTCGGCTTCAATGCAAAACCTGCGAATTGGGTTTTGCCGGCGAACCGATGACAAGATTATTCGCGCAGCCGGTTTATCCCGCGCTGCGTTTTTCGTGCGTGCCAAATCAGAGCCCGCAGGAAACTTGCCTGGAGGGGGAGAACTTTTGCGAAAAGCCCGAGTCTATGTTTGCAAGTCTGGTCGTTTAGTTATGCAAGCCTCCTCCATGCTTATCGAGGAGTGTTCATGCTAACCCAGGAAGAGGATCAGCAGCTGGTCGAGCGCGTTCAGCGTGGCGACAAGCGAGCTTTCGATCTGCTGGTGCTGAAGTATCAGCACAAAATTCTCGGGTTGATCGTGCGTTTCGTGCACGACACCCATGAAGCCCAGGATGTGGCTCAGGAAGCCTTTATCAAGGCCTACAGAGCGCTAGGAAACTTTCGCGGAGACAGCGCGTTCTATACGTGGCTTTACCGCATTGCCATCAACACGGCAAAAAACTATCTGGTTTCACGCGGCCGTCGGCCGCCGGATAGCGATGTAAGTTCTGAAGATGCGGAGTTCTACGACGGCGATCACGGCCTCAAGGATCTCGAATCACCGGAACGCGCATTGCTGCGGGATGAGATCGAAGGCACCGTCCATCGAACCATTCAGCAACTGCCAGAGGATTTACGTACGGCTTTAACTTTACGTGAATTCGATGGTCTGAGTTACGAGGACATTGCGAGCGTCATGCAGTGTCCGGTGGGTACCGTGCGCTCCCGGATTTTCCGCGCCCGGGAGGCCATCGATAAAGCCCTGCAGCCGTTGTTGCAGGAAAACTGAGACAGCGGCGACAGCCAAGAGAGGAACGCCATGAGTCGTGAAGCCCTGCAGGAATCGCTGTCCGCAGTGATGGATAACGAAGCGGACGAACTGGAATTGCGTCGAGTGATCAATGCACTGGACGATGTTGAAACCCGTGAGACCTGGGCTCGTTATCAGATCGCTCGGGCAGCGATGCACAAGGATCTGCTACTTCCGCGTCTGGACATTGCTGCGGCAGTTTCTGCTGCGCTGGAAGACGAAACGGCTCCAGCCAAAGTATCCCGTGGCCCGTGGCGCAATCTTGGCCGTCTGGCCGTTGCAGCGTCGGTGACTGTTGCGGTGCTGGCCGGTGTGCGCCTGTACAATCAGGACGAAATCGCTGGCGTCGAGCTGGCCCAGCAGTCCAATCAGCCTTCGCTGGTTGCGCCTCAGGTCAAAGGCCCGGCTGTTCTGGCGGGCTACAAGGAAAGCTCGGAAACCACAGGCCCGATGGCCAACGGCGTACTGCAAGGTCAGCCAGGCTGGCACGATCAGCGTCTGCCAGGCTATCTGCGTCAGCATGCCCAACAGGCTGCACTGAAAGGTACTGAAAGCGCACTGCCTTATGCGCGTGCAGCAAGCATGGAAAACCGTTAAGGAGGATCATGCGCGCCATACCTCTACTTTCGCTTCTGCTTGGCGGCTGGTTCGTTGTTCCAGCCCATGCCGACGAGGCTCAGGACTGGTTGACCCGCCTGGGTCAGGCCGAGCAGCAGCAAAGCTTCCACGGCACTTTCGTATACGAGCGTAACGGTAGTTTTTCTACCCACAACATCTGGCATCGTGTCCAGAATGGCCAGGTCCGCGAGCGTTTGCTTCAGCTCGATGGCTCGGCGCAGGAAGTCGTGCGCGTTGATGGACATACTCAATGCGTCAGCGGCACCCTGATTGCGGGGTTGGGAGACTCTCCCAACTCGACCGCTCGTTCGCTTGATCCCCAAAAGCTGAAAAACTGGTATGACCTTGCTGTCATCGGCAAGTCGCGCGTGGCCGGGCGTGATGCGGTAATCGTTTCGCTGACGCCTCGTGACCAGCATCGCTACGGTTTCGAACTGCATCTGGATAAACAGACTGGTTTGCCACTCAAGTCGTTGCTGCTCAATGACAAGGGGCAGTTACTCGAGCGCTTCCAGTTCACCAGCCTTGATACCGCTGATGCCCCTTCTGACAAAGATCTGCAACCTGGCACCGAGTGCAAGGCAATCACCCTCGACAGTGACAAGGCCTCCGCCGTGAAGACGGCCCAGGTCTGGCACTCGGACTGGCTGCCTCCGGGGTTTGTGCTGACGAGCAGTACCTCGCACAAAGACCCGGAAACCAAGACTCAGGTCAGCAGCCTGATGTATGACGACGGGCTGGCGCGGTTTTCGGTGTTTCTCGAGCCGTTGAACGGCGCGACAGTCACCGATACCCGCACACAGCTCGGGCCGACCGTCGCTGTGTCCCGCCGCCTGACCACGCCTGAAGGCGAAATGATGGTGACGGTGGTCGGTGAAATACCCATTGGCACGGCCGAACGGATTGCCCTGTCGATGCGCAACGATGGCGCTGCAACCAGCAAGCAGTGAGCTGATTTCAGTCATTTCCACTTCTTCGTCGAGACGTAGATGAAATGTTTGCTCAGCATTTTCATTTGCAAATCACCCGAAAGTTTTTTATAGGTCAGAGCCTCACGGCTCTGGCCTTGTCTGTTGTTCCCGGAACAAAAATGCCGGCCCGCGGTTCCCGGTGTTCCTTGCTCCATATCGCTTAACCCTGCTCGTCGTAACGGGAGCTGTATGTCGATACTTAGCTTGAAGTCTTATCTCTCCATTTTCGCCACCGTGCTGGTGCTCGGTCAGGCTGTTCCCGCTGCCCAGGCGGCCGACTTGCCGGACTTCACCCAACTGGTTGAACAGGCCTCGCCTGCGGTGGTGAACATCAGTACCACGCAGAAGCTGCCGGATCGCAAAGTGAACCAGCAGATGCCTGACCTGGAAGGCTTGCCGCCGATGCTGCGCGAGTTCTTCGAACGTGGCATGCCGCCTCAGCAGCGTTCGCCACGCGGTGATCGCCAGCGTGAAGCACAATCGCTGGGTTCGGGCTTCATCATTTCATCGGATGGCTACATCCTGACCAACAACCATGTGATTGCCGATGCCGACGAAATCCTCGTGCGTCTGGCTGATCGCAGTGAAATGAAAGCCAAGCTGATCGGCACCGACCCGCGTTCCGACGTGGCCCTGCTGAAAATCGATGGCAAGGATCTGCCGGTGCTCAAGCTCGGCAAGTCCCAGGACCTGAAGGCTGGTCAGTGGGTCGTAGCGATCGGTTCGCCGTTTGGCTTTGACCATACCGTGACTCAGGGCATCGTCAGCGCCGTCGGCCGTAGCCTGCCGAACGAAAACTACGTGCCGTTCATCCAGACCGACGTGCCGATCAACCCGGGTAACTCCGGTGGCCCGCTGTTCAACCTGAATGGTGAAGTGGTCGGGATCAACTCGCAGATCTACACCCGTTCCGGTGGTTTCATGGGTGTGTCGTTCGCCATCCCGATTGACGTAGCCATGGACGTTTCCAATCAGCTGAAAAGCGGTGGCAAGGTCAGTCGCGGTTGGCTGGGTGTGGTCATCCAGGAAGTAAACAAGGATCTGGCCGAGTCGTTCGGTCTTGATAAGCCGGCCGGTGCGCTGGTTGCGCAGATTCAGGATGACGGTCCGGCAGCCAAGGGCGGCCTGCAAGTGGGTGACGTGATCCTGAGCATGAACGGTCAGCCGATCGTCATGTCCGCCGACCTGCCACACCTTGTCGGTGCGCTGAAGGCTGGCGCCAAGGCCAACCTCGAAGTGATTCGTGACGGCAAGCGCAAGAATGTCGAGCTGACAGTCGGCGCAATTCCGGACGAAGACAAAGAGCTGGCATCGCTACCGAAATCCGGCGCGGAAAGCAGCAGCAACCGCCTGGGTGTGTCGGTGGTCGAATTGACCGATGAGCAGAAGAAAGCCTACGACCTCAAAGGTGGCGTGGTCATCAAGGACGTCCAGGATGGTCCTGCAGCCCTGATCGGTCTGCAGCCGGGTGACGTGATCACTCACCTGAACAACCAGGCCATCGGCTCCACCAAGGAGTTCGGCGAGATCGCCAAGGCGCTGCCGAAGAATCGTTCGGTGTCGATGCGCGTTCTGCGTCAAGGCCGGGCCAGCTTCATCACCTTCAAACTGGCTGAATAATCCGGTTGCGGTGAAATAAAAAACCGCCTCGAAAGAGGCGGTTTTTTTATGCCTGAAACAATGTTTCGAGGAGGAAAACTCAACCCATCATGTCCTTGATCATGCGCTCCTGCTCCATCAGCTCACGCTGGCGTGCATCGATCCGCGAGGACAGCGGGAAGTTGCTGCCAGCCTTGCGTTTGGCAAAGTCGAGCTGCTGGATCGCCTGACGATAATCACCCACCAGCGCAAAGTATTCGGCGCGAGCCTGATGCAAGCCGATGATGTTCCCTGACAGGCCACGGGTTTCGGCAACCTGATACCACACGTCCGGATCGTTCGGGCGGGATTTGAGCAGGCCTTCAAGGGCTTTCTCCGCGTCGGCGGTGCGATTCTGTTTCAGTAACAGATCGACGCGAACCTGATTCAGCGGGTAGTTGCCCGGATATTGCGTGAGCATCCGGTCAACCCGAGTTTGCGCATCCGGAAGGCGGTTGTTGGTGATGTCCAGGTCGATCTGCGCGAGGTTGTAGATGATCTCGTTCGGCGACTTGGCCAGCAACTGCTTGAGGTTCTCCCGCGCTTCATTGAGCTGAGCGCCTTTGATCTGGGCGATCGCGAGGCCATAGCGCGCCACGTCGTTTTTCGGGTTCTCGTCCAGTTGGGCGCGGAAGCGCTTGGCGCCCAGGCCCGGGGTTTCTTCATAGATCAGTTGGACGCGGGCACGAATCAACTGATAGCGCATGCTGTCTTCAATACCGCCCTGTGGTGCCTGCTCGGCGCGGTTGCGGGTGTCGGCGATACGCGATTCGGTGACCGGGTGAGTCAGCAGAAATTCCGGCGGCTTCGCGTCGAAGCGATACTGGCGCATCAGGCGCTCGAACATGGTCGGCATCGAACGCGGGTCGTAGCCGGCCTTTTCCAGGTTGAGAATGCCGATGCGGTCGGCTTCCTGTTCGTTCTGGCGCGAGAAGGTGCGTTGCGACTGAATGGCTGCGGCCTGTGTACCGGCGATGGTCGCGATCCCGGCATCACCGCCCCCGGCGGCGGCAATCACGATCCCCGCGAGCAGCGCCGCCATCATCGGCACCTGCATCCGCTGCGAAGCCTCGACGCCGCGCGCGAAGTGGCGTTGCGACAAGTGAGCCAGTTCGTGGGCCAGTACCGAAGCGTATTCGCCTTCAGTCTGCGCGTTGAGGAACAGCCCGCCGTTAACCCCGACCACGCCACCCGGCGCCGCGAAGGCGTTGAGTTGCGGGCTGTTGATCAGGATGAACTCCAGACGGCGGTCAGTCACCTGGCTGGTTTCCACCAGCTTGTAGACGCTGGACTCGACGTAGTCCTTGAGCTGCGGGTCGTTGAGTTGTGCAACCTGGCTGCGCAACATGGCCAGCCAGGCGCGGCCGAGCTGGTATTCCTGTTGCGGTGAGACAATGGCAGAACTGGCGTCGCCAAGTGACGGCAGATCGTCGGCAAAGCCCGGTGAGGCGAGCAGGCAAGCGAGCGTCAGCAGGGTAGGGCGCAGAAATGTCATGCACAAAGCCTTAGAAGACAAAGACCTTACTGTAGCCGGACACCGGGCTGGCGACCAGATATTCTAGGCAGCTCAATTACCCGAACCGGAGTGACGCGATGACCGACCCTGTAGCCCATGACTGTGAACTGGACGCCAGTGGTCTGAATTGCCCGTTGCCGTTGCTCAAGGCCAAAATGGAACTCAACAAGCTGCCCAGTGGCGCGGTGCTCAAGGTGATCGCCACGGATGCCGGCTCGCAGCGCGACTTCCGCACCTTTGCCCGTCTGGCCGGTCATACGCTGCTGCGCGAAGAAGACGAAGCAGGCGTCTACCGTTACTGGTTGAAGAAAGCCTGAAACCGACAGCGTAAAAGACCTAAGGATTATTGATGTTCAAAGTGTTACGCGACTGGATTCAGCGCTACTTTTCCGATGAAGAGGCGGTGGTGCTGGCGGTGCTGCTGTTCCTTGCCTTTACCGCGGTGCTCACCCTCGGAGGGATGCTCGCGCCGGTATTGGCCGGGATGGTGCTGGCGTATCTGATGCAGGGACTGGTGCTCGCTCTTGAGCGCATGCGCTTGCCTGGCGCAGCGGCGGTAGGGCTGGTGTTCGCGCTGTTCATGGGCGTGTTGCTGGTGTTCATCGTGGTGGTCTTGCCGTTGCTGTGGCATCAGTTGATCACGCTGTTCAACGAACTTCCGGGCATGCTCGCCAAGTGGCAGTCGCTGCTGTTGCTGCTGCCGGAGCGCTATCCGCATCTGGTCTCCGACGAGCAGGTACTGCAGGCCATCGAAGCGGCGCGTGGCGAGATCGGCAAGTTCGGCCAATGGGCGCTGACCTTCTCGCTGTCGAGCCTGCCGCTGCTGGTCAACATCATGATCTATCTGGTGCTGGTACCGATCCTGGTGTTCTTCTTCCTCAAGGATCGGGCAATGATCGGCGAGTGGGTGCGCGGCTATCTGCCCCGTGAGCGGGCGCTGATCACCCGCGTGGCGCAGGAAATGAATCGGCAGATCGCCAATTACATTCGCGGCAAGGTCATCGAGATCGTGATCTGTGGCGGTGTGACCTACATCGCCTTCGTCGCCCTTGGCCTCAACTATGCGGCGCTGCTGGCGTTGCTGGTCGGGGTGTCAGTGGTGGTGCCGTACGTCGGCGCGGTGGTGGTGACCGTGCCGGTGCTGCTGATTGCCTTGTTCCAGTGGGGCTGGAGCGATCAGTTCATCTATCTGATGGCGGTCTACGGGATCATTCAGACCCTGGATGGCAACGTGCTGGTGCCGTTGCTGTTTTCCGAGGCGGTCAACCTGCACCCGGTGGCGATCATCTGCGCGGTGCTGTTGTTTGGCGGGCTATGGGGATTCTGGGGGGTGTTCTTCGCGATTCCGCTGGCGACGCTGTTCAAGGCAGTGCTGGATGCGTGGCCGCGCAAGGAGCCGGTTGTAGCTCCGTTACTTTAAAGCCGGATTATTCGTTGAGGCTTATGGCCCCTTCGCGAGCAAGCCCGCTCCCACAGTTGACCGAGGTCTATGTGGGAGCGGGCTTGCTCGTGAAAGCGTCAGTGAAAACGACGCAGAAATATCAGGCTTAATTCAGGGCCTGAGCCGCAGCCAGCACCGCATCAACATGCCCCGGCACTTTCACGCCGCGCCATTCCTGACGCAGCACACCGTTCTTGTCGATCAGGAAAGTGCTGCGATCAACGCCCAGGTATTCCTTGCCGTACAGCTTCTTCAGCTTGATCACGTCGAACAGTTGGCAGACGGCTTCATCCTTGTCGCTGATCAGCTCGAACGGGAATTCCTGCTTGCACTTGAAGTTCTCGTGGGATTTCAGGCTGTCGCGGGAAATACCGAAAATTTCCGTGTTGGCAGCCTGGAACGCCGCGTACTGGTCACGAAAACCCTGGCCTTCGGTGGTGCAGCCCGGGGTGCTGTCCTTCGGGTAGAAGTAGATCACCACTTGCTTGCCCTTCAGGGCGGACAGGCTGACGGTCTGCCCGCTGGTGGCAGGTGCTTCGAAATCCGCAACCGGTTGGTCGATGACAACGGCCATGAAAGCTTCCTTACATTGGGTTTTGTGGGCGCCAGGGTTCGATCAGCGCGTCCAGGTTCATTGCGTCGGCGAAGTCCAGGAACTGGTCGCGCAGCCAGCTGATCTGGGTGCCGGCCGGCAGCGTCACAGTGAATGTGGCATTGAGCATGGTGCCGCCGGTCTGCGGCGCCTGATAGGTATCGCAGGTCAGGTTTTCCAGCTCGACGTTGTGATCCATGAAGAACTGGCACAGCTCGTTGATGATGTCCGGGCGATACGCCGAACTGACATAGGCCACGTACGGCAGGGCCTGTGGGCGATTTTCCAGCGCGGCACTGCGCACCACGTTGACGGTAAAGGCGTGGCGCTTGGCCAGGCCCGACAGGCTGCCTTCGAGACGGGCCAGGGCGTCCCAGCTGCCGGAGATTTCCAGCACCAGGGCGCTGCATTCGCCATGGCGAGTCAGACGGGAGGTGACGACGGCGCAGCGATTTTCATGGCTGGCGCGGCACAGGACGTTAGTCAGCTCCATGGGGTTGGCGCCAAGGGCACTGATGACAAGGAATTGTTCGCGAACTGTGGGGGTGGACATGCAGCATTCCTAAAGCGATGAGCGGTCGGTAGGTCGATGGGCGTTGGCCGTCGGGATGCGTCTGCGCGTGCCGATTCAGAAAGCCCCGGGCCATGGCTCGCAATTCGCTCCAATATAGGCAGAGCGTGCAGCAGCGACACTGGAACGGGGCCTGGGTGGCCGACAGGGGAGGCTGGAGCCCGACGTACAAGCTGATCTGTACCGATCAAAGTCTGAAGGGTAGCGAAAACCGACGCCAAGGGGAATGGCGGCGCAGTACTTCGCTTGTGCAAGCATCTTGGCGCCAGTACCATTACCGCTCTCTTTTTCCGGCAGGAGCGTTTTCATGATTCGGGGCAGTATGGTGGCACTGGTCACACCCATGGATGCACAAGGGCGTCTTGACTGGGACAGCCTCCGAAAACTCGTGGACTTCCACCTTGAAAACGGCACCCATGCCATTGTCGCGGTCGGTACCACCGGCGAGTCGGCAACCCTTGATGTAGAAGAACACATCGCCGTCATCAAAGCCGTGGTCAAACAGGTTGCCGGCCGTATTCCGGTGATCGCCGGTACCGGCGCCAATTCGACCCGCGAAGCCGTCGAACTGACCCGCAACGCCAAGGAAGCCGGCGCCGATGCCTGCCTGCTGGTGGTTCCGTACTACAACAAGCCGACTCAGGAAGGCCTGTACCAGCACTTCAAGCACATTGCCGAAGCGGTCGACATTCCCCAGATTCTCTACAACGTTCCCGGCCGCACCTCCTGCGACATGCAGGCCGAGACCGTGATTCGCCTGTCCACTGTGCCGAACATCATCGGTATCAAGGAAGCCACCGGCGACCTGAAACGCGCCAAAGCCATCATCGACGGCGTGAGCGAGGACTTCATCGTGCTGTCCGGCGATGATCCGACCGCGGTCGAGCTGATCCTGCTGGGCGGCAAAGGCAATATCTCTGTGACCGCCAACGTCGCCCCGCGCGAAATGGCTGATCTGTGTGAGGCTGCGCTGAATGGCGACGCCGACACCGCACGGGCAATCAACGAAAAACTGATGCCGCTGCACAAGGACCTGTTCATCGAAGCCAACCCGATTCCGGTGAAGTGGGCTTTGGTTGAAATGGGCCTGATGCACGAAGGCATCCGCTTGCCGCTGACCTGGCTGAGCGCTCCTTGTCATGAAACGCTTCGCACGGCCCTGCGCCAGTGCAGCGTCCTGGTTTAATTGAGGAAGTACAACGCATGAAGCGAATGGCCGGACTTTCCGCACTTGCCTTGATTATCTCCAGCACCAGTGGCTGCGGATGGGTCTGGGGCCCGGAAGGTTATTTCCGTGACCGTGGTAGCGATTACCTGGAAGCGCAACAGACTCCACCGATGCAACTGCCACCGAATGTCAGCACCTCCAAGCGTCTGGATCCGCTGTTGCCGATCCCGCGCAACGTGGCTGATGACACCGCCAAGGGCGAATACGTGGTGCCGCGTCCACAACCGCTGTCGGCGATTGCCGACGCGACCGACTACTCGTTGCAGAAGAGCGGCGACTCGCGTTGGGTCATGGCCCAGCATCAGCCGGCCGAAGTCTGGCCAGTGGCGGTGCAGTTCTTCCAGGACAACGGTTTCCGTCTGGATGAACAGCGCCCGCAAACCGGCGAGTTCACGACTAAATGGCAGCACTCCGACGAACTGTCCGCCGCCATGGCCAAGCGCCTGAGCGCAGCCGGTGTCGGTGCCGACAGCGAAACCCGCGTGCGGGTGCGTATCGAGCCAGGCGTGCAGCGCAACACCAGTGAAATCTACGTGGTCAGCGCCGAGCGTCCTGCCGGCAGCACCGCCGATGTCGATTTCACCAACCGTTCGGTCAACACTGGCCTGGACGCCGCGCTGGTCGACGACATGCTCGCGAGCATGAGCCGGATCTCCGAGAAGGGCGGTTCGGTGTCGATGCTGGCTTCGCGTGACTTCGATACCCCAAGCCGTGTCAGCCTCAGCGAAGACGGCAGCGGCAACCCGGTACTGAACGTCGGTCCGGATCTGGATCGTGCCTGGTCGAGCGTCGGTCGTGCGCTGGAGCAAGGTCAGTGGCGCGTTGAAGACATCAACCGCAGCCTGGGCCTGTACTACATCAACCTGGCCGAAAAAGCCGAGAAGAAAGACGACAAGCCTGGTTTCTTCAGCAGCCTGTTCGGCAGTGCGCCGACCAAGGAAGAAGTTGAAGCCCGCGCCGAGCGTTATCAGGTTCGCCTGAGCAAGGTCGGTGAAAACGTTCAGGTGACCGTCGAGAAGAACATCAACACCGTTGCGCCTGCCGATGTGGCACGCAAAGTGTTGAGCGTGATTCAGGACAACCTGGGCTGATCACATGCGCTTTGCCGTTCTCGGCAGCGGTAGCCAAGGGAACGGCACGCTGATCGCCAGCGCTGATACGTATGTGCTGGTGGATTGTGGTTTTTCCCTGCGGGAAACCGAAAAACGCCTGTTGCGCCTGGGTGTGAACCCGGCGCAACTGAGCGCGATACTCGTAACCCACGAACATGCCGACCACGTGCATGGCGTGGGTTTGCTGTCTCGGCGCTACAATCTTCCGGTCTACCTCAGTCGCGGCACACTGCGCGGGATGCGCAAACCGATCGAACCCGCAGGCTTTCTGGCCGGCGGCGAGCAGCTGCAGATCGGCGCACTGAACATCGGGGTCATTGCCGTGGCCCATGATGCGCAAGAGCCGACACAGTATGTATTCAGTGATAACGAGCAGCGGCGCTTCGGCCTGCTGACCGACCTGGGTTCCTACTGCGAGCGGGTGCTGGACGGCTATCGGGATCTCGATGCGTTGATGATCGAGTCCAACCACTGCCGCGACATGCTGGCCCGTGGTCACTATCCGTACTTTCTCAAGCAACGGGTGGGCGGCGAGCTGGGACATTTGAACAACCATCAGGCGGCATTCCTGGTGGCCGAGTTGGGGTGGCAGGGCTTGCAGCATCTGGTTCTCGCCCACCTGAGCAGCAAGAACAACCTGCCGCAGCTGGCCCGGCAATGTTTCGTCGACACCCTTGGGTGCGACCCGGACTGGCTGCAACTGGCCGATCAAGATTCAGGGCTCGACTGGCGCCATATCGCCTAGCCCATCTACTTAGCAAGCGGAGCCCATCATGGAAAAACGTGAAGAACTCTACCGCGGCAAAGCCAAATCGGTTTACAAGACCGACGACGCTGACCGCTTGATCCTGCTGTTTCGCAACGACACCTCGGCGTTCGACGGCAAGCGCATCGAGCAGCTCGACCGCAAAGGCATGGTGAACAACAAGTTCAACGCCTTCATCATGCAGAAACTCGAAGCGGCCGGCATTCCGACCCAATTCGACAAACTGCTGGGCGACAACGAGTGCCTGGTGAAGAAACTCGACATGATCCCGGTCGAGTGCGTCGTGCGTAACTACGCCGCCGGCAGCCTGGTAAAACGCCTGGGCGTCGAAGAGGGCATGAAACTCAACCCGTACACCTTCGAACTGTTCCTGAAGGACGACGCCAAGGGCGACCCGTTCATCAACGAATCCCACGTCGTGGCATTCGGCTGGGGCACCGCCGAGCAACTGGCGCGCATGAAAGAACTGTCGCTCAAGGTCAACGAAGTCCTGAGCAAACTGTTCGACGACGCCGGCCTGCTGCTGGTCGATTTCAAGCTTGAGTTCGGCGTGTTCAGCGACGGCTCGATCGTCCTGGGCGACGAGTTCAGCCCGGACGGCTGCCGTCTGTGGGACAAGGACACCAAGAAGAAAATGGACAAGGACCGCTTCCGCCAGGGCCTCGGTGACGTCATCGAAGCCTACGAAGAAGTCGCCAAGCGTCTGGGTGTACCGCTTTAATCGACGCAAGCATCTGATAGCACGGAGAAAATTTGCGAAAGAGGGTTTGCTTTCCGCAGAAGTGTTGTTATGATGCGCGCCGTTGGAGAGATGCCAGAGTGGCCGAATGGGACGGATTCGAAATCCGTTGTACCTTCACCGGTACCTAGGGTTCGAATCCCTATCTCTCCGCCATACCTTTAAAACCTTTGTAAATCAAGCACTTGCAGAGGTTTGGAAAAAGCGTTTTGTACCAACGCTTTGTACCAAAATAAAATAGCCCTGATCTTCGGATTGGGGTTTTTTTTGCGCAGAATTTGACCAACTGCTGGGGATCATTGATCTGTCCTGTCGAAGCCAAGCTCACAGGTAGGTCCACTTCATATCGGAGCGAATTTAAGACGTTGTAAGGCGCTTCGGCATGCCCGTGACAAATCCGGTAGGGTGGGGGCTGAAAATCGCTCAAAACGCTTCACAGAGGCATCTCTACGTAGGATCGATACGCATGAACCCTTGATGAACTCCAGAATCTCAAAGGCGAAGCGTTCGACCGCTTCCGTGAGATAGACATGCCCAACACATGGATTGCGCTCAATCCGTACATCAAAGGGTTTAAGAACGATTTCATCGTGCCGCAAAGGTTTTGGGATTTCGAAAATTCATACGCAGCAAGGATTCAGAAGCGTTTCGCTGAACCAGCACCTGTGGTCGAACTGGTTGAGGAAAGAAAACCCATTCGATCAAAACTAAAAATGTGAGGAAAGATTCGCCGTTAAGGCGAATTTTGGTTTTTTCATTTGGTAGAATTTGATTCATAACCAAATAATACTGAAATGATTAAATTCTACACGCTCGAAGATTATGTCGAATTTTTCGCTCCACTTTACGATTCCATTACTGAAATAGCTACCCGACACGGATACAAAAAATCCGGTAACACCTTAAAAGACTATAATGATGACTGTCTAATTCTTCTAGAGGATTATGCCGTGCATTTGGCTGCTGACGTGCCTTTGATAGTAGTGAAAGAGATAGGGTTAGCAGTCAGGAAATTTAAGAACAAGGATGTGACGCTTTTATGTGATGGTTCGTTTGTAACGCATAAGCAAATCAAGATGCTTGTTGAGATGGAGAAGCAGACCGCCTAAATGGCGGTTTTCTTGTCTTGTAGTGGCGTTGTGCGACTACCTGCCGCTGAGTTACAATCGGGTCATTATGACATAGGGATTTTGTGTATGGCTATCAAACGCGAAGAAATAATTAAAAACATCATTGGTATGTTCACCCGATTTTCAGATAAGGTCTTATTTGAGAACGCCGTAGGTTTCTTAGATATAAACAAAAGCGCAGAGCCATTGTTCATGGGCGTTTTGAATCGTGTTTACGATTTGCAGCTCCAGAACATGAACTCAATTCAAAGAAATTATCCCGCTATTGATTTGGGCGATGAAGGCTCAGGCATTTGCTATCAAATCACATCATCGGGCACAAACGAAAAATATAATCATACTCTTGAGAAATATAAAGAGAAGAAACTGGACGATAAATTTCGCGAGCTGCGATTTTTGCTAATTGGTGAAAATAATATTACCAAAAAAGATCCTGATGTGAGGACCAAGGTTTTCACCTTGAAAAGTCTCATTCAAGACATTGATGAGATGCCTGATCGCGACCTTGAAGAATTTGAACAATATTTTTCTACTCAAATGAATGAAAGTCGTGGTGCTGGAAGTATTTTACGAGCGCCGCTATTAGCACCAAACGGCTCGGATTCTTTCGAGAGGTTTCTCAAGCATCTCCGGGTTGATGATGAAGATAGGGATGACGCAATAAGAGAGATGAATGATTTTATTAAGCTTTTGCGTAAACTTCCAAGTCAGCTAAGAGAGCTTCTTTTCTTCATGGTTTCCGAGGGTAAATTTCCAAATAAAACAAGGCGTTCAAAAGGCGATACCGATAGAGCGTATATTTCTGTTGATGTTGTCGAGGATGAGTTTGGTCGTAGTATTTCCGGCGCGTTACGAACTTTAGCCCAAAGAGGTTTGGTTGAGTACGAAGAAAATTATAGTCCATCAACTTATGAAGATCAGATTACCGTATACAGGCTATTTTATTATGGAGAGAAATCAGATATAAATTTTGTCGCTGCAGTCAAAGATTTTCTAGATGATGATCAGGAAGATCTGCGTGATTTTTTTATAAACACAGATACATCAAAATTTGCATAAACATAAGCCCCAGTCTAGGGGCTTCGTTTACGGCTTGATTCTACGGTTAGGGTCACTGCCAGCCTTCGGCGGTTTGCTGACTGGTGGTGTCGCTTTTGCCGGTGCTGACGAACCTGCAGGACTGGTCGAGGTTGCCGGTCCGGTGACAGGTGCTGGACTCGCGGGAGAGATAGCCGGTGCAGGAGGTTGGCTCGCATGGGTTGAAGCTATTGGAGCCTTCTGACGCTCTTCTGCTGATGGATCATCATCGAGGGTTATACCGGCACGTCTCAGAATGTCCGCCAATTCGACAGAGGTTACATTTTCCGCGCTAGCGAAGTGTTCTATGACCTTCTTCTGCTCTGCCTTGGTGAGGGTGAGCTTGTCCATGTGAGCGAAGGCGTCCGGCTCCATGCCCATCTTCACGCCGTACAGAAGCCCGTAGAGCTTTGGACGTTGGTCTACGTCTACGTCGAGCTTACGATTCGTGCGAAGGTAGAGGAGCTTCGGTTTGGCATCTGGTTGAGCCTGCACAGCTTCAAGGTGCTTCTTGACCTTATCTTTGTTCGCTTCGATCAGCTTGTCACGCTCAGCATCGAGCATCGCATGTGCTTCTGCCTTGAGGGCTGCCGATGGCGTGTAGTTCGTGATTTTTATGTCATGCAACACAGACTGGATGTACATGAGACGTTGAATCTCAGGGTTGTCGGTTCCCTTACTCGAGGACGGGCATGCCTTAGCCTAGATAGTTCAGGCGTTGAAACGCGCCGCTGAGTCGAGTTCGTCAATGTCACCTTCTTCAATTTTTAAATCCAGCATTTGAACCACGAGATCAGCCATATCGTCTTTGTAATTACGTTCTCCTTCGTGGTTGAGTATCCGTCCTTCTCTGGTTTTTTCTCATCCTCATCAGGCGGTAGCGGAACATCATCTTCAATGGGGTAAACCTTGCTCATTACACATTCCTTGTCTTCAAGCTTTGGGTGGTTGCGCCGAGAGTTTTCAGGCGCAGCGTTCCTTGATGATAGCCTATGGCAGTCATTACGGATTGCCCGCTATGACGGTAGCCTGTTGCTGAGGGGGCGCGGGGAGCGTACAACCCATCAATGACAAAGGGAGATTCCATTGATCAAGCAGTACGTAGCAGCAGGAATGATTGGGTTGGTGATGTGCGGCTCTGTGTGGGCTGCAAGCAACGAAGATGAAGCCGCTGCGCTGGCAAGCCTTACGGAGGTTCAGAAGATGTATGAGAACCGTCCACAGGGCACGTTCAATGAGGCAGGCACGCGAACCCTTACGAAGAAGGACATTAATGACTGCGTGACGCAGATGACCGAAGCGAAGAACAAGCTCGATGCTGTGAAGCAGCAATACAGCTCGACCAAAGCCTATCAGTCGATGCAAACCCGCATGCTCACAGGGCAGGTCCGCGGTCGCTTAGCGACCTGCAAGCAGACCAAAGATACGCTGGGTTACTGACTAACGCTCAATGAAAGGCAGATCATTGGTGACGTTCTGCCTTTCGTATGGATTGATCTGGCAAGATTTCTGAGCCTTGTATCGTCGTTGCCTAGCTGTTTGCCTGCGTCTTATGAAATTCTTCAAGACACTCTGTGAAATCGTTCCTGAATTCCGTTGAGCTATGATCGTTTATCCAATAGTAGCTGCGGATTTCATTTGCTTGGGTTTCTAGCTCTTTTAGCTTTTCAGAAATTACATCAATTTCGTCAAGTGCATTTTTCTGTGCCATGGAATTCTTACGAAGTTCCACGTATCTCCAAAATTTCCCCGCTTCTATGTTGGTGATTCTTTGACCGTAATTGAAAAGGGTCGTAGTGCCTGCCTTTTGTAATCGTGCGTAGAATTTTAGCTGGTTGATAAAGACGGTAGATACGTTTTCGAGTGTTATATGGTTTTGCGTTTCGTTTTTCATGCAGGCGTCGATAAATGGAAAATTATCGTCGTGCTCTATGTTAAACCATGAAAATGAAGTTCTATATGATTGCGTGGTTGTCGCTATTTTTTCATGTTCCTTAAAATACTCGTATGCGTCGAAGAGAATTTTATCTTGCTTCCCAACTAAATCTTCGTATTTTTGATCGAGAGCCTTGAATTTCTTATCTATTTCCGATCTTGGCATCGTTTGCTGCGCGTTACCAAAATTTCTTGAGGATCGATATGCATAATCGGCAAGGAAATCAGAGTATTCTAGTTCGCCCTTATGGGCTAGCTCCTGTGCTAGTTTGTGAAGCTCGGCTTTAGCACCAACAAAGTCGCAATCGTCTATTTTGGCAAAGATTGAATTCAGCTCTTCATGCTTCACGTTGGATCTCCCTATGTGGTGGTAGGCAAGCACATTGCCTGCTTTACCCTGATGCGTGATACGTGGCGTGATCCTCAATAGGAGGAAATCGTGAGCCTGCCACGCTTTGAAACCTTCGTCGAGCACTGGTATGGTCCGATCTAGAGCGTTTCAACGTAAGGGAGCGGCATGAAGATTTGGGCGTGTGCGAAAGGGGTAAACGGCTTCATCAATCGGGAGGATGGTCGCTACAAGCTGTTCTTCATCTGGCAAGTCCTCAAGATGCGCCGCCTGAACCCCTCTGAATTCAGCGCTTTGACCTTCTTCAGTACCCACAGCCGAGAGGAAAAGCGCCGTGAGATGGTTGCCGTCAAGAATGGGTATTTCCGGTACAAGAACCTTGATCCGATGACTCGAACTGGTGACAGTGATGGCGAATCCCTTTCCCATGCCTGTCTCATAGCCATCCTTTCCCAGCTCGAAACGATCAATTTCGTCATTGATAATGAGATCGTTCCCTTCACCTTCACGCGCCTCGTAGCTGAGGAAACCCGGTTAAAATTCGGGAACGGCAATGGCTACATTCCTGACCTGTATGGCGAGTTCACAGCCGACAATCCTTACTACAAGAAGTGGGGAGGGAAGGTGGCGATTGAGGTCTACTATTCGAACCCATGCGGCATGCAGAAGGTTGTCGATTTCCGTGACCACGGAATCCCCATCATCGAAATCAAAATTACTGACAGCATCAAGGTTGAGAAGTACATCAACAAAGATGATGTAGAAGGGAGTCTTGAGAGGCGCTATCAGCAGGTTTCTGAAATCGTTTCTCGGCAGTTGTACTGCAAAGTGCTTTCTGACCCGGTGAGCACCAGATTCCATGAAGATTTCGCACGGCAGGCAGAGAGGGATCGGATAGCTCTGGTCGAGAAAAACAAGCGCGAAACCACATTTCTTTTCAATAAGCTTCGTGAAGCCGAATCGCTCGCTGAGGCGGTGGGCAAGGAGCGGGATGGCTTTTCCCATGCGAAAGGTTTGTTGGAAAAGGATAAAGCTGGTCTTGAGGCTTCGACCACTGAGCTGACTCAAAGCGTTGAAGATCTGAAAGCCGAGCTTGGAAAATACAAGACGGCGTATACGAACAGGGTTAACGAGATCAAAACCTTGAAGGGCAAATTGGAAGATGCCAAGGCAGGATTCTTGACGAAGGTCTGGCGAGCGATAAGCTCGGAGAAGGCATAATAAAAGCCCCAAATAAGGGGCTTTTTTATGGTTTCATTTCAATAGGTGGATATTGAAAACATCTGTCAAAATCCAATTAATTAGAAAACACATCGCGACGGCGAAAAGGTAAAGCTATTCAACGTGAACGTTGAAAAGACCTCGATGGAGCTTGAAGGAGTGTCCTGCTATGCCTTGTCCGAGGGTGCCGAGCCGAAGCAAACCATCGCCAGTACAAGGTCGTTCGGTGAGAGGGACTTTCAGATTCTGAGCTTCAGCCTTGGAGCCTGTCTTGAGAGACTGGGAAAATTGGCTCTTACCGAAATACTCGCGCAGGTCTTCTGGGATGACGTATCTGGCGTGCCAAGTGCCTGCTTTGAGGATAAGATTGTCTGCTGCCATATGGGGCACGCCTGCTGTGCGGTAGAGATACTGTTTTGTACCAGTATTTTGTACCAAACTGAAGCGAAACCCTTGCGGGGCTTGCGTTTAGAGGGCTGAGAGGCTGGTGGCAGATTTTCCCTATCTCTCCGCCATACATAGAAAAAGCCCCGTAGCTGAGAAGCTGCGGGGCTTTTTTGTTTCTGCTCGCTTGAGTAGTGAGCAAGTCCTGTCGCCGGAACCCGAGGTTGAAAAGTCGATAATCGAACGTAGGTCGATTTATGCCTGTTCGTACGTAACTCTCGGAGTCTGCCTACAGCTCTATCTCAAATCACTCCCTATCCTGATTTGCGTGCCCGATATACACCGGAATCAGGACAAAAAGACGCCGCTTTTCAAGCCTGGAGAGCGGCGTTGTCCGTTTATTCAAAGGGCGCTTCACGGATCAGCGGTATGAATCGCGATTGCCAATTTTTCCTGCGCGGTATCATGGTGTAATACTATGAACAACAAACAGCTCGGTACGCTCGCAGCTATATTTTCACGACCCACCCCCGCTACATTGGAATGGGCGCGCATCGAGTCTCTTTTCAACGCGCTCGGGGCCAAAACCGTGGAGGGCAATGGATCGAGAGTTCGGTTTGAATTGAGAGGCGTGGTCGCCACGTTCCACCGGCCTCACCCGGATAAAGAAGCAAAGCCCTATCAGGTTCGTGATGCTCGGGCTTTTCTTGAACAAGCAGGAGTCACTCCATGAATGTGATGAATTACAACGGGTATGCCGCTCGAATTGAATACAGCGATGAAGATGGTCTTTTTGTTGGCCATATCGCAGGGATCAAGGACGTCGTAGGTTTCCATGGCGAATCTGTAAAAGAGCTTCGGTCAGCGTTTGAAGAGGCTGTTACTGACTATCTGGAGACTTGCGCCAAATTGGGTCGAGCCCCGCAAAAGCCTTATTCGGGCAACCTCAGTCTGCGTTTGGCGCCAGCTCTTCATGCGACTGTTGCCGTAAAAGCGCAATTGGCTCAAAAGAGCATCAATCAGTGGGTTGCGGATGTTCTTGACCGAGAGACCCATGCCTAGCTTGATTCTGGTAACGACAAGGTCTAATTCACGCCGTTCCCGAACAAAGCAAAAAACCCCGTAGCTGAGAAGCTACGGGGCTTTTTTGTTTCTGCGGGTTTTATCGAGCACCCGCCTCAGTCACTCACGGTTGCGAGTGCCCCAGCTTCTGTTTGATCAGGTCATACACTTGCTTGTGCGTCGAGTTGCGCAGGGTGTTGTCCTTGCAAGCCGAGGCCAGGAAGGTTTTCACTTCGTCCCTGGCGTGCGGATATAGGCTGGCGACGTAGTCGGCTTCGTGCGTTTGGGTGCAGTTGAAGTGCTTGTCGTCTTTCGCTTTGTCTCTAGCCATGGTGCGGCTCCTTTTTTGAGTTGAATGTCATGTGGCGGAACAGGGCTGGATCGCCCCATACGCTGAAGAGCGTAGGGGCGCAAAAGTGCTTCGCCAGTGAGTCAGGCAAAAAAGGAAGAGGCTGTAGGACGCGGCGCCATGCCGGGCGGCGCGGTCAGATCTCCTTCACCGGTGTCTCTCCCTGCACACCCTTGATCAACTCGATCACATGTAAACAATCGGCCTTGTTCACATAGGACTCGCCACTGGCAATCGTCTCGTGGTTGCCCGCCCGCAGCCTCCAGCGCCATTGGCCTTTGCCGGTGCTCGGGGTGCCTCTGGATTGGCGGTAGATCTCGAAATACATTCAGTTCGCTCCTTGCGATGGTGTTTGCGACAACCTGTGTGGCGCATCGTCGCAAGCCTAGCGGAGCGAGTTTTTTTCGCTATCGGGCATTTGTTTCCAATCGTTGGCAGATGTTTCTGAAGAGTGCGGACTAGAGCGCACGCATCGGCGTCTGGATTGGCCAAAATGTCGCCAATTCCACCTTGCAAGGCTATCGGCGCTACTGCTTAATACGGGACGGCTCATGGCGTCGAAAATCTTCGACGACCGACAATCACTATAAAAAGAGCACTCCATTGACTGAGCACGGAACGCCACAGGCCACACGGGTCAGGTTATCGCTGGTTGTCCCCGTTTTTAACGAGGAGGACAGTCTCAATGCATTCATCCTGCGCATTGACGAAGTGTTTCAGCATCAGCCGTCGATCGAGCTGGAGCTGGTGTTCGTCAATGACGGCAGCACTGATGCCACACTTGAGCGGCTGCTGGAGCGTCAGCAGCACGACGCGCGTCTGCGCATCGTCGATCTGAGCCGCAATTTCGGCAAGGAGGCGGCGTTGTCCGCTGGCCTGCAGATCGCCTCCGGGCAGATCGTTGTCCCCATTGACGCCGACTTGCAGGACCCGCCCGAAGTCATCCTGCAAATGATCGAGCGTTGGCGCGAAGGCTATGAAGTGGTGCTCGGTCACCGCATCAGCCGCCGCAGCGACACCTGGGCCAAACAGACATCGGCGCACTGGTTCTATCGTTTGCACAACAAGATCGCCGAGCAGCCGCTGCCGGAAAACGTCGGTGATTTTCGTCTGATGGATCGTTGCGTGGTCGATGCCTTGCTGACCTTGCCCGAGTCCCGGCGCTTCATGAAAGGTCTGTTCGCCTGGGTCGGGTTTCGCACCACCCACGTTGATTACGAGCGTCCTGAGCGTGTGGCGGGGCAGAGCAAGTTCAACGGCTGGCGGCTGTGGAATTTCGCGCTGGAAGGTATCACCAGTTTCAGCACCGAGCCTCTGCGAATCTGGACTTACATCGGCGCGGCGGTCTCATTGGTGTCTTTTGCCTTTGCCATTTTTATCGTGGTGCGCACGCTGATCCATGGCGTCGATATGCCCGGTTATGCCTCGCTCATGGTGGCTGTGACGTTCCTCGGTGGCCTGCAACTGATCGGCATCGGCGTGCTCGGCGAGTACCTGGGCCGCACTTATATTGAATCCAAACGCCGGCCGGTTTTTCTGGTGCGTCGCGTCTACGACCCCAAGGACTGAAACATGGATCTCAAGGAAACCGACATCCTCGGCGACAGTATCGATGAGCATTGGTATTACTGCTCCAAAGCGGCGGCGACTCGGCGTGTGCTCGGTGATGCACCGATCACACGGATTCTCGACGTGGGCGCCGGCTCGGGTTTCTTCTCCCATCACCTGCTGACTCGAACCGCTGCGCGCGAGGCGTGGTGCGTCGACATCAGTTACCCCGCCGATTCCGATGCGACCACCGCCGGCAAACCGGTGCATTACCGCCGCGACATCGAAGCCGTCGACGCTGATCTGGTGCTGCTCATGGACGTCCTGGAGCATGTCGATGACGACCTCGGTCTGCTCAAGGCTTACGTCGACAAGGTGCCGTCCGGCAGCCGTTTTCTGATGACCGTGCCGGCCTTCCAGTTCCTGTGGAGTGGTCACGATGACTTTCTCGAGCACAAGCGCCGTTACACCCTGCCACAGTTTGAAACCCTGGCCCGTGACGCCGGTTTGAGCGTGCAGCGCGGCGCTTACTTTTTCGGCGCGGTGTTTCCGATCGCGGCGGCGTTGCGGTTGCTGCCCAAAGGGCCGCAGGCCGCAGCGCCGCAGTCTCAGCTCAAGCGCCATCATCCGCTGGTCAACGGCGTGCTCAAGACTCTTTGCAGTCTTGAACTGCCGTTGATGGGCCACAATCGTCTGGCCGGCCTGAGCGTGTTTGTGCTGGCGCAAAAACCGTGATCTCAAGCGACAGGAAAGCGCTGATCCAGCGCGGTCTGCGCTTTGCCGTGACCGGTCTGTTCGTCACCGCGCTGCATGCGCTGGTGGCGGTGCTGTTCATCAATTTCGTTGCGCCTCAACCGCCGCTGGCCAACGGTGTGGCGTTTGCCGTGGCGACGGTGGTGTCTTACGTGATCAACACCACCTGGAGTTTCTCGGCCCGACTGCACGGCAGAACATTGCTGCGATTTCTATCGGTATCGGCGTGCGGTTTTCTGTTGGCGATGTTTGTCGCCTGGGCCGCGCAGATGGCCGGGTTGAATTATCTGTTGGGCATCGTCGCGGTGGCACTGACGATTCCAGCGTTCACCTTCGTCTTGCACAATTTCTGGACCTATCGATGAGCCCCGCGCCAAAGCATTCGGTACTTTCTTTACTGCCGCTGATGTTTGGTGCGCTGATGTTTTTTGTCGTGATCGGGCCGCAGGCGCTGGATCCGCAAAACATTGCCTGGCTGGAGCAGGGCGATCCAGCGACGCATTATCTGGGCTGGGAATTCTTTCGGCATTCGCCCTGGACGTTTCCGGTCGGACTCAACCCGTTCTATGGGCTGGAACTGGGCAGTTCGATTATTTTTTCCGACTCCAATCCGCTGTTGGCGCTGCTGTTCAAACCCTTCAGCGCATGGCTGCCGGAGACCTTTCAGTATTTCGGAATGTGGCTGCTTGCGTGTTTTGTACTGCAAGCCTGGTTCGCCTGGAAACTGCTCGGGCTGATAACTGCCCAGCCGCTGATTCGCTTGCTGGGCACCGCGTTGCTGGTGTTTTCGCCGCCAATGTTCCTGCGCATGGGCGGACACCTTTCCCTTGCCGGACATTTTCTGATCCTCGCCGCACTGTATCTGGCCCTCCTGCCGAATCTGCATCGCCGCCGTCTGGCGTGGGGCACGCTATTGGCGGTGACAGCGTTGGTGCATGCGTACTTGCTGGCGATGGTCGCGCTGATCTGGGTGGCGGATCTGCTCGGCAAGACGTTCAGCCAACAATTGACTCGTCGCCAGAGTCTGATTGAAGGTGTGACGCTCTTCGCCCTGGTGAGTGTGTGTTGCTGGCAGGCAGGCTACTTTGCCATCGCCGATGGCGCGGCCTCCGGAGGTTTCGGTCTGTACCGAATGAATCTGCTGTCGCCCGTCGACCCGGCGGGCTGGTCGTTGATCCTGCCTGATCTGCCGAAGGCCAGTGGCGACTACGAAGGCTTCAATTACCTCGGCCTGGGCGTGCTGTTGTTAGCGCCGCTGTCGTTGATTGCCTGGCTGAGGAACAAGCAGGCCGTGAGCAATGAACTACGTGCCAGGCCGTGGCTGTTGATGGCATTGTTTGGCCTGTTCCTGTTTGCCCTTTCAAACCAGATCGGAGTCGGCGCATGGACGGCTCACTACCCGCTGCCGAAAAAAATCGTCGGCCTGGCGAATATCTTTCGTGCGTCGGGACGAATGTTCTGGCCCGTGTTCTATGCGCTGAGTCTGACCCTGATTTTCCTGGTGGTGCGCGGTTATCGTCCGCGCGTGGCCATCGCTTTGCTGGCGTTGGCGGTGACGGTGCAAGTGGTCGACACCCGTAACGGCTGGATGGGCCTGAGGCAGGGCAAAACGGTCGCGCCAGTCTCGGTCTGGAGCACGCCGATGCAGGATCCATTCTGGGCCAGCGCGGCTGCGCATTACACCAAGGTGCGTATTCTGCTGCCGCAGAACCAGCCGGATCGCTGGCAGATGGTGGCCGGTTTCGCAGCCACCCACGGCATAAAAACCGACGCGGTCTATCTGGGGCGCATGAGTACATCGGCGACGGCCGAGGCCCAACAGAAGGCTCGAGGCATGCTTGAGTCGGGTCAGTACGACACGGACTCGCTGTACATCCTCGACGATGAGGTGGTGCAGGCAGCCGCCAAAAGCATCAACAGCGACACCGACCTGCTGACGCGAGTGGATGGCGTGGTAGTGCTCGCACCTGGCTGGAAACGTTGTGCTCAATGCCTGTCCATCCATGATGAAGGACGGCAGATGTCGTTGATTCCACTTCTTCAACCCGGGCAGGCGCTGACGTTCAATCATAAAACGCGGCAACTGGCCGACGGCTGGTCGACGCCGGAGAACTGGGGCACATGGTCACAAGGGCAGCGGGCGCAAATCGTTTTGCGGGTGTCGCCGCAAGCGCGTTCAATCGTCATCGATGCGTTGGCATTCATCCAGCCACAACACCCTGGCCAGCGGGTCATTGTGAGCTTGAATAGCCAGCAGGTGCTGTCCACGCAACTGACGCAATTCCAGGCTAACCGTCTGGACATTCCGATCAGTGCTGCGCTCAGTCAACGCCTGAAGGACGATGATCGACTGACGATCGAGCTGCAACTGCCGGACGCCATCAGTCCGCAGCAGTTGGGGCTCAACGACGATACAAGGGTCATGGCCCTTGGCATCAGGCAACTGACGGTAGATTGAGCCATCGTGGTGATGGACGCCACACCCAAGGCCTTTCTACACTGCCCTCCAGTCTGGGACCGGGGGGCAATGGATGAATCGAAATGAATTACGCAAGGCCGACATCAACCTGATGGTGGTGTTCGAGACCTTGATGCTCGAACGCAACGTGACCCGGGCGGCGGAAAAGCTGTTTCTCGGCCAGCCGACCATCAGTTCGGCGCTCAATCGCTTGCGCGCGATGTTCAACGATCCGCTGTTTATCCGCGTCGGCCATCGCATGGAGCCGACTGCCCGGGCCGAGGAACTGTTCAAATACCTGTCGCCGGCCCTCGACTCACTGTCTGTGGCCCTGAGCTTGACCCACGACTTCGACCCGGCCGTGAGCAACATGACGTTTCGCATCGGCCTGTCCGATGACGTCGAGTTCGGTCTGTTGCCTCCGTTGTTGCGGGCGCTGCGCCAAGAGGCTCCCAGCGTGGTATTCGTGGTGCAACACGTCGACTACTGGCGCATCCCCGACCTGCTGGCCGCCGGCGACATCACCGTCGGTATCAGCCAGACCCGAGGTTTGCCGGCCAATGCCAAGCGCAAACTGCTGCGGCATATCCAGCCGAGCATCCTGCGCGCCGATGCCTCCGATTCGCCGCTGACCCTCGATGAATACTGCGCACGTCCGCACGTGCTGGTGTCGCATACGGCCAACATCAGCGGCTATGCCGATGAATGGCTCGCGGAAATTGGCCGTACCCGGCATGTGGTGTTGTCGGTGCCGCAATACAGCGCGCTGCCGGCGTTGCTGGCCGGTACTGATCTGATCGCCAGCCTGCCGGACTATACCGCCGAAGCCATGGCCGCCTCCGGGCTGCTGTTCAAGGAACCGTTCCCGTTCAAAACGCCGATGCTGGATCTGTCGATGGTCTGGCTCAGCCATGTCGACAGCGATCCGGCCGAGCGCTGGCTGCGCTCGCGGCTTGAGGCGTTCATGAGTGAACGGCCACTGACCGCGCCCTGACCCCCAACACAAATCTCTTGTAGGAGTGAGCCTGCTCGCGATGAGGGGGGGGCGGCCGACATTGATGTTGTCTGACACCACGCCATCGCGAGCAGGCTCACTCCTACAAGGGTTTGCGTTCGTCCGGTCTGCCTGCTTTGCTCAATGGCAATGACCCCGGCTGGAGACTTGTCCGATGAGCATTTCCCGTTCGTTGCTGCGTGGGCGCGGCAGTCTCGACAGTGGCAAGGTCGGCATGGTCGAACTGTTTTTCGATCTGGTGTTCGTGTTTGCCGTGACTCAGCTCTCGCATTCGCTGCTCGCGCATTTGTCGATCCTGGGCACGGTGCAGGTGGCGCTGTTGATGGTCGCGGTGTGGTGGGTATGGATTTTCACTTCGTGGATCACCAACTGGCTCGACCCGGAAAAATTGCCGATTCGTCTTGGCCTGTTCGGGCTGATGATCGCCGGTCTGCTGCTGTCGTCCTCGATCCCCAAGGCCTTCACTGAGCGCGGGCTGATGTTTGCCGCGGCGTTCGTGTTCATGCAGGTCGGGCGCACGCTGTTTGCGATCTGGGCGGTGCGCGGCGAGTCGTTGAGCATGACCCGCAACTTCCAGCGGATTCTGGCGTGGTTGATGCTTTCCGCAGTGTTCTGGATCGCCGGAGCCTTTCTCGACGGACAGCAGCGTCTACTGTGCTGGACGCTGGCGCTGTTGATCGAGCTGATCTCGCCTTCGCTGTATTTCTGGGTGCCGGGACTGGGGCGTTCGTCGTTGAGCGACTGGAACGTCGAAGGCAACCACATGGCCGAGCGTTGCGCACTGTTCGTGATCATCGCTCTGGGCGAGTCGTTGCTGGTCACCGGTGCGACTTTTGCCGAACTGACGCTGAGCCTCACCGGGGTCATCGCGTTTCTGGTGGCGGTACTGGGCAGCATCGGCATGTGGTGGGTGTACTTCGACAGCGGCGCCGAGCGCGCCCATCACCGCATCGCGCATTCGAGCGACCCGGGGCGCCAGGCGCGCATCGCCTACACCTACCTGCACGTGCTGATTGTTGCCGGGGTGATTGTCAGTGCGGTGGCCGACGAACTGGTGCTGGTGCATCCGGATCACGCCAGTGACGCCGGGATCCTGGTGATCGTGGGCGGGCCTTGGCTGTTTCTGTTGGGCAATGCGCTGTTCAAGTGGGTCATGTCCGACCGGCCGCTGCCGCCCTTGTCGCATGTGGCGGGGCTGGTGTTGCTCGCGCTGGCACTGCCGCTGGCGTTGCACCAATGGTTTTCGGCGTTGATGCTCGGGGCGCTGACCACGGCGATCGTGGTGCTCGTTGCGCTGTGGGAAAGCCTGGCATTGCGTCAGACACCGGCCTCGATAACCGCCGAAAAAGCCGCAGGAGAGTAGGGCGGTGCTGTGGTATACGTACGAACTTTCTGCCGACTGACTGGAGCACTTGAATGCCACACCTGCATTTGGAATACACCGCCAATCTGCCGCAACTCAATGCCGACGTGGCGTTGATCCGGCTCAACAATACGCTGGTGGGTTCTGGTCAGTTCGCAGCGGAATTCGACATCAAGAGTCGCGCAGTCAAGGTCGAAACCTTCAAGGTCGGCACCGGTATGGGCGAGCGCGCTTTTGTCCATGTGAAGCTGGCGCTGCTCAGCGGTCGTTCGCCACAGATCAAGAAGCAGCTCTCGGAGAGCCTGCTGGCGGTGTTGCAGGATCTGTGCGAGTGGCCGGCCGGGGTCGAAGTGCAGTTGTGCGTGGAGTTGCTCGATATCGACCGCGATTCCTACACCAAGACCGCCATCGGCGTGTAGGACTCAGGCTGCTTCCAGCTCACTGCACACCTTGATCACCTGCTCGCGCAGCCAGACGTTGGCGCTGTCCTGATCAGCGTTCTGGCTCCACTGCATGTCGAGGGTGAACCCCGGCAGGCCGTTCGGCGCCTCGCAGTGATTGAACACCGCGTCGTTGGTCAGCAGGCGCTGGATGCGCCGGGGCAGGGTGAGGATGAAGTCGGTCCCGGTAATCATCTTCAATGCCGCGCTGTAGCTGTTGGAGCGCGCGACGATCTGCCGCTTTTGCGCCTGACGCGCCAGCCAGCCGTCGACCATGTTGGTGGTGGAGGTCCACGGTGTCGGGAACACGTGCCGCCGTTCGGTGAAGGCCTGCAGACTCAGCCGCGGCTCCAGCGGCGTGGCGCGTTTGTCGAAGACACAGACCAGATCATCTTCCAGCAGCATTCGCGACTTGAGGTCGGTGTGGCTGCGGTGGAAGTTGGGACCGAAACAGATCACCAGATCGAGGCTGCCGTCGCGCAATTCGTCGGCAGGCACGTCGGTCTCGAACTTGTGCATGTTGACCACCACCGGCAAATCGTCGAAGTCGAAACGCTTCAACAGGCGCGGCAACACCAGTTGCTCGAAGTATTCCGGGGCGCAGATATTGAAGGTCACCGCTTGCCGGGTCGGATCGAAGACCGGGGCGCCGGCGTGGCACAGGTTGATGCTTTCGAGGATCTTCCGCACATGGCCGTACATGGTGCCGGCCTTGTAGGTGGGACGCATGCCTGTGCGGGTGTTGATGAACAACTCGTCTTCGAAACTGGTACGCAATTTTTTCAGGCAGTAGCTGACAGTGGACTGGCTGACGCACAGCGTCTCCGAGACATCCGTGACGCTGCTCTGCTCATACACGGCGATAAACACCATGAGGTCCTGCATGTCGAGCTTTCGAAGCAAGTTACTGTTCAGCATCCGTTCCGTCTCGCTGTGCTCCTTGCGCTGAATCCGCGCAAACGTGTGCGCATGATCGTAGCGGAACGATGGTGCCAGGACAAAGCCCTGTAGGACGTTTCAATGTCGCCAGTGGGACAGAAACTTTTAGCAACACGACGTCGGCAAATAAACCGCAAAAAGATGGCAACAGGCCTCTAGCCCGGCGATGGTATTTGGTTCAACGGATGTGTCGGGCGTAGTGCCGAGGGTCAAAGCGCAGCACTATCAGCAACATCACCACCATCACTGCAGTCAGCGACCACCAGGCCCATTCGAAGCTGCCGAGCTGGTCGCGGATCATTTCGGCCAGCAGCGGCGAAAGCCCGGCGATCAAGTAGCCGATGCCTTGCACGAACGCGGTCAGGCTGCCGGCACGCTGCGGGTGGTCGAGGTGATCGAGCGAGACGATCAGGCTCATCGGGAACAAGCCGCCAATCCCCAGCCCCAGCAGGCACGGCCACAGCAAGCTGAGGTGTTGCGGGCTGAGGATCAGTCCGCAGAAGCTGCCGATTATCAGCAGCAGCAACCCTGCCAGAACTGCCCGTCGATCACGGCTGCGGTTAGCGATGGCCGGCGTCACCAGCCCGGAAATCACCTCCATGGCCGTCAGAAAACCCAACAGCAAACCGGCCTGCTGTTCGCTCCAGCCTTGTTCCACGTAGTACGGCGCCAGCCAGGCGAGTACGCAGGTGTAGGACGCCGTGCCGAGGCCGAAGAAGATAGCGAGCAGCCAGGCGCGGGAATTACGCGTGAAGGATTCTTTTCCTACAGGCATGTTCTGGATGGATGACGGGGGCGACTGTGTCCACCAGACCAGCAACGCGAGCAAGGCCAGTCCTGCCCAGATCGCCAGGCCTGTGCGCCAGCTGCCGGTCTGCACCAGCACCAGTGGCGAAAATGAGGCGGCCAGCGCGGCGCCGCCCATGATCGACGTGACATACAGGCCCATGCACAGCGCCACGTGGTCAGGGAAACGTGATTTGATCAGCGCGGGCATCAAGGCCTGAATCAGGGCGATACCCATTCCGGCCAGCACCGCGCTGCCAATCAATTGCGGTGCCGAATCGAGCACCAGTCGCGACAGTGTCGCCAGACCGATAATCCATAGCGAGAGGATCACCGTGCGTTGCTCGCCCAGCCGGCGGCTGATGCCGATGCCGAAAAACATCGCCAGCCCCATCGCCATCACCGGCAGCATGGTCAGCAGCGAAGCGACGCTGAAGCTCAGCGGGATATCGCCGCGAATCGCCGACAGTAACGGCCCGACGGCGGCCATGGAGGGGCGCAGATTGAGCGCGACGAGCATGATGCCGATCATCAGCCAGACAGCGGGGCGGGCGGTGGCGCGAACGTTTTCCATCGGTAGACTCTGGATTGCGGAGGCTATCGATTAGGCCGCGGCCACGCGGTGCGGACAAATCAGATTTCCCGAGTGTTATTTAAAAACTAAATACCGCTCTCCTGGTAACGCGTCATGGATCGTTACGCTCGGATTAATCTTGCGAACCTCGCTGTAAGACTATTCTTTCTCTCTGGCAGGACATTTCGTTACAGCTCTGGCCCAGCGCAGGCGCGTAAAACGCCGGCGGCGATATATACTGCGCGCCATTCTTCAAGGGAGAGCCGTGTGGCCATCGATATTCACTGGATTCGCGACAACGAAAGCCTCGCGCAGTTTTGCGCCGAGTGGCAGCAGCTGCCGTTCGTTGCCCTCGACACCGAATTCATGCGGGTCGACACCTTCTACCCGATTGCCGGTTTGTTGCAGGTCGGCGACGGCAAACGCGCCTACCTGATCGATCCGCTGACCATCGACGCCTGGCAACCGCTGGCAGCGTTGCTGGAAAATCCGGCGGTGCTCAAAGTCCTGCACGCCTGCAGCGAAGACCTCGAAGTGCTGTTGCGTCTGACCGGCAGCCTGCCGGCGCCGCTGTTCGACACACAACTGGCTGCGGCCTACCTGAACCTCGGGTTCTCGATGGGCTATTCGCGGCTGGTGCAGGAAGTGCTCGGTATCGAGCTGCCGAAGGGCGAAACCCGCTCCGACTGGTTGCAGCGTCCGTTGTCCGACACTCAAGTCAGCTACGCCGCCGAAGATGCGGTGCATCTGGCGGAAGTTTTCGTACAGCTGCGACCGAAACTGTCCGACGACAAATTCGCCTGGGTGCTGGAGGATGGCGCTGAACTGGTGGCCAACCTGCGCCGCGAGACCGACCCATACGAGGTCTATCGCGAGGCCAAACTGGCGTGGAAACTGTCCCGTGCGCAACTGGCTGTGCTGCGTGAGCTCTGCGCTTGGCGTGAGCGTGAAGCCCGCGCGCGCAATCTGCCGCGCAACCGCATCGTCCGTGAACATTCGCTGTGGCCGCTGGCCCGCACGCAGCCGGACAACCTCGCCGCGCTGGGCAAGATCGAAGACATGCACCCGCGTACCGTGCGTCAGGACGGCGAATTTCTGCTTGATCTGATCAAGCGCTCTGGCAGTGTGGGGCCTGATCAATGGCCGCCAGCGGTGCCGGAGCCATTGCCGGTCGAAGCGGCGGCGCTGATCAAGCAACTGCGCGCCCTCGGCCAGGCCGAGGCCGAACGCCTGGGCATCGCGCCGGAACTGATGCTGCGCAAGAAAACCCTCGAAGCGCTGGTCAAAAGCGGCTTCCCCGAGGGCCCTTATCAATTGCCTGAGTCGCTGCGTGGCTGGCGCCGCGAACTCATGGGCCAGAAGCTGCTGGACAGCCTGGCCACCGCCGGAGAACAGCCTTGAAACGTATTTGCTCCATTTACCAAAGCTCGAAGAAACCCGGAATGTATCTTTACGTGCTCAAGAGCGATGCTCTGGAGCGCGTGCCCGAAGCGCTGATGGCGGCCTTCGGCAAGGCGAAGCATTCCTTTGACCTGGTGCTGACCCCTGAGCGCACACTGGCGCGCGAGGACATCACCGTGGTCTTGGAAAACCTCGACAAGCAGGGCTATCACCTGCAAATGCCACCGGCCGAGGACGAGTACATCGAACACCTGCCCGAAGAGTTGCTGCGACGCAACGACCCGGTTTGATCTGCGAGGCCCTGTTCTGGGCCTCTTGCCACCCTGGAACTGATTTTACGGCGACGACCGCCACGAAGGAGCACGGCTCTTTCGGCGGTTGCCTGCACGGTTTGCGAAAGGTTTGAAGATGCGCGTTCTGATTGCTGAACACGACCACGCGGTGTACGCCCGGATGCTGCGTCAGGCGGCCCCCGAACTTGAAGTACTGACCAGTGGCGACTCTGCCGAACTGGCCCGTCAGGCTGCCGATTGCCCGGTGTGGCTGGGGCAGCCGGATCTGCTGGCGACCCTGCTGCGTCAGGGCCACCAGCCGCAATGGCTGCAATCGACCTGGGCCGGCATCACGCCGCTGCTCGCCGACGGCTTGCGCCGCGATTACCGCCTGACCCGTGCGGTGGGGATCTTCGGTCAGGTGATGGCCGAATACGTGCTGACCTACATGCTCGGTCACGAGCGGGAAGTGCTGGCGCGCCTGGTCAGCCAGGTCGAGCGCAAGTGGGACAATCGCACCGGCCAGAGCCTGGTCGGGCGCAAGGTGCTGATCGTCGGCACCGGCGATATCGGCCAGAGCGTGGCGCAGTTCCTGTTGCCGTTTGGCGTAGAGCTGTACGGCATCGCCAGCAGCGCGCGCGAGCAGGCGCCGTTTGTCGAGGTCGGCTCGATGGCGGATCTGCCACGGCTGGTGGGCGCGGTCGATTACGTGGTCAACCTGCTGCCGAACACCGAGCACACCCACGACATTTACGACGCGGCGCTGTTCAAGCAATTCAAGCCGACCGGGCTGTTCATCAACGTCGGACGCGGCGTGGCAGTGGTCGATGCGGATCTGGTGGAAGCCTTGAAGGAAGGGCATCTGGCGGGCGCGGTGATCGACGTCTGCCGTCAGGAGCCGTTGCCGCAACGCCACCCGTTCTGGACCGCCTGGGGCTTGTTGCTCACCGGGCACAGCTCGGCACCGACGTCGCCGGCGTTGATGGTCCAGTTGTTTGTCGAGAATCTGAAGGCGTATCAGGCGGGTGAAGCGTTGCGCGGGGAAGTGGATTTCAACCGCGGATATTAAATCCACCGCGATACCTGTAGGAGTGAGCCTGCTCGCGATGAGGGTGTGTCAGTCGACATTGATGTTGTCTGACACTACGCCATCGCGAGCAGGCTCACTCCTACAGTGGTTTTTGCATGCTGGCTTACAGGGTGAAGTTGCCTTCAGCCACCAACTCGCTCAGCGGACGACGCGGGCTTGGCTCTTCACGGGCCTGCAGGTACTCGGCCAGGGTCGCCTTGTCGCCCAGCTTGCCGACAGCGACCGCCGCGTGCAGCGCATAACCTTCCGGAATATTCAGCTCCTTGCGGGTCAGCTCCTGATCGAAACCGGCCATGCCGTGGGTGTGCCAGCCGCTGATGCTCGCTTGCAGCGCCAGGTGGCCCCAGGCCGAACCGGTGTCGAAGGTGTGCCACAGCGCCGGGGTTTCTTCGCTGGCGCCGGGGGCGGTGAAGGTGGTTTTCGAAATCACGATCACCAATGCCGATGCGTGCTGCGCCCAGCTGCGGTTGAACTCGTTCAGCAAACCCAGGAAGCGCTCCCAGTTCGGCGTATCACGACGCGCATACAGAAAGCGCCACGGCTGCGAGTTGTAGGCCGAAGGTGCCCAGCGTGCGGCTTCGAAGAAGCTCAGCAGGGTTTCTTCCGGGATCGCTTCGCCGGTAAAGGCGCGGGGCGACCAGCGCTCGGTGAACTGCGGGTGAATGGCGTAATCGGCAACGCGAGGGTTGGCACTCATCGAAAGATTCCTTGCTGTGTTTGAGTCATGAATTCGTGGCAAAACCCTACTGGGCGGCGATTCGCCTGACAAGCGGGATTTACCGACAGTCGCCAGCGCTTGGCCCGCAAGGCCGTGGGCACTAGACTGGCGGCCTTTTCACCACCTGATGTTGATGCTTGAGCCATGGCCGCCAAAGTCGAACCGTTCTGGAAACGCAAAACCCTCGATCAACTGGATCACGAGGAATGGGAATCGCTGTGCGACGGCTGCGGTCTGTGCTGCCTGCAGAAACTCGAGGATGAAGAAGACAACAGCGTCTATTACACACGCATCGCCTGCAAACTGCTGGACCTGAAAACCTGCCAGTGCAGCGACTACCCGAATCGCATCAAGTTTGTCCCGGACTGCATTCAGCTCACTCCGGGCCAGGCCGAAGAATTCAAATGGCTGCCGCCGACCTGCGGTTATCGTCTGGTCAGCGAAGGCAAGGACCTGCCGCTGTGGCACCACCTGGTGTGCGGCGACCGTGACGCGGTGCACCACGAACGGATTTCCCAGTCCGGGCGCATGCTCGCCGAAGGCAGCGTGCCGGAGGATGACTGGGAAGATCACCTGATTTTCCGCGCCGGTTAAGCACCAAGGGTTCCAGGATTCAACAAGGAGTGTGTATGGCTGGGGGATTGCTGCGGGCATCGCTGATCGGTCTGCTGGCGCTAAGCGCGCCAGTGTGGGCGGCAAAGAAAGTCGATCTGGATTACCACGTACGCCTGCTGCCGCAAAGCGATCAGGCCGAAGTACGACTGACCCTGGCGAAAGGCGAAGCGGTGCGCAGTCTCGATTTCGACCTCGGCGACGGCAGCCACTACAGCGACTTCAAGGCCGACGGCCAGTGGCAGTTGACCCCGGGCAAACAGGCACGTGGCCTGTGGCGTCCGAGCGGCGACAAGCCCAGCCTGACTTACCGCGTCAGCATCAGCCACGGCCGCAAGAGCGGCAGCTTCGACACGCGCATGACCCCGAACTGGGCTTTGCTGCGCGGTGATGACCTGGTGCCGCCGGCCAGGCTCGATCAGCAGGATGGCGTCGAGCTGGTGTCGCGCCTGCAATTCGAACTGCCCAACGGCTGGCAAAGCGTCGAAACCGCTTGGCCGCGCATCGGCAAGAACAAATTCCGCATCGACAACCCTTCACGGCTGTTCGACCGTCCGACCGGCTGGATGCTCGCCGGTCACCTCGGCAGCCGCCGTACGCGACTGGGAGAAACCGAAGTCACCGTGGCCTCGCCGCAAGGGCAGGGCATGCGCCGCATGGATGTGCTGACGCTGCTGACGTTCATCTGGCCGCAGGTGCAGGCCGTGTATCCACGGCATCCGAGCAAGCTGTTGATCGTCGGCGCCAACGACCCGATGTGGCGCGGCAGTCTGGGCGCACATGAATCGATCTACTTGAACACGCGTCTGCCGCTGGTCAGCGAGAGTGGCAGCAGTGCGCTGGTGCGTGAGCTGGCGCAGGTGTTCGGCCGGATCAACGACGAGCATCGCAGCGACTGGATCAGCGAAGGGTTTGCCGAGTATTACGCGATCGAACTGGTACGCCGTGCCGGTGGCATGAGCGATGAGCGCTATCAGGCGTTACAGGTGAAATTGATTAGGGAAAGTCAGAAAGTCACGACCCTGCGCGGCGAGCAGATCAGCCCGGCGCAAATTGCCAAAGCGGTGATTGTGCTGCAGGAACTCGATCGCGAGATTCGCTTGAAGACGCGCAACAAGCGTTCGCTGGATGATGTGTTGCGCGGGGCGATGCATCTCGGGACGGTGGACACCAAGGTGTTTGTGCAACTGGCCGAGAGTGTTCTGGGCGAATCCTCGAAAGTTCTCGATAGCGCATTGCTTCAGTAATACCGCTTTCGCGAGCAAGCCCGCTCCCACATTTGATCGCATTCCAACTGACGGAATCCGGTTCAATGTGGGAGCGGGCTTGCTCGCGAAGAGGCCAGAAGCCTCAACGAAGATCTCGAATCAAACTCCGGCTTTCGGCGACTTCACCGAATCATTGCCAGTCACCGTGGCTGTGCTGGTCGCTGCCTCGGCATTGGCCTTGAGCTTGCTCAGTTCTTCCCCGGCCCGTTCGATCTTCGCCCGGACGTTGTTCATGTCCTCACGGCTTTTTTCCAGCAGGCTTTTCATCGAGCTGTGCCCGGTGATGCCACGGGCCATTGCCACGCCGCCAATCGCCACCTGAATCAGACCGAACACGCCGCCACGGCGCAGGCCCTTGCCGACCATGATCACGCCACCGGCCAGCGAGCCGATGCGCTCCCAGCCCTGTACGTTCTGCTCGGTCGGGCTCTGGAACGGGGTGGAATCGATACGTTGGACGCGTTTGAGTTCGGTCATGATCTGTCTCCCAGGCAATGTGCAATAGATAGATAAGCTGACTGCCGCAGCGGCCGGCTCGTTCCATCGAATGTGCGACGTTTCAGCGGAATTTCGGCCCGGAGCGAGTATTCAGGCCCTTGGCCATGCGGTCGTAGAGCACGACGTTGACCGTCGCCGCCAGATTCATGCAGCCGGTGGTCGGGATGTACACCACGTCTTCACACCAATCGCGGATCTCTTTATCCAGCGAGCCGTCTTCCGGGCCGAAGATGTACAGCGCGCGGTCCGGATGGGTGTATTCCGGCAGCGGGCGGGCGCCCTCGACCAGTTCCACGGCGACCGGGACGCAGTTGAGCGGGAGGATTTTTTTCAGGTCATCGATGCCGATCAGCGGGATGTCGTAGTGCACGCGCTTGGTGTCGGTGACGAAATCGGCGGCGCGTTCATAACGCTTGCCGGTGTAAAACACCGACGCCACGCCGTAACAGCCTGCGGCGCGCATCACCGAACCGACGTTCTCCGGTGATTTGGGGTTGTACAAACCAATGCAGCTGTAACGTTTGTCTGCCACGAGCGGGGCGCCTTCGGGAAAAAGAGGGCGATTATACGGGGATTGGGCAGTTGTGGTCAGATCACGGTTTGCCGGTGTCTGATCGACCGCCTTCGCGAGCAAGCCCGCTCCCACATTGAACCGGATTCCGCCAGCTGGAATGCGATCAAATGTGGGAGCGGGCTTGCTCGCGAAAGGGCCAGCTCAGGCGCTGAAGTTCTTCAGTCTTCTTTCTTCATCAGCCCGGCGAGGGCGGCAAACGGGTTATGCGTGGCCTTGGCGATTTTCGGCGTGCTCAGCGAGCCGTCGCCGAAATATTGCTGGTCGGTGTAGCGCGAGTGTTCGTTGTCGTGGCAATACAGGCACAACAGTTCCCAGTTCGAGCCATCCTGCGGGTTGTTGTCGTGGTTGTGATCGCGGTGGTGCACGGTCAGTTCGCTCAGACGCTTGCCGGAAAACTCTCGGGCGCAGCGGCCGCAGACGTGCGGGTACATCTTCAGGGCCTTGTCGCGGTAGCCCATTTCCTTGTCGCGCTGGTTGTCGGCAAGGATGCGATCGAGCTTCGACGTGTTGGTCGGGGTGGACGAACTCATGGGTTCACCTTTGTAAAAAGACTAATGACGGTTATGTGCAGAGTTTAGCTCAGCCCTTGAGCTTCTCGGCAATCCAGATCGTGTGGCGGGTGCCCTTGTTGCCGTGGGCGAAGACCTGCACTTCCTCGGCCTTGAAACCGGCCTTCTTCAATTTGTCGGAAAACTGCCGGTCGGCGCTGGCCGACCACACTGCCAGCACGCCCTTGGGCCGCAGGGCTTTGGCGCAGGCGTTCAGGCCGGCGGCGGAGTACAGCCAGCTGTTGGCCTTCTGCGTCAGGCCTTCGGGGCCATTGTCGACGTCGAGCATGATCGCGTCGAAGCCGTTCGGCTCGCTTTGCAGGACCTTGGCCACGTCGTCCTGACGGATCACCGTGCGCGGATCGAGTAACGGTCGCCCGGACTTTTCACCGAGCGGCCCACGGTTCCACTCGACCACGCCGGGCACCAGTTCGGCGACCACCACTTCGGCACCCTTGCCCAGATGTTTGAGCGCCGAGGCGAGGGTGAAACCCATGCCCAGACCGCCGATCAACACTCGCGAATTCGGCCGGCCGGCGACCTTGCGGCAAGGGATCTCGGCCAGTGCATCTTCCGAGCCGTGCATGCGCGTGTTCATCAATTGCCCGCCGTCGCCGCCCTGGATCTTGATGACGAAATCCTCGCCATACTCGAACAGGCACAGGGCACCGCCGTTATCTGGGATCGGCGTGGTGTCGAGCAGAACGAAACGTTTCATGGAAATCTCTACAAAGGGGAAGGCAAGCAGGCCCGTTGGGAGTAGCCTGAGCGCAGACTAAAGGCCAAACGGAGCCCTTGATGAAGCGCACCATTCTAACGGTCATTGCCCTGGCCGCGCTCTCGATTACTGCAGTGCAGGCGCAGCAGACCATTCCGGTCAGCCCGACGCCGCAACCCGGCTCACCCGGCACCGCCACGCCGACGCCGTATCCGCAAATCACCCCGATCAGCGCACCGAAGGCCGGTGCCGGCAGTGGCAGCCCGCCGCTGGTGCCGATCGAAATGCCTAGCCCGCCGAGCAAGGATCAAGCGGTGCCGGGCATCGAACCGAGCGGCACCAAGGTCAAATCCCCGGGCGGTTAAATCTGTTGCGCCGCGAGTTGGCCGTCAGCCATGCGCAGGCGTTTGGAGAGGGACACGGCAAGGGCACGGATGATCTTGGCGGCGATCTTCGGTGCGTCGTTGAGCATCTTTTCCAGCGAATCCTTGCCCAGGTTGAGCAACTGACAGTTGCTCGCGGCGACGCAGGTCGCCGAACGGCGCTCGCCATCCAGCACGGCCATTTCACCAAACGCCCGACCGCTGCGCAGGGTGGCCATGGTGATGACCTGGCCGTCGGGGCCAGTCTTCTGCACGGCGACCTGACCGGTGTGGAGGATGCACATGAAACTGCCGGCATCGCCCTCACGGAAAATCGCTTCGCCTTCAGCCACGGTGCTGATGCTGAAGTAGCCCGAGGCTGCGGCAAAGTCCGCCAGTTGCAATTGATCGAACAGGCCACAGTCCATCAGCCAGTCGCGAATTTCGTTGTTCAGCAGGGTGGGTTCTGACATGTCATTGCGGTCTTTATTGTTTTCACATTTTCAAGGCACTACACGGACCCTTGTAGGAGTGAGCCTGCTCGCGATTGCGGTCTGTCATTCACATCACCGGTGACTGATACACCGCTATCGCGAGCAGGCTCACTCCTACAGGGATCTGTGGTGTATCGGCCCCTTGGGTCTGGAATTAAGACCCAAGTGACCGACGGAGTTCCTCAGGCCAGGCCCAAAACCTTGAACACAAACGCATATTCGAGCGCTACGTCACGTAATCCCTGATAACGCCCGCTCATTCCGCCATGCCCGGCACCGAGTTCGGTCTTGAGCAGCAGCAGATTGTCGTCGGTCTTGGTCGCGCGCAATTTCGCCACCCACTTGGCCGCTTCCCAGTACTGCACGCGACTGTCGTTGTAGCCAGCGATGACCAGGATTGACGGATAATTCTGCGCGGTGACGTTTTCGTACGGCGCGTAGGCCTTGATCCGCTCGTAGACGTCCGGCTCTTCGGGGTTGCCCCACTCGTCGTACTCAGTGACGGTCAGTGGCAAGTCCGGGTCGAGCATGGTGTTGAGCACGTCGACGAACGGCACTTCGGCAATCGCCACGCCGAACAGGTCTGGACGCTGGTTCAGCACCGCGCCAATCAACAAGCCGCCAGCGCTGCCGCCGCTGATCGCCAGTTTTTCAGCGGTGGTGATGCCGTTGAGGATCAGGAATTCGGCGCAGGCAATGAAGTCGCTGAAGGTGTTGTGCTTGTGTTCCTGCTTGCCGGCGCGATACCACGCTTCGCCCAGCTCACCGCCGCCACGCACATGGGCGATGGCGAAGGCCATGCCGCGGTCCAGCAGGCTGAGGCGTGCGTGGGAGAACCACGGATCGAGACTGGAACCGTAGGCGCCATAACCGTACAGATACAGCGGCACCGGTTTGCCGAGCATTTCGCGCTTCATCACCAGGCTGATCGGCACCTGCGTGCCGTCCGGCGCGGTGGCCCACAGGCGTTGGCTGATGTAGGCGTCGGCGTCAAACGGGCCGAGCACCGGGGTTTCTTTCAGAACGGTTTGCTCGCCGCTGGCCAGCAGCAACTGCCGAACCTGCGCCGGACGGTTCAACGCCTCGTAACGCAGACGAATGCGGTCGCTCTCGAACTCCAGACTGTTTTGCACATAGAGGCTGTAGGCCGCGTCCGGCAGTTGCACGCGATATGGCGTCTGGCCTTGCGGGTGAACTTCGATGATCGGCAAACCGCCTTCGCGCAGGCTCAGGGTCATGGCCGCGGTGTTCAGTGTCACGCCGTCGAGCATCACCGTGTCGCTATGCGGGATCAGGTTCTGCCAGTCGGCTTCGCTCGGTACCGCACCAGTGTCCGGCGCCTGATACAGGGCGAAGTTGATGCCGTCGCGGTTGGTGCGGATGAACCAGGTCCACACGCCATCCAGCGCACCGTGGTCGACGTCGTATTCATGATCCTCGACCCGAGGCGCCAGACAGGTAAACGGCAGATGTGGCTGATGCGCATCCAGTGCCCAGACTTCGCTGGTGGTCTTGCTGCCCAGGGTCAGCAGCAATTGCTGCTCGGAACTGGAGCGGTAGCAATGCAGGAAGAAGCGCCCGTCCGGCTCATGGAACACCTCTTCGGCGGCCGTGCCGTCGAGGCGATAGCGATACAGTTTGTGCGGGCGATGGGTGTCGTCGAGTACGCCAAAGAACAGTGTCAGGCTGTCGTTGGCCCAGGTCATGCTGCCGTCGCAGTCTTCGAATTCGAGCTCGCTGACCTTGTCGTTGGCCAGTTCCTTGACGAACAGTGTGTAGATCTCGTCGCCCGAGGCATCGACGCTGTAGGCCAGGCGCTGGTGATCCGGGCTGATGCTGAACGCACCGAGCGAGAAGAAACCGCCATTGGCCAGCACGTTCGGGTCGAGCAGCAGTTGTTCGCGGCTTTCATCGAGGGTCAGGCTGTCGTCAGCCGGACGCGGGCAACGGTAATGCCGGGCGTACTCGTCACCCGCCGTGGTGCGGGTGTAATACAGGTACGGGCCCCAGGGCGAGGGCAGGGACAGGTCGGTCTCGAGGATCCGGCCCTTGATCTCTTCGAACAGGCTTTCACGCAGGCCGGCCTGATCGGCGGTCTGTGCTTCCTGATAGGCGTTTTCAGCCTTGAGGTAGTCGAGCACCGCGTCGGTGTCGCGTTCCTGCAGCCAGGCATACGGGGCGGCACCGGCAGCCTTGTGGGCGATCGGGGCGCGGAGGACGTGGGCGGATTCGGGCATGGAAGGCTCTCGGACAAATGACGGAATAGGTTTTTCGCAGGTCTCGCTGGCACCGCAAATCCTGTGGGAGCGGGCTTGCTCGCGAAGGCGTCCTGTCAGTAAAGACTTATTTGGCTGACACACTGCTTTCGCGAGCAAGCCCGCTCCCACAATGATTGCGGCGGGCCGTCTGGCATTGGGACAAGCCTGACGGGCGAAAAGTCGTTACTATAAGCGCCTCTTTGCCTGCCTTGCCATGGACACCATGACCGAGAACGACTATCTGATCGCCTGGGGCCTCTACGCCTTTGCCGCTGTGGGCTGCCTGTTGGTATGGATGCGCCTGACCCGCTGGATGTGGCGCTGGCTGCGCGAGCCGCTGCGGGTGCTGATGGCGGTGTTGCTGTTCAGCCCGACCATCATTGACCCGGTGAAAGCCAAGGTCGCACCGTCGATCGCCATTACCGCGCTGGATCTGGCCTTCAAGGTCGGCAACAACGCCTGGCGGGCGATTTCCGATCTGTTCATGTACGGCATGATTGCGTTCGGCATCTACCTGATTTTCGTGCTGATCCGCTTCCCGATCGAGCGTGCTTCCCGAGCGCGCCGCGAACAGGCCGAAGCCGCCAAGGCTGCGGCCCGTGCCGATGATCGCGACGACGATCAGCCGTTCGGTGGTGCCGGAGACGACCGTTACGGTCGCCCGCCGTTGCCGAACAATCCGCAACGCATGCGCGTCGAGCCGCGTCTGTAATCACGAGAGTCAGCACATGTGTGAACTACTGGGCATGAGTGCCAACGTGCCGACCGATATCGTGTTCAGCTTCACCGGCCTGATGCAGCGCGGCGGGCGTACCGGCCCGCACCGCGACGGCTGGGGCATCGCTTTCTACGAAGGTCGCGGCTTGCGCCTGTTTCAGGACCCGGCGGCGAGTTGCGAGTCGGAAGTCGCCAACCTGGTGCAGCGCTATCCGATCAAGAGCGAAGTGGTCATCGGCCATATCCGCCAGGCCAACGTCGGCAAGGTCTGCCTGTCCAACACCCACCCGTTCGTCCGCGAACTGTGGGGGCGTAATTGGTGTTTCGCGCACAACGGCCAGCTCGCCGACTTCACCCCGATCAAGAGTTTCTACCGCCCGGTGGGCGACACCGACAGCGAAGCGGCCTTCTGTGATTTGCTCAACCGCGTGCGTGCCGCATTCCCGGAGCCGGTCGATATAGAAGTGCTGCTGCCGGATCTGGTCGCCGCCTGCGCCGAATACCGTAGCAAAGGCGTGTTCAACTGCCTGCTCAGCGATGGCGACTGGCTGTTCTGCTATTGCTCGACCAAACTGGCACAGATCACCCGGCGCGCACCATTCGGTCCGGCGCGGCTCAAGGATGTCGATGTGATCGTCGATTTCCAGGCAGAAACCACGCCCAACGATGTGGTCACGGTGATCGCCACCGAGCCTTTGACCGAAAACGAAACCTGGACCCGTTACGAACCGGGCCAATGGAGCCTGTGGCGACGCGGCGAATGCGTCAGCCAGGGCACGACCGAATAAAGGATCTCTCCTCGATGTTGCTCAGTTATCTACGGCTGGTGTTGTTTGCGGCGGGCCTGTTGATCGGTGTCCAGGTGCCGGGGTTCATCAACGATTACGCCAAACGTGTCGAAGCCCATCTGATCGAAGCGCAGACCGGTTTGCGCGGTTTTCAGGGTACCGCCGAGCAGTTCTTCAAGGGCGACTTGCAGGCGCTGGTTGCACATTACCGCGCCAGTGACGATCCGGTGTTTCGCAGCGATGCCGACAGCCTGAGCACTTTGCTCGACCGGCAGTTGGCGCTGGATAAGCAGTTCCAGGCGATGCAGGGCCCGTGGTACATCCGTTTCCTGCAAGTGGTGCTGGCCGCCGACCCGGACATTCGCAAGGAAACCTGGAACGGCTACAGCTACCAGATCCTGCTGACCCCGGAAGCGATGATCTGGGGCATGAGCGGCGCGTTGCTGCTGTCGTTCGGCATCGAGTGCCTGATTCGTCTGATTGACTGGGTGGTGCTCGGTGGCCGGCGTTTGCGCCAGAGCCGGCCGATTGAAGACCGCGACGTGCGTGGTCTTTAAGGACCGCGCGATCACTGTGGCGAGGGAGCTTGCTCCCGCCCGGCTGCGCAGCAGTCGTAAACCTATGAACTCAATTGTCCTGGATGATTAGGGTGTCTGGTTTTGGGCCTGCTTCGCAGTCCAGCGGGAGCAAGCTCCCTCGCCACAGGGTGTCAGGCACTCAAGACGATGTAGTTTTCACCGACCTTGCGCGCATACCCCTCCAGCACCTGCTGACACAACGTCACCATCTCCTCGACCCACTCCACGCCCACTCGCCACGACACCACCACTTGCAGATTCGGTGGTCGCTGGTCGATGTCGAGCAAGGTCAGTTCACCCCGCGCCAGTTCCTCGGCCACCAGCACCGGCGGCAGCACGCCAATCCCAAAACCATCACGCAACAGCCGGGTAATCGCCGACACCGAGTTCACGCAGTTCAGGCGCGGCGCCAACACACCGTTGGTCTGCATCAATGCCAGCAGATCCTGATGCGGTCGGGAGTTCTTCGAGTAGGTGATGATCCGTTCCTGCGCGAGTTCGCCGAGGTCGGCGTACTCGCGGTTGTAGATCGAATTGCTCGCAACGATCCAGCCCAGCGGATGGCTGGCCAGCTCCAGACTGCGCACGCTTTCGTGGCGCACCAGATCGGTTTGCAGAACGATGTCGAGAAAGCCTTTTTGCAACTGATCGCAGAGGTTCAGCGAGGTATCCGCCACCAGCTCGATTTCCACCCGTGGATACAAATCGGTCATCTGCGCCACTAACGGGCTGAGCCAGGTGTGGATCACCGTGTCCATCACGCCGATGCGCACCCGGCCGACCTTGCTCGAGCGGGTCTCGATCGATTGCTTCAGGGCTGACATCGTATCGAGCATCTGCTCGGCATAATCCAGCACTTTCAGGCCTTCGGGTGTCAGGCTGACGCCGCGTGAATCACGCAGAAACAGCTTCACCCCCAGTTCGCCTTCGAGCACCGCGATGCGGCTGGAAATCGACGCCTGGGTGGTGAACAGCTTGTCGGCGGTCAGGCGAAAACTCTTCAGCCGGGCGACCCAGACAAAGGTCTCGAGAAACTTCAAGTTCATGGCAACGGCTCGGGTGACAAATTTTTCTTATGCCTAAGGCGGGTTTTTATTCGTTGGACGCAGCAGGGCCGGGCGACGAAAAATCGGCGCATCCGGTTCCCACGATAGGCGTCGTCGGAACTTCGAACAAGACCAATAAAAGCCTGCGGAGACTTGCCATGCGTGCGCCCGACACCCTCGACCTCCCCAAGAGCACGGCCCGCCCCGGACCGTTCGACTGGTATCGCAACATCAATCAGCAAGAGCGTCGCACCTTCTGGAGCTGCAAGATCGGCTATGGCCTGGACGGCATGGACACGCAAATGCTCAGCTTCGTGGTGCCGACCCTGATCGCCATGTGGGGCATCACCACCGGGCAGGCCGGGCTGATTCACACCAGCACCCTGATCGCCTCGGCCATTGGCGGCTGGGTCGCGGGGATTCTCTCCGACCGTATCGGCCGCGTGCGCACCCTGCAACTGACGGTGCTGTGGTTCGCCTTCTTCACGTTCCTTTGCGGTTTCGCGCAGAACTACGAACAGCTGCTGATCGCCCGCACCCTGATGGGCTTCGGTTTCGGCGGCGAATGGACCGCCGGCGCTGTGCTGATCGGTGAAGTGATCCGCGCCAAGGATCGCGGCAAAGCGGTGGGCATGGTGCAATCCGGTTGGGCGCTGGGGTGGGGGCTGACGGCGATTCTGTATGCGCTGCTGTTCTCGGTGTTGCCGCCGGAAGATGCCTGGCGTGCGCTGTTCATCCTCGGCATCGTCCCGGCAATTTTCGTGATCTTCGTGCGGCGTCTGGTGAAGGACCCGGAGATCTATCGCGAAGCCAAGGCTGCGCAAACTCCGCAGAACCCGGCGAAGTTCTACGAGATCTTCGCCCCGGGCATGCTGTTCACCACGTTCCGTGCGTCGCTGCTGACCACCGGTGCACTCGGCGGTTACTACGCGATCACTTCGTGGCTGCCAACCTTCCTCAAGAACGAACGCGGTTTAAGCGTGCTCGGCACTGGCGGGTATCTGGCGATGGTGATTGTCGGGTCCTACGTCGGCTATGTGATCAGCGCTTATCTGACCGATCTGCTCGGGCGTAAAAAGAATTTCATCCTGTTCGCGGTCGGCTCGTTCACCATTGTTCTGCTGTACACGCAAATGCCGGTGAGCAACGGGGTGATGCTGTGGCTGGGCTTTCCGTTGGGCTTCTTCGCCTCGGGGATTTTCAGCGGCATGGGCGCGTTTCTCACCGAGCTGTTTCCGACGCGGATTCGCGGTTCGGGGCAGGGCTTCTGCTACAACATCGGCCGGGCGCTGGCGGCTTTGTTTCCGCTGCTGATTGGCCTACTCAGCCAGACAGTGCCGTTGAGCGTGGGTATCGGTGCGTTCGCGGCGGTGTCGTACGGCGTGGTGATTCTCGCAGCGTTGAGCCTGCCGGAAACCCGTGGCAAGCAACTGGATGCGCAGTAACTGATAACCTGCCGGGCAAGCGTCCTACAGACAAAAAGACAAGAAGCTACAGGAGTGTTCACCGTGAGCCGCCTGCTATTGAATTGTGATATCGGCGAGAGTTTCGGCAGCTGGACCATGGGTCTGGACGCCGAGGTCATGCCCTACATCGACTGCGCCAACGTGGCCTGCGGCTTCCATGCCGGTGACCCGAGCATCATGCGCAAGACTGTCAGCCTGGCCCTGAGTCACGGCGTGCAGATTGGCGCGCACCCGGCCTATCAGGATCTGGTCGGTTTCGGCCGACGTTCCATGGCCTATTCCGCCCAGGAACTGCAAGACATTCTGCATTACCAGATCGGCGCGCTCGACGGCATTTGCCGTGCGCAGGGCGGGCGGGTCAGCTACGTCAAACCCCACGGCGCGATGTACAACGACATGATGGCCAACCCGGCGCAGTTGCGTGCAGTGATTGAGGCCGTGGCCGCCTATGATCGCAGCCTGCCGCTGATGCTGATGGCCACCCGCGATAACGCGGCGGCGCAGCAGCTCGGTGACGAATACGGCGTGACCCTGTGGTTCGAAGCCTTCGCCGACCGCGCCTACGACAGCGCAGGTCGACTGGTTTCGCGGCAACTGCCGGGCGCGGTGCATCACGAGCCAGAAAAAATCATCGAACAGGCCCTGACCATTGCCCGTGGCGGTAAACTCGTCGCCAGCGACGGCAGCGCGCTGCACCTGCAGGCCAACACCTTATGCGTGCATGGCGACAACGCCAGTTCGGTGGCTGCCGTGCAGCGCATTCGCGAGGCCCTGAATCAGCAGAGCGCGCCATGAACCCACGGATTGAAGTGGTGGCCCTGGACTGCCTGATGCTGCGCCTGTTCGATGAAATTGCCGAAGCCAACATGCCGTGGATGCTCGCTGCCAGCGAGCGCCTGCGCACGGTATTTGGCGCACAGTTGATTGACCTGGTGCCGTCCTACACCACGCTGATGGTGCATTACGACCTGACGGTACTGAATCCGAATCAGGCCCGTGAATTGATCGCTGAAGCGCTGATCGATCTGTCGCCGAACGCTCGAACCCGCGGCCAGTGCCATGTGTTGCCGGTCTGGTACGACCTGAGTGTCGGCCCCGAACTGAGCCTGCTGGCGCAGCGCAGCGGGTTGGCGGTGGAGGAGGTGATTCGGCGGCACAGCGCTCGCGAATATCAGGTGTTCGCCCTCGGCTTCGCGCCGGGATTCGCCTTCATGGGGCTGGTGGAAGAAATCCTCGCGACGCCACGCCTGGACACCCCACGCAAGAAAGTCGCGGCCGGCAGCGTCGGTATCGCCGAGCGGCAGACCGCCGCTTATCCAGTGGTATCCCCCGGTGGCTGGAACCTGATCGGCCGCACCCCGGCGAAACTGTTCGATCGTCATCGCGACGGCTACAGCCTGATGCAACCTGGCGACACCGTGCGTTTCGAAGCGGTGAGCCACGCCGAGTTCATCAACCTGGGCGGCGACGACACGCCACTGGAGGCGCTGGCATGAGCCGACTGACGATTGAGGCCAGCACGCCGCTGTGTTTGTTGCAGGACGCCGGGCGCTTTGGTGTGCGCCATTTGGGCGTGACCCAGGGCGGCGCCGCGGACGGGTGTTCGATGAGCTGGGCCAACTGGTTGCTGGGTAACGCACTGGATCTGCCGGTGCTGGAAATCACCCTCGGCGGGTTTGCCGTGCGGGCGCAGGAAGACTGCTTGCTGGCGTTGGCCGGGGCGGATCTCGGCGCGCAGATTGACGGGCAGGCGCTGGCGCCGTGGCGCAGTTTCAAGCTCAGCAAAGGGCAAATCTTGAAGTTCAGCCAACCGCTGCTCGGCGCCCGGGCGTATCTGGCGGCGCCCGGCGGTTTCGACGCGCCGCAGGTGCTGGGCAGCAGTGCCACGGTGGTGCGCGAAGAGCTCGGTGGTCTGGATGGCATGGGGTTGCCGTTGGCCAAGGGCGCGACACTGAGTTATCGCGGTGCGGTTCTGCAGGTGCGTGAAGTGCCGCTGGAGCATCGACCTGATCTGCGGCTCAATGCGCCGCTGGATCTGGTGCTCGGCGCACAGATTGGTCAGTTCAGCGGGCAGAGTCTGTTTGATGTGTTCAACAGTCCGTGGACGCTCGACAGTCGCGCCGACCGCATGGGCATTCGCTTGTTGGGCAAGGCGTTGCAGTATCAGGGCCGGCCAATGATTTCCGAAGGCATTCCGCTGGGTGCGGTACAGGTGCCGCCGGATGGACAGCCGATTGTGCTGCTCAATGATCGGCAGACGATTGGTGGCTATCCGCGCTTGGGAGCGTTGACGCCGTTGGCGCTGGCGCGATTGGCGCAGTGTCTGCCGGGGGCGCAGGTGCGGTTGAGGCCGGTGGTGCAGGACGTGGCGCACAGGGAGCATGTCGAGTATTTGCAGCGCTTTCGAAATAGCTGAGAGCTTCGCGAGCAAGCCCGCTCCCACAGGGGAATGCATTCCAAATGTGGGAGCGGGCTTGCTCGCGAAGGGACCATCACGGCTAACGAAGATTATTTCGACAGAAACCGCATCCCTTCCTCAAGACCGCGAAGGGTCAGCGGATACATCTGATCCTCGATCAAATCGCGCACGATATTGGTCGACGAGGTATAGCCCCAGGTGTCCTTCGGGTACGGGTTGATCCAGATGAGCTTCTTGTACTTTTCCATGAAGCGCTGCATCCACACGTAGCCCGGCTCTTCGTTCCAGTGCTCGACGCTGCCGCCGGCCTGGGTGATTTCGTAGGGCGCCATGGCGGCGTCACCGATGAAGATCACTTTGTAGTCGGCGCCATACTTGTGCAGCAGATCCTGCGTCGAGAAACGCTCGGACGTGCGGCGCATGTTGTTCTTCCACACCGACTCATAAATGAAGTTGTGGAAGTAGAAGTACTCCAGATGCTTGAACTCGGTCTTGCAGGCCGAGAACAATTCCTCGCAGATCTTCACGTGCGCATCCATCGAGCCGCCGATGTCGAACAGCAGCAACAGCTTTACCGTGTTGCGCCGCTCGGGGCGCATCTGGATATTCAGGAGGCCGGCGTCTTTGGCGGTGTGGTCGATGGTGCCGTCGATATCCAGCTCTTCCGCCGCCCCCTGACGGGCGAACTTGCGCAAGCGACGCAGGGCGACCTTGATGTTGCGCGTGCCCAGCTCCACCGAATCGTCGAGGTTCTTGTACTCGCGCTGATCCCAGACCTTGACCGCTTTGCCCTGGCGCTTGCCGGCGTCGCCGACCCGAATGCCTTCCGGGTTGAAGCCGCCGGAGCCGAATGGGCTGGTACCGCCGGTGCCGATCCATTTGTTGCCGCCGGCGTGACGTTCCTTCTGTTCTTCCAGACGTTTCTTGAACTCTTCGATCAGCTTGTCCAGGCCGCCGAGGGACTGGATCGCCGCGCGTTCCTCGTCAGTCAGCGAACGCTCGAATTCCTTGCGCAGCCAGTCTTCGGGAATCAGCGCCTGCAAGTGATCGTCGAGTTTTTCCAGGCCATTGAAGTAGGCGCCGAACGCACGGTCGAATTTGTCGAAATGCCGTTCGTCCTTGACCAGAATCGCCCGCGACAAGTAGTAGAACTCGTCCATGTCGGCGAAGGTCACGCGCTGTTTCAGCGCGTTGATCAGGTCGAGCAGCTCGCGCACCGACACCGGCACCTTGGCGGCACGCATTTCATTGAACAGGTTGAGCAGCATGACGATGCCCTTATCGAGAGCCGCGACGGCTCATGAATGCCAGGCGCTCAAGCAACTGCACGTCCTGTTCGTTCTTCACCAGGGCGCCGGCGAGTGGCGGAATGGCCTTGGTCGGATCGCGCTCGCGCAGCACTGCTTCGCCGATGTTGTCGGCCATCAGCAGCTTCAGCCAGTCCACCAGTTCGGAAGTCGACGGCTTCTTCTTCAGACCCGGCACCTTGCGCACGTCGAAGAACACGTCCAGCGCTTCGCTGACCAGATCCTTCTTGATGTCCGGGTAGTGCACATCGACGATTTTCTGCAGGGTGCTGCGGTCCGGGAAGGCGATGTAATGGAAGAAGCAGCGGCGCAGGAAGGCGTCCGGCAGCTCTTTCTCGTTGTTCGAGGTAATGATGATGATCGGGCGCTTCTTGGCCTTGATGGTCTCGTCGATTTCGTAAACGTAGAACTCCATCTTGTCGAGTTCTTGCAGCAAGTCATTGGGGAACTCGATGTCGGCCTTGTCGATTTCGTCGATCAGCAGGATCACCCGCTCTTCGGACTCGAAAGCCTCCCAGAGCTTGCCCTTCTCCAGGTAGTTGCGCACGTCGTGAACTTTTTCGTTGCCCAATTGCGAATCGCGCAGACGGCTGACCGCATCGTACTCGTACAGGCCCTGATGGGCCTTGGTGGTGGATTTGATGTGCCAGGTGATCAGCTTGGCGCCGAACGATTCGGCCAGTTGCTCGGCGAGCATGGTCTTGCCGGTGCCCGGTTCGCCCTTGACCAGCAGTGGCCGCTCCAGGGTGATGGCGGCGTTGACCGCCAGCTTCAGGTCATCGGTGGCGACGTAGGCCTGGGTGCCTTCGAACTTCATCTGCTAATCCTCGAACGATAACGCCGACCTGCACGGGCAGGGCGGGGGGCGAAAAAATCGGATGCTCCGACTATAACGCGCAGCCCGGTCGACTGTGAACGCAGACGGCTTATTCAGTCTCTGAATGGAGCGTCACATGTTGACTCAGTTTCGGCTGATAGCCAGCATTCAGGGCTTGCTGATTTAGCGATAGCCTCCAGGATGCCCACTAAATCTGTGGCGAGGGAGCTCGCTCCCGCTGGGCTGCGAAGCAGCCCATTATCTGATGAAGGACGTGCATGATGTTATCGATGAAACGCCCCCGCCTGTCGGCGGTTCGTGTCTGGTCTGATTTTTGTCTGGAACTGACCTTTATCGATGATCAGCGATGGGTGGTCGATTTGAGTCAAGATCTTCAAGACGGTCCAGGACTCCAGCCATTGCTGGACCCTGAGATATTCGCCTCTGTAATCCTGGGCGATCACGGCTGGAGTGTGGAATGGCCGGAACCGGATATTCAGATCGGCGCAGATACACTCTATTTGGAAATGCTGGCGCAGCGCTCTAGCCCGCATCCGGCTTAGGCCGCTCATACCGCGCATTGAAAGACTGAATGAAACCATTGCGCAAAATCTGCAAAAACGCTTCGAACGCGCTGATGTTTTGCTGGTGCACGTTGCCACTGAGTTCGACCTTGGTGGCGAACTGGTTTTTCGCCTGGTTCTTCAACACGGTTTCCGTGCCGCCGACGATGGCCTCCCAGACTGAGCGGAAGATGCTCTTGTCCTTGTTCTCCACGTCCTGCTGCCAGTTGAACACTTCGACGTCGCGTAGCAGCGGCTTGATGTAGCCAGTGACCTGGGCTTTTTTCGCCTGGGCTTCGATCACTACGTCACCATGCCCGGCGTTGAAATCGAACTTGCCGTAGGCCGAGGCGAAGTCGTTCAAGCGCTTGAGTTCGATGTCGCGGGCGCGCAGGCGGAACTGGAAGTCCTCGAAATTGCTCAGCGGATCGAAAGTCGCCGTGGTTTCCAGCGGTGCCTGGCCGAGCAGTTTGGCCTTGCCTTCGAAACGGGCGTCGCGTTTACCCTGTTTGTCGACCACGTTGGTCAGGTTGTAAATGCTCGCTTCGACATTGCTGGCGTTCATGTTGACCGGCGGTTTGGAATTGAAATTGCGGAAACTGATCTTGCCGTCGTGGATCTGCACTTCGTCGAGGGTGATCGGCAGCAGCTTGCCCAGTTGTGCCCGCCAGTCAGTGCCTTTACCGGTCTGTGAATTCTGTTTGTTGGGGCCGCCATCGACGAAGTTGATCTCGGGATTGAAGAACTGCACCTGCGCTACCACGGCATGGTCGTACCACAGCGAGTGCCAACTGACCGCCAGATCGATCACGGGCGCGTTGACGAACGGCACCGGTACCTTGCCGTCGACCTTGACGATTTTCAGGCCGTTGATCCGGTAGGCGCCACGCCACAGGGCCAGATCGACGTCGGTGACCTGGCCACGGTAATCGCCCATGTCGGCCAGTTTGTCGTTCAAGTAATCGCGCACCACGTAGGGCAGGGCGATGTGCAGGACGATCAGCAGCACAACGACGACGGCAAAAATCCCTAATGGCCAGCTGTAGCGACGCTTCATGGCAACAATTCCCGAACGATGTAAGCGATTGACTGTAGCGCGGCGCAGACGTTCGACCCGACTGGACTGTGTCCGGCAACAGGCATACCTTGAAAGGCTGAATTCAACGCTGCATAAGGACCCAGCCATGAGCCGTATTTTCGCTGACAACGCCCATTCCATCGGCAACACGCCGCTGGTGCAGATCAACCGCATCGCGCCGCGCGGCGTGACTATCCTGGCCAAGATCGAGGGGCGCAACCCCGGTTATTCGGTCAAGTGCCGGATCGGCGCGAACATGATCTGGGACGCCGAAAGCAACGGCAAACTCAAGCCGGGCATGACCATTGTCGAGCCGACATCGGGCAATACCGGCATCGGTCTGGCCTTCGTTGCCGCCGCCCGTGGTTACAAATTGATGCTGACCATGCCGGCCTCGATGAGCATCGAGCGGCGCAAGGTGCTCAAGGCACTTGGCGCAGAACTGGTACTGACTGAACCGGCCAAGGGCATGAAAGGCGCGATCGAGAAGGCCGCCGAAATCGTTGCCAGCGACACTGGCAAATACTTCATGCCATCGCAGTTCGATAACCCGGCCAACCCGGCGATCCATGAAAAAACCACCGGCCCGGAAATCTGGAACGACACCGACGGCGCCGTTGATGTGCTGGTGGCCGGGGTCGGGACCGGCGGAACCATCACTGGCGTTTCGCGGTATATCAAGAATACCCAGGGCAAACCGATTCTGTCGGTGGCGGTGGAACCGGTGTCTTCGCCGGTGATCAGCCAGGCACTGGCGGGCCAGGAGATCAAACCGAGCCCGCACAAGATTCAGGGGATTGGCGCCGGTTTCGTGCCGAAGAACCTTGATCTGTCGATGGTCGACCGGGTGGAGCAGGTCACCGACGAAGAATCCAAGGCCATGGCACTGCGCCTGATGCAGGAAGAGGGGATTTTGTGCGGTATCTCCTGCGGCGCGGCCATGGCCGTAGCAGTGCGTCTGGCGGAGACCCCGGAAATGCAGGGCAAGACCATCGTGGTGATTCTGCCGGACTCCGGTGAGCGTTATCTGTCGAGCATGCTGTTCAGCGATCTGTTCACGGAACAGGAGAATCAGCAGTAATCGAATTGATGCAGATCAGTCGGGATTCAGGAACCTTATGCTAATAAATGCTTTGTTGCGCAATTCTTAATACTGAATCTTTGGTTCGGCGGGTGTTGCCCCACGCCGGTAGTGTTTATCATTGCCGGCTGCCATGCCTGGTGAAGGGCCATGCGCAGCGTTGTCTTTATTCAAGGAGTCGTTGATGACCTTTTCGTTAGCCGCCAAGGTGTTGGTGTTGCTGCTGTTTGTGGGCAGCATCCTCTATGTGCATTTGCGCGGCAAGGCGCGTCTGCCGGTACTGCGTCAGTTCGTCAATCACTCGGCGCTGTTCGCTCCGTACAACGCCTTGATGTACCTGTTCTCCGGCGTTCCGTCCAAACCCTATCTGGATCGCAGCAAGTTCCCGGAACTTGACGTGCTGCGCGATAACTGGGAAACCATTCGCGACGAGGCCATGCACCTGTTCGACGAGGGCTATATCCGCGCTGCCGAAAAGAACAATGACGCCGGTTTCGGCTCGTTCTTCAAGAAAGGCTGGAAGCGTTTCTACCTCAAGTGGTACGACAAACCGCTGCCATCGGCCGAGACCCTGTGCCCGAAAACCGTGGCGCTGGTCAGTGCGATCCCTAACGTCAAAGGCGCGATGTTCGCGCTGTTGCCGGGTGGCAGCCACCTGAACCCGCACCGCGATCCGTTTGCCGGTTCCCTGCGCTATCACCTGGGCCTGTCGACGCCGAACTCCGACGACTGCCGGATCTTCGTTGACGGTCAGGTCTACGCCTGGCGCGACGGTGAAGACGTGATGTTCGACGAGACCTACGTGCACTGGGTCAAGAACGAAACCGATCAGACCCGCGTCATCCTGTTCTGTGACGTCGAACGACCACTGAGCAACCGCCTGATGACTCGCATCAACCGCGCCATCAGCGCCTGGCTGGGACGTGCCACCGCCCCGCAGAACCTTGACGACGAACGTGTCGGCGGAATCAACCAGGCTTACGCCTGGAGCAAGAACTTCAGCGACCGGTTCAGCGGTGTGGTCAAACAGTGGAAGCGCCGCAATCCCAAGGCCTACCGCGTCCTGCGCCCGGTGCTGGCAGTGGTGGTGTTGACGTTGCTGGGATATTGGCTGTTTGGTTGAAGCCGGATGTTGAAATGAAAAAACCGCTCCTTGTGAGCGGTTTTTTATTATCTGTGAGTCAGCGGCGCCCGGCGAGAACGTTGGGTTCGTCTTCAATGCCTGCAATCAGTAGCTGCAGAAAGCGCTGCTGATTGGCTGATAGCCCGGATGACACAATCTTTTCTTCTGTTTTGATTGATCTTTTCTTAGCGGGGGATTTCTTGACTGATTTGCGCATGCTCCCTCCCTCATTGATCATTACTTGAGCTGTTTTCACGATACTTTACTCTCCACTGCGAGGACAAGACGACCTTCCAAATCAAATTTGAAGCCGAGCTTTGTATAAACAGGAATTGCTCCCTGCATCGGCTCCTGGACTTCAATGAACTTGCTGCCGATTATTTGGGCGAACTCATCGATGACCATCATTGCCAAGGTTCCGATACGATTTTTCAGCGGGTGAGAATCTCCGGGTCGCCCTTCCAATCGTACGATTCGAATACGTTGGCGGCTTTTGTTCGGATTGACGAAACACAGTCCGCAGAGCTGTTCTTCGAACCATATTGCGATATCCAGCGACAGGGGTTCTCGTGATTTCCATGCGGCAACCTCTCGCCAGCAAAAAAGTGGATTCTCCCAGAGCTCGAACGCGCTCAGTGCTATGGCGTCGATGGGTTCGAAGCGTACTTTCGACAAGTCTTGCCGCGCTGGTAGCTGTAATAGAGCTTTTGCGATGCTTGCCTGTTTCCTGGCCTGCGACCTGTGCAACTGATACCGCAAATTCGTCCGTTCCCTTGGCATGTGATCCCGAGCATTCCCTGTCCCCCATCAATGGGCCTATCCGTTGCTCTTCAGCCTATTCACCTCGCGGCCAACTGTCCCTGCTGGCCCTTTGTCCAAATCATTGCAATCCATGTCCCGCGCTGGTTATAGTCGGCGCTCGTGAATCAGCTGATTCACGTTTCACACCCTTCAAAAAAGATCAGCCCCAATGCCTGCATCCCTCATCAACGCGGTAGTCGATTCAGCGGTCAACGCTGGCGTCGTGCCGTGCGGGAATCAGCAGCCAGGGCAGATCAGTCATTACCCTCCACCTGTCAGTAGCACGCCGGTGTGCGCCGTCGTATCACCGCCGGGCGTTGGCGTTTCGGGCTGATCGGCATTCATTGCTGACCCCTGCGCCCGCCAGAAAAACCTACTGAATTTCAGCTTCTGCTGAGTTGGCTATTGGCCTGACTACAGGTGGTATTCATGTTTGTCCTTTCGAAAAAATCCGCGCTTGCGGCGACGTCCACGAGCCTGTTCGTTCTGCTGTGGAGCAGCGGGGCGATCTTCTCCAAATGGGGGCTGGCCCACGCCTCGCCCTTTGCCTTTCTGCTGATTCGCTTTGTGATCGCCCTGTGTGGGTTGCTGCTGTTGGCGCCGCTGCTCAAGTTGAAGCTGCCCAAGGGCGGTCGGCCGATGCTGTTTGCGATGGCTACGGGCGTGGTGTTGTTGGGGGCGTATCAGATTTTCTATCTGCTGGCGCTCAACACCAAAGTCACGCCGGGGGTGATGGCGACCCTCATGGGCGTGCAGCCGATCCTCACCGTGGTGTTGATGGAGCGCCAGCGCTCGGCGAGCCGGATGTTCGGCCTGGCGCTGGGGCTGGCCGGGCTGATCATGGTGGTTTATCAGGGGATCGGTCTGGCCGGGATGTCCTGGGCAGGGATGCTGTTCGGTCTGCTGGCGCTGGCGAGCATGACCCTCGGCTCGATCATGCAGAAACGCATCACCGACAATCCCCTCGGTACGCTGCCGGTGCAGTACCTGGCCGGGCTGTTGCTGTGCGGGATCTTTGTGCCGTTTCAGCCGTTCCACTTTGAACACAACGCAGGTTTCATCGTGCCGGTGTTGTGGATGGGGCTGGTGGTGTCGGTGCTGGCGACGCTGTTGCTGTATCGCCTGATCGCCCGCGGCAATCTGGTGAATGTCACCAGTCTGTTCTATCTGGTGCCAGCGGTGACGGCGGTGATGGACTACCTGATTTTCGGTAATCGTCTGGCGGCGTTGAGTGTGCTGGGGATGCTGTTGATCATTGTCGGTCTGGCGTTTGTGTTCCGTAAATCCGCTTGAAAACCACTAGGCTGACCCAGGCATTTCCAGTGTCTGGGCCGGCCTCTTCGCGAGCAAGCCCGCTCCCACCATTGGAATGCATTCCTCCTGTGGGAGCGGGCTTGCTCGCGAAGACTGACTTGTTAACGCCGCAAATCAGCGGACGGTTACGGCAGCGGGCTTCACCACCGCAGGCTTCAACACCAGCCACAACGCCAGCGCAATCAACACCCCGCCATAAACATGCGCCATCGACAATGGCTCATCCAGCAACAGCGCCCCCCACAACACGCCGAACGGCGGGATCATGAAGGTCACGGTCATCGACTTCACCGGGCCGATCGAACTCATCAGCCGGAAATAAATGATGTAGGCGAACGCGGTGCAACCCAGGCCCAGGCCCAGCAGCGACAGCCAGACATTCCAGCCACCCCAGCTCGCCGGGGGCTGCGTGATCACGCTGTAGCCGAACAACGGCAACAGGAACAACGTCGCGCCGAGCATGCTGCCCACGGCCGAAAGACGGCTGTCGAGGCCACCGGCATGATCCAGCCAGCGTCGCGTCAGGAACCCGGCAAAGCCGTAGCAGGTGGTGGCGAGCAGGCAGGCGAGGGCGCCCATCAGCAGTTGCAGATCGAATGCCACGGGACCGGCGCGGGTCAATACGCCGACGCCGAACAGACCGAGGAATACGCCGCCAAATTTGGCCGCGGTGAGCTTTTCACTGAAAAACAACGCGCCAATCAACACACCCATCAATGGCGTGGTGGCGTTGAAGATGGCCGAGTAACCGGCCGGCAACACTTGGGCCGCGACCGAGTACAGCGTCGCCGGAATCCCCGAGTTGATCACCCCCAGCAGCATCACCGTTTTCAGCTTGCCCTTGAAGTCCCAGCTGATGCGCATCAGGCCGAGAATCACCAGCAGCCCCACAGCCGCAATCGACACGCGAAAGAACGCGGTGGGAATGGTGCCGATCACCGGGGCGATGATGCGCATGAACAGAAAGCTCGCACCCCAGATCGCTGCCAGCGACAACAAACGAAAGATATCGACAGGGCTCACGGTGGGCACTCCTTCCTTGATGGGGACGAGAGTGTTGCCGAGCGCCCCGACGATGGCAACCGCTAATCGGGCATTTAATTTCGCACTCAGAGCACGAAACGTGTCACCAGACCATTGAGGTCGATCGCCAGCCGTGACAGTTCCTGACTGGCGGCAGAGGTCTGGGTGGCACCGGCGGCGGTCTGGGTCGAGAGGTCGCGGATGGTCACCAGATTCTGGTCAACCTCACGCGCCACCAGCGCCTGTTGTTCGGCGGCACTGGCGATTACCAGGTTGCGCTGGTTGATCTGCGAAATCGACGCGGTGATTTTCTCCAGTGCCTGACCGGCACTGTTGGCCCGGCGCAACGTGTGGCTGGCCTGCTCGGCACTGCTTTGCAGCGCACCGACGGTAGCACCGGTGCCTTGTTGGATACTGCTGATCATCAACTCGATTTCTTCGGTGGAGTTCTGCGTGCGTTGTGCCAGCGAGCGCACTTCATCGGCGACCACCGCAAAGCCGCGTCCGGCTTCACCGGCGCGCGCCGCTTCGATCGCAGCGTTAAGCGCCAGCAGGTTGGTCTGCCCGGCGATGCCGCGAATCACCTCCAGCACCTTGCTGATGTCCTGGGCCTGCGTGGCCAGGCCTTCGGCTTGCTCGGAGGCGCCGAGTACCGCGCCAACCAGTTCCTGAATCGAGCTGATGGTCTCGCTGACCTGCACATGGCCATGCTTGCTGTCCTCGTTCGAGGCTTCGGACGCCTCGGCACTGGACACCGCGTTGGCGGCGACTTCATCCACTGCCGTGCTCATCTCGGTGACGGCCGTGGCGGCCTGCTCGATCTGGTCGTTTTGCTGTTGCAGGCCACGAGTGCTCTGTTCCATCACCGAACTCATTTCCTCGGCGGCGGAGGCCAGTTGTTGCGCCGATTCGCTGATGCCCCGGATGGTCGAGCGCAGATTGCCTTGCATCTCGGCGAGGGCCGTGAGCAACTGCGCCGCCTCATCGCGCCCGTTGTCGGCGATCTGGCCGCTGAGGTCGCCGGCGGCAATTTTTTGCGCGACGTTCAGCGCCTGATTGATCGGTGTAGTGATGCTGCGGGTCAGCAGCCAGGCGAGCAGCAGGGTGGCGATCAGGGCGACAACGATGATCGTTGCGACAATCCACAGCGCTCGCTGATACATCGCAGCCGCGGCCCGGGCGGCGGCTTCAGCGCCTTGCTGGTTAAGGCTGATCATCTGCTCCAGAGTCTTGTCGAGCACTTTGCCCTGCGGGCCAGATCATTGTTCAGGCGGTTGTAGGCCTGTTCGTTTTGCCCAGCGTCAATCTGGCTGATGATCTGGTCGAGGATGCTCAGGTACCGGGTGATGTCGGCGTTCAAACCGTCGAGCATCACGCGTTCCTGATCGCTGGCGAGTAAGGCTTCATGGCTTTTGAGGCGCTTGAGCAATTCTTCGCGCTGCACCTGGATCAGACCTTTGCTACGCTCACGCACGGCCGGTTGGGTGCTGGTGATCAGGCGCAGAGATTCGAGGCGGATGCTGGCGATATTCGCCGCGGCGTCATGAATGCTTTCGATACTCGGCATCCACGATTCTTCGATGACCGCGGCGCTTTCACGCAGGGTTTTCATTTGACCCAGGCCGAACAGGCCAACGATCACCAGCAGACCGGCCAGCACGGCAAAACTCAAACCAGCGCGCAAACCGATGCGCAGATTGCGGATAGACATCAAAGTGCTCCTTGATCTATGGGGGAGAGGTCGTCCTCGTGGGCCGAGGATCTTGTTGTGGGGCGGGTGCTGGCGGGCTGTATATCAAAGTGCCATTATTTTGGTAAGACCAATCGGTACGCTGTCCTGCCCCGCAATTGCCAACAGGGGCAAAGCCGCAAGCCAGAGGCCTGAGCTGGTGATTGGATCCGAAAGCCAGAGAATCCGCGGTCTGGCGCGGGAATGCCGAGCAGACCGAACGAGTGATTAATTGACCGAACGGTCATCTGAAAAAACTTTGATAAAAACTGTGTCGCTGTACAACGCTGACGCGCATTTGGCAGAAATTGCACTTCTCCTGCGCGTGCATCCGTGGCTAAGCTCAGGCACAGATTTCCACATGCATGCAGAGGTCTCATCTATGCCGCAGCAATGGCCAGCCGCCGACATCGCCCGCATGATCCTCGATGGCTTTGACGATTACCGCGAGCATTTCCGGCGGATTACCGACGGCGCCCGCGAGCGCTTCGAGCAGGCACGCTGGCAGGAGGCGCAGACCGCGTCGGCGGCGCGGATCAACCTCTACGAAGAAAAGGTCGGCGAAACCATCGCCCGCCTGCGCGAGCATTTCGACGATGAGACGCTGATGAATGTCAGCAGTTGGCCGCTGGTGAAAAGCGCCTACATCAGCCTTATCGACCTACGCTTCGACGATGAGCTGTCCGAGACCTGGTACAACTCGATCTTCTGCGGGCTGTTCAGCCACGACCTGATCAGCGACGGCTGCATGTTCATCCACACCACCCGGCCGAGCCTGCGCCGCGCCCGCGCTGCGCAAACCCGCACCTACAAGCCGCAAGGGCAGCTGTCGGCGATGCTCGCCAGCATTTTTGCCGACTATCGCTTCAGCGAGGATTACGCCGATCTGCCCGGCGACCTGCAGCGCCTCGAAGCACAGTTGCGCGAGAACCTGCCGGACTGGGTGTGCAAGGATCCGGAGTTGAGCGTCGAACTGTTTTCCTCGGTGCTGTACCGCAACAAGGGCGCGTATCTGGTCGGGCGCATCTACACCCGCGACGAGCAGTGGCCGCTGGTGATTCCATTGCTGCACCGTGAGGGTCGCGGGATTCAGATCGACGCGCTGATCACCGACGAAGCCGACGTGTCGATCATCTTCTCCTTCACCCGCTCGTACTTCATGGTCGATGTGCCGGTGCCGGCGGAGTTCATCGGCTTCCTGCGGCGCATCCTGCCGGGCAAGCACATCGCCGAGCTGTACACCTCGATCGGTTTCTACAAGCACGGCAAATCCGAGTTCTACCGAGCGCTGATCAATCATCTGGCCAACACCGACGACCAGTTCATCATGGCCCCCGGCGTGCGCGGGATGGTCATGAGCGTGTTTACCCTGCCGGGCTTCAACACCGTGTTCAAGATCATCAAGGACCGTTTCTCGCCGTCGAAAAACGTCGACCGGGCGACGGTGATCGAGAAGTACCGACTGGTGAAAAGCGTCGACCGGGTCGGGCGCATGGCCGATACCCAGGAGTTTGCCGATTTCCGTTTCCCGCTGAGCAAGTTCGATCCGGCCTGCCTGGAAGAACTGCTCGAGGTCGCGCCGTCGACGGTCTCGGTCGAAGGCGACACGGTGCTGATCCGCCACTGCTGGACCGAGCGCCGCATGACCCCGCTCAACCTTTACCTGGACAACGCCAACGAAGCTCAGGTGCGCGAGGCGCTGGAGGATTACGGCCTGGCGATCAAGCAACTGGCGGCGGCCAACATTTTTCCCGGCGACATGCTGCTGAAGAACTTTGGCGTCACCCGTCACGGCCGGGTGGTGTTCTACGACTACGACGAAATCTGCTTCCTGACCGAAGCGAATTTCCGTCACATCCCGGCGCCGCGCACACCTGAAGACGAAATGGCTTCGGAACCGTGGTACTCGATCGGGCCGCTGGATGTGTTTCCCGAGGAGTTTCCACCGTTCCTGTTCGCCGATGCCGGGCAGCGCAAACTGTTCGATCAGTTGCATGGCGAGTTGTATAACGCTGATTACTGGAAGGGTTTGCAGGAGGCGATTCGGGCGGGGAAAGTCATCGATGTCTTTCCTTATCGGCGTAAAGGATTGGATAACGAATAATCCCGGAGCATGACGAACTTGTGGCGAGGGAGCTTGCTCCCGCCGGGCTGCGAAGCGGACCTGAAACCATCCACCGCGTCCTGTCAGTGACATCCCGACAACCGGATTACGATTGCTGCGCAACCGAGCGGGAGCAAGCTCCCTCGCCACAGTAGGAGGCAAATCTGCGACAATCGCCCCCCTGCATAAACAGACGACCGAATTGCGTACCCGATGACCGACGAATCGCCCTCCATCGACAAACTGCTGAAAAACCTCGATCACGCCATGCTCGCCGACCGTCACCGGCTGCGGCGGCAGTTGCTCGAGCTGCGCAAGAAACCCGACGAGGCCAAGCTGGCCCAGTGGGTGGCGCGCATGCAGGCGTCCTGCGATCAGGTGCTGGCGCGCCGTGCCAGCCTGCCGGTGATTCGTTACGACGACAGCCTGCCGATTGCCGCCAAGCGCGATGAGATCAAGGCGGCGCTGGAGAAGCATCAGGTCCTGATCATCGCCGGCGAAACCGGCTCGGGTAAAACCACCCAGTTGCCGAAAATCTGCCTGGAAATCGGTCGCGGCCAGCATGGTCTGATCGGTCATACCCAGCCGCGCCGAATCGCTGCGCGCAGTGTCGCCAGCCGGGTGGCCGAAGAACTCGGCACGCCGCTCGGTTCGCTGGTTGGCTATCAGGTGCGCTTCGAAGATCAGAGCGATTCCAACACCCTGATCAAACTGATGACCGACGGCATCCTGCTGGCGGAAACCCAGAACGACCGCTACCTCGAGCGCTACGACACGATCATCGTCGACGAAGCCCATGAACGCAGCCTGAACATCGACTTCCTGCTCGGTTACCTGAAAACCCTGCTGCCGCGTCGCCCGGATCTGAAGGTCATCATCACCTCGGCAACCATCGATCTGGAGCGCTTCTCCAAGCATTTCGATGATGCGCCGATTGTCGAGGTGTCCGGGCGTACTTTCCCGGTGGAAACCTGGTATCGCCCGCTGACCCTGGAGCAGGACGAAGAGGGCAACCGCGTCGAGGATGACCTGACCGTGGATCAGGCGATCCTCGCCACCCTCGACGAAATCGCCGCCTATGAGCGCAGCGAGCGCCGCAGCCCCGGCGATGTGCTGGTGTTCCTGCCCGGCGAACGCGAGATTCGCGACGCCGCCGACATGCTGCGCAAAGCCCAGCTCAAACACACGGAAATCCTGCCGCTGTACGCGCGCCTGTCGCCGGCGGAGCAGCAGCGGATTTTCCAGTCGCATCCGGGGCGTCGCGTGGTGCTGGCGACCAACGTCGCCGAGACTTCGTTGACCGTGCCGGGCATCCGTTACGTGATCGACAGCGGCACCGCACGCATCAGTCGCTACAGCTATCGCGCCAAGGTACAGCGCCTGCCGATCGAAGCGATTTCCCAGGCCAGCGCCAATCAGCGTAAAGGTCGCTGCGGCCGGGTCGAGCCGGGGATCTGCGTGCGCCTGTACAGCGAGGAAGATTTCCTCGGTCGCCCGGAATTCACCGATCCGGAAATTCTGCGTACCAATCTCGCCGCCGTTATCTTGCAGATGCTGCACCTGCGCCTCGGCGAGATCACCGCGTTCCCGTTCATCGAGCCGCCGGACGGCAAGGCGATCAGTGACGGTTTCAATCTGCTGCAAGAGCTTTCGGCGGTGGATCGCAACAGTCAGTTGACCCCGCTCGGCCGCCAGTTGGCACGCCTGCCGGTGGACCCGCGCATGGGCCGCATGCTGCTCGAAGCGGCCAAGCTCGGCAGCCTGCAAGAGGTCCTGATCGTCGCCAGTGCCATGTCGATTCAGGACCCGCGCGAGCGTCCGCCGGAGCGTCAGCAAGCAGCGGATCAGGCCCATGCACAATGGAAAGATCCCGATTCGGACTTCGCCGGACTGGTCAATCTGTGGCGCGGTTTTGAAGAGCAGCGCCAGGCGCTGACTGCCAGCCCGCTGCGCAACTGGTGCCGGAAGAATTTCCTCAATTACCTGCGCCTGCGCGAGTGGCGTGATTCCCATCGCCAGTTGAGCCTGATCTGCCGCGACATGCAGTTGAGCCTCAACAAGGAACCGGCGGACTACCCGAAACTGCACAAAGCGGTGCTGGTCGGCCTGCTCAGCCAGATCGGCCAGAAAACCGAGGACGGCGATTACCTCGGTGCCCGTCAGCGGCGTTTCTGGATTCACCCGTCGTCGGGCATCGGCAAAAAGCGTCCGCAATGGCTGATGACCGCCGAACTGGTGGAAACCACCAAACTCTACGCGCGCATGGTTGCCAAGATCGACGCCGACTGGATCGAGCCACTGGCCGGGCACCTGATCAAGAAAAACCATTTCGAACCGCACTGGGAGAAGAAGCGCGGCCAGGTCGTGGCCTACGAGCAGATCACCCTGTTCGGGCTGATCGTGGTCGGTCGCCGCCCGGTGCATTACGGCCCGGTGGACCCGGTGGTTTCGCGCGAGCTGTTTATCCGCGAAGGTCTGGTGCGTGGCGAGATTCAGTCGAAAGCCAAGTGCCTGACCGCCAACAAGCAGTTGCTCGAACAGCTCGACGAACTGGAAGCCAAGGCCCGGCGTCGCGACATTCTTGCCGACGAAGAAACCCTCTACGCGTTCTACGATGCGCGTTTGCCGGCGGAGATTCACCAGACCGCGACCTTCGACAGCTGGTATCGGGTCAACAGCCAGAAAGACCCGCAACTGCTGATCATGCGCGAAGAAGACGTGCTGGCCCGCGAGGCCAGTGAAGTCACCGCGCGCGACTACCCGGACACGCTGCAAATCGGCGATCTGGAACTGGCGCTCAGTTATCACTTCGAACCCAATCACCCGCGCGACGGCGTGACCCTGCGCGTGCCGGCGCCGCTGCTGCCGATGCTGCCGCCGGAACGCCTGGAATGGCTGGTGCCGGGGCTGATCGAGGCCAAGTGCATTGCACTGGTGCGCAATCTGCCGAAAGCCCTGCGCAAGAACTTCGTGCCGGTGCCGGACTTCATCAAGGCGGCGTTGCAGCGCATGACCTTCGCCGAAGGTTCGCTGCCGCAAGCGCTAGGTCGCGAACTGTTGCGCATGACTGGCGCGCGGGTCAGCGATGAGGCGTGGGCGGAAGCCGCGCAGCAGGTCGAAAGCCATCTGCGGATGAACCTGGAAATCGTCGACGGCCAGGGCAAGTTCCTTGGCGAGGGGCGCGATCTGGCCGAGCTGACCGCACGGTTTGCCGAAGCCAGCCAGGCGGCTTTGGCGGTGCCGCAGAGTGCGAAAAGTCAGCAACCGGTGGAGGCCAAGGTCTTCGCCCCGGTGGCGGAAAAGACCCAGCAGAAGATTGCCGGGCTGTCGATGACGGTGTATCCGGCGCTGGTGGAAGAGGGCGGCACAGTCAAGGAAGGGCGCTTCTCTACCCCGGCCGAAGCCGAGTTCCAGCATCGCCGCGCCTTGCAGCGGCTGCTGCTGCAGCAACTGGCGGAACCGGCGAAGTTCCTGCGCAGCAAACTGCCGGGCATCACTGAGCTGGGCCTGCTCTATCGCGAGTTGGGCCGGGTCGATGCGCTGGTCGAAGACATTCTGCTGGCCAGCCTCGACAGCTGCATTCTGGAAGGCGAAGACCCGTTACCCCGTGACGGCGCCGGGCTGGCGGCATTGGCCGAACGCAAGCGCGGCAGCTGGACCGAACACGCCGAGCGCGTGGCGCGGCTGACGCTGGAGATCCTCAAGCTGTGGCACGGTCTGCAAAAGCGCTTCAAGGGCAAGATCGATCTGGCTCACGCTGTGGCGCTGAATGACATCAAGCAGCAAATCAGCAACTTGGTGTATCCGGGTTTCGTCCGGGAAACGCCGATGCAATGGCTCAAGGAGTTGCCGCGCTACCTGAAGGCGGTCGAGCAGCGTTTCGAGAAACTCGGTGCGCAGGTGCAGAAGGATCGAGTCTGGAGCGGCGAACTGGCCGGCCTCTGGACGCAATACCAGACCCGCGCCGCCAAGCATGCGCAGGAAGGCAAACGCGATCCGCAGTTGGAGCTGTATCGCTGGTGGCTGGAGGAATACCGGGTGTCGCTGTTCGCCCAGCAGTTGGGGACGAAAGCACCGATCTCGGACAAACGGCTGAGCAAGCAGTGGAGTCAGGTCGAGGCCTGACAGTGAGCCTTATACAATCCCTTGTAGGAGTGAGCCTGCTCGCGATTGCGGTGTGTCAGTCAGTATTACGGTGACTGACACACCGCAATCGCGAGCAGGCTCACTCCTACAGGGAAATGGGGTGGTGCTTGAGAAAGGCGCCAAAACCTTGGGTTTATGGCAAACTTCGCGACCATAAATGCCGTTTTCGCGACCCAGAGCCTTTGGCGAGTTCGCGGATCGGACTAAAAGATGCCAGGTCAGCGTCCCCGGACGGGAATAGACCCTTTGTGTGTTGGTACGTCGGTGCCAGCGCTTTCTGCCTGAACAGATTAGAGAAACGACCATGCATAACGTCGTCATCAGCGGCACCGGCCTGTACACCCCGGCCAACAGCATCTCCAACGAAGAGCTGGTGCAGTCTTTCAATACCTATGTTGCGCAGTTCAACGCCGACAACGCCGACGCCATCGCCAGCGGTGAAGTCCAGGCGCTGACCGAATCCAGTGCTGCATTCATCGAAAAAGCCTCGGGCATCAAGAGCCGCTTTGTCATGGACAAGGACGGCATCCTTGATCCTGCGCGCATGGCCCCGCGCCTGCCGGAGCGTTCCAACGACGAATGGTCGGTCCTGTGCCAGATGGCCATCGGCGCCGCGGAACAGGCGCTGCAACGTGCCGGCAAGACCGCTGCCGACATCGACGGCGTGATCGTCGCCTGCTCCAATCTGCAACGCGCTTATCCGGCCATCGCCATCGAAGTCCAGGAGGCACTGGGCATTCAGGGTTTCGGTTTCGACATGAACGTGGCCTGCTCCTCGGCGACCTTCGGCATCCAGGCCGCGGCCAACAGCGTGCAACTGGGACAGGCCCGGGCGATCCTGATGGTCAACCCGGAAGTCTGCACCGGTCACCTGAACTTCCGTGACCGCGACAGCCACTTCATCTTCGGTGACGCCGCGACGGCGGTAATCATCGAGCGCGCTGACCTGGCGACGTCCAAGTACCAGTTCGACGTGGTCAGCACCAAACTGCTGACCAAGTTCTCCAACAACATCCGCAACAACTTCGGCTTCCTCAACCGCGCGGCGGAAGAGGGCATCGGCGCCCGCGACAAGCTGTTCGTGCAGGAAGGCCGCAAGGTGTTCAAGGACGTCTGCCCGATGGTCGCCGAGCTGATCGGTGAGCACCTGGAGGAGAACAAACTCAACGTCGGCGACGTCAAGCGCTTCTGGCTGCACCAGGCCAACCTGAGCATGAACCACCTGATCGTGCGCAAGCTGCTGGGCCGTGAAGCCACTGAAGAAGAAGCGCCGGTGATTCTCGACACCTACGCCAACACCAGCTCTGCCGGGTCGGTGATTGCCTTCCACAAATATCAGGACGATCTGGCCAGCGGTTCGCTGGCGGTATTGAGCTCGTTCGGCGCCGGGTACTCGATTGGCAGCGTGATTCTGCGCAAGCGCTGAGTCATCAGCCCTCGTGGTGAGGGAGCTTGCTCCCGCTGGAGTGCGTAGCGCTGCCAAAACCGGCGATTGCGGTCTTGCTGAAGAACCGCAATCGCCGGTTTTGCGACTGCTGCGCCGCCGAGCACGAGCAAGCTCGCTCGCCACAGGGTCGAATGCGTTAACGTTAATCGGTATTTGCAAACGAGGCGTGCATGGCCGCAACCGACGACACCCAACTGCTCGAACGTCTGCTCGCGGGTGAGCAAAAGGCGTTCAAGGAACTGGTCAGCACCTACCAGAGCGCCATGCGCGCCGTGGCTTACGCGATTGTCGGTCAGCGCCATGTCGAAGAAGTGGTACAGGACGCCTGGCTTTCGGTGGTGCGCCATATCGGCAGCTTCGAGGGTCGTTCCAGTCTCAAGACCTGGCTGCTGACCATCACCGCCAATTCCGCCAAAAGCCGTTACAAACAAAACCGCCGCGAAGTGTTGATGGACGATCTTCCGTCACCCCACGGCACCATCGACGACGATCGCTTCTCTCCCGGTGACGGCCATTGGCTGGTGGCGCCATTCGCCTGGCATCAGGACACCCCGGAAGCCTTGCTCACCGAAAGCGAACTGCGTGATTGCCTGGAGCACACCTTGCTCAGCCTGTCGGAACTGCAAAGCAGCGTGTTGCTGCTGCGCGAGCGTCAGGGTCTGGAACTGGAAGAGATCTGTAATCTTCTGGAGATCTCGCTCTCCAATGTCCGTGTGCTGCTGCATCGTGCGCGGCTGAAAGTCTTCGCCACGGTGGAGCATTTTGAGGAGACCGGCGAATGCTGACCTGCAAGGAACAAGTAGCGCGCTCCAGCGATTATCTCGATGGCCAATTGAGCTTTCGCGAGAAACTGCTGGTACGCCATCACCTGATGTTTTGCCCGAACTGTCGGCGGTTCATTCGTCAGATGCGTTTGATGCAAGCGACCCTGAAGGCGCTGCCGGAGAAACCGCAAGAGGGTGTGGACGCGCTGGCCGAACGCCTGGCCGAGCAACGCCGAAAAGATAGTCTTCTGTAGGCGCTGAACCATTGTGGCGAGGGAGCTTGCTCCCGCTGGGTCGCGAAGCGGCCCCCGCTTTACTTAGAAGCAGAGGACTGCTTTGCAATCCAGCGGGAGCAAGCTCCCTCGCCACAGGTCAGATAAAAATAGCCCGGCGCGGGACGAAACGAACGGATGATGGGGATCGTCCCGCCCGCGTCAGGCTACAGGGTGACGCGTTTTAGAACTTGGCTTCGGCATCCAGTTGCAGCGTATTGATGTCGGAGTCGGTCTTCTTCAGGCTGGCGTTGGTGTAGTCCGAGTTGGCCATGAAGTAGGTGGCACCCAGGGTGAAGTTCTTGTCCAGCTCGTAGCTGACTTTCAGCTTGCTGCCGCGCGAACCGGTGTAGCCGTTGGCGAAGTCGGAGTCAGTGAAGGCACCGACCACCGCATTACGCTGCACGTCGCGGTAGTTGTAGTCGATCCCGAAGCCATAAACCTTGGTCTTGACGCCGGCCAGCCAGCCAGTGTCCTGGTCGTTGCTGGCGTCTTTGTTGTTGACGTACTGACCGTAGATCGACAGCGGCACTGGCAGGTTGGCGATGTCCAGTTGACCAAAACCTTCATACAGTTTGAAGGTTTCGTTCGGGCTGTTGCCGTTGACGGCCAAGGCACATGGCGCAGTGACGGTGCCGGTGGTCGGGCAGGCGCTGTCCTTGTCATTGTCGTAGGAATAGAGGCTGCCGCCCAGGGTCAGTTTCAGGCTGTCGGTCAGTGCGAAGCGACCGCCCAACTGGCCAGCGTACAGACGCAGGTCGTGCTTGAACTGCACGCCTTCGCCGTCGACGTTGTCCTTGAGGGTGTAGTGGCCGGCGCTACCGAACAGCTCGGTGCTGCCGTTCAACGGATACTTGTAGGTGACGGCCAGACCTTCCGGGTTGATGTCGCTGTCCCAGATGATGTCGCCCATGCTCACCCACGGCTGGTTCATTTTACCGGCGATCAGGTGCAGGTTCTTGATTGCGTCAGGGTGGTAGTCGACGTAACCCTGGTCGAGCCAGATCTGCTTCTTGTCGAAGTAGTTGTTCAGGTCCTGGTTGGTGGAGCGGGCGTCGTCGCTGCTGCCGGTGGCGATACGGATACCGGTGTCCACCTGTGGGTTGATTTCGGTGTAGGCACCCAGACGAGCACGAATGCGCTGACGGTCCTGATCCTTGCTGTTCGGCACGCCATCGTTCTTGACGGTCTCCTGACGGAAACGCACGTCACCCTTGAACTGGGTCTTGGCGGCCCAGGCAAGTTTCTGGTCGAAAGAGCTCAGTTCGTTGGTTTTCTTCGCGGTCGCCGCGATTTGCTCGTTGGTCTCTTGCTGCGCCTGCTGCGCGATTTGCTGAGCCTTCTGATCCTTGGCCAGTTCAGTTTGCAGTTCGATGTACTGCGCCTGGGAAATGGAACCGTTGGCCTTGAGCATGTCGAGCAGTTTGGCGTCGACTGCAGCACTGGCCGGAACGCTCATGGCCAGCAACAGGCCACCGCACAGGGCCGCTGCAGTTTTCGTGGAAGCAAGACGCATAGCAATCTCCGAAGATGAGAGGGGATGGCTGAACCATCCTGGGCACACCGACGCGCACGTCGGAAAACAGTGTCCGGGTAGAACCCGGCGCTCTAAAAACAGGAGCGAGTATCGCGATGGTTTATGACAGAGCAGTGGCTAAGTGATGTCATGTCGATGACGATACAAAGATGTCCTGAACTATTGATCTAGAGCGCTGTCGTCCGAATGCTCGTGTGCAAAGGGCAGCGATAAGCGATACTCGCGCGGCTTTGATGCCCGGAAGTGGAGAGTCAGTTGATGCCGTTGCAACGCCTGCAAAGCCTGTCAGAAATCGCCCCGGCGACCTGGGATGCACTGGTGCCCGAGACCCAGCCGTTTCTGCGCCATGCCTTTCTCTCGGCGCTTGAAGACAGCGGCAGCGTTGGCCCGCACACGGGTTGGCAAGCCGAGCATCTGCTGCACGTTGAAGGCGGTCGGTTGATCGCCGCGTTGCCCAGTTACCGCAAGTGGCATTCCTACGGTGAGTACGTGTTCGATCACGGCTGGGCCGATGCCTGCGCCCGGGCCGGCATCGATTACTACCCCAAGCTGCTGACGGCGGTGCCGTTCAGTCCGGTCAGCGGCCCGAGACTGTTGGCGGCGAATGTCGAGGATGGATTCGAACTGCTCAAGAGCCTGCCGGGCTATCTGGAAATCGAAGATCTTTCCAGCGCGCACATCAATTTCACCGACCCCTTCACCGACGCCGCCATGGCCGAGCAGCCGGGCTGGCTGCAGCGCATCGGCTGTCAGTATCACTGGCAGAATCGCGGTTACCGCGACTTCCAGGACTTTCTCGACGCGCTCAGTTCGCGCAAGCGCAAGCAGATGCGCAAGGAGCGCGAACAGGTGGCGGGGCAGGGCTTCGAGTTCGAATGGTTGACGGGGCGCGAGCTGGACGAGTCGCAATGGGATTTTGTCTACGCCTGCTATGCCAACACTTACGCCGTGCGCCGCCAGGCGCCCTATCTGACGCGCGAGTTCTTCAGCCTGCTGGCCGCGCGGATGCCGGAGGCGATTCGGGTGGTCTTCGCCAGACAGGGTTCACGGCCGGTGGCGATGGCCTTCAGTCTGGTCGGGGGCGACAGCTTTTATGGGCGCTACTGGGGGTGTCTGGCCGAGTTTGACCGGCTGCATTTCGAGACGTGTTTCTATCAGGGCATGGATTATGCGATTGCCCACGGATACCAGCGTTTTGATGCCGGTGCTCAGGGCGAGCACAAGCTGATTCGCGGCTTTGAACCGGTGATCACTCATTCCTGGCACTACCTGCGTCATCCCGGATTGAAAGCCGCAGTTAAAGACTTCCTGCAGCAAGAGCGCGCCGGAGTATTGGCCTACGCCGAGGAAGCCAGAACAGCCTTGCCCTACCGCCAAACCTGAGTTCGCCTTTAATCGGCGCCGACATTCATTCCCGAGCGTGGCTGATTTCCTGATGTGGGAGGGGGCTTGCTCGCGAATGCGGTGTGTCAGTGCAGTAAATAGTGACTGAAACGGCGCATTCGGGAGCAAGCCCCCTCCCACAGGGGATCTCCAGTGGTGTCAGGTGTCCTCTTTACCCAGCCAGCGATAAAGCGTCCCGCCCACCACTGCGCCCAGCAGCGGCGCGACCCAGAACATCCACAACTGCGCGATCGCCCAGCCGCCGACCATCAGCGCCGGGCCGGTGCTGCGCGCCGGGTTGACCGAGGTGTTGGTGACCGGGATCGAGATCAGGTGGATCAGCGTCAGGCCCAAACCGATGGCGATCGGTGCGAGGCCCGCCGGGGCGCGTTTGTCGGTGGCGCCGAGGATGATGATCACGAACATTCCGGTCATCACCAGTTCGGTGACAAACCCGGCCGCCATCGAGTATTTGCCCGGTGAGTGCTCACCGTAACCGTTGGAGGCCAGGCCGGCGGCGATGTCAAAACCCTCCTTGCCACTGGCGATGTAGTAGAGCAGGGCAGCGGCGAGTATCCCGCCCACTACCTGGGCGATGATGTAGGCCGGCAGCTCTCTCGCCGGAAACCGCCCGCCGACCACCAACCCGACCGACACCGCAGGATTGAGGTGACAGCCACTGATGTGACCGATGGCGAATGCCATGGTCAGCACCGTCAGACCAAATGCCAGGGCCACCCCCAGCACTCCAATGCCCAACGGCGAAGACGCTGCAATGACCGCGCTGCCACAGCCACCCAGAACCAGCCAGAACGTACCCAACAACTCCGTGACTGAACGTTTGAACAGAGACATGAGAGAGTCCTTGATAGCCCATGCTATCGAGACTGTATTGCGTTGTGCTTCCCTGCAGATTTACGACAGGTTCCGTGCTGGAGCCTTGGCTGAGTACAGCAGGCTTTGGATGGATTTCCAGCAGGCATGAAAAAACCGCCAGAGCCCGTGGTTAGAGGCCTGTGGCGGTTCTCGATGTATTGTGAGAGGGGGCTTGCTCCCGAATGCGGTGTGTCAGACAAATGTTCGGTACTGACACCCCGCTTTCGGGAGCAAGCCCCCTCCCACATTGGAGTTGTATTGATCCAATAATCAATCGATTCCGACAAACCCTCCGGTCTGGTGCGCCCACAACCGCGCATACAGGCCGCGATGTGCCAGCAGTTCGGCGTGGGTGCCGCTCTCGGCGATCTTGCCGTTTTCCAGCACCACCAGCCGATCCATACGGGCGATGGTCGAGAGGCGGTGAGCAATGGCAATCACGGTTTTGCCTTGCATCAGGGTTTCCAGGCTTTCCTGGATCGCCGCTTCCACTTCCGAGTCGAGTGCCGAGGTCGCTTCGTCCATGATCAGGATCGGCGCGTCCTTGAGCAACACCCGGGCAATCGCGATGCGCTGGCGCTGACCGCCGGACAGCTTCACCCCGCGCTCGCCGACGTGCGCATCGAAACCAGTGCGACCTTCAGCGTCCGACAGTAACGGAATGAACTCGTCGGCGCGGGCCTTGTGCACCGCATCCCAGAGCTCGGCGTCGGTGGCGTCAGGCTTGCCATACAGCAAGTTGTCGCGGATCGAGCGGTGCAGCAGGGAGGTGTCCTGCGTGATCATGCCGATGCGTGCGCGCAGGCTTTCCTGGCCGACTTCGGCGATATTCTGCCCATCGATCAGGATGCGTCCGCCCTCGACGTCGTAGAGGCGCAGCAGCAGGTTGACCAAGGTCGATTTGCCGGCGCCGGACGGCCCGATCAGGCCGATTTTTTCGCCGGGTTTAATGTTCAGGTTGAGGTCGCCGATGATGCCTTTCTTCTTGCCGTAGTGAAAATCCACGTGCTCGAAACGCACTTCGCCACGGGCCACGGCCAGCGGTTTGGCCTGTTCGCGATCAGTGACGCTGACCGGTTGCGAGATGGTCTGCAGACCGTCCTGGACCATGCCGATGTTTTCGAAGATGCCGGTGACTACCCACATGATCCAGCCGGACATGTTGACGATGCGGATCACCAGACCGGTGGCCAGGGCAATCGCGCCGACGGTGATCAGCGACTGCGTCCACAGCCACAGCGCCAGCGCGGTGGTGCCGACGATCAGCAGGCCGTTCATGGTGGTGATCGCCACGTCCATGCTGGTCACCACGCGGCCGGCCATCTGTGCCTTGACCGTCTGTTCTTCGATGGCTTCCTTGGCGTAGTGCTGTTCGAAATTGGTGTGGGCGAACAGCTTCAGGGTGGCGATGTTGGTGTAGCCGTCGACGATCCGCCCCATCAGTTTCGAGCGTGCGTCGGAAGCTTCCACCGAACGCTCTTTCACCCGCGGCACGAAGTAATACAGCGCGCCGATGTAGGCAGCGATCCACGTCAGCAGCGGGATCATCAGGCGCCAGTCGGCTTCGGCGAACAGCACCAGCGAACTGATCGCGTAGATCACCACGTGCCACAGCGCATCCACCGCTTGCACCGCGGAATCGCGCAGCGAGTTGCCGGTCTGCATGATGCGTTGGGCGATACGCCCGGCGAAGTCGTTCTGGAAGAAATTCAGGCTCTGCTTGAGCACGTAACTGTGGTTCTGCCAGCGGATCATGCTGGTCATCCCCGGGCTCAGGGTCTGATGCACCAGCAGATCGTGCAGGCCGAAAAAGATCGGCCGCAGCACCAGCGCAACCACCACCATCCACGTCAGTTCGAGGGCGTGGTCGCTGAAGAAATTCGGGTTGGGCGTGCCTTGGGCGAGGTCGATGATGCGGCTCAGGTAACTGAACAGCGCCACTTCGATCAACGCGGCAAACAGGCCAACCACCAGCAGAGCAGCGAAGCTCGGCCAGACTTGTTTCAGGTAGTAGGTATAGAAGGGCCAGACACGATCTGGAGGGGACGCCGTCGGAGCGTCGCGGAATATGTCGATCAGTTGTTCGAAACGGCGATAGAGCATCAGATAACCGCCCGGAAGCCGGGCTCTCCTTTTATCGGTGTGAGCGGCGTGGCGTCAGGCCAGCGCCGCTCGATACGCCCTGTACAGCTTAGTCGATGACTTTGGCCGACTTGATGATCACAGGGTCGACAGGCACGTTTTGCATGCCGCTTTTGGTGGTGGTTTGCGAGTTGACGATGACGTCGACCACGTCCATGCCTTTGACCACTTTGCCGAATACGGCGTAGCCATCACCCTGGTCGAGGAAATCGTTGTCCTTGACGTTGATGAAGAACTGGCTGGTCGCCGAATCAGGTGCGGAGGTGCGGGCCATGGACAAGGTGCCACGGACGTTGGCCAGACCGTTTTTGTGTTCGTTCTTGATCGGCGCCTTGGTGTCTTTCTGCTGCATCTGTGGAGTGAAACCGCCGCCCTGAGCCATGAAACCCGGGATCACACGGTGGAAAATGGTGTTGGTGTAAAAGCCGCTGTTGACGTAATCCAGAAAGTTCTTGGTACTGATCGGCGCCTTGACCGAATCCAGTTCGATTTCGATCTGACCGTTGGTGGTGTCCAGCAGCACGTGCGGTGCTTTGGCAGGCGTGGCAGCCATCAGGTTGGCGGCAAACAGCACAGTACCAGCGGCGAGGGCGAGTTTTTTCAGCATGGGTCAGTGATCCTGAGATTGAGTGTCGGCTGCGGCAAGAAACTCCAGCAGCGTTTGATTGAAGCGTTCGGGTTGATCGAGCGGGGTGGCGTGGCGCGAATCGGCGATCACCACCAGCCGCGCATTCGGCAGCAGTTTTACATAGGTTTCTTTCAGCGCGACGGGTGTGTAGTCACGGTCGGCGCTGACGATGAGGGTTGGACAGGAAATTCTCGAAAGTCGTTCCTGAACGCCCCAGCCAACAATCGCGTCGAAGCTGGCGAGATAAGCACGTTTGTCGTTTTTTGCCCAGCGTTCGGACATTTTTTGCCGCAGTTCGGCCTGCTCAGGCTTGGGAAAAAGTCTGCTGCCCAAGGCCTTGCCGATGGTCGCAAGGCTGAGTACGCGCATCAGACTCCAGCGCTTGAACCACTGCCAATAGTCGTCGCGACTGCGGATTTTGACCTCGGGGGCGCTGTTGACGATGGTCAGGCTTTTCAGCATCCGCGGCTGATCGACGCCGAACTGAAAGCCGATCATCCCGCCCATCGACAGCCCGACATAGTGCACCGGGCCGAGGTTCAAGTGTTCGATCAGTGCCAGCAGGTCTGCGCTGAAACCGGCGATGCTGTAGCGCTCGCGGGGTTTGTCCGAGCGACCGTGACCGCGAATGTCCGGAACGATCACCCGGTAGTGCGCCGACAGCGCCGGGATCTGCATTTCCCAGTCCAGGGTGCTCGAACCGAGTCCGTGAACCAGTAGCAACGGCGAACCGTGGCCATATTCCTCGTAGTGCAGGTTGCAACCTTCGTGCTCGAAATAGGCCATCGGTGAACTCCGTGTCAGGCTTGTTCAGGGGCGGCGAACGGTGCGTCCAGCGGCAAGGTGTCGAAGGTGCGCAGCAGTTCGATGAGGATCTGTGTCGCCGGGCCCAGCGGCTTGTCCTTGTTCGAATACAGATAGAAGCTCGGGTTGCGGCTGCCGCCCTGATCCAACGGTAGCAGCTTGAGCGTGCCTTCCTTCAATTCCCGTTCGATCATGTGCCGCGGCAGCCAGGCGAAGCCCAGACCGCTGCTGACGAACGTGGCAGCGGTGGCGAGGCTGCCGACCGTCCAGCGCTGTTCGGCGCCAAGCCAGCCGACGTCGCGCGGCTGCTGGCGACCGGAGTCGCGAATCACCACCTGCATCTGGGTTTCCAGATCCTGGAAGCTCAGTTCGCGATTGAGCCGATGCAGCGCGTGATCCGGGTGGGCGACCGCGACAAACTCGACGTCGCTCAATTCCGCACCGAGGTAGCCGGGAATGCTCAGGCCGGTGATCGCCAGATCGGCGACCCCTTCGAGCAAGACCTCTTCGACCCCCGACAACACCTCTTCGCGCAGCCGCACGCGGCAGCCACGACTCTGCGGCATGAACGCAGTCAGCGCGCGGACGATGCGTGCGCTCGGGTAGGCTGCATCGACCACCAGCCGCACTTCGGCCTCCCAGCCCTGTTCCATGTGGTGGGCGAGGTCTTCCAGCTGGCTGGCCTGTTTCACCAGTTGGCGCGAGCGGCGCAGCAGCACGCCACCAGCCTCGGTGAGCACCGCTTTACGTCCGTCGATGCGCAGCAACGGCACACCGAGCTGGTCCTGCATGCGGGCGACGGTGTAACTCACCGACGATTGCGAACGGTGCAAGGCCTCGGCGGCCTGGGCGAAGCCGCCGTGGTCGACCACGGCTTGCAATGTTCGCCATTGATCAAGGGTCACGCGGGGCGCTTTCATCAATAGCTCCTCTTGTCCTAAGCTGGCCGTCCCTCATGGAGACTGGCGAATGAAAAAATTCTGTTGTGTGTTGCTGGCGCTGCTGCCGCTGACGGCGTTTGCTTACCCGATCGACGTGCAGAAAAACCTCAATGGCTTGAAGATCGACTACGAAACCCACGATACCGACAAGGACATCGGCTCGATTCGGGTCGCCAACTACGGCGACGTGGACGCTACCTGCAAAGTCGTATTCAACAATGGTCCGGAAGCACCCCGTACGCGCAACATCGAAATCCCGGCCCGCAAGCATACGAACGCCACGGCCAAGTTCTCCCGCGAGATCATCAGGCTGCGCATCGACCTGAGCTGCTCCCCGAAATAACGGTCGATCCCTTGTAGGAGTGAGCCTGCTCGCGATAGCGGTGTATCAGTCAGAGAATGCGTCAATTGACACACCGCTATCGCGAGCAGGCTCACTCCTACGTGTACGTGTCAGCATCTAAACGAATTATTCGATGCTTTGCAGCAATTATTTGCGCTTTTTCATCGATCCATCCCTGTTTAACCTTCACTCCATCGACCTACAACATTCTCGGATGGAGACTACACACCATGTCCCGCGTTCTGATCATCGAAAGCAGTGCCCGCCAGCAAGACTCGGTTTCCCGTCAACTGACCCAGACCTTCATCAGCCAGTGGAAATCCGCGCACCCCAACGATCAGATCACCGTGCGTGACCTCGCCGTGAACCCCGTTCCACACCTGGACATCAACCTGCTGGGCGGCTGGATGAAGCCCGCCGAGCAGCGCAACGCCAACGAACAATCGTCGCTGGATCGATCCAACGAGTTGACCGATGAATTGCTCGCCGCCGACGTATTGGTGATGGCCGCGCCGATGTACAACTTCGCGATCCCGAGCACTCTCAAGGCCTGGCTCGACCACGTGCTGCGTGCCGGCGTGACCTTCAAGTACACCGAAACCGGCCCGCAAGGCCTGCTCAGCGGCAAGCGTGCCTATGTGCTCACCGCTCGCGGCGGCATCTATGCCGGCGGCCCGGCCGACCATCAGGAACCGTACCTGCGTCAGGTCATGGGCTTCATCGGCATCCACGACGTGACGTTCATTCACGCCGAAGGCATGAACCTGGGCGGCGACTTCCAGGAGAAGGGCCTGAATCAGGCCAACGCCAAACTGTCCCAGGTCGCTTGACAGGTTAATCCCCAGATAATCGCCGATTGTTCTAGTGACCTGGCGCAACCCCTTCAAGGCCCTACGCGCATCGAACCTCCCTTTGCACTTGTTGCTCCTGAGTGCTGTAGCCCGATTGAACGCTTTAGCGAGATCGGGCTTTTTTTTGCCTGCAATTATCTGAGCAACGTGTAACCCCTGTGGGAGCGGGCTTGCTCGCGAAGGCGGTGTGTCAGTCAACTATTCGTCGACTGACACGATGCTTTCGCGAGCAAGCCCGCTCCCACAGGGTTCAGTGTTGCCTGAGGTTCGCGGTCTGGCGTAAAAACCGCTATCGTCGCCGCCATTCGAAACAGAGGCGACCATGGGCTATCTACTTTTTGTCACGCTGATTCAGGCGTTTTCCTTCAGTCTGATCGGCGAGTACCTGGCGGGGCACGTCGACAGCTACTTCGCGGTGCTGGTGCGTGTGGTGCTGGCCGGGCTGGTGTTCATTCCGTTGACCCGCTGGCGCTCGGTAGAACCGGCGTTCATGCGCGGCATGCTGCTGATCGGCGCGTTGCAGTTCGGCATCACCTACGTCTGCCTGTACCTGAGCTTCCGCGTGCTGACGGTGCCGGAGGTGCTGCTGTTCACCATCCTCACGCCACTGCACGTGACGTTGATCGAAGATGCGTTGAACCGGCGCTTCAACCCTTGGGCGCTGGTGGCCGCGCTGGTGGCGGTGGGCGGTGCGGCGGTGATTCGTTTCGACAGCATCAACCCGGACTTCTTCATGGGTTTCCTGCTGCTGCAACTGGCCAACTTCACCTACGCCGCCGGGCAGGTGCTGTACAAGCATCTGGTGGCGAAACACCCGAGCGATCTGCCGCATTACCGGCGTTTCGGCTTCTTCTACCTCGGCGCGCTGGCGGTGGTGTTGCCGGCGTTTCTGCTGTTCGGCAAAGCCAACTTCCTGCCCGAAGCGCCGCTGCAATGGGGCGTGTTGCTGTTCCTCGGCCTGGTCTCGACGGCGCTGGGGATGTACTGGTGGAACAAGGGCGCGTGCATGGTCAACGGCGGCACGCTGGCGGTGATGAACAACCTGCATGTGCCGGTGGGCTTGCTGCTGAATTTGCTGATCTGGAATCAGCATGAGGAACTGGGAAGGTTGTTGCTTGGCGGCAGCGTGATTCTGGCGGCAGTGTGGATCAGCCGGTTGGGCATCCGCAATTCCCAAGCCACCGCATAACCCCTGTAGGAGTGAGCCTGCTCGCGATAGCGGTGTGACAGTCAACTTTGATTTGTCGGATACACCGCTATCGCGAGCAGGCTCACTCCTACAGTTCTGATCTGTGGGTTACATGAGGTGTTTTTGCGGTTCTGGAATGTGCGCTGAACCCAACACCGCCGGCAACAACCCGGTCCGCAAATCCCCACCACTCGGCTGCTGATACAGGCTCAACCCGAACTCCGGCAGCACCGCCAGCAGATAATCGAAAATATCCCCCTGAATCCGCTCGTAGTCGGCCCACACCGTGGTGGTGGTAAAACAGTAGATCTCCAGCGGAATGCCCTGCGCGGTGGTCTGCATCTGGCGGACCATGCAGGTCATGTTCGGCTGTACCTCCGGGTGACTCTTCAGATAGGCCAATGCGTAAGCGCGGAAGGTGCCGATGTTGGTCATGCGCCGGCGGTTGGCCGACATCGCCGCCACATTGCCCTGCGCCTCGTTCCACGCCTTGAGCTCGGCTTTCTTGCGGGCCATGTAACCGGTCAGCAGGTGCACCTGCGAGAGCTTTTCTTCTTCATCGTCGCGGATAAAACGCACGCCGCTGGCGTCGATGAACAGGCTGCGTTTGATCCGTCGCCCACCGGACTGCTGCATGCCGCGCCAGTTGCGGAACGATTCGGACATCAGGCGCCAGGTCGGGATCGAGACGATGGTCTTGTCGAAGTTCTGCACCTTGACCGTGTGCAAGGTGATATCGACCACGTCGCCATCGGCGCCGACTTGCGGCATTTCGATCCAGTCGCCGACCCGCAGCATGTCGTTGCTGGTCAGTTGCACGCTGGCGACGAACGACAGCAGGGTGTCCTTGTAGACCAACAGAATTACCGCCGACATCGCACCCAGACCGGAGAGCAGCAACAGTGGCGAACGGTCGATCAGCGTGGCGACGATGATGATCGCACCGAACACGTACAGCACCATTTTAGCCAGTTGCACATAGCCCTTGATCGAGCGGGTGCGGGCGTGTTCGGTGCGTGCGTAGATGTCCAGCAGCGCATTGAGCAGGGCGCTGACCGACAGCAGCAGGAACAGGATGGTGAAGGACAGCGCCACGTTGCCGAGGAAGGTCATCGCGGTTTTGCTCAGTTCCGGTACCAGGTGCAGGCCGAACTGGATCACCAGCGACGGCGTCATCTGCGCCAGGCGCTGAAACACCTTGTTGTGGCGAAAATCGTTGATCCAGTGCAAGGCCGGCTGACGGCCGAGCATGCGGCTGGCATGCAGGATCAGATAGCGCGCCACTCGTCCGAGGACCAGCGCGATCACCAAGAGCAGCATCAGCGCCAGGCCGGATTGCAGGAACGGGTGCTGTTCGAGGGCACCCCAGAGGTCTTGGGCGTTGAGCCAGAGCTGTTTGAAATCCATGTGAGCAACGATTCTTCTGTAAGACGCGATAGGCGATTAGAGCATTTAAGACGCTGTGTATTACCGTTGGAGACAAATCGAGCAACAAAAAAGCCACTGATTACGCCCGTTTGTATAAAGAAACTCGGCCTGAGCGCTCGAAACCGGTAACCTATGCAGCTGTTTTTTTGCATATCTTCGAGGTAGCACCCGTGTTTTCCCAATTCGCCCTGCACGAACGCCTGCTCAAAGCCGTGGCCGAGCTGAAATTTGTCGAGCCAACGCCTGTGCAAGCAGCGGCCATTCCGCTGGCGCTCCAGGGGCGTGACCTGCGGGTGACGGCGCAAACCGGTAGCGGCAAGACCGCCGCTTTTGTCCTGCCGATCCTCAACCGCCTGATCGGCCCGGCCAAGGTTCGCGTCAGCATCAAGACCCTGATCCTGCTGCCGACCCGCGAACTGGCCCAACAGACCCTGAAAGAAGTTGAACGCTTCTCGCAGTTCACCTTCATCAAGTCCGGCCTGATCACCGGCGGTGAAGACTTCAAGGTGCAAGCGGCGATGCTGCGCAAGGTGCCGGACATCCTGATCGGTACCCCGGGCCGGATGATCGAGCAACTCAACGCCGGCAACCTCGACCTCAAGGAAGTCGAAGTGTTGGTGCTCGACGAAGCCGACCGCATGCTCGACATGGGTTTCGCTGAAGACGTGCAGCGTCTGGTCGACGAATGCCCGAACCGTCAGCAGACCATGCTGTTCTCCGCCACCACCGGCGGTTCAGGTCTGCGTGAAATGGTCGCCAAGGTGTTGAACAACCCTGAGCACCTGCAACTCAACGCGGTCAGCCAACTGAACTCGACCACCCGTCAGCAGATCATCACCGCCGACCACAACCAGCACAAAGAACAGATCGTCAACTGGCTGCTGGCCAACGAGACTTACCAGAAGGCCATCGTCTTCACCAACACCCGTGCCATGGCTGACCGCATCTACGGTCGCCTCGTGGCTCAGGAATACAAGGCGTTCGTGCTGCACGGCGAGAAAGACCAGAAGGATCGCAAACTGGCGATCGATCGTCTGAAGCAGGGCGGCGTGAAGATCCTGGTAGCGACCGACGTCGCGGCCCGTGGTCTGGACGTTGATGGCCTGGATCTGGTGATCAACTTCGACATGCCGCGCAGCGGCGACGAATACGTGCACCGCATCGGTCGTACCGGCCGTGCCGGCAACGACGGTCTGGCGATCTCGCTGATCTGCCACGGCGACTGGAACCTGATGTCGAGCATCGAGCGCTACCTGAAGCAGAGCTTCGAGCGCCGAACCATCAAGGAAGTCAAAGGCACCTACGGCGGGCCGAAAAAGGTCAAGGCCTCGGGCAAAGCCGTCGGCGTGAAGAAGAAAAAGACCGACGCCAAGGGCGACAAGAAGAAAACCGCCGCCAAGACCCCGACCAAGCGCAAGAGCGCCAACCGTCCGAAGCCGGATTCGCTGGTGAGCAGCGACGGCATGGCCCCGCTCAAGCGTCGCAAGCCGGCTGAGCCAGCGGCTGAGTAAGGCGTTTTCGCAGGCAATAAAAAACCCGGACAGTGTCCGGGTTTTTTTATACGCAGGGTTTATCAGTTCCCCAACAGTCCGCTGGTGTCCGCGTCAAAGCGCTGTTTGGCGCGATCTGCCGCCGGTTTAAGCAAGGCGAGCAGCGCTGCTTCGCTGTACAACCGTGAGTCGCCCAGCTCTTTCGGCGTCGGCTCGATCGGGATCAGTACATCCTCACCGTCAGCGTGCAGCCAGATCGCCACGACGTGTAGCGCAGAGACAAACAGCACCCGTAGTTCAACGGTTTTGCCCTGCAATTGCGGCGCCTGTTCCGCCAGTTTCAGCGCGCCCACGGTGTCGGCGGCCCGGGTGCCGTGGTTCAGCGAAGCGAACTCGACATGGCCACGCACCTCGGCCAGTTGCGCATCGGCAATGCTCACGCCGTCGGCAAATACCAGGTAATGCCAGTCACCGATGCGTGCGTCTTTCAGACCCTTGCCCTGGCTCAGATCGTCCAGCGTCAGCGAGTAGCCGCGATAGGCTTCGCTGAGGCTGACTTTGGCCGGTGTCGCATTGGCGAACTGGCGGTTGATACCGAAGCCCTGGTTTTGCAGCGCGGCTTGCAGCACCGGACGCAAAGTCTGTACGCCGTTGGAAGGCGCCTTTGGATAAGTCAGTTGCATGATGTCGCCCTCCTAGTTTTTCGCGGTGAAGTAAGTGTGAGTCCAGTTGCCGCCGCCGTTGTACGAACCGGGGAACGCGTTCAGCGCGCGAGTCGAGTAACCGTAGATCGAGTCGGCGACCAGCACGTAGTTGCCGTTGGTGCCGTAGATCGCCAGGAAGTGCGCGCCACCACCGTACCAGGCGCAACGCAGGCCGACCGGGCGACCCATGTTGATCTGGTTCTGAATGGCCGACATCTGCAGCGAACCCTGATTCATCCCGTTGTAGCTGCGGGTGGTTTGCAGGGCCGAATCCAGATAGCCGTAGACGTTGCACGGACCTGGCTGGTTGCAGCAGTTGCGATCCAGTTGGGTGCTCGCGACCCCGCACTGTGTCCAGTTCCCGGTGCCGTAGTAGTTGCCGACCGAGGCGGAAACGGCGGCCCAGCACCAGTTGGTCTGCGTCTGTTTCTGCATGGTGAAGTTGAGGTTGGCGGCGGCCAGTGCCGCAGTTTGCGCAGTGGCTTCAACCTCGACCAGTTGCGGGTCGAGCAGGTGGCCGACGAGGCACCTTGGCAGGCTCTCGCCGGTGAATGATGTTGCTTGAGTGGTTAACATTTTTTCAGTCCTCCATGAATGAAAACAAGCGTCCAGCTTGTGATTGTGTTGCGGTATTGCCGAGCGATCGGTAGTCAACGGTTTTCATCTGCGATGAACGGTGCCGATCTCCTTGCTCGATGTAACCATAGTCTGAATATGCGTTTGTGCAAGAAAATAAATGCACAAATGCATTTTCAAGAGCAAACGATCGCAGCCTTCGGCAGCTCCTACAGGGATCGGTGTAGGAGCTGCCGAAGGCTGCGATCTTTTGCTCTTGCTTTAGCTCTCGGTTTTTTTCTCGGCCGAATCCAGCTCTTTCAAGCGCTGATCAATCAACTGGCATTTGTCCGGCAAATCCGCACTGGCCGTGCCCAAGTCCATTTTCTGCAACTCGGCATTGATCTCCTTGGCCTTGGTGGGGTTCTGCTCGGTGAGCTTGGCGACTTCCTTGGCCAGTTGCTCACGCTTGGCGGTGGCTTCTTCCGGCGTGCAGGCCCAGACGGGCAGGGCGCAGGCGAGTGTGGCGGCGAGGGTTAACTTGAGCAGGGTTTTCATGGGGGCGGGCCTCCGTTCCGGGTAAGGCGGGTTAATCGGTGGAGAGTTTCGGACGGTGAAAAGTTCAGTGACAGTATTTTTACCGGCCCATTTGGAGTGACCGAACGGTCGCGATCCCCCCTGAAAAGTAGCCTTCTTGAGGAAAAGCCGCGGGCTAGAGCCGTTGCGAAAAAAGACGTGGTACGACTTATTGACGTCAGAATGATGGCAATCTACCATCGCGCCATCACATTGATATCAATCGGTGATTTCGAGGGATCGAACAAACTCTTCGCAAGTGGTTCTGCGATTGTTTCTGCCACGCTTTGGACGTTCTGACCAAAGCGCGCATTTATCCCCTTTTGCTTGTTCTCTCACCTGGCGCCGTGTTTTGCCGGGCAGGGATCGCTTTGCCTGTTGATTACCCAGACCTCATTCGCCTGTCGCAACGAGAGCTCAAACATGGACGTTCGCCAATACGCCTTCCTCGCTCGTCAGCCTTCTGCTGCCGTGAAAACCCGTGAGCATTTCTGGGGCATGCCCAAGCGCGGGCTGGCGTTCCTGCTGGCGAACGTCATGTTCTGGCAACCGATGTGGGCGCAGGCCGACGGCATTGTCGTGGCCAACCCGAACACCGCGCTGGATCGTGCCGGCAATGGCGTGCCGATCATCAACATCGCCACGCCCAACGGCGCGGGCCTGTCGCACAACCAGTTTCATGATTACAACGTCGGCGCGCAGGGTGTCATCCTCAACAACGGCTCGAGCCAGACGTCGAACACACAATTGGGCGGCCACATCATCGGCAACCCGAACCTGAAAAACAGCGGCTCGGCGCAGGCAATTCTCAACGAAGTCATCAGCGGCAACCCGAGCCAGTTGCGCGGTTACACCGAAGTGGCGGGGCAGTCAGCGCGGGTGATCGTCGCCAACCCGTATGGCATCACCTGTAATGGCTGCGGCTTCATCAACGCGCCGCGCGTGACGCTGACCACCGGCAAACCGGTGCTGGATGGCGCGGGGCGGCTGGATCGTTTTCAGGTTGATCAGGGCAGCGTCGCCATCGAAGGCGCCGGCCTCAACGCCAACAACGTCGACCGCTTCGAAATCATCACCCGCAGCGCGAAGATCAACGCTGAACTCCAGGCGCAGAACCTGACCATCGTGGCCGGGCGCAACGACGTCAACGCACAGACCCTAAACGCCACCGCCCGCGCCGATGACGGCAGCACCAAACCGCAATTGGCGATTGACTCCTCGGCGCTGGGCGGCATGTATGCCGGGGCGATCAAACTGGTGGGCACCGAGGCCGGGGTCGGGGTGAAACTCGACGGCAAATTGATCGCCAGCGGTGGCGATATTCAGCTTGATGCCAACGGTCAATTGAGCCTGGCCGATACTTCGGCGACCGGCGCGGTCAACGTCAAGGCGGCCAGTCTCGATGCGCGCGGGCCGGTGTATGCCGGTACCGCGTTGAATGTGCAGACCCAGGGCAACCTGACCAACCGCCAGACACTCGCCGCCCGCGACAGCATCGCCCTCAGTGCCGGCGGTCAATTGACCAATGCCGGGGCCATCGAAGCCGGGGTCAACGCCGACGGCGGGCGCAACGCCAACGGAGATCTGAGCCTGAATGCGCAGAACCTCGACAACAGCGGCAAGAGTCTGGTAGCCAGTCGCAATCTGACAGTCAACACCACGCAAACCCTGAACAACCAGAGCGGCACACTCAGTGGGCAAACCACAGCGATCACCGCGGGGACACTGGACAACCGCAACGGTGGTCGCGTGCAGAGCAGCGCTACGCTGAACCTCAATGCCGCTCAAGTGCTGAACAACAAAGGCGTGATCAACAGCCAGGCCAAACTGACCGGCAATATCGGCCAACTGATCAACCGCAATGGTGAACTTGCCGGACAGACCGACGCGGTACTGACGGTCACTTCGCTGGATAACGTCGCCGGCGTGATGACCGCCGGGCAGTTGCTCGACATCACCGCACTCGGTGCGATCAACAACAGCAACGGCGGCCGGATCGGCGCCAAACAATCGCTGACCCTGCGCGCGCAACAACTCGACAACAGTCAGCAAGGCCAGTTGATCAGTGAAGGCACACTGACCACGCGCATCAGTGATCGCCTGGACAACCAGAACAAAGGCCTGATCCAGGCCAACGCTGCCACGGACGTACAGGCCACGCGCCTGGATAACCGCGCCGGCAAGATTTCCAGCCTCAACACCCTGACGCTCACCAGCGCCAATACGGACAACCGCGGCGGCACGATTCGCGCTGATCAGGCGGCGAAACTGCTGATCAGTGAACTGGACAACCGCGACAAGGGCCGCGTTGAAAGCAAGGCAACACTGACGTTCGAAGGCAACACGCTGGACAACCGCAATGGCGGCTTGCTCACTTCGACCGGCCTGCTGAGCCTCAAGGCCAAAAATGTCACCAACGATGGTGGGCGGATTTCCGGCAAGGGCGATATCGACGCCAGCATCGACAGCCTGAACCAGCAGGGCGGTGAATTGGTCGCCGAAGGCAACCTGTTGTTGACTGGCAAGACGCTGCAGAACCATCAGGACGGTCTCGTCGGGTCGCTCAAGACCCTGACGGTCAACGTCGACCAGATCGACAACCGCGGTGGCTCGCTCTCCAGCCAGCAGGACCTGCACATCAACGGTTCGCGCCTGGACAACAGCGAGGGCGGCAAGGTGTTGTCCGACACCACGCTGGAGGCGAAAGTCGCGCAGATCATCAACGGCACTAACGGTCTGATTTTCAGCAAGGGCGCGAGCACGCTGAGCGGCATCGGTTTGAGCAACGTCGCCGGGCGGATCGTCAGCCAGAAAACACTGGGGCTGACCTTCGGCGAGGCCGTGGATAACCAGCAAGGCCTGATCAGCAGTGAAGGGCAGATGACCCTCAACCTCGGCAGTCTCGACAATCGTCTGGGCAAACTGTCCAGTATTGAGTCGATGGCGCTCACCAGCGTCGGCGCTGTATTGAACCAGGGCGGATTGCTCGCCTCGCAAAAGGGCCTGACATTTACCAGTGGCAGCCTCGACAACAGCGACACCGGCATCATCAGCGCCAAGGCCGATTCGACGCTGACCACTGGCGAATTCAAGAACCTGCGCGGCGGCAGTCTCGCCACCGATGGCACGCTATTGCTCACCGCCACCCACCTGGATAACTCAGGCGGGACCATCGGCAGTCAGCAAAACCTGGACGTATCGGTCACTTCGCTGGAGCAGGACGGCGGCGAGCTGTTCAGCAACGCCGATCTGACCGTGGACATGCACAACGGTCTGCTCGACAACCAGCGCGGTAACATTCATGCGCCGGGTCAATTGCTGTTCAAGAACCTCAATGAGGTGAACAACAGCGCTGGTGAGATTTCCGGCGCGAAAGCCTGGAGCGTCAACGCGCAAAGCCTGAACAACGATGGCGGCAAACTGCTGAGCAACGAAAAGCTCACGCTGATTGTTGAACGTGCCCTGAGCAACATCAAAGGCGTGATCGCCTCAGCAGGCATCGAAGCGCGCAGCGCCAGCCTGGACAATACCCATGGCGAAATCCGTGGTCGCGGCGACGTTGATTTGAGCGTCACCGGTCTGTTCGATAACCAGGACGGCGTGGTCATTGCCGACAACGGTCTGACGCTCAAAGCGGCGTCTCTGGATAATCGCCAGGAAGGTCTGGTGGGCGCGACAAAAGCGCTGAACCTCACCGTTGACCGTGTCGACAACCGCAGCGGCGAACTGTCGAGCAAGGCCGATGTGAGCCTGATCGGCGCCTGGCTCGACAACAGTGACAGCGGCTACATGCTCGCTGGCGGCAATCTGGCGCTGACGGTTAATGAAGTCATCAACCGCAACAAGGGGCTGCTGTCCGGTGACAGCGGCCTGACCCTGACGGGCAAGACCCTGGAAAACAGCGGACGTCTGACCAGCCAGAAAGATATCGCAATCAACCTCTCTGCGGGTCTGAACAACGGGCTGGGCAGTGTCGTCAGCGAAGGGGCTCTGGCGATCAACGCCGACAGCCTCGACAACAAGGCCGGCACGGTCTCCAGCGCTAAAGCGCTGACCATCGACACCCGTGGCGCCGTCAGTAACCAGGGCGGCAAACTGCTGACCGATACCGACCTGACGCTCAACAGCAGCACGCTGGATAACCAGCAACAAGGCGCGATCAGTGGCAAAGGCAAACTGAGCATTACCACCGGCGACCTCAACAACAGCCAGGCCAGCATTTACTCCGCCGATCAACTGCACATCACGGCCGGCCAGGTGACCAACATCGCCGGCAGCCTCGGTGCGGCCAATTCACTGGTGGCCAATGTTCGTGGTCTGGATCAGCAGAGTGGCAAGCTGTTCAGCAGCAATACTGATGTCAGCGTCGATCTGAACGGCGGCGCGTTGAACAACCAGGGCGGCGTCATCAGTGCGCCGGGTCAGTTGCTGCTGAAGAATCTGGCCGACGTGAACAACCGTGGCGGCGAGATTTCCAGCGAGCAGGCTTTCGAACTGCTCGCCAAGTCATTGGATAACAGCGGCGGCCAACTGCTGAGCAATCAGAAACTCACCCTGCAGATCGACAACGCGCTGACCTCGATCAAAGGCAAGATCGCGGCGGCGGCGCTGCAGGTTCGCGCGGCGAGTCTGGACAACAGTGGCGAAGGTGTTTTGCTCAGTGACAGCGATATCGACGTCAAGGTCGATGGCCTGCTGAACAACCAGAACAAGGGCAGCATCAAGGCCGCGCAACAACTGACCCTCAACAGCACCGGCCTGAATAATCAGGGCGGCACGCTGGTGGGTGTTGCGGGCGTGGCGATCGATCTGGGCGCCACCGCCCAGGATCTGAATAACCAGGACGGCCTGATCAGCAGCAAGGGTTTGCTGAGCGTCGCCCACCTGCGTGACCTGAATAACCAGAACGGCGTGATCAACAGCAAAGGCGTGTTGAGCATTGAGACGCTGCGCAACCTGAATAACCAGAAGGGCGAGATTTCCAGCGTCAACAGCTTCAATTTGAAAGGTAACAGCCTGGACAACCGTGGCGGCAACTTGATCAGCAACGATCAACTGACCCTGACCGCTGCCGAGCTGAAAAACCAGGGTGGACTGATTTCGGGCTGGAACGGCGTGAGTGTCACCGGCGGCACCCTCGACAACAGTCAGGAAGGCAGTGTCTCCAGCCTGCTCGGCAACACCAGCATCGACCTCAGTGGTGCGCTCACCAACCACAGCAAAGGTGGCGTGGGCGCGAAGGGCGAAGTGAGTATCAAAGCGGCCAGCCTCGATAACAGCAACGGCACGGTCAGCAGTGGCGGCAAACAGACGCTGGCCCTGACTGGCGGCACGCTCAGCAATGCTTCCGGCGGCTTGATCGAGAGCGGTGACGCGCTGGATGTCCGCGCCGCATCGCTGGACAACAGCGGCGGCAGAGTCACTGCGAAAAAAGCCCTGACCTTCACCGGCACGCACCTGAACAACAGCAATGGCAGCCTCGTTGGCGATGACAGCGTCAGCCTCGACCTGCTCGGTGCCCTGACCAACGTCAATGGTGCGCTGGGCAGCAGCGGCCCACTGCTGATCAAGCGTTCCGCCAGTGTCGACAACCGCGGCGGACAATTGATCAGCCAGACCTTGCTGAGCCTGCTCACCAGCGGTGATCTGAACAACAGCCAAAGCGGCACCGTGTCGGCCAACGGCCAACTGGATCTCACCGCTGGCGGCACTCTGCACAACGACACCGATGGCCTGATCTCCAGCCGCGATGCCGGGGTGAACCTTACCGCTGCAGCGCTGAACAACGCCAAGGGTGCTGTGCAAAGCATGACAGCACTGACCGTGAATGCGGGCAGCGGCGCCATCGATAACCAGGGCGGCAAAATCATTGCCCAGAACGGCGACCTGACCCTCACCGCCGCCAGCCTCGACAGCCGTGGCGGTGTGCTGTCGAGCCTCAAGGGTTTGCTGCAGACCCGCCTGACCGGCGTGTTGCGCAACGGCCAGGGCGGCAAGATCGAAGGCAGCCGTCTCGATCTGCGCGCACTCGGTGGTATCTACAGCGACGGCGGGCGCATCGCCGCCAACAGCGGTGACATCCTGCTCGATGCCGGTGCCGGCACGCTCGACAACAGCGGCGGCGGGATCTACGCCCGGGGGCAGGTGAAAGCCACCGCAGGATCGATGAGCAACAACGCCGGCCAGATCAGCGGAAATGGCATCGACCTGGGCGTCAACGGCAACCTCAGCAACCGCAGCGGCCTGATCGAAAGCGCCGGCACACTGGCGATTCGCGCCGCCAACCTCGACAACCAGGGCGGCAAACTGCGCGCGCTGGGCGCTGGCGGCAAAACCGATTTCCAGATCGGCAGCCAGTTCGATAACCGCAACGGTCTGGTGGAAACCGCCAACAACGACTTCAACCTTGCCACGCCGAGCTTCCTCAATGCTGGCGGCTCGATCACCCATGTCGGCGTGGGCGAGTTCGGCATCTCGACCACCAACGTCATGAACGCCGGCGGCTCGCTGGTAACCCGCGGCGGCCTGACGCTGAGCGCGGACAGCTGGACCAACAGCAGCGTGATTCAGGCGGGGCGGCTGACCGTCAATGTCGGCAATTTTGTGCAGACCGCTAGCGGGCAGTTGCTGGCGTCAAACCAGTTGGTGGCGCGTGGCGGCAACTGGACCAACGAGGGTTTGATCGCCAGTGATGGTGGCATGGACTTCCAGATAGGCGGGACTTACGGCGGTAATGGTCGTGTCAGCAGCCTGGGTGACATGACCTTCAACGCGGCTCAACTGGGCCTCACCAGCGTCGCCAGCATCGGCAGTGGCGGGCAGGGTACCTTCAACATTGGCGGGCTGTTGAACAATGCCGGAGGTCGACTGACTTCCAACAACGGCCTGACGATCAATGCGGGCGCCGTGAGCAACACCGGTACGCTGGGTGCCGCGCAGGGCCTGACGATCAGCACGGCTAGCCTAGTGAACGACCACGGGCTGGTCTTCAGCGGCGGCAACATGAGTCTGCTGGTCAATGATTTCACCAATCAGACCGGGGACGTTTACAGCATTGGCAACCTGACGATTGCCGGTATGGCTGGCGGTCGGGCAAACAGCGTCAACAACCTCGCGGCTTCAATCAATGTGGACGGTGATTTTTCGCTGTCGGCCAACAGTTTCAATAACAAGACTGAAGGTGTGATTGGCGAGGAGAAATTTCTCTCCGGCGACATTACGTTCAGCGGCACCACGTTCTACGTCAACGAAAACTTTGAGTCGACTTCGAAGATAACCGGGCCGCAATCATCGCTCTCGGTGGCTGGCAATCTGACTGCGAATGTCGGGGCTTTCACCAATACGGCGTCGCTGATTTCCGCGGGCAAGAACATCACCCTCGACGTTGATAGCTTCGATAATTTCGGCTTGCAGTCGGGCACCTTCACACGGATGCGCACCTACAAACTCGGCGGGCTTCCAAACAAACCCCAATCGAGCTGGGTCAGCACGGACCTGCAGGCTTATGCCGACCGAAACTCAAAAAATCAATATGACTATATTGATAGCTGGCACGAGCCTGACAAGGGCGGGATGCATTGGGATTACCAGGCGCTGAACAAGCAGTTGCTCAACAAGGTCAACACCAAGTTCGGAATCGGGCCCGAGGTCGCAGTGCCGGCACAGATTCTGGCAGGCGTGAAGCAGCGCGATGACCGGGTTTTCACCAACGGCGGCGGCAGTGTTCCTTCGATCATTCAGGCCGGACAAGCGGTACAGATCAACGCCAAGACCACCATCAACAACGGCAACCTGAACCCATATACAAACTTTGACGGCACCACCAAGGGCGGTGCCGATACCGGGGTGAAAAACGCGGCCAAACCGACGGTGGTTTTCTTGAACCCTCAGTTGCCGCCGGATCTGGCGCAACAACAGGTCAACCCGCTGGCACTGCCAGGCTTCACGCTGCCGACCGGTGACAATGGCCTGTTCCGTCTCAGTGGCAAGGGCGGCACAGAACAAACGTTGGTTGCTGGCAAGGACTGGACGATTGGTTCCATAGCCGCAAGTACTACAGAGCGCTCCGATGGCATGCCGGTCAGGCACGCCACTGACTTGCAGTTCGACACAAACGATCCGGTCTCGGTGAAAAACCGAGAGCTGGCATTGGCAAGTCGCCCATCGTTGAACCTCAACGACAAGACGGCCGTCATCAATGTCAACGCAGCCGCGGGTGATGGTCCGGTCGGCGTACTGTTGCCCAACCGAGGAAGCGCTTCATTCAATGTTCCGCGCGTTCAAGGCTTGCCTGACACCAGCGTGCGCTCCAATCCGCACAAATACCTGATCGAGACCAACCCGGCACTCACCGATCTCAAGCAGTTCATGAGCTCGGACTATCTGCTCGACAAACTGGGGTACGACCCGGACAACAGCGCCAAGCGTCTGGGCGATGGCCTGTTTGAACAGCGCCTGGTTCAGCAGGCTGTCGTTGCCCGCACTGGCCAACGTTTCATCGACGGCCAGACCTCCGACGAAGCGATGTTCAAGTACCTGATGAACAATGCTGTCGCCAGCAAGAATGAACTCAACCTGTCGATGGGCGTGACATTGACGGCGCAACAAGTGGCGGCATTGACCCATGACATCGTCTGGCTCGAAGAGCACGAAGTGAATGGCGAGAAGGTGCTGGTGCCGGTGCTTTACCTCGCCCAGGCGAATAACCGCCTGGCACCCAACGGCGCATTGATTCAGGGCGGTGACGTGACCCTGATCGCCGGTGCGGACCTCAATAACGCCGGCACGCTTCGCGCCTCGAATAACCTGTCGGCTGAAGCCGGTAACAACCTCACCAACAGCGGTTTGATCGAAGCCGGTGAGCGTCTCACGCTCAAGGCCGGCAACAACATCGTCAACAAGGGCGGCGGCGTTATTTCGGGCAAGGACGTCAGTCTGACGGCCACCAACGGTGACGTGATCAACCAGCGCGATGTTTATGGCTACGACACCAACTACGGCGGCACGCTGCAGCACCGCGACGTCCTGAACAACGCGGCACGGATCGAAGCGGCCAACGATCTGACGATCAATGCCGGGCGTGATATCAGCAATATCGGCGGCGTGCTGAAAAGCGGTGGGGACATGACGCTCGATGCCGATCGCGATGTGAACATCACTTCGGTTCAGGATCGCCGCACCGATTCACGTGGCAGCAACTTCCTGAATCAGACCATTACCCAGCACGGCGCTGAAGTGACGTCCGGGCGCGATCTGTCGATCAGTGCCGATCGGGATGTGGCGGTTGTGGCTAGTCGGCTGGATGCGAAGCGTGACCTCAAAGTTGATGCCGGCCATGACATCGTGATCACCTCGGCAGCCGATGAAAGTGACTATGTCGCGCGTAGCAAGAAGCGCGCAAACGAAACCCACAGCATCACGCAACAATCCTCCGTACTGAACGCCGGACGCGATATCGCGCTCAACGCGGGTAACGATCTTGGCATCATCGCCAGTCGAATCAGGGCTACGGAAGATGTCAGTCTCGACGCGGCTCAGGACATCACCGTTGCCTCGGCCAAAGATGAAAGTTCTTCTTATTACTACAAGAAGAAAAAGGGCTCGTTCGGGCGCAGCAAGACCACTCAGGCTGAAAGTTATGAGAGCGACAATGTCGCCTCGGTGATCGAGGCCGGGCGCGACCTGACCGTCAACTCGTCCAAGGACAAAGACGGCGCCGTCAGTCTTGATGGCGGCCGCAATGTCAGCATTATCGGCAGCCAGTTGAACGCCGGTAATGATCTGGTCGTTGGTGCGACCAAAGACGTGGCAGTTCTTTCTGCCACGGAAGAGTCCGGGTCCTACTCCAAGAAGACCAAGACAGGGCTGTTCGGCATGTCGAAAAGTGGCAGTAGCCATTTGCAGACATCTGTCACTCAGGTCGGCAGCGAACTCAATGCCGGTCACGACGCCGTCATCATCGGCGGCCGCGATATCAATCTCAATGCCAGCATCATCAACGCCGACAATAATGTGGAGTTGCACGCCGGGCTCCTGGATAAAACCGGTGACATCAATCTTTCCTCCGCGGACAACGAAGCCTATAGCCGCGCTGAAGAGTTCAAGAAAAAGCTGGGTCTATCTCTGAAGGATACAGTCGGCCTGTTTGCGGGTACCCCGGGTGCTGGTGCCGATATTACGGCGAATGCTTCGCACAAAGGCGGACGTCAAGTTGTAAGTTCCACAAGTGTCGGCAGCGAAATAAATGCCGGTCACGATGCAATACTGAAAGCGACTCGAGATATCAACATCATCGGTAGCGGTATCAATGCCAACCATGACGTAAATCTCGATGCCGGCCGCGATGTAAACGTGGTTGCGAGCACAGATGAACACCGCGACGACAGTTGGGAGACCAACAAAAGCTATGGCATCAAACAAACCATCGATAGCAATGCGTTCAGCACTTTCGTTGGCAATGAAACTATCAAGAATGGAGTCAATAGTAACGGGCACACGGCAGCAGGCAGTTCGATTTCCGCCGGACAGAACCTGAATGTAAATGCGGGGCGTGACGTCAACCTGCAAGGATCGGATATGCAATCGGGTATCGATCTGAAGGTTAATGCCAAGCGTGACATCAATATTGATGCAGCACAGCAAGCCGAAGCGATTACCACTTGGGACAGCATTAAACGCAACGGTACTACGACCACGATCGCCTACAACATTGGCAATACACTCGACACCCTCCAAGGCACCGGTAAGGGGCAGGATGGCGTAAGCAAAGGCTCCAGTGTATTGAAGTCAGTCGATACCCTGGGCCAGTTCTTCGCCGGGGCGACATTCGATGGCCACGCAGGGGCCTCGAGCATCAGCCAGACGCGGACGCAAACATCGGTTACCAATCGCCCTTCGACACTCTCGGCAGCCAATGACATCTCGCTCGACGCGGGTAACAACGTAAATGTTCACGGCAGCAAGTTCGACTCAGGACGCAACATCAATATCACCGGCCGCGATATTACTCTTGACGTCTCTCATGGTGCTGACGGCAGCGAAGGCAATAAGACCCAGAGTAAAGGTGGCCTCAAGGGTGGCACGACCGGGGGCTTTAAACTGGGCGTCGGAATAAGTAATGCCGCAAGTCAGGATGAGGCCACTCAGGGTAACTCCACGCCGACACAATTCAATGCTGGGGGCAGCATAAACCTGGATGCCAAAAATGATCTGACGCTGATTGGCACAAAAGCAATCGCCGAGCGGGATATAAATCTCAAGGCGGTCAACGATCTGAACATTCTGTCCACACAGAATGCCTACAGCAGTGATCATAGTCGTCGTAGCTGGGGGGCTGAGGGCGGAGTGATCGCCGGGCAAGACGGCTTCGGATTCTACGGCTCCGTCAACGTCGGTTTGGGGGATCTCAAACGCCAAGGAGTTGAGCAACAAGAAGCCTATCTGTACGCAGGCAAGGGACTGAACTTCGAGAGCGGCCGCGATACCAACATCGCCGGCGCCACTTTGCGAGGTGACGAAGTCACAGGGGATGTCGGCCGTAACCTTACAGTGACCTCAGTGCCCAATACCGGTAAGGTCGAAGGTAAGGAACTTGACGCTAGCCTTACCGTGGCGGTGAGTATTGGGGCGACCGTCAGTGGCTCGCTCGGTTATGGGCAGACCAACGGGAAAACCAATTGGGTCGACAACCAGACCACCATCAGTGGCAAAAGCAAAGTTGATATCCGAACCGAAAAACATACTCAACTTGATGGCTCGGTGATTACCGCTGACAACGGTAATCTGAAACTCGACACCGACACACTCGGCTACCGCAATATCACCGGCAAAGATAACGAGCACGGTTATTACCTAAACGTTAGCGGCAGCTACGGTGGTGGCGGTGGTTCCCAAGCCGACAAACCCAATAAAGGGATGGACGGCGAAGGCAAAAGCAGTTGGGCGGTAGAGGGTTACAAATACGACAAAGATCGTGAACAAACACTCAATGCGACGGTAGGCGCGGGTGAAATTGTCGTTCGCCACGATAAGCAAACTGGCCAGGACTCGACCGCAGGACTCAACCGTGATGTTGGTAAAGCCTATGAGGTGACTCGTGATGATGAGCACCGAACGGATCTTTACGTGAGCAGTTCGTCGATCAGTGCTGTCATGAATCCCGAAAAGACGTTCAATCAGTGGGTGGAGAATGTCGAGAAGTACGGCGAGAACAGCATCGAATCGTTGAACAAACTGGTGGATCTTGTTTTCGCCACAAACGCTTTTTTCGCGGGTAATGGCTTCAACAGTGCAAACCTTGTTCTAGCTAATCGAGCTGCTACTCGAGTGATTTTGAAGCGCATGCGTAACGAGACCACTAGAAAGGAAACGATCAAGATTGTTATCGCGAGCATGATGAACGGCGCCTCGACTCCCGAGGCGCAGGCCATGATTAACCGTATAAACCAAATTGCCGAGAGCAACCCTGATTTGGCGTTGAGCCTGCTATATGCCTTCAAGCGCCTGCAAACGCCTGCAATTGGGCAATCGCACTTTTTACCTGTAGTAGCGGCGGGAGGTGCATTGGCCGTGCTCGCCGGCGCGCTGGTGACTGTTGCTGCTTCGCCGCAAAACCAGGAAGCGATGCGCACCGCGGTGAATGCTTTGATGGAGGCTACTAAAGATACGGGATTGCAAATGCAAGAACGTATTAAACTGGCCTCTGAGTTATGGGAAACCATCCTAGTCACCACATTCCCGATTCACATGCTGGACCCTAAGTACGGGACGTTGATCAATCCGATAGTGGATGCTGACGTTCTTCATCCGGTAAGCGCTGGCGGATATACGATTGAGCCATCCTCGCCGAGCAGCACGGGGGGAAGCACAATTGAAAACGGGGGAGGGTGGAGCACGACTTCTCCTGCGGTAAATCCGGGTCCGTCACCAGGCAATATGTACAGCACCCCTGGAACGGTAACAATGGAACCAGGTGCAATACCCGATGCAAACGAGGAGGAGGCTGGGCAGGAGCTCTCTCGTCTAGGCTATGATGTAACTTACCGTGCGACTGCCTCCTCTAAAGGGATTCAGAAGGAACGGACTTCTGATTTGATGGTTGACGGAGTTGGCAGTATCGACGTCTACACGCCAAGGACAACTTCCATTAAAAGCATACTTAGAACAATTGAGCATAAGTCCAGTCAAGCAAGTGGCGTATATATTCAGGGAGATTTTTCGAATGATGACATGTCAGAAGTTGCAGGTCGCATGTGGGGTAAGCCCAATGCCCAAAGTATAAAAACATTATTCTTTCAGAAGCCTGACGGTACTATTGTTCGTTACAATCGGCCTCAGGGAGGTAAATAGTCATGCCCAAGTTTGCTTGTGTTTGTGGTCACGTAATCAATCTGTCTCAAGGTACCTCTGAGGCTGAGTTGTCTTTGGTTTCTGAACAGAAGATCGACGAAATAGGATGTGCGCTTTCAGATCGGTGGTTGTCTGAAGAGGAGTTTTATGAGGTCATCGATGAGGGGGCTATTACGGTTTATCGTTGCCCAAAATGCAGTCGGCTCCATGTGGACCAAGGAGGTGGCAAGTTTTCCTCTTATATAAAAGAAATAGATTAGGCTTGCGGGGCCAAGGAATGCTGGCTATGTCTGGATTCTGTAAATCAGGAAAGGTTTCTTTCCCATTTACCGAGTCTGGTTCTGACAAAATTCGAGTATCGCCCTTTTATGTGGGGCAAGGGCGATCAGCGGCGAGCGACCATAGTGCCGCCGCTTTTCCCGGCTCGTTTAACCTTCTTTGCCATGACAGCATTCGGACTTCATCGCCGACTCATACCGATCATGATGCCGCACCCACTCCATGATCTCGTCCTCATTCCTGCCCTTGGGCGTGAGGTCGAGGTAGTTGTAGGCGCCCACCAACATGTCCAGCCCACGGGCATAGGTTGAGTAGGTGTGGAAAATGTCGCCTTTTGCATCACGATAAAACACGCTCAGGCCGGGCATTTCTTCCTCGGCACTGTCAGTCTTTTCGTAGTTGTACGTAGCCTTTCCTGCAGCGACATCTTCGGTCCGAGCGCAAACACCAAAGTCGTAGTTGAAATCGCAACCGTCTGACGACACCCAGTCGAATTTCCAACCCATGCGCTGCTTGAATGCCTGAAACTGCTCAAACGGGGCGTGGGAGACCGCGACCATGGCGATGTCGTGGTGGGCCAGGTGCAGATTGGCGCCGTCGATGTGGTCGGACAGGAACGAGCAACCCTGGCAGCCTTCCTCCCAATCCTTGGCAAACATGAAGTGGTAAACGATCAATTGGCTGTGTTTGCCGAACAGGTCGGCCAGTTTCAGTTCGCCGTTTGGGCCGTGAAACCGGTAGTCCTTGTAGACTTTGACCCACGGTAATGCGCGGCGTTTGGCGCTGAGGCGGTCGCGCTCTTTGGTGAAGGCCTTTTCGTCGGCCAGATGTTGTTTGCGCGCAGCGAGCCATTCTTCTCGCGATACCACCGGATGATTCTCGACGTTCATGATGATTTCTCCTGCGGGGTTGAAACCGTCTTTGTCAGACTAGTCGTTTAACCTTCGATCAATTCGACAGACCGCCGGTCGGTCGCGGCGTGAAATGCGGCTGAACGGCGGTGACAGGCACCGGTCACAACCTATGACAGCGCCCTAAATCACGCGCACCGGAGGTTGAATCAGGATGACGACTTATAACTGGGATTTGATTGAACGCTTGCTGCATGAAGTGCAGAACAGTGCAGGCGAAAGTTTCGCACCGCGAAAATATGCCGAGGACTATGCGGCGCAGAAAGCCGGTGCAGGTGAGCCGATCGAGAATCTGGATCACCTGAAAACGCTGGCCTGCGAATATGAAGGCTTGTTGCTCGATCGTGGATTTATCGAACCGCGCCCGGATCATATGGGCAGTACCGGCAGCAATTTCATTCTGACGCCACGCGGATCAAGCCTGCTGAGCCTGATCGACAGCAGCATTCCCGGAAATGATCATCCGCGGCAGGTGCTGGACGAGCAGGAAGATGCGCTGGATGAAGCGACGTTTGATGAGGTGGCTTCCAAGGCGCAGATTGCCTGATAGCCTCTTGTGGGAGCGGGCTTGCTCGCGAATGCGCTGTTTCAGACACATAAATGGTGAATGATCCACCGCATTCGCGAGCAAGCCCGCTCCCACATTGGATTGGCGTCTATTAAGGTTTCTGTGCAGCCTTCAGGCACTTCAGGTCATTGAAGTCTTTACGCACCCCTTCGATTTTCTTGAGCAACCGCTGACGCTGCTGCGGCGTGCTCTGCGCCATCAAATCAACCGCCAGCGAGCGCGCCTGTGCTTCGGTGTTGGCGTAGGCTTTCTGGTAATCCGTTGTCCATAAGCGCTCGCGATTGACCAGAAGTGTCTCGATCTGCTGTGGGAATTCCGGACTTTTACGCTGGGCAACGGCCGCGCTGAACTGTTGCTGCCAGTGCGCGCGGTTGGCGATCCATTGAGTGTTCTGCTCGCCCAGCGCGGTCGACCAGGCCATCACCCGTTGTTCCTGAGTGACGCTCAACGGGCCAAGCCAATCGGTGAGGCGCTTGTCCATGCGCGCAGCTCGTTCGGCAATCTGTTGCGCTAGCGGTGGTTTGACGTATTCCTTTTCACGCTTGCGCAGGTCCTTGGCGAACGCGTCGTTCATTTCCGCGACCTGTTTATCGTCCAGCCCTTGCAGCAGTTCGATGGCTGATGGCGTGATCTGGCGTGCGGTTTCGGCGATGGCTTTTTTCGCTTCTACGGTTCGCGCTTGCAGTGCCGCGTCTGTCACCTGATTGGTTTCGACCATCGCTTGCAAGCGATCCAGCCAGTCGAGGTAGCCCGGCAATTGCGTGGTGCAGTGCCAGTTCAGGTGCTCCTTGAGGCGATCGTTGAACCAGTCTTTTTGCTCGCTGGTCATGTCCAGATAGTCGCCAAGCGTCCATGGAATGATCACGTCGAGATTGCGGTAGGCCAGACCGACGCGACTGCAGGCGCCGAGGGCGATGGTGAAGATCAGCAGGGTGGCGAGGTGTTTGAACCAGCGAGACATGAGCGAGTCCTTGCGAGAGCCTGACGTCTGATTCTTATGTGAACGCAGGAGGCTGCCGGCAGTTCAGCCGATCAATAGAACGCGCGTTCGGCCTTGAGCGTGACCAGCCCGTCGCACTCGCTGTTTTGCCCGGAGTAAGCCGAGCAATCGCTGCCGCTGAGGTTGGAATTGCTGTAGATCAGGTCGAGGTCGACGCCCATGAACGGCCGGGAAAATTTCACCGACCAATCGGTAAAACTGCTGACATAACCACCGTCCACCGACACCGGCGTGTTCAGTTGGTGGGTGGTGTATTTCATGCTGATCCCGATGCCGAACGGCTGATTGCCGCCGAGGTCGGCGAACAGCGTGTTGTTCTGTTTGTCCGGGTCGTTGCTCACGGCGACGCCGAAGCGGCTGCCGAGCAGGGTCAGGCCGCCGAACAGCTCTTGGCTGTCGAGGGTGTCTACTTTGGGATAACTGTAGTGGATCATCCCGACTTCATAACCGAGGGTCTGATCGAAAGGTTGTTTGAAGCCGACGTAGGAGTCGATTTCGAGGTTCTTGCCCGGTGTGAGGCCCATGCTCGGTGCGTACTGGCCGACATACAGGCCGCTGTCGTGGCTGAGGTCGAGGCCGCCGTGGAACGAGCCGACTGCCGCCGGCTTGACCAGGCCTTGGGCCATGCTGCGGCTGGGCGTGGTGCCAAGTTTGAGGTCGAAGTCGCCGAGCTCGCGCTGGAAAATCTGCGCGTGCGCAGTCGAGCAGACCAGCAGGCCTACCAGCAATAAACAGGAAGTTGGTTTGAGCATGCGTCACTCCATGAACAGCGAGGGGCAGGCTTGAGCCTGCTGAAACGCTTGATCCAGACGCGTGCAAGGATACCGGCGAATGCTCGGCGATGATGGCCGTTCGTCGATTTTCAAAAGATTGGTTAAACAGAATTGAGGGTATTGCACGGGTGCCAGTCCAGACGCTTCGAAACTCAAAGCGCCTCAGGACGGGTGTATTACCGGGTGTTACTTCTTGCCCAGGCTGATCTGCTTGGACGGACCGAACGTCTGGCCGCTGACGCCTTTGGCAATTTGCTGGATTTCGCCGCCGGACTTGAGGAACGCTGCGATTTGATCGTTGATCGATTCGCTGGTTTCAACGGCTGGAGCTGGCTTTGCTTTGCTGGTGGATGCTTTTACACGCATGGCGGCCATTAACCTGTAGAAAAGTAACTCGGCCAGGCATCGTACAGGAATAACTTGACAATTGCTTGATAAATATCCCCGGGAATAACTGAGCGCGTGGGTGGATTATTCTCGATTAATTATTCGAAATATCCACCTAAGCCACTGTTTTAAATAAGAACATTTATTTGCCATCAGTGAAAACATCCTGCGCGAAATGGCGCGGCCGGTGCTGCGCTGGTCAGACGAGTGGCAGCCCGACCGTGCGAGACCCAGGAAAATCAAGGTGTCCCGTGGATTTTCCCGAACGGGTTGCTCAGCCAGCGAACGAAACCGGCAAAACCGGGTAGAATGCCGCCACGCAATGAGGGTTTTGGAAAATGGCTTTAGTCGGGCGTTACAACAGTTTGCAAGTGGTTAAACACACTAACTTCGGTTTATATCTGGACGGCGGTGCCGACGGCGAGATTCTTTTGCCCAACCGTTATATCCCTAAAGATATTCCCAGCGAAGATGAAGACTGGCTCAACGTTTTTATTTATCTGGACAGCGATGACAAACTTATCGCTACCACTGAAAAACCAAAAGTTCAGGTCGGCGAATTTGCCAGTCTGAAAGTTGTTGAAATCAACAGCATCGGCGTGTTCCTCGATTGGGGCCTGCCGAAGGATCTGTTGCTGCCGTATTCCGAAGAGAAGCGGCAGATGACCGCTGGTGAATATTGCGTGGTGCACGTCTATCTCGACAAACACACCCGCCGCATCACCGCGACCGCACGTCTGGATCGCTACCTCGACAAGACCCCGGCCAACTACAGCGCCGGGCAGGAAGTTGATCTGCTGGTGGCTGAAGCCACCGACATGGGCTTCAAGGCGATCATCAACAACAAGCACTGGGGCTTGATCCACAAGAATGAAATCTTCAAGTTCATGCGTTCCGGCATGCGCGAGAAGGGTTACATCAAGGAAGTGCGCGCCGACGGCAAGATCAGCCTCAGCCTGCAACCGGTGGGTCAGGAAGCGGCCAGCAGCCTGAGCTCGAAGATCCTCGCCAAGTTGCGTGAGAGCGACGGTAAGCTGGCCATCAGCGACAAGAGCGATCCGGCGCTGATCAGCAGCTTGTTCGGGGTCAGCAAGGGCAACTTCAAGAAGGCCATCGGTTCGCTGTACAAGGAAGGCAAGATCGTCATTCACGCCGATCGCATTGAACTAACCTGAGTCTCGCGTAGCCCATGTTGCATGGGCTCACTTGAGGTCGGTTAAATGAAAAAAGCGTTGATTGCCTATGGCGCCACACTGGTGGTGTTTCTGTTGCTCGATGGCATCTGGCTCGGCGTATTGATGGCGCCAACCTACCGCGAGCTGCTCGGTTCGCTGATGCTCGAAAAACCGCTGCTGTTACCGGCAGCGGTTTTTTATTGCCTGTATGTTTTCGGCTGTGTGCAGTTTGTGGTGTTGCCGGCGGTCAGTTTGCAGTGGGCCGCGACGCGGGGTGCTTTGCTGGGGCTGGTGGCGTACGGCACTTATGACTTGACCAACTGGGCGACGCTGCGCGGGTGGTCGGTGCAGGTGAGTTTGATGGATTGGGCGTGGGGGGCGTTTGCGACGGCTGTTGCCTGCACAGTCGGTTTCCTGGCTGCGAAGCGATTTGTGAGGTCAGCTGGGTAATCCTGGTTGTCTGGGCCGACGCCTTCGCGAGCAAGCCCGCTCCCACAGGGGGAATGCGTTCTAATGTGGGAGCGGGCTTGCTCGCGAATGGCGGCGCAGCCGACAGCCATTCACCGCTGCCGCAACAGGCAAGATAAATGTCTTTCCCAGACGGCTTTTTCTGCCCGAGTGATTGATAATCCCCGACACAGATTTTCGACCAGCGGATGGCTGCCATGTTGTGTGTGTTCGAGGTGTTGCGGTGAGTGTCGAGCGGCGCAATGCCGACGGTTTTGCCTTGCAGGTGATGATCGGCCTGTGCCTGATCTGGGGCGTGCAGCAAGTGATGATCAAGTGGGCCGCTCCGGACATCGCGCCGGTGATGCAGGCGGCCGGGCGTTCGGGGATTTCCGCGTTGCTGGTGGGTTTGCTGCTGTGCTGGAAGGGTGGTTGGGATCAGGTCGGCAACACCTGGCGCGGCGGACTGCTGGCCGGTGCGTTGTTCGGTCTGGAGTTCTTCTTCATCGCCGAAGGCCTGCAACTGACCACTGCCGCGCACATGTCGGTGTTCCTCTACACCGCGCCGATTTTCACTGCATTGGGTGTGCATTTCCTGTTGGCCAGCGAGCGTCTGCGCCCGTTGCAATGGCTGGGGATTCTGCTCGCGTTCATCGGTATCGCGATTGCTTTCGCGGGTGGCGTGTCGTGGGACAACCTCGACCGGCGCATGCTGCTGGGCGATGCGTTCGGGGTCATTGCCGGTGCCTGCTGGGGCGCGACCACTGTGGTGGTGCGCGCTTCGCGGCTATCGGAAGCGCCGGTGACCTTGACCTTGTTTTATCAATTGATCGTCGGCTTCGTCGGCCTGCTGTTGATCGCGCTGTTCAGCGGCCAGATCACTCACGTCAGCCTGACCAGCGTGGCGGTGGCCAGCGTGTTGTTCCAGGGTCTGGTGGTGTCGTTCTTCAGTTACCTGACGTGGTTCTGGCTGCTGCGCCGCTATCTGGCGGCCAATCTGGCGGTGTTTTCGTTCATGACGCCGCTGTTCGGTGTCACCTTTGGCGTGGTGCTGCTGGGTGAAGAATTGAGCATTAACTTCGTCATTGGCGCGGTGCTGGTGTTGCTCGGCATCACCTTTGTCAGCGCTGAGCAGTGGGTGCGTCGGCGTTTGCGCAAAGCGCTCGGTCAGCACTGACCGATTGCAGCGCCAGCCCGCCGGCAATCAGCAGACCGCTGCCGGCAATGATCAGCGCCGGTTGCAGACCACCGCTGAAATGGCTGCTCAGTGCCGCGAGCAACGGGCCGCTGAGCTGGCCGACGGCGAAGCATGCGGTCAGCAACCCGGCGTTGCGTTGGGTGGTGTGGGGCGCCAGTTCCCGCGAGCGCTGCATCACCAGTTGCATGCAGGCCAGGAACGGCATGCCGCACAACATCACCCCCAGCGCCAGGCCATAACCGCTGCCCAACAGACAGGCGAAGACCCCGAGCGCCTGCAACCACAGCGTTGCGGTCAGCCAATGCCGTGTGGTGTTCGGGTCGTGGCGACGCAGACTCACCAGCAACACACCGATGGCGGCGCCGAGGCCGAAGCACGGCCAGAACAGATCGGCCTGCCATTGCCCATGAAACTGCGCGTTGGCCATCTGCGAGAGGAACGTCGCCGGAATGATGTAACCCACGCCGTACAGCGCATACACCGCCGCCAGTCGCGGGATACCGCGATTCGCATGGCTGACGTTGAGGGTGGCGACCGGCGTGTGCACGCCCGGTTGCGGCAGGATCCGCACGATCCCCAACAACATCACCAGCGCCACGGCGGCATAGATCAGCCACAACGTGGCAGACGTCTGGTTCAACAGATGTGAGAACAGTGCCAGCAACCCTGTGAGAAAAATCCCCAGCCCCGGACCGGCGAACACCAGCGCACCGAGCCGTGGCCGGCCTGCCGCCGCTGCCAGTGGTTGACTCAGCGCCGTGATCATCACCAGCACCCAGGCACTCGCCACCCCGGTGCCAAAGCGCAGCAGTAAATGCGCCCAGAAGCCGTTGGCCCAGAACGACGCCAGGGTCAGCAGCACGCACAGCCACAACCCGCCATGCAACCGGCGCTGCACTTGCTGCGGACGGTGCGCGAACATCGCATCCACCGCGCCCAGCAGATAGCCGAGGTAGTTGGCCGCGGCGATCAGACCAGCGGCCGTCAGGTCGACCTGGCCTTCGCTGAGCAGGTGCGGCAGTTGCGGGGTGAGGGCGAAACGCCCGATGCCCATGGCCATCATCAGGGCGACGAAGCAGGCGGATAAGCGAATCAGTGGCGACATGGTCGGGATTCCTTTGGAGGAGCAATGACCGTCAGGCTAGAACCGATTGACTTTCTTTAAAATTGAATAATAGTGAGTAACTTGTTCTGTAATGGAGAATGGTTGTGGAATTCAGCCAATTGCGGATCTTTCAGGCAGTGGCCGAGGAAGGTTCGATCACCCGCGCCGCCGAGCGTCTGCACCGGGTGCCGTCCAACCTGTCGACCCGGCTCAAACAGCTGGAAGAGCAATTGGGTGTCGAACTGTTCGTCCGCGAGCGTCAGCGTTTGCAGTTATCGCCTGCGGGAAAAGTCCTGCTGGACTACACCGGCAAACTGTTCGCCCTGCGCGATCAGGCCAGTGCGGCGGTGATGGGCGGGCAACCGGCGGGGGATTTTGTTCTTGGTACGCTTTACAGCACCGCGGCAATCCATTTGCCGGCGCTGTTGGCGCGCTATCACAAGCAATACCCGGCGGTGAATCTGCAAGTGCAGTCCGGGCCCAGCGGTGAGTTGCTTGAAGGCCTGGTCTCCGGGCGTCTCGATGCGGCGCTGGTGGACGGTCCGCCGCAACTGGCCGGTATCGACGGCGTGCCGCTGTGCGACGAGCGTCTGGTGCTGATCAGCGAAGCCGATCACCCGCCGATCCGCAGCGCCAAAGAGGTCGAGGGCAGGGCTGTGTTCACCTTCCGCCATGGCTGCGCCTATCGCGCGCGACTGGAGGCGTGGTTTGTCCACTATCAGGCGGCGATGGGCCGGGCGATGGAGATCGAGTCGTATCAGGGCATGCTCGCCTGTGTGATTGCCGGCAGCGGCGTGGCGCTGATGTCGGAGTCGATGCTGGCCAGTCTGCCCGGGCGCGAAAGTGTCGCGGTGCACCCGTTGGCCGAGCCGTTTGCCAGTGCGACAACATGGCTCATGTGGCGCAAGGGCATGGTCGGGGCCAACCTCAATGCCTGGATTGAACAGCAGCAAGCGCTCTATCCCGTGGCATCCAGTGAAACACGGCAGACGGCGTGAACCAATCGATCCGAATTCTGTTCAATTCAGTAACAGATCATTGCGGATTTGGCCGAGCATTGCGTAGGACTTAGGACTATTATCAGTGCGAAGCGGCCTCAGAATTCCGGCCGCTCAGCACTACCCTGAAGGGGGCATGACGATGAAAGAGAAAATTCAGAACTGGCTGCACGATTTGGGTGTTGCCCTCGGCTTGATCGAACCGCCTCTGCAACCCGTTCCGATCCGCACCGATGACGAACAGCGCCGGCGTCAGCCTCGCCGGCGGTAAGTACGACTCCATATGAGTGACACTTGTTGTGGCGAGGGAGCTTGCTCCCGCTCGGCTGCGCAGCAGTCGTAAGGTCACTGAACAAGGTCCGTCGGGCACAACCGGGCTGAATGGTTTTGGGGCTGCTTCGCAGCCCAGCGGGAGCAAGCTCCCTCGCCACAGGGTTTCAGCTCACCCTGATGGTTGTATTTGGCAAACCCTCTCAATGCCTTCCAATCCCTAGCAAAAATCGACTCAGGTCATTCGCGGTCTTCGCGGTCTTGAGCATGTGATCCTCTTCGGCGGTGAACGCCGTCAGTCCGAACTCATCTTCCAGATGAAAGATCAGATCTTCGATATCTGCCTTCTCCAGCCCTAATTGCACCAGGCTGGTGTCGTCGTTGAATTCGCGGGAGTCCAGCAGGCGCTGAATGTATCGGTGCACGGCAGCACGCACGGCAGCTCTTCTCATGGCAGACAGTTTCGTTGTTGTGTTGACTGATTACAGCAGGCCTCAAGCGTGTCGACGCAACCATTCGTCAATCATCGAACGCAAATGCCCCCCGGAAAAACTGCCGAAATGCCCGCCATGCACCGTGCGGATCGGCAGCGCCTGCAAGCGCCGCAGGCTGGTGGCGTAATCCTGCAGATCGGAGTGGTAGGCGTCTTCGATCAACGGCCCGTCGTAGATGATGTCGCCGCTGAATAACGTTTCGGTGGCCGCCTCATACAGGCTGATGCCACCCGGCGAATGCCCCGGCGTGTGCAGCACTTGCAGCGTGCGGTTGCCCAGATCCAGCACGTCGCCATCCTCGACAAACCCGGTGGCTGGCGCAGCCTTGACCCGGTATTCGGCATAGCACAGTGGACAGTCCGGATGCGCCTCAAACATGTCGTCACCGACGAAGGCCCGGCTGAGGTCATTCTCGCCGTCCGGCGCGGCAAGAATGTCGGCCTCGGCGCGATGCACCAGACGTTCGGCGAATTCGTGATGCCCGGCGATGTGGTCGAAGTGGCAGTGACTGGCAACAGCCACCAGCGGCCGTTCGGTGATCCACGGCAATTGCTCGCGCAGGCTGACCAATCCCGAACCGCTATCCAGCAACAAGTCTTTGTCGCGGCCCTGAACATGCCACAGGTTGCAGCGGTAGAACGGTCGAATATACGGCTCATGAATCAGCCGAACTCCATCACCGAAACTCTGCACTTCAAACCACTGATCGCGCGAAACGATCTTCATAAGCCATTTTCTCCAGACGTAAAAAAACGGGTGTGGCAACCGACGCCACACCCGTCGAAGAAAGCATCAAGTCGTTACATCAGAGCTTAGATCGCACTCGCCACTGTCGCCGGGCGAGGGGAGACCAGGCTGACCACCACAAAACTCACCAGACCTACCGCAAGGCTGTAGTAGATCGGCGTGTTCGCATCCAGACCGTCCTTGAACATGAACAGCAGCGCGGTGGCGAAACCCAGGCCCATGCTGGCGATGGCGCCGGCGGTGGTCGCGCGTTTCCAGAAGATCGCACCGATCAGCGGAATCAGCATGCCGCCGACCAACAGGTTGTAAGCAAGAGTCAGGGCGCTGATCACGTCATTCACTACCAGCGCGATGCCGAGCACCACGACACCGGTGAGCAGGGTGAACAGGCGGTTGATCGCCAGGCTCGACTGTTTACCGCCACGCAGTTTCGGCAGCAGGTCTTCAGTCAGGGTGGTGGCCGCCGCGAGCAGACCGGCGCTGGCGGTGGACATCATCGCCGCCAGTGCCGCAGCGATCACCAGACCACGAATGCCGTCCGGCAGCGACAGTTTGACGATGGCGGCGAAGGCGTTGTTGACGTTGTCCAGATCCGGGATCAGTACGTGAGCGGCCATGCCGATCAGCGCGCAGGCCAGGCCGTAGAGGATGCAGTAGATACCGGCGATGCTGCCGGCGTACTGGGCGACTTTGGCGGTCTTGACGGTGAACACCCGTTGCCAGATGTCCTGACCGATCAGGATGCCGAAGAAGTAGATCATGAAGTAGGTGATGATCGTGTCCCAGCCGATGGTGGTGAAGTTGAACGCCGCTGCCGGCAGCTTCAGCACCAGTTCGTCCCAGCCGCCGACGCGGTACAGGCAGATCGGCAACAGGATGAACATCAGGCCCACGGTCTTGATGATGAACTGGACGATGTCGGTCAGGGTCAGCGACCACATGCCGCCGATCGCCGAGTAGATCACCACCACGCCACCGCCGAGCAGTACCGAGATCCAGAATGGCAGGCCGAACAGCACTTGCAGCACGGTGCCGATCGCCAGGATCGAGGTCACGCCGATCATCAGCGCGTAGGCCAGCATGATCACCGCGCTCGCCGAGCGGGCCATCGGGTTGTAGCGTTTTTCCAGAACCTGGGTAACGGTGTAGATCTTCAGTTTCAGCAGCGGTTTGGCGAGGAACAGGTTCAGCGCGACGATGCCGCAACCCAGTGCGGCGCACAGCCAGAAACCGGAGATGCCGTGCACGTAGCCCAGACGCACGGTGCCGACGGTGGACGCACCACCGAGCACGGTCGCGGCCATGGTGCCCATGTACAGGCTTGGGCCCAGGTTACGCCCGGCGACCAGAAAATCCTCGTTGGTCTTGGCCTTGCGCATGCCGTAGTAGCCGAGCAAAAGCATGCCGGCGGCGTAGATGAGGACGACGAATAAATCCAAAGCCATGATGGCGTGTCTCCGATTGTCTTTTTTATGGTGAGGCTGAATTCGATTTGCCCTTGTGGGAGCGGGCTTGCTCGCGAATGCGATCTGTCAGTCACATCACTGTTGAATGTGCCGACGCTTTCGCGAACAAGCCCGCTCCCACAGGGGTTTTGCGTCAGGCGGCCTGACGCAGTTCAGGTTTTGCTACGCCTTGGCTGCGCGCATCCTGCGGCCCGAACACTTCGCGCGGTTCCGGGAACAGGCTCAGCAGCGTCAGGTACACCACCGAAGCCAGCCCCAGGGTCACCGGCAAACTGATGTCGATGCCGCCGGCCATTTCACCCAACGGGCCGACGAACTGCCCCGGCAAATTGACGAAGCACAAACCGACCGCCGCGCTCGGGATCCACGCGCCCAGACCACGCCAGTTCCAGCCGTGGTTGAACCAGTAGCGTCCGCCTTGCTCGCCGCGAGTGAACACTTGCAGGTCATCCGGGCAGTAGAAGCCGCGACGCACCAGCAGGCCGATGATCATGATCACCATCCACGGGGTAGTGCAGGTGATGATCAGCACGGCGAAGGTCGACACGCTCTGCACCAGGTTCGCGGCAAAGCGGCCGATGAAGATGAAGGCAATCGACAGCACGCCGATCAGCAGCGTCGCTTTCACTCGTGACAGCACCCGCGGGAATACGCTGGACATGTCAAGCCCGGTGCCATACAGCGAGGTGGTGCCGGTGGACATGCCGCCGATCACCGCAATCAGGCACACCGGCAGGAAGAACCAGCTCGGCGACACCGCCAGCAAACCACCGACATAGTTGTTCGCCGCGATGTAGTCCGGCGCCTTGATCGCGACGATGGTCGCGGTGCTCAGGCCGAACAGGAACGGGATGAACGTGGCGATCTGCGACAGCACCACCGCGGCCATGATCCGTTGCTTGGAGGTGTCACGCGGGATGTAGCGCGACCAGTCGCCGAGGAACGCACCGAAGGAAATCGGGTTGCTCATCGCGACCAGCGCCGCGCCGATGAACGCCGCCCAGAAGCCCGGTTGACCGAGGTTCACGGTGCCGGCGTAGTTCACATCGAAAGGACCGGCGAAGGCGAAGATGCCCAGCAGGAACAACAGGCTGGCGCTCCACACCGCGATCTTGTTCACCCACAGCAAAAAGCGGAAGCCGTAGATGCACACGGTCAGCACCAGAATCGCGAACAGGCCGTAGGCCAGGCCCAGGGTCAGGTCGGTTTCCGGCAGACCGATCAGGCGTTTCGCCCCACCGATCAACGCATCCCCCGAACTCCACACCGAGAGCGAGAAAAACGCGATAGCGGTCAACAGCGACAGGAACGAACCGACGATCCGCCCGTGCACGCCGAAGTGCGCCCCGGAGGACACGGCATTGTTGGTGCCGTTGATCGGGCCGAACAGGCCCATCGGTGCGAGGATCAGCGAGCCGAGCAGCACGCCCGCCACAATTGCCCAGACGCCGGCCTGAAACGACAGGCCGAACAGCACCGGGAAACTGCCGAGCACGGCGGTGGCAAAGGTGTTCGAACCACCGAAGATCATCCGGAACAAGTCCGTCGGGCCTGCGGTACGTTCGTGGTCCGGGATCTGTTCGACCCCGTGGGTTTCAATTTGCGTAAGGCTTTGGTCGTTGGCTTTGTTGTTGTTATTCATGATCAGCTCCGATCATAAAGGCGCGCTCATCGTGCGTGAGCGTCACCTGTTTTGGCTAAGGGGGTGGCAGCCCTTCCGGCATTGCGGACAAATGTTCATGGCAGGCCAGCCAATGGCCTTGTTGTTCTAGGCTCGACGCTTGTTTCTTGAAAACAATCGTCTCGCGCTCCTGGCTGAAATGTTGCTCCCCTTGCATGCGCAGCTCGGTGGCCACGTCATGGACAAACACCGCCACGTCACCTTGCAGGCTGACGAAAGCGTTGCTCGAAGTGCACGACAACACTTCGAAGCCATCCTCGGCGCGCCAGCTGTCCCACAACGCCTGATAGGCATCGCGCGACAGCAGCGGCTGTTCGAGGGTGTAAAACACGAAACTTGCATCGGCGCTGAACGCGCCGAAATAAGCTTCGCGATCGTTACGAGCGAAGGCGGACACCAGATCGGCAGCCGCTTTCAACACCTGATCACGTTCGTTCATGGCCGAGCCCTCAGCGGTGGACCACGCCAGGCAGTACGCAGAGCATTTCGTACAGCAGGTTGGCGGCCAGCAGCGAGGTGTTGCCGGTGGTGTCGTAAGCGGGCGAGACTTCTACCAGATCGCAGCCGATCAGGTCGAGGCCCTGACAGCCGCGAACGATTTCAATCGCCTGAATGGTCGTCAGACCCCCGATTTCCGGGGTGCCGGTGCCAGGCGCCCAGGCCGGGTCGATGCCGTCGATGTCGAAGCTCAGGTACACCGGACCGCCGCCGACTTTCTCGCGCACTTCAGCCATCAGCGGTGCCAGCGACTTGTGCCAGCACTCTTCGGCCTGCACCACGCGGAAACCCTGATCGCGGCTCCAGTTGAAGTCGTCAGCGGTGTAGCCCTGCGCGCGAAGACCAATCTGCACCACGCGGTCGCAGTCCAGCAGACCTTCTTCGACGGCGCGACGGAAGGTTGTGCCGTGGGCGATTTTCTCGCCGAACATGTGATCGTTGACGTCAGCGTGGGCATCGATGTGCACCAGGCCGACCTTGCCGTGCTTCTTGTGAATCGCCCGCAGGATCGGCAGGGTGATGGTGTGGTCGCCACCCAGGGTCATCGGGATCACGTTGTGCTCGAGGATGTTGTCGTAGGCTTCTTCGATGATGCGCACGGCGTCGAGCAGGTTGAAGGTGTTGATCGCCACGTCACCGATGTCGGCGACCGACAGCGAGTCGAACGGCGCGGCGCCGGTGGCCATGTTGTACGGGCGGATCATCACCGATTCGGTGCGGATGTCGCGCGGCCCGAAGCGAGTGCCGGGGCGCAGCGAAGTACCGATGTCCAGGGGCACGCCAACGAAGGCAGCGTCCAGGCCGGCAGCGGTCGGTACATGGGGGAGTCGGAGCATGGTGGCGATGCCGCCGAAGCGCGGCATTTCGTTGCCGCCCAGTGGTTGGTGAAGAATCTTGTCCACGGGTAGGGCCTCATCGTCTTTGTTTTATTTATGTCGGCGCACCGTTGAACACAGGTTCGGACGCCGCTGTGGGGCCGATTCTGCGAAATGTAGTGCGGGGGAAGAATCGCTACGGGCAAAAACTTAGTTCAGATTTTTCTAAACTAATGCTGAGGCCCGGGATAGACTCTTTGGCCATGTATTAATGGCCCTGTGGCAAGGGAGCTTGCTCCCGCTGGGCGGCGAAGCCGACCCAAAACCCCACGACTCGGTACACCTGATCAACTGTATTTGCCGGGTTTGCGACTGCTTCGCAGCCGAGCGGGAGCAAGCTCCCTCGCCACAAGGGATGTGGTGGGGTGCAGCGTTCTACGCACCTGTGATCCTTGTTTGTGGAGTACTTGATGGCCAACGCTTTACCCGACCTGAAACTATTGCGCATCTTCGTCAGCGTGGTCCGGCATCAGGGCTTTGCCAACGCGCAGCAGGAACTCAACCTGTCGACCTCGGCGATCAGCACCTACATGAGCCAGCTCGAAGCCGCGCTCGGTCTGGTGCTGTGCCATCGCGGGCGGGGTGGGTTCAGCCTGACCAGCAAGGGTGAGCTGTTCCATCAGGAAACCCTGCGCCTGCTGGCCGAGCTCGAAGGCTTTGAGCAATACGCCGCCGCGCTCAAGGGCGAACTGCGTGGCACGCTGAATCTCGGGGTGATCGATTCCACGGTCAGCGACAAGGCCTTGCCGTTCGCCGAAGCCATCGGCGCCTACAGCCAGGAACACCCGGCGGTGCATTTGCACCTGTCGGTGATGAGCCCTTACGAACTGCAACTCGGCGTGCAGGACAACCGCCTCGATCTGGCCATCGGTGCCTTCTCCACGCGCATGAGCGGTCTGGTGTACATGCCGCTGTACCGCGAACAGCACTGGCTGTATTGCAGCAGTCGGCATCCGCTGTTCAACGAGCGGCGGATTCCCGAGCAGGTCATCACTCAGCAGCGCATGGTCGGTCGTGGTTACTGGAGTCAGGCGGAGCTGGCGCGCCACGGTTTCAAGCACAGCGCGGCGACCGTGGAAAGTATGGAAGCGCAGCTGATTCTGGTGCTGTCCGGTGCCTACATCGGTTACCTGCCGGAGCACTACGCTCAGGCCTGGGCCGACAAGGGCGACTTGCGCGTGTTACTGCCGGCGACTTTCGGTTATCAGGCGCCGTTCTCGATGATCATGCGCCGGGGCCGCAGCCGCGAGCCGCTGATCCAGACGTTCCGTGATCTGCTCAAAGCACAGCTCAATCAGGCTTAAGAACGATGTCCAGACCCCAATGCCCGCGCTGCCTGCGCCCACAAACCCATTGCCTGTGCCCGCTGATCCCGAGCCTCGATAGCCGCACCCGGGTGTTGCTGTTGCAGCATCCGAGCGAGGTCAATCACGCGCTCAACACCGCGCGATTGGCGGCGTTGGGTTTGACCAATGCCGAGCTGATCGTCGGTGAGGTGTTCGAGGATTTACCCGCGCTGCTCAACCGGCCGGGGTATCAGGCGCGGTTGTTGTTTCCCGCCGACGATGCGCAGCCGATGCAGGCTTATCGCGAATCCGCTGAACCGTTGTTGCTGGTGGTGCCGGATGGCACCTGGCGCAAGGCGCGCAAGATGCTCCACCTCAATCCGTTGCTGGCGGCGTTGCCACGGGTGACGCTGGCCGCGGGCGGGGTGTCGCGCTATCGGTTGCGCAAGGCACCGGGGCCGGGGGCGTTGTCGACGATTGAGGCGATTGTGCAGGCGCTGGAAACCCTTGAAGCGCCGACCACGTTTGCGCCGTTGCTCAAACCGTTCGAGGCGTTGATCGAGGGGCAGATTGCGGCGATGGGGGAGGAAGTTTTTCAGCGCAATCATTCAAAATAATGGGTGTTGGTGCGGGCCTCTTCGCGAGCAAGCCCGCTCCCACAGGGGAATGCATCCCAACTGTGGGAGCGGGCTTGCTCGCGAAGGCGTCCGATCAATCACCGCAACTCTCAACAATGCCTACCGCTCACGCATCGCCTCAGTCCGGGCTTTGAGCACCGGTTTAAGCAGATAATCCAGCACACTTTTCTCCCCGGTAATAATGTCCACCGTCGCCACCATCCCCGGGATGATCAGCAGCGGTTTAACATCCCCGCCCAAGTGGTTTTTATCGGTGCGCACCTGAATCAGGTAGAAGCTGTTGCCCTTGTCATCGGTGATGGTGTCGGCGCCGATCAGTTCGAGTTTTGCGCTCAGCCCGCCGTAGATCGTGTAGTCATAAGCGCTGAACTTGACCATGGCCTTCTGGCCCGGGTGCAGGAACGCGACGTCTTGCGGACGCACCTTGGCCTCGATCAACAGGTTGTCTTCCAGCGGTACGATTTCCACCATGTCGCTGCCCGGTTGCACCACGCCGCCGATGGTGTTGACTTTGAGTTGCTTGATCACCCCGTGTACTGGCGAAGTCACGGTGGTGCGGCTGACCCGGTCGTCGATGGCGATGCTCGACGCAGTGATTTTCGACAGGTCGGTGCGTTTCTGATTGAGGTCCTTGGCGGCGTCGGAGCGGAATGTCTGTTCCGATTCGTCGATCTTGCTCTTGATCTCGTTGATTGCCGATTCCGCCCGAGGGATTGCCAGGGTCGTCGCATTCAGCGAACCGCGAATCTCTACCGCGCTGCGCTTGAGCCGCAGGATCTCCACCGGCGACACCGCGCCAGTGCCGACCAGCGGCGCCGACATGTTCATCTCTTGCTGCAATAGCGCCAGGCTGGAACTGTACTGACCTTGCTTGGAACGAAACTCCGCCAGTTCCTGAGTCTTCTGCCGCAGCTGTTCGGTAAGGGTGCGTTGTTCGCTGGCCAGTCGGCGCTGGCGCTGATCGTACAGCGCGCGCTCGTCTTCGGCGACCTGTGGCGCCTTGGCGATCACCTCGTCAGACAGTTTGAACGGACGGCCCTCGGCTTCGGCGGAGAGGCGCTCGACTTGCGCGGTCAGCGCGTAACGGTCGGCCTCGCTCTCACCTTTGTTCGACAGGAAGCGCGTGTCATCCAGGCGCAACAGCTTGTCGCCCTTGTTCACCATCTGCCCTTCACGAACAAAAATCTCGGTGACGATCCCGCCCTCCAGGTTCTGGATCACCTGGACCTTGCTTGACGGAATCGCCTTGCCTTCGCCCATGGTCACTTCTTCAAGCACGGCGAACTTGGCCCAGACCAGCGCACTGATCAGCAGCGCCGCCGCCAGCCACACGGTGATCCGCGACCAGCGCGGCGAATCCTGCAGCGCCGCGCCAGCGGTTTCCGGCATGAACTCGGCTTCGGCGCTTTTGCCGAAACTGTTGAAGTAGCCGCGCTCTTTCGAAGATGAAGCTGACATGCGGCGATACCCCTCAATCAAGAGAAACCAAGCCAACGCGAACCTGTGGCGAGGGAGCTTGCTCCCGCTGGGTTGCGAAGCAGCCCCAAAAATCTTGTGGGCGCTGCGCACCCAAGCGGGAGCAAGCTCCCTCGCCACAGACAGTAGGTGGCCACAGGTTTGTGTTGCATCGACTAAACCGCCGCCGAGCCGACGCGGCCCTTGCGCAGTGCATCGATGACCGCTTCTTTCGGGCCGTCGGCGACGACCCGGCCGTTGTCCAGCACCAGCAACCGGTCCACCAGGCTCAGCATCGAGGTGCGGTGGGTGACCAGCAGCAGGGTCTTGCCTTGCACCCAGCCGTGCAGCTTCTGGCGCAGCAGGTCTTCGCTGCTGTTGTCCATGGCGCTGGTGGGTTCGTCGAGCAGCATGATCGGTGGGTCGAGCAGCAATGCCCGTGCGAGTAAAACGGCCTGACGCTGGCCGCCGGAAAGTAGCTGGCCGCGCTCGCCCACTGGCCGGTCGAACCCTTGTGGATGCTGGCGGGCCAGTTCGGTGACGCCGGTCAGCTCGGCGACTTCGAGCATGCGTGAATCGCTGATGTAGCGGGCGCCGAGGGTCAGGTTGTCGCGCAGGCTGCCGGCCAAAAGCGGCAGGTCGTGGGCGACATAACCGATCTGCTGGCGCAGGTCGGCGACATCCAGTTGCCGCAGGTCGAGGCCGTCGAGCAGCAACTGGCCTTCCTCGGGTTCATAGAAGCCCATCACCAGCCGCGCCAGGGTGCTTTTGCCCGAGCCGCTGCGGCCGATGATGCCGATCCGCTCGCCGGGTTTCATGCTGAAGCTGACGTTGCTCAGCGCCGGTGCGTTCTGGCCGTTGTAGTGAAAGGTCACGCCGCTGACGTCCAGCGCACCTTGCAGCTGCGTGCGTTCCAGTGGCCGCTGCTTGCCGTCGCGTTCCTGCGGCAGGCCCATCAGCGCATCGGTGCTTTTCATGGTCAGTTGCGCTTGCTGGTAGCGGGTGATCAGCCCGGCGATCTGCCCCAGCGGCGCGAGTACGCGGCTGCCGAGCATGTAGCTGGCCACCAGCGCGCCGACGCTGAGGTTGCCGGCGATGATGCTGTAGACCCCGGCAACAATCGTCGCCATCCCCGAGAACTGCTGGATGAACAGCGTGCCGTTGGTCGCCAGCGCCGAAAGATTGCGCGCATGGCTGTCGAGGCGGGTGAGGGCGCCGTGGGTGCTTTCCCATTTGTGCTGGCGCTCGCTTTCGGCGCCGCAGGCCTTGAGGGTTTCCAGACCACCGAGGGTTTCGATCAGCAGCGCCTGCCGTTCCGCACCCAGGCTCAGACTCTTTTGCACGGTGTCGCGCAGGCGCGCCTGAATCACCATGGCGAAGATGATCGTGATCGGAAACGCCAGCAGCGGAATCACCACCAGCCAGCCACCGAGCAGACCGATCACCACCAGCATCAACACCACGAAGGGCAGGTCGATCAGGCTGGTCAGGGTCACGGCGGTGAGGAATTCGCGCAGGCCCTGAAAGTCATGAATGCTCTGGGCGAAACCGCCGATGGTTGCCGGCCGCGCCTTCATCGCCATGCCGGTGATGCGCTCGAACAACGTCGCAGAAAGGATCACATCGGTTTTCTTGCCGGCGGTGTCCAGCAGGTGCGCGCGCACCACCCGCAGCACCAGCTCGAAGCCGGTACCGATCAGCAGGCCGATCGCCAACACCCATAGGGTCGAGGTGGCCTGATTCGGCACCACGCGGTCGTAGGTCTGCATCACGAACAGCGGCACCATCAGACCTAAAAGGTTGATCAGGAAACTGGCGAGGATCGCATCGCTGTACAGCCATTTCGACAGCTTGAGGGTGTCGCGAAACCAGGCGTGGACCCGCGGCACCAGCGGTGAGCGCAAGTCTTCGAGTTCGTGGCGCGGACGGGCGAACAAGGCCTGGCCGCTGTAGTGTTCGGCGAGTTCTTCGCGCTCGACCCATTGCTCGCCGCCATCGGCTTCGCTGGGCAGGATCAGCGCTTTGCCGTCATCGCCCAAACGCCGCAATACGGCGGTGCGCCCATCCTTGAGCAGCAACAGGATCGGCAGATTCAGCGCAGAAATATCTTTCAGTTCGCGGCGCAACAGACGCGCCTGCAAACCGGCCCGGGCGGCTGCGCGGGGCAGCAGATCCAGGCTCAGGCGTTGCTTGTTCAGGGGCAGCCCGGCGCTCAGACTGGCGCGACTCACCGTCGCGCCATGCAGTTTGCAGAGGATCAACAGACCGTCGAGTAACGGGTCATCGAAGCTCAGCCGCGGATCGATCCCGGTGTTACCGCCTTCGGCCATGCTAGTCATATTGATCGCCCCTGTAATGACTGGTCCAACCTTGTGGCGAGGGAGCTTGCTCCCGCTTGAGTGCGCAGCACTCACAAAATCTTCATCGTTGAACGTTTTTGGGGTCGCTGCGCAACCCAGCGGGAGCAAGCTCCCTCGCCACAATGGATCGTGGGACTTACTTCAGCTCGGGCAGGCGCGCTTCGTTTTTGACTTCGGTCGCCGCAATCGCATCGGCCGGCAGCACCACCCGTTGCTTGCTCAGCAACTGGCCCATGTTCGCCAGCACGCGGTACATCGAATATTCCTCGGTGTAGCGGATTTCGGTGTAGCGGCGGTTGGCGTTGTAGAGCTCGTTTTCACTGTCGAGCAAGTCGAGCAGGGTGCGTTGGCCGAGGCCGAACTGATCCTGATACGCCGCGCGCACACGCTTGGTGGTCTCGGCGTATTCACGGGCGGTCGGGGTCTGTTTCTTCGCGTTGACCATGGCGTTCCACGCCAGGTGGATGTTCTCGTTCAACTGCCGCAGGGCGTTGTTGCGAATGTCCATTGCCTGATTGATCTGGTGCGCATCGGACGCCAGCCGGGCTTTGTCGCTGCCGCCACGGAACAGGTTGTAGTTCATGATCACGCCCACGCGCCATTCGTTGTCGTGGCCTTCATCACCTTGCACGTTGTTGTTCGCGCCCACCGCCGCCTCTGCATCGAAACGCGGATAGAACGGCGACTTGGCGACTTCGTACTGGCTCTCGGCCGACTGCACGTCAGCCTGGGCGGATTTCAGATACGGGTTGTTCTCGACCATGCTCTGCTGGGCTTCCGGCAGGCTGGTGGGGATTTCACCGCGGGTCGAGGGCGGCGTTTCCAGTTCATCGGGCATGCGCCCGACCACGGCGTAGAAGTTCGATTCGGCGTCGGCCAGATCGACTTCGGCGGTGTCGAGGTTGTTCTCCGCCAACGCTTTACGGGCAACCGACTGATCGGAGTCGGCGGTGCTGCCGATACCGCGCTGGGTGCGCAGGCCGATCTGATCGTTGACGCGCAAGTGCGCTTGCAGGTTGTTCTTGGCCAGGGTCACCAGTTCGCGGCGCTTGAGCACTTCGAGGTAGACCTCAATGGTGCGCAGGGCCAGATCCTGGGCGGTGCCTTGCGCGTAATAGGCGCGCGAGTTGGACACGCCCTTGGTGCGCTCGACCTCGTTGGCGGTGTTGAAACCGTCGAACAACATCTGCCGCAAGCGTAATTCGGACTGGGTGTAGTTGAGGATTTCGGTGTTGTGACCGCTGGGTGTCAAGGCCCGCGTATTGGTGTTGTCGCTGTAGCCGCGACCGTAAGCAGCGTTCAAATCCACGGACGGATAAAAGCCGCCCTTGGCCACTTTCACCTGCTCGTCAGCAGACAGTTTGGCGTCCACGCGCGAGGCGAGCTCAGGGTGGGTGGCGATGGTGCTTTGTATCGCGTCGGTCAGGTTCATGGCCTGAGCTTGGGAAGTGCAAGCCATGGCCAGCAAAACCGCGCTGCAGAGGGGGGTTAAAACGCGCATGGGTGCATCTCCCTGGTCCTGATGGTGTGTTACTGTCGCCAAATATTTGACGATATTTTAAGGTTTAAGCGTTTCACTCTTGTAACAACAGAGCTAAGAACATCCTGAAGCGTAGCTAAGAAAAAATTTTCATAAGGGTTATGCCAAAAAAAACTTATGCGCTGCGACAAATCCGGGACATTGTTCAGGACGAAAGCCTTTGTTTTCCGCGCATCAGGGTGCACGGAAAGGCTTGAGGAAAGTTCCATTCACTTTGCGACATACGGCGAAGTAATGCTGAAGGGGAGGGACGCGTAGCGGCAGATGAGCGACATTTTTTTGTCACTCGGGTGATTCACCACCGTTACGTAGCGTTAGTGGGTTTGCTGCATTGATCAGGAGTTTTAAGTGCTTGATCGCACTGAAGTTTCCTTTTTTGCGCTACCTGCGAAACGAACTGCCGAGGTGTGAGCGTCACCCCGGCAACCCGATTGAGCCATGGGCTGCTTCGCGAACCAGTGCCGACGGTGGTCGGCAGCGGAGGAAATTCACATGGCAACGCTCATCGGGATCGTCACAAAAGTCATTGGTCAGGTTTTTGCGCAGGGCACCGACGGCACTCGCCGCGCCCTGGTCGAGGGCGATCGCCTGTTTGCCGGCGATCAAGTGATCACCGGGGCAGAAGGTGCCGTCGCCGTTCATCTGCAAAATGGCCACGAGTTGACCCTGGGTCGCGACAGCAGCATGGTCATGTCCGGTCAATTGCTGGCCAATCAGGCGCCGCATGTCGATTCGCCAGAAGCGGTGACCCCGACCGAAGCGCAATTGACCGACGTTGAGCAAATCCAGAAAGCCATCGCCGCCGGTGAAGACCCGACCAAAGCCGCCGAAGCGACTGCTGCCGGGCCGAATGCGCCAACGGGTGTACCGGGGGAACTGGGTGGTGGCCACAGTTTTGTGTTGCTGACGGAAGTCGGCGGACGCGTCGATCCGCGAATTGGTTTCCCCACCGCCGGTTTCAACGGGATTCCCGAGTTTCCCCTGGAACGGCACTACATCGTCGATAACAACGGCGACAACACTCCGACGCCAGTGGTGCCGCCAGCGGTGAATAATCCGGTGACGCTCAGTGGCCTGTCGGTGCCGGGCGGTGAACTGACCGTCAACGAAGCCAATCTGCCCGACGGCTCTGCCGCCAACCCCGCTGCGCTGATTCAAAGCGGCAGCTTTACCGTGAGCGCCCCGGACGGTCTGAGCAGCCTGAACATCGGCGGCATCAATGTGATCAGCGGTGGCGTGGCCGTCGGTTTTCCGCAGTCGATCACCACCCAGTTGGGCAACACCCTGACCATCACCGGTTACAACGCGAGCACCGGCGTGGTCAGTTACAGCTACACCCTCAATGGCAATGACGCCCATCCGGCCGGTGGCGGCGCCAACAGCCTGAGCGAGCATTTCACCGTGACGGCGGGTGACAGCAATGGCGACAGCGCGACCGGCTCGCTCGACGTCAACATCATCGACGACGTGCCCAAAGCGGCGAATGACAGCAATGCCAACACTGCCTCGGAAACCCTGCTGACCCTGACCGGCAACGTCCTGACCAACGACGTGCAAGGTGCCGACCGCGTGCCCACCGGGCCAGTCACTGCCGGCACTTTCACCGGCACTTTCGGCACGCTGGTGTTGAATGCCAATGGCACGTACACCTACACCCTCAACACCAGCGACGCAGACTTCAAAGCGCTGCACGGTGGCGGCAATGGCACCGAGACTTTCACCTACACCATCACCGACTCGGACGGCGATACCAGCACTGCGAATCTGGTTTTGCAGATTCACAACAACGACGATCCGGTGGTGATTAACGGGTTGAACGTTGAAGGTGGCGAGCTGACGGTTTATGAAAAAAACCTCGGCACTGGCAGCGAGCCGGATTCCAGTGCGCTGACCCAGAGCGGCACGTTCACCATCACGGCGCTCGACGGTGTCACCACGCTGACGGTGGGCAGCATCGCCGTCGTTACCAACGGTGTGGCCGCAGGCTTCCCGCAATCGGTTACCACGCCACTGGGCAGCACACTGACCATCACCGGTTTCAACGCAACGACCGGCGTGGTCAGTTACAGCTACACCCTCGATCACAATGACGCGCATCCGACGGGCAACGGCGCCAATACCTTGCCTGAGCAATTTGCCGTAACGGTGGTGGACGACAACGGCACCACCGCCAATGCGACCCTCGACGTTAATGTGGTCGACGACGTGCCTAAAGCGGTGAATGATTCCAACGCCAACACTGCGTCAGAAACCAATCTGACCCTCACCGGCAACGTCCTGACCAACGACGTGCAAGGCGCCGACCGCGTACCCACCGGTCCAGTCACCGCCGGCACGTTCACCGGCACCTACGGCACCCTGGAACTGCACACCGACGGCACCTACACTTACACGCTGAACACCACCGACGCCGACTTCAAAAACCTGCACGGTGGCGGCAATGGCACCGAAACCTTCACCTACACCATCACTGATTCTGACGGCGATACCAGTACCGCCAATCTCGTTTTGCAGATCCACAACAACGACGATCCCGTGGTCATCAGTGGCCTCGACGTGAACGGCGGCGAGCTGACGGTTTACGAAAAAAACCTCAGCACCGGTAGCACTCCGGATGCCAACGCGCTGACACAAAGCGGCACCTTCACCATCACCGCTCTGGACGGCGTCACCACGCTGACCGTCGGTGGTATCGCCGTGGTCACCAACGGCGTGGCCGCAGGCTTCCCGCAGTCGGTCACCACGCCACTGGGCAGCACACTGACCATCACCGGTTTCAACGCAACGACAGGCGTGGTCAGTTACAGCTACACCCTCGACCACAACGACGCCCACCCAACCGGCAACGGTGCGAACAACCTGCCGGAACAGTTCGCCGTCACCGTGGTGGACGACAACGGCACCACCGCCAACGCGACCCTCGACGTCAACGTGATCGACGATCTGCCTAAAGCGGTGAACGACAGCAACGCAAACACTGCCTCGGAAACCAATCTGACTCTGACCGGCAACGTCCTGAACAACGACGTGCAAGGCGCCGACCGCGTACCCACCGGCCCAGTCACCGCCGGCACGTTCACCGGCACCTACGGCACCCTCGAACTGCACACCGACGGCACTTACACCTACACGCTGAACACTACCGACGCCGACTTCAAAAACCTCCACGGCGGCGGCAACGGCACCGAGAAT
>NZ_JAIWYL010000014.1:0-172904 GCF_020515535.1 Pseudomonas sp. MWU16-30322
GCGATTAATCGACTATGGACGTTTTCCGATGGCACAAGGATCTGGCGTCATGATCAAAACAGCCGAGCGGGTCAACATTGTCGACACCGAGGTGTTGTCCCACGACTGGTACCTGTTGCAGAAAATCACCTTTGACTATCTGCGCAATAACGGCGACTGGCAGCGGCAGACGCGCGAGGTTTACGACCGTGGTAATGGTGCGGCGATCCTGTTGTTCAACCGCGCACAGCGCACCGTGGTGCTGACCCGCCAATTCCGCTTGCCGGTGTTCGTCAACGGCCACGACGGCTTGTTGATCGAAGTGGCAGCGGGGTTGCTGGAAGGCGCGGCGCCGGAGCAGCGAATTCGCGATGAGGCCGAAGAGGAAACCGGCTACCGCGTGCATGACGTGAAGAAGGTATTCGAGGCTTACATGAGCCCTGGCTCGGTGACCGAAAAGCTGCACTTCTTTATTGCCGAGTACGACGCGAAGTCGAAGGTCGGCGAGGGTGGCGGACTGGAAGAGGAAACCGAAGAACTGGAAGTGCTCGAATGGGGTTTCGACGAAGCACTGGCGGCGTTCCAGCGCGGCGAAATCTGCGACGCCAAGACCATCATGCTGCTGCAGTATGCGGCGATGAATAATCTGTTCCACACCTGATTCAACGCCAATCCATTGTGGCGAGGGAGCTTGCTCCCGCTGGGCTGCGCAGCGGCCCCAGGTTTTCGCCAGTGCTGCGCAACGGAGCGGGAGCAAGCTCCCTCGCCACACAATGGCATTTACAGGTTAAAACAGGTCGCCTGTTCTACCGACATCAGACCAGGCACCTCCCTCCAGCGTCAGCAATCTTTCCTTGGCCTCAAGCCCACCCGCAAACCCCGTCAACTTCCCCGACGCGCCAATCACCCGATGACACGGCGCCACGATCGAAATCGGATTGCGCCCATTCGCCGCTCCCACCGCGCGCACGGCTGTCGGATTACCGATCTGCTCGGCGATCTGGCTGTAGGTGCGGGTTTCGCCAAATGGAATCGTCAGCAGCGCCGCCCAGACCTTTTTCTGAAAATCGGTGCCGACAAAATCCAGTTCCAGGTCGAAGCGATCACGCGTGCCGGCAAAATATTCCTCAAGCTGCTGCGCGGTTCGCTGCAGCAGCGGATTGTCCGGCGCTTCGCTCATCGGACCGAGGCGCACCCGGCCCGGTTTGTCGTTTTCCCAGAGGATGGCCGCCAGTCGTGAGCCGTTCGCAACCAGCTTCAATTCGCCGATCGGTGAGGGCAGGGTGATGAACGTGTAGGGCATGGGCAAAACTCCGGATCGGCGCGGCAACGGCGCCCAGCATACTGCGTGGACGGGGAGGCGCAAATCGCAATAACGACCATACTGCTGGTTGCCTTTAAAGCGTTCCCCTCTGTTCTGCACACCATCCAATAACAAAAAAGAGATCGACTCATGAAGTACGAACCTTTGGCCAAAACGCTGATTGCGACTTCACTGGCACTGAGCTGCCTCATGGCCCACGCCGCCTCCGTGGCACCGGTTGCCGCCGAGAACGGCATGGTGGTCACCGCCCAGCACCTGGCCTCCCATGTCGGCGTCGATGTGTTGAAAAACGGCGGTAACGCGGTGGATGCGGCGGTTGCTGTGGGCTATGCGCTGGCGGTGGTATATCCCGCGGCAGGCAACCTCGGCGGTGGCGGTTTCATGACCATTCAACTGGCGGACGGGCGCAAGACCTTCCTCGACTTCCGCGAAAAAGCCCCACTGGCGGCGACGGCCAACATGTATCTGGACAAGGACGGCAACGTCGTTCCTGACCTGAGCACCCGTGGTCACCTCGCCGTGGCGGTGCCCGGCACCGTGTCGGGCATGGAGCTGGCGCTGAGCAAGTACGGCACTAAACCGCGCAAGGAAATGATCGCCCCGGCAATCAAACTGGCTGAAGACGGTTTCGAGCTGGAGCAGGGCGACGTTGATCTGCTGGACTACGCCACCGATGTGTTCAAAAAGGACATGCGTGATTCCGGGTCGATCTTCCTGCACAACGGCGAGCCGATGCAGGTCGGGCAGAAACTGGTGCAGAAGGATCTGGCGAAAACCCTGCGCACCATTTCCGAAAAAGGTGCTGACGGCTTCTATAAAGGCTGGGTGGCCGACGCCATCGTCACGTCCAGTCAGGCCAACAAGGGCATCATCACCCAGGCCGACCTCGACAAGTACAAGACCCGCGAGCTGGCGCCGGTTGAATGCGATTACCGTGGTTACCACGTGGTCTCGGCGCCACCGCCAAGCTCCGGCGGCGTGGTGATCTGCGAGATCATGAACATTCTTGAAGGCTATCCGATGAAGGATCTGGGCTTCCATTCGGCCCAGGGCATGCACTACCAGATCGAAGCGATGCGCCACGCCTATGTCGATCGCAACAGCTATCTGGGTGACCCGGATTTTGTGAAGAATCCGATCGAGCATCTGCTGGACAAGAACTACGCGACCAAGCTGCGCAACGCGATCCAGCCGCAGAAGGCCGGGATCTCCGCCGAACTGAAACCCGGCGTCGCGCCGCATGAAGGCAACAACACCACGCACTATTCGATCGTCGACAAGTGGGGCAACGCGGTGTCGGTGACTTACACCCTCAACGACTGGTTCGGCGCCGGGGTGATGGCGAGCAAGACCGGGGTGATCCTCAACGACGAGATGGATGACTTCACCTCCAAGGTCGGCGTGCCGAACATGTACGGTCTGGTGCAGGGCGAGGCCAATGCCATCGCTCCGGGCAAAACCCCGCTGTCGTCGATGAGCCCGACCATCGTCACCAAGGACGGCAAAGTGGTGATGGTGGTCGGTACGCCGGGTGGCAGCCGCATTATCACGGCGACCTTGCTGACCATGCTCAATGTCATCGACTACGGCATGGGCCTGCAGGAAGCGGTCGACGCGCCGCGCTTCCACCAGCAATGGATGCCCGAGCAGACCAACCTCGAAGACTACGCCGCCAGTCCCGACACGAAGAAAATCCTCGAAAGCTGGGGCCACAAATTTGCCGGCCCGCAGGATGCCAACCACATCGCCGCGATCCTGGTCGGTGCGCCGTCGCTGGGCGGTAAACCGGTGGGCAACAACCGTTTCTACGGGGCCAACGATCCACGGCGCAATACCGGGTTGTCACTGGGTTACTGAAAGGCGTAAAAAGGGGGCGGATTTTCAGGTCCGCCCCTGTTTCGAGGATCGATCAAGGAAGACCCATCATGACTACTGCATTGCTGATCATCGACGTCCAACAGGCGCTCTGCTCGGGCCAATACCAGTGCTTCGACATCCACCGCGTGATCGACACCATCAACCAGCTCAGTACCCGCGCGCGCAAGGCCGGCGTGCCGGTGGTGCTGATTCAGCATGAAGAAGAGGACAGTCCGCTGGCCCTTGGTGCCGCAGGCTGGCAACTCGCCGAAGGCCTGCTGACGGCCGCGCCAGATCTACGCGTACGCAAAACCACCCCGGATTCGTTCTACCAGACAGACCTGGGCAAACTGCTGCCCAGCGAAGACTTCGAGCGCCTGCTCATCTGCGGCCTGCAAACCGACTACTGCGTCAACGCCACCGTGCGCAAGGCGCATGAACTGGGCTACGACGTGGTGCTTGCCGCGGACGCTCATTCCACCCTCGACAACGGCAACATGAGCGCCGAAGACATCATCGCCGAACACAACAAGGACTTGGCGCACCTGACCGGCGCCACGGCCCGGGTCGATGTCAAACCTGCAGCCGAGATCATTCTCTAAACCAGCGAATACCCCTGTGGGAGCGGGCTTGCTCGCGAAAGCGGTGGGCCTGTGACGCATGTGTGGGCTGATCCGACGCCTTCGCGAGCAAGCCCGCTCCCACATTGATTGATGGTGTTCACGGATTCCATGTCCAGCACAAATCCCCTGTGGCGAGCGAGCTTGCTCGCGCCGGGCTGCGCAGCAACCCTAACACCTCAAGTCGCAAACAAAACCCCACGAATCTCCCCAGCCCGAGGTGCCACGACGCCCTCCAGCACCATCCGCGTAATCGTCTCCGCCGCCGTCTGATAATCCTCATCCTGCGGCACGGCGCGCCCGGTGATGCAGCCCATTTGCCAGCCAATGTTGGTGTAGGTGCGGGTTGCCGACCAGATGAACAGCATCAGGTGTTCCGGGTCTACCGGGGCCAGGAGGCCGCGTTCGATCCAGCTGCGCAGGCAGTCGACGTTGCGCCGGGCTTCGGCGTGCAGCAGGTCGCGGCACTCGTCTGGCAGTTGGCGACCGCCGAGTAGCAGTTCGCCGCTGAAGACCTTGGCGATGGCCGGGTGTTCGCGAGCGATGCGGATGCGCGCGGCGACGTAGGCGCGCAGGCCGATCATCGGATCGTCGCTTTCGCGCAGCGCTGCCGAGGCGTCCAGCAGCGGTTCGACAAACCCCAGCAGGACCTTGGAATAGAGGTTTTCCTTGGTCTGGAAGTAGTAATACAGGTTGGCCTTGGGCACGCCGGCACGGGCGGCGATGTCGCGGGTCTGGGTGGCGTCGAAGCCGTTGGCGGCGAACTCTTCGCTGGCGGCGGCGAGGATCAATTGCTCGTTGCGTACGCGAATGGCGCTCATGGGAACACGGTGAGAATGAATGGCATGGGCGGATACTGGCGAATTCGGTTTCGCAATATACAAAACTATATAGCGATGAGGCCAGCTAACTCGTTCGAGAGCGCTATGCTGGTTCGATAATCAAAAAACGGGGGACGGAGCATGGCGATCAAGGCACTGCGCGCTACGGCGGCTGATTTGGAGGCGGTGGCACAACTGTTCGACGCCTATCGCGGTTTCTATCAGCAACCCTCGAACCTGGCGCAATCGCGCGCCTTCATCGCCGAACGCATGGCCGGCAACGAGTCGGCAATTTTCCTCGCGCAGGATGAAAACGTTGAAGCGCTGGGTTTCGTGCAGCTGTATCCGACGTTTTCCTCGATAGATGCCCATCGCACCTGGTTGCTCAGCGATTTGTTCACCGCGCCCGCTGCTCGTGGCCGTGGAGTGGGCAGATTGCTGATGAACACGGCGCGGGACTTTGCGCTGCAGACTGGCGCCAAGGGGCTGGTGCTAGAAACCGCCACCGACAACTTCACTGCACAGGGTTTGTATGAATCGCTAGGTTATGTACGCGATACCGGTTACTACACCTACGTGCTCGATTTGCGGCAGGGCTGAGCGGGTATTTCTGTGTAAATTTTCCGATTCAGCCTTTCCTCACGCGACCGCTCTCTCTAGAATCCGCCCCGCCTCCGCAATGGAGGCTCATTGCTATCATTTGGCTCGGTTCATATAGGGAAGACAACATGCAATTCGGGAAAATCGTGGCGCTGGGCCTGGTGCTCACGCTCGGTGGTTGTGCCAGTTTCACCAAAGACGAAGTCGCGCCGGTCAAGCTGCCATCGATGGCCAGCTACGCGAATAAACCGAACGTGTATGTGGACTTCGACTTCTATCAGGGCGAGCCGAAAAGCACTTCGGCCGTAGAAGTGCCGCAAGCGCGAGATCAGCTCAAACCAGAGCTGCAAAAGATTCTGACCGATTCGGGTCTGTTCGGTCGTGTCACCCTGGACGAGTTCCAGAAGCAACCGGGTGACTACAGCCTGCGTCTGAAAATGTACAACCATCCGCCAAATGCCGGTTCGATGGTGCTGGCCTTCATCAGTGGTTTCAGTCTGATGGTGATCCCGGCGTACGGCACCGATCAGTACACCATGAGCCTCGAAGCCGTCGACGGCACAGGCCAGGCCCTGACCACCGCGAGCAACCATGATGCGGTCGGTACCTGGATCGGTATCTGGTTCATTCCACTGATGGGCAACACTCCGAAGGCGGCGGTCAACGACACCTTCGCCCGTCAGGTCAATGCGCTGCTCAAGCAGATGATCGACAACAACACCCTGAAATACTCGGCGCTCGAGACCCGCACTCCGCGGGCCTGATGCCAAAAAAAAGAGCCGCAATCGCGGCTCTTTTTTTGCCCTTACTTCAGGGCCTGGATGAACTGTGGATCGCTGTACAGTTCCTTCAGCAGATCGCGCAGCATCGGGTTATAGGCGTTGACCGCATTCGGAATCGCGATGAAACCGAAGAAGCTGCTGCTCCACTGGCTGCTGACATTCTTGGTCGCGTCGTAGACCACATTCTGGCCATTGAGCAGGGTGAAGCGTGCCGCTAGTTGGCCTTCGCCCGTGCCCATGCCGGCCGACAGATTGTTCTTCACCACCAGCACTTTCAGCTGACGCTGAGCTTGCGGATCAAGCAGGCCGGCCTTGCGCAGTTCTTCAGTGATCGCGTCCTGGATGTGCGCCGGGATGCTGCCGGACGGCGAGCGCACCGGATTGGCTCGAACTGTCAGCGAACCTTCGCCGGATTCGGCAGTCACCTGCGGATTGCTGACAGCATGCAGGGGCGGAGTCTGCTTGAGCTTTTGAACGTTTTCGAAGCTCGGCTCGTAGCGGGTCATGGTCATGCCACAACCTTGCAGCAGCACTGCCAGCATCGGGATCAACAACAGAGACTTTTTCACGGCGTTTCCTTGCGTGAGGAATAAGGGGAGCGAATTATGGGCAGAGTGCCATCATTGAGCAATCGACTTTGTCCGTGAGGTGTTCAGGGCTTCAACAGATTTTCGATCTGCGCCAGTTCCCAGGTACTGAGCAGATTCACCGGGTCGGTGCCGTAACGGCTATTGAAATGCCATTCGCGGCCATCCGGGCAGCGGCAATGTTCACAATGATGCAAGCGCCCACCCTCAACATCCAGCAATAGACGCCAGCCCTCGATATCGACCGCAACCACTCCGGCAGCACCGGACGCCTCTAATCGGTTGAACATCAGCACACCCAGCGCAGCCTCGCGCAAGCGCTGGCAAACGTCGCGGGCGGTCAGCAATGCAGTCATGGTCATACTCGGTGGAGGCATAAGCGCGTCAGGATAAATCGCACGGCTACACGTGTCAGCGATCACTGGCCCGCTTGTGAACTATTCCGTAACATCCGCACCCCTCATTTTCGCGAACATCCGCGGCCACACTCGTCGGCCGCCAGTCAGGTAAGCCATGAAACCACAACGTCTGCGCGCCGATGTCCTGGCCGGACTCACCACCTCGTTTGCCCTGTTGCCCGAATGCATTGCGTTTGCGCTGGTGGCCCACCTCAATCCGCTGATGGGCCTGTACGGCGCCTTCATCATTTGTACGCTGACCGCGTTGTTCGGCGGGCGGCCGGGGATGGTCTCCGGGGCGGCAGGCTCGATGGCGGTGGTGATCGTCGCGCTGGTGGTGCAGCACGGCGTGCAATACCTGCTCGCGACGGTGTTGCTCGGCGGTCTGATCATGATCGCGTTCGGGCTGCTGCGCCTGGGCAAACTGGTGCGCATGGTGCCGCACCCGGTGATGCTCGGCTTCGTCAACGGCCTGGCGATCATCATTGCACTGGCGCAACTGGAGCATTTCAAGAGCGGCGAACACTGGCTCAGCGGCACGCCGCTGTACGTGATGACCGGGCTGGTGCTGCTGACCATGGCCATCGTCTACATTCTGCCGCGCCTGACCCGCGCGGTGCCGCCGGCATTGGTGGCGATCCTCGGCGTGGGCCTGCTGGTCTACCTGTTCGGCCTGCCGACCCGCACCCTCGGCGACATGGCGCACATCGCCGGTGGTCTGCCGACCTTCGCGCTGCCGGACATCCCGTGGAACCTGGAGACCCTGCGCATCATCGCCCCATACGCGATTCTGATGGCGTTGGTAGGGCTGCTGGAAACCCTGTTGACCCTGAACCTCACCGACGAAATCACCGAAACCCGTGGTTACCCGGATCGCGAATGCGTCGCCCTGGGTGCGGCGAACGTGGTCTCCGGCGCGTTCGGTGGCATGGGCGGTTGCGCGATGATCGGTCAGACCGTGATCAACCTCAGCTCCGGCGGGCGCGGGCGTTTGTCCGGTGTGGTAGCGGGTGTGTTGATTCTGTTGTTTATCCTGTTTCTGTCGCCGCTGATTGAGCGCATTCCGCTGGCGGCGCTAGTGGGGGTGATGTTCGTGGTCTCGCAGCAAACCTTCGCTTGGGCGTCGTTGCGGGTATTGAACAAAGTGCCGCTTAACGATGTGCTGGTGATCATCGCCGTGACCACAATCACCGTGTTCACCGATCTGGCCACTGCCGTGCTGTGCGGGATCATCATCGCCGCGCTGAACTTCGCGTGGCAGCAGGCCCGCGAGTTGTACGCCGATGAGCATCTGGAAGCCGACGGCAGCAAACTCTACCGCCTGCACGGCACGCTGTTTTTCGCCTCGACCACGCCGTTCCTCAACCAGTTTGACCCGGCCAATGACCCGGCCCGTGTGACCCTGGATTGCCGGCATTTGAGCTTCGTCGACTATTCGGCGATCGCCGCGTTGAAGACCTTGCGTGAGCGTTACGCCAAGGCCGGGAAGGAATTGCAGGTGTTTCATCTGTCCGAGCGCTGCAAGAAGCTGCTGAAACGCGCCGGCGTCGAACACCACTGATCAACTGTGGGAGCGGGCTTGCTCGCGAAGGCAGCGTGTCATTCACCACACAAGTTGACTGACCCAGCGCTTTCGCGAGCAAGCCCGCTCCCACATTTTTTCCGCGTTCAATCAATGGCCGGGAAGTCGATGTCGGTCAAGGCTGCGTTGTTCAGGTAGTTGGTCAGCGACTGTACGGCGACCAAGGCAATCACTTCGATGAGCTTACTGTCGTCAATGCCGGCCGCGCGGGCCGCGGCGATCTGCTCGTCGCTCAGGTGGCCGCGGCTTTGCGTCAGTTGCTGGGCGAGAGCGGCGTAGGCATTCAGTTCACCTTGACGCGCCGCGCCGATGTCCTGCGCCGAGAGCCCGGCCTTGCTGGCAAACAGGCTGTGCGCGGCCAGGCAATAATCGCAGCCGTTGACCTGGGAAGTGGCGAGATACACCGCTTCTTTTTCCTTGGCGCTCAGCGACGCCTTGCCGAGAATCGTCGAAGCTTGCACGTAGGCTTCCAGGGCCACCGGGGCTTTGGCCAGGGTGGTAAAGACATTGGGCAGGAAGCCGATTTTTTTCTTCACGCCTTCCAGCGTCGGGCGGCTGGCGTCGGTGGCATTTTCAAGGCTGATTACAGGGATGCGGCTCATGGTGACTCTCCAGAAGTCCGGCGCGAAGTGCACCGGGGACGGAGGTCATGTTATTGAGCGCGGCTGGTGCTTTGGCAGCAGATCGTCGAGGATATGCGACAGATCGTCCAGATATGCTTCGGGAGTCGTCCATGGATCGCCTTTCCACGCTGCTCAGTCATTTTGGCGTGAACGCCGGTACCTTTCACAGCGGCACGTTTTGCGGCATCGGCATGCATGAGGACGAACCGGTGGGGCATGTGCATCTGTTGCAGGCCGGCGAGTTGCTGCTGAGACCGGGCAATGAACGCGAGATCCGCATCGTCGAACCTTCACTGATTTTCTTCCCCAGACCCTTCACTCATCGGATGTCCGCCGACGAGGCCATGGGCGCGCAGCTGGTGTGCGCCACGCTGACGTTTGACGGTGGCTCCGGCAATGCGCTGGCGACGGCGCTGCCGGATTATCTGGTGCTCAAACTCAGCGAAATCCCGGAATTGGGCAACACTCTGGAGTGGCTGTTCAGAGAAGCCTTTGAAGGTCATTGCGGGCGCGTGGCGGTGATGGACCGGTTGTTTGAATTGCTGGTGATCCTGTTGTTGCGCCACCTCATCAGCAGCCGTGTCCAGCAACCCGGCATGATGGCCGGGCTCGCTGATCCGCGCTTGTCTCGCGCCTTGACCCTGATGCATGAGCAGCCGGCCAAACCCTGGCGCGTGGCTGACCTGGCGGCTGCCGCCAACCTGTCCAGAGCCGGATTCGCTGAGCAGTTTCACCGCGTTGTCGGACAGGCGCCGGCCGACTATCTGGTGAGCTGGCGGATCAGTCTGGCGCAGAAGCGTTTGCGCGAGGGACGGCCGATTGCGCTGGTCGCGCTAGAGGTCGGTTATGAAAGTCCTTCGGCACTGGCCCGAGCGTTTCGCCGCAAGACCGGGCTCAGCCCGCGGGAGTGGAAGGCTGGCATCTGAGGGTTATCGGGCGAACTTCTTCGCTCCGGCTACGCAGAGGATGACGCCTGCCGTCACCGCCAGCATCCCCACACTCACCTGTTCATGCAGCAACGTCGCCGCCAGTGCCAGACCGAAAAACGGCTGCAGCAATTGCAGCTGGCCGACCGCCGCGATCCCGCCCTGGGCCAGACCGCGATACCAGAACACAAAGCCGATCAGCATGCTGAACAGCGCCACATAGGCCAGGCACATCCAGGCCGACAGGCTGATGTGGCTGAACGAGGCGGGCGCCAGGTACAGGCTGAGCAACGCCATTACCGGCAGTGACAACACCAGCGCCCAGCAAATCACCTGCCAGCCGCCGAGGACTCGCGACAGTTTCGCGCCTTCGGCGTAACCCAGGCCACAGGCCAGAATCGCGGCGAGCATCAGCAGGTCGCCGGTGGGCGAAGCGGTCAGCCCCTGTGACAGAGCAAAGCCGATGACCAACGCGCTGCCCAGAATCGAAAACCCCCAGAACACCGGTCGCGGGCGCTCGCCGCCGCGCAGCACGGCAAAAATCGCCGTCGCCAGTGGCAGCAATCCTACAAACACAATCGAATGCGCCGACGTCACGTGTTGCAGCGCCAATGCTGTCAGCAGTGGAAAACCCAGCACCACACCCAACGCCACAACCAACAACGACCACCACTGATCGCGTGCCGGACGCCGTTCGCGAAACAGCCACAGCAGAACCATCGCCAGCACCCCGGCAATGGCCGCGCGCGCCACGGTGAGAAACACCGGATCGAATTCCAGCACCGCCAGACGCGTGGCCGGGAGTGATCCGCTGAAGATCACCACGCCGATAAAGCCATTGATCCAGCCGCTGGTTTTTTCCAGGGCCGGGTTAACCGGGTTCGAAGTCCGTTCCATAGAAGGTCGCGCTCAAAGGGTGGGGTTGCTTTCGAGCCATCCTGGAGCCGAGAATCAGCACAATCAAATAATTGTCATGGATACATCCGACATGTCGCGCTCGCGCTACAAGACCCTCGTTGACGCCTATGCCGCTGACATTCGCGCGGGGCGTCTGGCGCCCGGAACGCGACTGCCCACCCACCGGGAACTGGCGGCCAACGAAGGCCTGGCACTGGTTACTGCGTCGCGGGTGTACGCCGAGCTTGAGGCGATGGGGCTGGTCAGCGGCGAAACCGGGCGCGGGACGTTTGTGCGCGAAACCTCGTTGTCGCCGGGGCAGGGCATCGACCAGAAAGACGTGGCGGTCGGCATGATCGACCTCAATTTCAACTATCCATCGCTGCCCGGTCAGGCCGATCTGTTGCGCACGGCGTTACGCCAACTGGCCCTGTCCGGTGATCTGGAAGCCTTGCTGCGTTATCAGCCCCACGCCGGGCGCCCGCATGAGCGCGCCTCGATTGCGCGGCATTTGCAGGATCGCGGGGTGCAGGTCGATGCCGGGCAAGTGCTGATCGTCAACGGTGCCCAGCAAGGGTTGGCGGTGACGCTGATGGCGTTGCTCAAGCCCGGCGATGTGATTGCAGCGGATGCGTTGACCTATTCCGGCTTCAAGGTGCTGGCCGAAGCGCTGCATCTGGAAGTGGTGGCGATCCCGCCCGGTGATCACGGGCCGGACTTGGCGGCACTGGAAAAGCTATGTCGAAGCCGCTCGGTGCGGGCCGTGTACAGCATGCCGACGCTGCACAATCCATTGGGTTGGGTGACGCCGATCGAGCAGCGCGAGCAATTGGTCGCGCTCGCCCGACGGCATGATCTGACGCTCATCGAGGACGCGGCCTACGCCTTTCTGGTGGAAAACCCACCGCGTACCCTGGTCGACCTGGCACCGGAGCGCACGGTGTACGTCTCGGGACTCTCGAAGAACATTGCCACTGGGCTGCGCGTCGGTTTCATTGCTGCGCCGCTGCAGACGGTGCCGGCGCTGGAACGGATCATTCGCGCCACCACCTGGAACACCCCCGGCGTGATGACCGCGATGGCTTGCGGCTGGCTCGACGACGGCACCGTCACCCTGCTCGAACAACAAAAGCGCGACGACGCCAAGGCCCGGCAAACCCTGGCCGCCGAGTTGCTGCAAGGGCTGACCTGCATCGGCCATCCATCCTCCTATTTCCTGTGGCTGCCACTGCCGGAAGACGTACGCGCCGATCAGATTGTGGTGGAGTTGATGCACCAGCAGATTTCGGTGACCACCGCCGAGCCGTTCGCTGTATCGGCGCATGTGCCGCATGCGATTCGGCTGGCGTTGGGGTCGGTGCCGATGGATGTCCTGCGTCAGGCATTGATCACCGTCAGAAAGGTCATCGGCGCTTACCTGTAAAAAGCACCTGCTGTGAAAAAAACTGTGGCGAGGGAGCTTGCTCCCGCTGGCCTGCATGGCAGGCCCATACCGGGGTCGATACGCAACCCAGCGGGAGCAAGCTCCCTCGCCACAAAGTGTTAGCCTTGCCTCAACTGCATCACACCGTTCTGGATCGCCCGATGAAAAACACCGTTGCACTGCTTCTTGCCCTCACCGCAACCGCCATTCTGTTCAGTTCAACCGCCCGCGCCGCAGGCGATCCGGCAGCCGGCGAAAAGATCTTCCCGCGCCTGTGCGGCGGCTGCCACCAGGTCGGCCCGGATGCGCGCCCGGGGTTCGGCCCGCAACTCAACGGCATCATCGGCCGGCCGGCCGGGACGTCGGCCAATTACGTGTATTCCGACGCGATGAAAAATTCCGGCAAGACTTGGGATCGCGACACGCTGACTGCGTATCTGAAAGATCCAAAGGGCGTGGTGCCAGGCACGCGGATGATTTTCTGGGGGCTGAGTGACGAGGAGAAGATCGATAATTTGCTCGCGTATCTGCAGCAATTCTCCAACTAAATGTTTTGCTCGGCCTGCGCGGCAAACCATTGCATGACCACCGCGCACGCCGGATGTGAAGCGGCCGCCGGTTGCAGGCACAGCGCGTAAATCCCGCCCGTTTTCAGCGGTGGTCCGAACGGCACCACCAACACCCCGCGCTCGATGGACTCTGCCGCGAGCGTCATGTCCGTCACCGCAACGCCCAAGCCTCGCGCCGCCGCATCCAGTGCCAGCTCATCGAGGTTGAACGGAATGTGTCGGTAACTTTCCAGTGGCTTGCCGCCATTGGCCGCCAGCCATTCGATCCACGCCTGCCGATCGGCAGAGCGATGCAGCAACGCAAAGCGCTGCAACTCCGCGACTGATCGAGGCGCCTGCGGCAGGTTGGGCGAACACACGGGCACCAGCGTTTCCTCAAACAGCGTCAGGCAGTCTGCGTCACTCGTTGGCTGCGGCAGATAAAGAATGTAGGCGTCGCTGTCACTGGCCGGTTCCACCACCTCGGTGGCAACGGTTTCTATCGCCAGCGAGACCTCGGGGTGGCTGAGGTAGAAGTCGTTGAGTTTGGGCAGCAGCCAGCGCACCGCCAGTGACACGTGCATACGAATGCGGAACGGGCGTTGCTGCGGGACCAGGCGCTCTTCGAGGGCTTTCAATTGCTCGAGAATGCTGACGGCGCTGGCCAGTACCTGTTCGCCTTCCGGGGTCAGGCGCAGGCTGCGGCTGGTTCTGATGAACAGCGCAACGTTGAAATGGTTTTCCAGTTGCTGGATCTGCCGGCTCACCGCGCTTTGGGTCAGGCACAGCCGTTGCGCGGCCTGGGTGAAGCTGGCGCAACGGGCGACTTCAACCAGCGTCTGCATGGCCTGCAGGGACGGTACGTGGCGGATTTTATCCATGCGTTTTCAGAATGGCTCGATGATTTTATAACGTTGGTTGGGCCAGCCAAGACCTTATAGATTTTAGCTCTGGCGGCGAACTTTACGCTTTCTCCATGCGATTCACGCATGAGCGAAGGTCAAAGGCAAGCCGTGCAACGACAGTCGAATGAGGTCAGCAATGGAAAACGTATGTGGCTGGATCGCCCAGGCCGGCAGCTCGCCGCAGCGCGGTCGCCTGAGCGGTACGCAACAAGCCGACTGGCTGGTGATCGGCGGGGGCATTACCGGCCTCAGCGCCGCGCACAACGTGGCACAAATGCACCCACAGGCGCGCATCGTGGTGGTTGACCGCCAGCGTGCGGCGCAAGGTGCTTCGGCACGCAACTCGGGGTTTGTCGTGGCCCACGAGCATCCGGCCGACAGTGAATTGATCGGCGCGCCAGGCTTTGCCGGGTTCGAAATCGACACGGCGATTTCCCGTGCCGCCAGCGACGCGGTGCGCCAGACCATCGCGCAACATGCCATCGACTGCGACTTTCGCGACAACGGTTATTTCTTCGCCGTCAGCGACGCCGCCAAGCTCAGCCATGTCGACGCCAAACTGGCGACCTTGCGCGCCCTCGGTGCCCGCGCAGAATTTCTCCAGGGCGATGCGCTGGCGCAGAAACTCGGCACCCGGCATTACGCGGCGGGGATCTGGTGCGGCAACGGCAATGCGCTGTTGCAACCGGCCAAATACGTGAAGGGCCTGTTCAATGCGCTGCCGGGCAATATCAGCGTTTACGAACACACCGACATCAGCAGTCTGGCGCGCATGAGCCACGGCCGGCTGCGAGCCAGCGCGGTGAGTGGCAGCGTCGAGGCCAAACGGGTGCTGGTGTGTTTGAACGCATTCATCCCCCGGGTCGGCATTCATGACAGTGCGACCTTCCCGATGGAACTCAGCGCCAGTCTCACCCGGCCGCTCAGCGATGAGGAATTTCAGGCGATCGGCGCCGTCGAGCCTTGGGGCGTGCTGTCGACCCGGCCGCTGGGCGCCACGGTGCGCCTGACCCCGGACCGCCGGGTGATGATCCGCAACACCGCCGAATACCGCACGCGCGATTTGTCTGAAAGCGAATTGGTGCTGCGCCGCGAGCATCATGTGCGTGGTCTGCAACGACGCTTTCCGTTCCTCGGCGCGCAAGACATCCAGTACACCTGGACCGGCCACTTGAGCGCGACCCGCAGCGGTCAGGCGTTTTTTCAGAAGGTGGAAGAGGGCGTGTTTGCCGTCGCCGGTTGCAACGGTTCCGGTGTGGCGCGCGGCACGCTGTGGGGACGCTTGCTGGCGGAACTGGCGTGCGGCGTCGATTCACCGTTGCTGCAATCGGTGATGCAACGGGCCGACCCCGGCTGGCTGCCGCCGCGACCTTTTTTCGACATCGGTGCCATGCTTCGCATGCGCGTGGAGGCAGTCAGGGCCAGAACAGAAATCTGAAGTTTCGCCTACCGCACAACAACAAAAGCCACTCAACACAGGTGACAGACCATGCGCATCAACCCACTTTCCCTGGCAGTCCTGCTCGCGGCCAGCACGGCCGCTTCGGCCGACGAAACCGTCAACATTTCCAACTGGAACAGCTACATCGCCCCGGACACTCTGGCCAACTTCACCCAGGCCACCGGGATCAAGACCACCTACGACATTCACGACAGCAACGAAGTGCTGGAATCGAAGTTGATGACCGGCAACACCGGTTATGACGTGGTCAGCCCGTCGAACCACTTTCTGTCGCGACTGATCAAGGCCGGGGCAATTCAGAAACTCGACCGGTCGCAGCTGCCGAACTGGAAGAACCTCGACCCGGTACTGCTGCAAAAACTTGAAGTCAACGATCCCGGCAATCAGTACGGCTATCCCTACATGTGGGGCACGGCCGGCATCGGTTACAACGTCGAGAAGATCAAGGCGATTTTCGGCAACACCGATGTCACGCAGTCATGGGACTTTTTCTTCAAGGAAGAAAACATCAAGAAGCTGAGCCAGTGTGGCGTGGCGTTCATCGACAACCCGACCCAGGTGCTGCCGATCACGCTCAACTACCTGCACTTGCCAGCCCACAGTCACGAACCGGCGGATTACAAACAAGCCGAACAGGCGCTGCTGAAGATTCGTCCGTACATTCAGTACTTCCACGCCTCGAAGTACATCAGCGACCTGGCCAACGGCAACGTCTGCGCGGTGATCGGCTTCAACGGCGACATCGTCCAGGCCGCGGCCAGCGCGAAGGACGCCAGGAATGGCATCAACATCGCCTACTCGATCCCGAAAGAAGGCACGACGCTGTGGTTCGACATGGTGGTCATGCCCAAAAACGCGCCGCATGAAAAAAACGGTTACGCGTACATGAACTACCTGCTTGACCCCAAAGTGGTGGCCAACATCAGCAACAGCATTCATTACGCCAATCCCAATGCGGCGGCTGATCAGTACCTCAACGCGGACGTGAAGCAGGATCCGGCCATCTACCCGCCCAAAGACGTGATGCAGCGGTTGTTCACCGTGGAAGAGTTGCCGGCGGCGATTGCGCGGTTGTCGACGCGGTTGTGGACGAAATTGAAAACCAATACCTGATGGCAACCACCCTGTGCAGGGGCGATGGCGCCAGCGCCTGCACGGAGTATGCGTCAGACACACTTCATGAAACTTGTCGGGGTTGATACTAAAAAGCCACTGCCTCCGGTAGAGTGTGCGCCGCCCGAGAGATGGATCCCGGGCTAACACCCATGGAGTTTGCAGTGAAATATCTGAGCAAAGTAGTCGCCGCCGCACTGTTCGGTGTGGTTCTGGCAGGTTGCACCGGCACCCCGATGAACACCAAGCAATATGACAGCAGTCAATACACCGTGATTGGCCACAGTGAAGCTACCGCCACCGGTCTGATGCTGTTCGGCGTAATCCCGATCCAACAGAACAACCGCTTCGTGCGCGCGCAGACTGCGGCCATCAAAGCCAAGGGCGGCGATGCGATGATCAATACCCAAGTTCAGGAAAACTGGTTCTGGGCATGGGTTCTGAGCGGCTACACCACCAAGATTTCCGGTGATGTGATCAAGCTGAAAACCGCGCAGTAAACCGCGGTTGAACGCAAAAGCCCGGCTGATCAGGCCGGGCTTTTTTATGGGCTGGGGGCGTCGATTCAGGCGACGCGGCGCTCGTTCAAACGATCCGCACCACCTTCGGCCACCCGGCGTTCCAGCAGACGATCCGAGCCACCTTCAGCCACCCGGCGTTCCAGCAGACGATCCGAGCCACCTTCGGCCACGCGGCGTTCCAGCAGACGATCCGAGCCACCTTCGGCCACGCGGCGTTCCAGCAGACGATCCGAGCCACCTTCGGCCACGCGACGTTCCAGCAAACGATCAGAACCACCTTCAGCCAAACGGCTTTCAATCAACTTGTCCGAGCCGCCTTCAGCGACCAGGGTGTGAGCGGGCGTTGCTGCAAAAGCGTTAACTGCGAGAACCGAGAAAGCGATGCCGAGGATGGTTTGGCGTTTCATGATCGTGTGCTCCGGGGTGTATTGGGTTGGTATGGAGCGGATGTTACGCCGCGGAGTTTTTATGAGAACTTCATTGACGTGATGGTGACTATCGACGCCAGCGATGTGTGCCCGACCCCCTGTTCTAGAGATGTTCCGCGCGAATGCACAGCTCTCCGGTGGCGCGGGTCAGGGCCAGATCGTGCAGTGCGTCGTGGGTCAGACCCTGGCGAGCCTGGGCCAGCAAGGCCGGGCAATTCGGGGCGCGGCGAAACGGCGCGAAGTCGGCGTACTGCCGCAGCAGGCGGGTCTGCAACTCGTCCAGGCGCGGACGAATTTGCCTGGCCAGATCCGGACGCGGAGTGTCCGGCGCCACACCGGCCGTTTGCCATTGTGCGAGCAATCCGTACTGCACCAATTTGTTGGCCTCCATTTGCGCCGCGATCAACTGCGCAACGTCTTCGGGGTCTAGCTGGTGTTCGGTCGCCAAGGTGCGGGCATTGGCGATGACCTGGGCTTCGCGCGGGCTGTCCTGAATCGGCTTGCCGCTGTCCCATTTGGTCAGCGCTACCAGATCGCCGATGTTCAGGCGTTCGTTCAATGTTGCCAGCAAGGGGCGCAACGCTTCGGCGGGAGCGGGGGCTTCGGCGGCACCAGCGATGTGGCTGAAAACAACCAGCACGGAACAGGTCAGAGCATTTCGCAGAAGAGGCATGGCAAGGCGCGATCCAATGATAAGAGTGCCGCCATTTAAGCCTTGCGCCGAGGTCATGTCGACTGACTTTAACCCGCGCATCTAGCGTAATATCCATCGCATCTGCCACCCCGAGACGGATCCTCAATGCAAACCCCTGCCACCACCAAACCCCTCTGGCAAACCTACCTGCTGTTCCTCGCGCCGATGGTGCTGTCGAACTTCCTGCAATCGATGTCGGGCACGATCAACAGCATCTACATCGGGCAGATGCTCGGCACTCAGGCGTTGGCGGCGGTGTCGGGGATGTTTCCGATCATCTTTTTCTTCATCGCGCTGGTGATCGGTCTGGGCGCAGGGGCCGGGGTGTTGATCGGTCAGGCGTGGGGCGCACGTGAGGCGCACATGGTCAAGGCGATCGCCGGGGCAACGCTGTTGCTGGGGGTATTGATCGGCTTGCTCGCGGCGGTGCTGGGCAGTGTGTTTGCGCGGCAGGCGTTGCAGGGGCTGGGGACGCCTGCGGATGTGCTGGATGATGCGGTGGCGTATGCGCACGTGATGATGTGGATTCTGCCGTCGATGCTGGTGTTTGTGCTGTTCACGCAGTTGCTGCGCGGGGTCAGTGACACCGTTTCACCGCTGTTGGCGCTGATCGTGTCGACCTCGGTCGGGCTGGCGCTGACCCCGGCGTTGATTCGTGGCTGGTTCGGTTTGCCCCAATTGGGGATCCAGAGCGCCGCCTTCGCTGGTCTGGCGGGTAACCTGTCGGCGATGGCGTGGCTGGCCTGGCGGCTGATTCGCAAGAACCATCCGCTGGCCCCAGACCGCGAGTTCTTCGCGGCACTGCGGCTGGACGGGGCGATTCTGGGCAAGGTACTGCGCATCGGTCTGCCGACCGGGGTGCAGATGATTGTGCTGTCGCTGTCGGAGCTGGTGATCCTGGCGCTGGTGAATCAGCACGGTTCCCAGGCGACGGCGGCGTATGGCGCGGTCACGCAGATCGTCAACTACGTGCAGTTTCCGGCGCTGTCGATTGCGATCACCGCGTCGATCCTCGGCGCGCAGGCCATCGGTGCCGGGCAACTGCAGCGCATGGGGCCGATCCTGCGCACCGGGCTGCTGATCAACGTGTGTCTGACCGGTGGCTTGATCGTGCTCGGTTACCTGTTGTCGCACTGGCTGCTGGGGTTGTTCCTGACCGAGGATTCGACCCGGGTGATGGCTGAACATTTGCTGCACATCATGCTCTGGAGTCTGCTGGTGTTTGGTTTTCAGGCGATCATCGGCGGGATCATGCGTGCCAGTGGCACGGTGCTGGTGCCGGTGGCCATTGCGATTATCTGTGTGGTTGGCGTGCAGTTACCGGCGGCTTACTGGCTGGATGGGCAGTACGGTTTGCAGGGGGTGTGGATGGCGTTTCCGGTGGCGTATCTGGGCATGCTGGTGTTGCAGACGCTGTATTACAAACTGGTCTGGCAGCATCAGAAGATCGAGCGGCTGGTCTGAAGTGATTCGCGAGGCCGGGCCACGTGAGCCCGGCGGACAGATGACATGGCGCAACCGTGGGTTGTTTGCTTAAGTCAAAACAGGCCTTGAAGGTTTGCCCTGTCCGGAGAATCCCATGCGTGCCCGATTCACCGCTGCGGCATTGTTTGCCTGCCTGTGCGTCATGACCTGCGCGCAGGCCGCTGAATACAATCGCGTCAACACCACCGCCAGCCAGATCAATTTCACCTATCACCAGATGGGCAAGCAGGTTTATGGCACCTTCGGCAAGTTCGAAGCGACGCTGCAGTTCAACAGCGAAGACCTCGCCCATGCCCGCACCACGTTGCACATTGATCTCAGCAGCATCAATGCCGGCAGCGATGATGCCAACACCGAGCTGGTGAAGCCAGCGTGGTTCGACACTCAAAGATTTCCCTTTGCGGTATTCGAGTCGACCGGTTTTACCCAGGTCGAACCAAACCGCTACCTGCTCACCGGCGAGCTCACCGTCAAAGGCAAGACCCGGCAAGTGCAGGTGCCGGTGCAACTGAAACCGGACAGCGCGATTGGCATTTTCGACGGTGAGCTGGTGCTCAAACGCGATGATTTCGCGCTCGGGGCAGGGGAGTGGGCCGACTCCATTGTTTCCAACGAAATCGACATCAAGTTCAAGGTGGTGGCGCCACAGCAGTGACGCCACCGCTGGCGATCAATACGCGCGCCAGTGTCCCGGCGCCCAGCGCCACTCACGCCCATCCCAGCGATAGTGGCCGGCAACCCAGTGGTAGCCGGGTGCTGGCATGACCGGCACGACTTCCACCGGCGGTGGCGGTCGATGCGGCCGGACCGGCTCGACGATGCAGCCGGACAAGGAGATCGCGACCAGAGAGGCAACGAGCAGGGTTTTCAGGTTTCGCGACATGGCGGTCTTCCCGGTAGATGAGTTGTTGTTGCCGAGCGGGTTCAACGGGCCCAGTGGCCTTCGACCCAGTACCAGTTAGGCCCGCGCGCCTGCCAGTGGCCTGGTCGCCAGTGCGCGCCATACCTCACCGGTTGCCAATGACCGGGCATCCAGACGTAGCCGCGTCCTTCCCAGCGCCAATGGCCCTGATCCCAGACATAACCGGGGCGCGGGCCGGGCATCACTTCCATGCGCATCGGCGGCGGTGCCTGCTGAATGTAAACCGGGGGTTGTGCAAACACCGGGGTGCTGGCCAGCGCTGCCAGGGTCAGCGGCACCAGCAACAAGGCTTGCCGCCATTTGAACAGAGAACGCAAAACGTTCATGTGAACTCCTCAAGGCCTGCGTTAAAAAAGTGAACGCAGCTGAAGAATTGGACGCTAAATCGGCGAAAGATCCGAGCCTTGGCAGATGAAATTTTCTTCAGGTCAACCGTCAGCTTGCTTCGGTATTTCCTGCGACGGTGGCAGGCGTCGGGACACGGTATGATGTCGCGGTTTTCCGCCGGAGTTCAGCTGTCATGCCACGCATCACCCACTACAAATCCCCATGCCCCGAAAGCGTCAACAGCCAGATTCTGCAACTGGTGGTCGACAATCTGACCGACATCAGCGCGGTCGGTCTCGGCCCGAGCAATCTGCTGTACAACGTCTATCAGTACGCGGTCGGCTATGAGGTGCATCTGTATCTGGAAGCGTTGAATGGCGACAAGGGCACTGAGGTGGAGTTGCTGGTGGCGACGGCCGAGGATGATCCGGAGCGGGTCACCGGTTTCCTTTTGTACCTGCCGGTGCAGGGCGATTGGGAAGCGTGCAGCGTCGCCTACATGGCGGTGCGCGAAGGCTATCGGCGCCAGGGCGTGGCGCGGGCGATGATCGGCGAGATGGTGACGCGTTATCCGCATGCCGAACTGACCTGTAGCGTCGGCAAGGTGCCGTACTTCGAGGCGCTGGGTTTCGAAGTGATCGGCGCTCGGGAAACCCAGGTGCTGATGAGCACCCGGCATTACCGCAGCAATGGCCTGCGCGGTTTCATCGACACCACGCCCATCTACCGCTCGCTGGAAGTGCAGCAGATCCACACCTACCTGCTACAGAAAAACGGCAAGCGCGCCATGCTCGACGCCGAGAAGCAGCGTGACCGGCATCTGGATCAGACCACCCGCCACGTCGATGAATTTGTCCGCCAGCGCCTGACGCTGCACTGAGTCAGACGCAAAAAACAGACAAAAAAAGAGCCTCGAAGCTCTTTGATGGGGAGAAGTAGAGCCCACGAGGCTCAAGTTGCGCATGAACAAGGAGACGGGCTTGATTGGGGGTTCAGAACACCCGTTCCCTACGCAGGCGCTCAGGAGTGAAGCGCCTGCGTACCCTCATCATGGGAACGTGCCGGCTTTGACTCAAGTACCGCTAGTCGCACGGGCGGCGGCCCGTTCCACCATCGCAATGATGGTGGCGAACAATTCGTCCTTCGCTTGCTCGGCACTGATTTCAGCGCTCGCGGCAGCATTCGACAGGGCTTCGGCGGCACCGAGCATGGCGCGCAAAGCGGCCTGAGTGATTTCGCCGCCAGCGGCAAGCGGTTGTAGCACGCTACGACATTTTTCGAGGAAGATCGCCTCGTAATCGCGTTTGATTTTCTCCAGCTCCGGCGTGCTGCCCAGCGCAGCAATCACCCCCGGAATCTCGTTCCCCTGCAATAACACGCAATCGACGTACGCCGTGGCGATCACTGTCGCGCCAGGAGCATCTGCAGACGGCACGGCACATCGGCGCCCAGATGTTCACCTGAGCCGCACCTCCTGTAGGAGCTGCCGAAGGCTGCGATCTTTTGATCTTGTTTTTAGAAAATCAAAAGATCGCAGCGTGCCGCAGCTCCTACAGGTGTTGTCAGCGTGATCCGGGCCAGCCGGCCTTGGCAAGGGCGGCGAGCAGCGTTTCCTTATCCAGCCCCGGCACCGCATGTCCGTTGCCCTCAGTGCTCTCGCTGGCGAGCAGAGCATTGATGATCGATTCTTCGACCGCCTCGGTAGCCGCGAGAAACAGTTCGCTGATGTGGTCGTTGTTGACCATGCGCAAGCCGTCGCAGGTCGGCGCGCCTTTGCCCTCGTAAGCGGCGGGTGGCACCTGCTCGTTGCCGGTGGCGAAGGCAATGAAAATGTCGCCGCTGTGGTCTTCGTTACCGCCGCCGCTGCGCGCCAGACCGAGGCTGGCGCGTTGCGCGAGACGCGTGCATTGATGCGGCAGCAGCGGTGCGTCGGTGGCCAGGCAGACCACGATCGAACCCATGCCCGGATGCGGCAGCGAAGCACGCAGGAACGGCGAATCCACCTGCTCCATGTAGCGGCCCACCGGATAACCGTCGACCCGCAACTCGCTGCGAATGCCGTGGTTGGCCTGCACGATCGCGCCCACCGTCCAGCCGCCCTGAGCGCTGCTCAAACGCCGTGACGCGCTGCCGATGCCGCCCTTGAATTCATGGCAGATCATGCCGCTGCCGCCGCCGACGGCACCTTCTTCGACGGCGCCGTCATGCGCTGAATCCAGCGCCTCGGCAACATGCTCGGGCTTGACGTGAAAACCATTGATGTCATTGAGCAAGCCATCGAAGGTTTCCAGCACCACCGGCATGTTCCAGTAGAGACGGCCGTCGTCCGGCTGTTGCTGGCGATCCAGCGCAATCAACGCATCGCGCACCACGCCGAGGCTGTGGGTGTTAGTGAAGGCGATGGGACTGGTCAGCAGCCCGGCCTCGCGAATCCACTCAAGGCCGGTGGCATCACCATTGCCATTGAGCACATGTACCCCGGCGAAGCACGGCTGCTGGTTGGTCGAACCGCGACGCGGCTCGATCACGGTAACGCCGGTGCAGATGTCACGCCCGACCGCGCTGCGGCCACGCACGTTGCTGTGGCCGACGCGTACGCCGGGGACGTCGGTGATGGCGTTGAGTGGGCCGGGTTGCAGTTGGCCGATACGGATGTTGAGGTCACGGGTACGGGGCTTCATGGATTGTCTCTCTATAAAAATCTGAAGGACTCACGGACCTTGTAGGAGTGAGCCTGCTCGCGATTGCGGTGAGCCAATCAACAAAGATGTTGAATTCAAAGACGCCATCGCGAGCAGGCTCACTCCTACAGGGGAGATGTGTTGGGTTTACTGGCCGTTCTTGACCTTGCTCCACACCCGCGTGCGCACGCGCTCGGTGGCTTTGGGCAGCGGTTCCAGGGTGTACAAGGTGGCCATCGCCGCCGCGGACGGATACACCGCCGGGTTATCCCGCGTGGCTTCGGCCACCAGTGGCGTCGCGGCGCGGTTGCCGTTGGGGTACGACAGGTGATCACTGACCGGCGCGATCACTTCCGGGCGCAGCAGGTAGTCGATGAACGCCAGACCCTGAGCGCGGTTCGGCGCGTCCTTGAGCAGCACCAGCGTGTCGAACCACACCGGCGCGCCTTCCTTGGGCAGGCTATAGGCGATCTTCACGCCGTTGTGCGCCTGCTCGGCGTTGGTCTTGGCTTCGAGCATCGCCCCGGACCAGCCCACCGCCACACAAATGTTGCCGTTGGACAGGTCACTGATGAATTTCGACGAGTTGAAGTAGGCAATGTGCGGGCGCAGTTTGAGCAGCAGCGCTTCGGCTTTCTGGTAGTCCTCGGGGTTGGTGCTGTTGGGCGGCAGCCCGAGGTAGTGCAGGGCCACCGGGAGCATCTCCGATGGCGAGTCGAGCATCGCCACCCCGCACTGGCCAAGCTTGGCGAGGTTCTCTTCCTTGAACACCAGATCCCACGAATCCAGCGGCGCCTTGTCGCCGAGTGCGGCGCGCACTTTGTCGACGTTGTAGCCGATACCGTTGGTGCCCCACAGATACGGCACGGCGTATTGATTGCCGGGGTCGTTGTTGGCCAGTTTGCTCAGCAGATCGCTGTCCAGATTCTTCCAGCCCGGCAGTTGATCGTGCGGCAGCGGGGCGAGGGCGCCGGCCTTGATCAGCGTCGGCAGGCTGAAGTTGCTCGCCACCACCACGTCGTAACCGCTGCGGCTGGTCAGCAGTTTGCCTTCGAGCACTTCGGCGCTGTCGAAGGTGTCGTAAACCGGCTGAATACCGCTGTCGCGCTTGAAGTCAGCCAGGGTCGTCGGACCGATGTAGTCGTACCAGTTGTAGACGTGCACGCTCGGCGCGTCGGCGGCATTGGCGGCGCAGATGCCGCCGATACAGGCGAGCAGGCCAAGGTTGATGCCCAAGTTGATATAGCCACGACGACAACGCATGATGCGGCACTCCTGGCCTGCGGCAGGCCGGTGATGATCGGGAGTGCTCAGGCTATCGGGCCGGGCACGCCTGACCCATTCCCATCATGGGTTACTCAAAAGGGGTAGTGCGTGGACGCGTTGTTGCAGGAGTTGCCGGTGCATCAAAGTCTGGCGCGGGTGTTTGCCGCCGTCGGCCAGGACGGTTTCTGGCGCGCGCTGGTCGACACGCTGCGGTTGCTGGTGCCGCTGGACAACGCGCTGGTGGCGCTGATGAGGGCGGGGCAGGCACCGCGATTGCTGATCGACTTCGACAGCAAGGGCCGCGCCGACGAGCAGGAAGAACTGGCCAGTTACAGCGCCGGGATGTACCTGCTCGATCCGTTCTACCAAACCGCTTCGACCGGGATCGCCGACGGTCTGCACAGCCTGGCCTCGGTGGCGCCGGACCAGTTTCTGCACAGCGAGTATTACCAGAGCTATTTTCGCTCGGTGGTCGGTGAGGACGAGTTGCAGTTCATGATCAACATCGAGGGCGGCGTGCTTGGCCTGTCACTCGGGCGCTCGACGGCTTTCGATCTGAGCGAGCAGGGCCGTCTGCTGTGTGTGCGCGACTGGGTGCTGGCGGCGATGCGTCGACACGTGCAGCTGTTGCCGCCGCAAGGGACGGGCGCCGAGCCGGTGGCGGGGGATCTGGCGACGCTGCTCGATCGCTTCGATGCGCGCCTGACCGCCCGTGAGGTCGATACTGCGCGGCTGATTCTGCAGGGCTTCTCCAGCAAGGCCATCGCCCAGCAGATGGGCATATCGCCGGAGACGGTGAAGGTGCATCGGCGCAATCTTTATCACAAGCTCAATGTGAACGGGCATGGCGAGTTGTTTGCACTGGTGCTCCGTCCACACACCTCCTGATCCACTGCAAATCCCCCCTGTAGGAGTGAGCCTGCTCGCGATAGCGGTGGATCAGTCAACATTTTCATCAACTGACACACCGCTATCGCGAGCAGGCTCACTCCTAAAGGGGATTTGTGATGTGTCAGTCGAGGCGTTTGAAGACCAGGGCTTTGAGCCCGCTCTGCGGATCAATATCCGGAAATTCCGGCGGATTCTCCAGCCGCTGCTCAAAGCGCAGACTCGGCGCTTCCTGGGTCACGCCATCGATCAAAAAGTCCGAACCAAACGACGGATCATTCATGCACGCCAGCACCGTGCCGTGCGCCGTGAGCAATTCCGGCAAACGGCGCAGCACGCGCTGGTAGTCCTTGGTCAGCAGAAAACTGCCTTTCTGGAACGACGGCGGATCGATGATCACCAGGTCGTACGGGCCACTGTTGATCACTTTGCCCCATGACTTGAACAGGTCGTGGCCGAGGAAACTCACTTTGCTCAGGTCATGCCCGTTCAACCGGTGATTGTCACGGCCCCGGCTCAGCGCGGCGCGGGACATGTCGAGGTTGACCACATGGCTGGCGCCGCCTTCGATGGCCGCCACGGAAAACCCACAGGTGTAGGCGAACAGGTTCAGTACGCGCTTGCCAGCCGCCTGCTCACGCACCCAGTTACGCCCGTAGCGCATGTCGAGAAACAGCCCGGCGTTCTGCTTGCGGCCCAGATCGACACGGTACTGCAAGCCGCCCTCGACGATGCTCATCTCGTCGATTTCATCTCCCAGCAACCATTCGGCGGTGCTTTGCGGCAAATACCGATGTTGCACCAGCAGGGTGTGGGCGCCGGACTGTTGCCATTCGGTCGAGGTGCTGAGGTCGAGCAGCAATTGCTTGAGCGCTTCGAGCTGTTCCGGCGCAGGCTCCTTGAACAGCGAGACCAGCACCACGCCTTGCAGCCAGTCCACCGTCACCTGCTCCAGCCCCGGCCAGCAACGCCCGCGCCCATGAAACAGGCGACGGGTTTCGCTCGGTGCGGCCGCCAGTGCAGGCAGCAGATGGGCGCGGAGGGTGGCGAGGGCTTCAGGGTTCATCAGTCACGGTCGGCAAGCAAAAGGGCCGGCATTTTAACCACAAAAACCGCCTGGCGGACGCCCGTCGCCAACGGCGGATAACGCCTGTTAAGAAAAGACCTGTATCAAAAATGAATTTATGCAGGGCGCGCCGCTCATACCAGATAAGCAGCGGAAACAAGCCGCTAAATCGTTAATGCAATTCAGGGAGTGCCAGTTCATGAGTCCAACACCGACGGCGAGCGCGCACCTTCCTGACGGGTTGATTCTGGTGGTTGAGGATGACCCGTTGATTCTGGAGTTTCTCTGCGAAATTCTTCAGGAGGAAGGTTTCAAGGTCGAGCCGCAAACCAGCGCGGATGCAGCCAAGCTGTATCTGGAAAAGCACGCGCCCGAAGTGGCGCTGCTGCTCACCGATATCACCATGCCCGGTGAAATCAACGGGGCGGGGCTGGCCAATCTGGTCGGCGAGCGCTGGCCGGACAAACCGGTAATGGTCATGTCCGGTTATGAAACCCCCGAGACTTCCGGGGTCAAGCATCCGGTGGCGTTCATCAAAAAGCCCTGGGCCATCGGCCAGTTGCTCGACTGTGTCGACAGCGCGTTCAAGTCCAAGGCGCCGCGTCTGCATTGACGCGGCGGGTCGAATCGCCGGGCAAAAATGCTACATTGCCCGGCCAATCCGCCCAGTCTTGTCAAAGGATGCGATCTTTTGTCTGCTCACGATAACGTCTTCGATCGCGCGTTCGGCGCGTTCCTGTTCGACATGGACGGCACCGTCCTCAATTCCATCGCTGCTGCCGAGCGAGTCTGGGCGGCGTGGGCTGAGCGCCACGGAGTTGTTGATGTCGAGACTTTCCTGCCGACCATTCACGGTGCCCGCGCCATCGACACCGTCCGCCGGCTGAACCTGCCGGGTGTGGACGCCGAGGCGCAAGCCGCGTTCATCGCCCAGGCAGAAATCGATGATGTCGACGGCATTGTGCCGATTCCCGGAGCAGTGGCGTTTCTCGATGCCTTGCCAAGGGAGCGCTGGGCGATGGTGACCTCGGCACCCCGGGATCTGGCGTTGCGGCGAATGGCGGCGGCGGGGATTCCCCAGCCTGCGGTGATGATCACGGCTGAGGATGTGACGGCCGGCAAGCCGGATCCTGCCGGTTATCGTCTGGCGGCGCAACGCCTCGGGCTTGAGCCCGCTGATTGCCTGGTTTTCGAAGACGCCACCGTCGGTATTCAGGCCGCTGAAGCTGCCGGGGCGGCATTGATGATCGTCACCACGACGCACCAGCATCCGCTCGAAACCCGCCACGCGACCCTCGACAGTTATGAGCCGCTGAGCATCGCTGTCGACAGCGACGGTCAATTACACCTGCAAATAACCTGACACAACACAGTCCCCTGTGGGAGCGGGCTTGCTCGCGAAAGCGCTCTGCCAGTTGCAAGTGATGTCGACTGATCCACCGCCTTCGCGAGCAAGCCCGCTCCCACACTGGATCGATGTCGCAGCCAGCCTGTTGGCGATAGCGTCAGTAAACCCCCGGCAACAACCGCCAGCTACGCGCGCAGTAAGCCTCATACTCAGCGCCAAACTGCCCGCGCAGCAGCGCCTCTTCCGAGTGGATGCGGGCGATCAGCGGGATCAACGTCAGCGCCGCCAGAATCAACCCGACGCTGGAGCGAAACGCCAGCGCCCAACCCACGGCGTTGACCACCAGACCCAGATAGCTTGGATTGCGCAGGCGCGTGTAAATGCCGTCAGTGACCAACCGATGCCCCGGCTGAATCGCCACCAACCCGCTGAACCGCCGCCCCAGCACAAACACCGGCCACAGCCGCAGCGCACCACCGACGACAAACAGTAACGCGCCGAGCCAGCGCACGCCTTCAGCGCCGAAGGTCCAGAAGTCGATGCGGTCGCAGTACGCCGGGAGAAATCCGCTGACCAGCCCAATGACGCCGAACGCCGGAAGCACCCAGCGATTGGCGCGGTCCTCGCGCTCGCCCGAACTCATGTTCACATCGGTGAACAGCGACGCCACCACCATCAGCACCGTGGCCAGCGCCACCAGCACCAGCGCCCCATGCGAAAAGAACACCGCCGGCCCGCCAATGCCCCACACCGCAAGGCCCAGGTAGGCGAGGGTGGCGAGCACCGCAACCACGGTCATTTGTGCAGACATTTTCATGGTCATCTCTTGAAAAGCGGCTGATCCTTTCAGTGTAGGACGCCGCTGAACCCGTGAAGGCGTCGGGTCAGTCACCATTGATGCCGGATGTCCCGGCCCCTTCGTGAGCAAGCCCACTCCCACCCTTGATCCGGGCCAGCCCGAGAACCTCCATCCACCGACAATCCCCAGCGGGAGCGGGCTTGCTCGCGAAGGCGTCGGATCGGCCGTGACCGGTCTTTGGTCGGCAACGCCTTCATCCGGCCAACATCGCGTCTACGCTGATCCATTTCTTCTATTTGTCCGTGTATTGCCCATCGAAGAGGTGAACCCATGAAAATCGACTTGAGTGGAAAACTGGCCATCGTCAGCGGCAGCACGGGTGGCATTGGTCTGGGCATCAGTCAGTCGCTGGCCGAAGCCGGCGCCACGGTGGTGGTGATCGGGCGCGAAACGGCCAAGGTCGATCAGGCGCTGGCGAGCATTCGGCAGAAGGTACCGGGTGCGCAACTGCGCGGTCTGACTGCCGATCTGGGCACTGCCGAAGGCGCGGAAAAATTATTCGCCGCCGAACCCCGTGCGGACATCCTGGTGAACAACCTCGGGATCTTCGACGCGGTGGATTTCTTCGACACGCCGGACAGCGAGTGGACGCGCTTCTACGAGGTCAACGTGATTTCCGGCGTGCGCCTGTCGCGGCATTACGTGCCGGCAATGGTCGAGCAGGGCTGGGGCCGGGTGATCTTCCTGTCTTCGGAATCCGGCGTGGCAACCCCGGCCGACATGCTCAACTATGGCGTGACCAAAAGCGCCAATCTCGCGGTGTCCCATGGTTTGGCCAAACGTCTGGCTGGCACTGGCGTGACGGTCAATGCGATCCTGCCGGGGCCGACCTTCACTGATGGCCTGGAAAACATGCTCAAGGACGCCGCTGCCGAGTCCGGTCGCAGCCTGCGCGATGAGGCCGACGCCTTTGTGCGCAAGGCGCGTCCGACTTCGATCATCCAGCGCGTGGCCGATGTCGCAGAAGTCGCACATCTGGTCACTTACATCGCTTCGCCGCTGTCCTCGGCCACCACGGGCGCGGCCCTGCGGGTCGATGGCGGCGTCGTCGACAGCATGGCGATCTGAACCCGAACTCTTCTGGAGAAACCTTTATTTATGGCAACTGCATCAGCAACGATCGACATCCCGGCCTCGGCCGATCAGGTCTGGCAATTGATTGGCGGCTTCAACACGCTGCCGGACTGGCTGCCGTTCATTCCCAAGAGTGAACTGAGTGAAGGCGGACGCGTGCGCACCCTGCAAACCGCTGATGGCGGCGTGGTGATCGAGCGTCTGCAAGCGTTCGATAACGGCGCAAAGACCTACAGCTATTCGATCGAACAGGCGCCGTTTCCGGCGACTGATTACCTGGCGACGATCAAGGTCGAAGCCCAGGGGCAGGGCGCCCGGGTGACGTGGTCGGGACGCTTCAACGCCAAGGGCGTGAGCGAGGAAGAAGTGGTGGCGCTGTTCAACGGCATCTATCAGGGAGGCCTTGAGGCGCTGCGGGCCAATTATCCGGCCTGATCTGACAAAGATCTGAATGTGGGAGCGGGCTTGCTCGCGAATGCGGAGGGTCATCCAATAACGATGTCGACTGCCCCGACGCCTTCGCGAGCAAGCCCGCTCCCACAGAGGGATTGTGTTCTGGCAGCGGATTGTAGGAGTGAGCCTGCTCGCGATAGCGGTGAGTCATACAACAAATATGTTGGCTGATTCACTGGCATCGCGAGCAGGCTCACTCCTACATTGCATCGCGGTGATTCTCAGGACTGCGAGATCAAACTCTGCCGACAATCCAGCACCAGCTTCGCGCCCCCCAGCTCACTGCTTCCGACCTCAAGACTGAAGCCATGCAGGCTGACAATCGCCGCCACAATCGACAAACCAAGGCCAAAACCACTCTGCGGTTGCCCCCCCTCGGCCCGATAGAAACGCTGAAATACCGCCTCACGCTCGGCCTCGGGAATCCCCGGCCCGGAATCGTGGACCTCGATTCGCGTATGCCCGCCATCATTCACGCCACGCAAAATTACCGTGCCGCCCGCCGGGGTGAACTTGATCGAGTTGCTCAGCAGATTCGCCAGCGCCTCGAACATCAACGCCCGGTCGCCGTTCAACGGCGGCAGGGTTTCCGGCATGTTCAGCACGAACAGCAGTTCGCCTTCCTCGGCCAGTGGCAGGTAGAACTCATGCAGTTCTTCGAGCAGTTGCACCGGATCGAGCTCGACAAATCCTGAGCGCCGTTGACGGTCTTCGAGTTCGGAAATCCGCAGCAATCCGCGAAACCGCGCCATCAGCGTATCCGCCTCGGCCAGCACCAGATCCAGTTGCGCCGCCTCCTGAGAACCTTCACCGGCCTGTTGCTGCATGCGATACAACTGCGCGCGCAAACGCGTCAGCGGGGTGCGCAAGTCGTGGGCGATGTTGTCGCACACGCCTTTGACTTCATGCATCAGCCGCTCGATGCGATCAAGCATTGCGTTGACGATGGCGGCGAGCATGTCCAGTTCGTCGCGGCGATTGGACAGCGGCAAGCGGTGAGTCAGGTCGCCGGCCACAATCGCCTGGGCGCTGTCCTGAATCGCCCGAATCCGCCGCATCGGACGACGGCGCAGCAGATGCCAACCGGCAATCCCCGGCAGGATCGTCAGCGAAACACCCCAGAACAACGCGTGCAGAATGATCCGCGTCACGGCGAACAACGAACCGTTATCGCGCAACAACACCAGCCAGCGACCGTCGCGGGTCTGGGTCGCCACCGCGTCGCAGCTGTCAGCGGGCAGGGTCGGGTCGTCGGAATCGGCGCAGTCATCCAGGGTGTGGATCTTGCCGTCCAGCGGCAGGCCTTCGGGCAACTGTTGCAAGGCACCGCCGAGGTACACGCCCTGGGCGTCGAACAGGCCGTAGGCGTCGATGCCGCGGATGTCGAAGGTCATGCTCGCGGCGAGCGCTTCTTCCAGCTGCTCACCGCGAAAGTGCGAAAACAGATGCTGACGTTGCATCAGCGAATGTTTGGCGAGGTTGTCGAGGTAGCCGGAAACCTCGAAATACATGACCCCCATGAGGATCGCGCTCCAGGCCACGAACAGCGAACTGTACAGCGCCAGCAAGCGGCTGCTGGAGGAACGCCAGCCGTCAGACGGGTTCGGCAATGACATAACCCGAGCCCCGTACCGTGCGAATCAGCGGGACATTGCCGGCCGCGTCGATCTTCTTGCGCAGACGACCGATGTGTACGTCGATCAGGTTGGTGCCCGGGTCGAAGTGATAACCCCAGACTTCTTCGAAAATCATCATCCGCGACAGGATCTGGCCGCTGTTGCGCATGAGGAATTCCAGCAGCTTGTACTCGGTCGGCAGCAGCGTCAGCACCTGCTCGGCGCGGCGCGCTTCGTGGCTGATCAAGTCCAGTTCGAGGTCGGCGACCTGCAATGTGGTGGCCTGAGTGGCGACACTGTTCTGGCGGCGCAGCAGCACCTCTACGCGCGCGGCCATCTCGTCGGTGGCGAACGGTTTGGTCAGGTAGTCATCGCCGCCAGCGCGCAAGCCGCGCACACGTTCATCGACATCGGAGAGCGCGCTGATCATCAGAATCGGCGTTGCCACGCCCATGGTACGCAGCGTGGTAACGATGGCCAGGCCATCGAGTTCCGGCAGCATGCGGTCGAGGGTGATCAGGTCGTAGTTGCCGCTGACGGCACGGTCCAGGCCTTCGCGGCCATTGTCGACCCAATCCACTTCCAGGCCGTGGCTGCTGAGTTCGGCAACGATTTCACGGGCAGTCACGGCGTCGTCTTCGATGGTCAAAATACGAGTCATAGAGCAGGCCTTGATCGGTTCAAACGGAATGGCAGCATTTTGCCAAGTATTTTCCGTAACGCTTTAAATTAACTTTCATGTTTTAGCCGCCATTTGCCAAGGCTGCGGAATTATTTTCGGGAACATTGATATCATCTGGCCATAATTTCCAACAGGAGTGGTTCAGTGCGTACTTTTATTCGCCGTGGCTGGATGCCAACTACCGGTTTGTTGCTGGTGCTGCTGAGCACGGCGGCCCTGGCCGCCAATACGCCGTGCTCCGGGAAGAAGGGCGGTATCGATCGCTGCGACGGCGATCTGTTCCTGTGCAATGACGGCTCCATCAGCGGCTCGAAGAAAAGCTGTGCCGCCCTGTTCGGAATCAAGGGCCAGGCACGTCCTCAGCAATTTTTGCAGAGTCACGATGGCTGCACCTGCGGTAGCGGCTCTTTCTGCACCGGCCCGCGTGGCGGAGTGTATTGCCTGACACCCAGCGGAAACAAAAGCTACAAGCGCAAATGACAGCCCTTTGTGCCAATGCATAAAACCCGCTGCTTTTAGCCTGTTATTGCAAATTGCATGGTCTTAGGAAGTTCATTCTTTTTAACTGATTGAAATCTAACGATTTATTTAAAGTTGGCAAATGGCACGGTCGCTGCAATTCCTCCGATGACGAGTTGTAACACCATTTTTCATGCCTGGAGCACTACAACAATGAATAGATCCTCTGATGGGTTTTATCCTGCCTTCGAAGGAGAGTCGAGCAACGTGTCAGGCGTGTCCTGGGGCGCGATTTTCGCGGGCGCAGCGGCGGCCGCAGCACTGTCGATGATTTTGGTGCTGCTTGGTTTCGGTTTGGGATTCTCTGCCGTTTCACCTTGGGCCGGAGAGGGCGTCAGCGCCAAGAGCCTGGGGATTTCCACGATTGTCTGGCTGGCGGCGACGCAAATCATTGCCTCGGGTCTCGGTGGTTACATCGCCGGTCGCCTGCGCGTGAAGTGGGCCAACATGCACGGTGATGAAGTGTATTTCCGTGATACCGCCCATGGCTTCCTCTCCTGGTGTGTTGCCACATTGGTCACTGCAGTGCTGGTGATCGGCTCGGTCAGCAGTGTGATCAGCGGTGGCGTTCAGGCCGGTGCCAGTGTCGCCGGTGGGGCAGCAAGCGCGATGACTCAGGCTGCCGGTACCGCAGCGGCCAACACCGACAGCAATCAGTATGGATATTTCATCGACAGCCTGTTCCGCGATGATCGTCCGGCGTCCGTCAGCGATGACGCCGCCCATGGCGCTGTGGCCCGGATCTTCGTGCAGAGCCTGTCCAATGGTCAGCTCAGCCCTGAAGACCGCACCTACCTCGCACAACTGGTTGCGCAACGGACCAACCTGAGTCAGGCCGACGCCGAGAAACGTGTCGATGACGTGTATGCCCGTACTCAGAAAGCCATCGCCGATGCCAAGGTCAAGGCTCAGCAAGCTGCCGATACCGCCGCCAAAGTCGCTGCCTGGACTTCGCTGTGGACATTCATCGCGCTGTTGGCCGGTGCGTTCTTCGCCAGCCTCGCCGCCACTTACGGCGGTCGTCGTCGGGATGCGGTGGAGTACGTCGAAGTCGAGACCTACACCGCCACCACCACACTGCCTCCAGTTCGTTAAACAAGGAGAATCACCATGCGCTCTCTACTACTGTTTTTCCTCGGTGTGCCGATCCCGATCATCATCCTGATCGCCCTGTTCGTACACTGATCCAGATGCTCTATTGAGGTTCATGCCTCGGCCGCTTTCACTTCACGGTGAAAGCGGCTTTTTGCTTTCCGGGGTTCAACAAGGCGAGAATTGGCGGCTGGAGCGCAACGCTCCAGCCCGGGATTTCTCTACTTAAGGAAAAGCACGTTGGACAAGAAGGAAATCAAACGTCAGGCAATGCAGATGCTGGAGGCAGGGCGCTCGAAAACCGAGACCTTCAAGGCGTTGTCTGGTGGTGTGGTCAAGGACAAGGTGCTGGCCTACTGGATCGGCTCACGCCCGGATCCGCAATTGCTCGAGCGGCATGCCGGCAAGATCAAAATACTGCTCGGGCTGATCTACGCGCAGGCGTTGCTCGGGCTGGTGGGCGGCTATTTTCTGGGACTGACGATCAGCGCCGGTTTTGCAATCGTCCTCGGATTGCTCGCCGGGGGGATTTCGCTATTGTTCGCCTGGGGTTTTTATCGCAACTCGGCGCAGACCTACACCGTGTACACGTTGCTGTCGATCAGCCAGGTGCCACAGATGTTCAAGGATTACGCCGAAGACCCGGTGTCGGTGATCATCGGCGTGGTGACGACGCTGGCCATGGTGTTTTTCGTGGCCTGGGTGAAAAACCTGCTGTTTCCCGACCTCGGTTTCATGGGGTCGAAGAAGATCAAGGGCCAGTTTGTCTTCTCCAACTGAATCGTTGAACAATCCGACCACTTTCACTGGCCTGGATCAATATTTGCGCCGGCAACTTCGCCTAACGTAAATGATCCAGGCCTTTGCTGAGGTATGAACTACAGTGCTTCACGCGCACTTTGCTGCGCTGACGAAGTACCCGCGAGCCCGCCCCGAACCAACAATTAAACGGGCCGCACGGTGTAGAGCAGCAAGGAGCTGACGTAACACTTACCCCTGAACCTTTTCACGGATGAACATCGTAATGCACTGCCTAGAACGCACCTTCGATATCCAGCCCCTGACCCAGGCGGATATGACCGTCCACATCAACGGCCAACCGGTTACCGCGGCCATCGGCGAAACCGTCCTCAGCGTCATCCAGTCCCTCGGCGTGCGTCAGGTCGCACGCAACGATCACAACCAGATCAGCGGCGCCTACTGCGGCATGGGCGTGTGCCAGTGCTGCCTGGTGAAAATCAACGGTCGCCACAAGCGCCGCGCCTGTCAGACCGTGGTGCGCGACGGCATGCAGATTGAAACCCAGGTCAACCGCATCAACGAGCAGGAGGTCGTATGAGCCTGCAACCGGTGATCGTCGGCGGTGGTCCGGCGGGGATGGCGGCGGCCATTGAACTGGCTCGCCACGGTGTGCGCTGCACCTTGCTCGAAGAAGCCTCGCGCCTTGGCGGCGTGGTCTATCGCGGGCCGCTGCGTGACGGCGTGCAACTGGATTATCTGGGGCCGCGCTATTCCGAAGCGCTGAACAAACTGCACGGTGATTTCCAGGAGCAATCCGGGCTGATCGATGTGCGCCTCAATCACCGCGTGGTCGGCGCCGAAGGCACCCGTGCGCTGGTGGTGCTCGACGGCGATGAGCAACTGCACGAGATCGCGTACCCGCAATTGCTCCTGGCTGCCGGTTGCCATGAGCGCAGCGTGCCGTTCCCCGGCTGGACCCTGCCGGGGGTGATCATGCTCGGCGGCCTGCAGTTGCAAATCAAAAGTGGCGTGGTCAAGCCGCAGGGGCCGGTGATCATCGCCGGCACCGGGCCGCTGCTGCCGCTGGTGGCGACGCAGTTGCACGCGTCCGGGGTCAAGGTCGCGGGCGTGTATGAAGCCTGCGCTTTCGGCAAGATCGCCCGCGAAAGCCTGGCGCTGCTGAACAAACCGCAGCTGTTCCTCGACGGCCTGAGCATGCTCGCGTATCTGAAGCTGCACGGTATCCCGATGAACTACGGCTGGGGCGTGGTCGAAGCGCACGGCGAAGGCGAGCTGAAGAGCGTCACTGTCGCGCCGTATTCGGCCAGTTGGGAACCTGATCTGACTCAGATCGAGCGCTTCGAAGCCCAGACCCTGGCGGTCGGTTACGGCTTCATCCCGCGCACGCAACTCAGTCAGCAGATGGGCCTCGATCACGGTTTCAGCGACGACGGCTACCTGCGCGCCAACTCGAACAACTGGCAGCAAAGCAACGAGCCGCACGTGCACCTGGCCGGTGATATGGGCGGGATTCGTGGCGGTGAAGCGGCGATGCTCGCCGGCAAGATCGCGGCGACCTCGATCCTGCTGCAACGCGGGGTGATCGAAGAAGAACTGGCGCGGGTACGCCGCGACCGTTATCTGGGCAAACTCAAATCCATCGTGCGCTTCCGTGCAGCCATCGACCGCTACACCGAACGCGGCGTCGGCCAGACCGCTTTGCCGGCCGCCGATACGGTGATCTGCCGCTGTGAACACGCGACCCGCGCCGACATCGATCTGGCGCTGGAACAGGGCGTGCAGGACATCGCCAGCCTGAAAATGCGCACCCGCGTCAGCATGGGCGATTGTCAGGGACGGATGTGCGTCGGCTACTGCAGCGACCGCCTGCGCCAGGCCACCGGGCGCAAGGACGTCGGCTGGCTGCGCCCGCGCTTCCCGATCGATCCGATTCCTTTTTCCGCGTTCCAGTCCGTCGGCACGGAGGCCACTTCCCATGAGTAAGTTCTACGACGTGATCATTGCCGGCGGCGGCGTGATCGGGGCGTCCTGCGCCTATCAATTGTCCAAGCGCGAAGGTCTCAAGGTCGCGCTAATCGACGCCAAGCGTCCGGGTAACGCGACCCGCGCTTCGGCGGGTGGCTTGTGGGCCATCGGCGAGTCAGTGGGGCTGGGCTGCGGGGTGATTTTCTTCCGCATGATGTCGGCCAACCGCAAGCGCGAAACCCAGGGCGCGGCGGTGGCGGTGGACGCCAGCACGCCGCACATCCTGCCGGAGTCGTTCTTCGATTTCGCCTTGCAGTCCAACGCGCTGTACCCGCAACTGCACCGTGAGTTGATCGACAAGCACGGGATGGATTTCAAGTTCGAAAAGACCGGGCTGAAATTCGTCATTTATGACGACGAAGACCGGCTCTACGCCGAGCACATCGTCAGTTGCATTCCGCATCTGGCCGATCAGGTGCGCTGGCTCGACCAAGCGGCGCTGCGCGAAGCCGAACCGAGTGTCAGCCACGAGGCCCGGGGTGCGCTGGAGTTTCTCTGCGATCACCAGGTCAGCCCGTTCCGTCTCGCCGATGCCTACATGGAAGGCGCGCGGCAGAATGGCGTCGACATTTACGTCAACACCAACGTCACCGGAGTGTTGCACCACGGCACCCGCGTGACTGGCGTGCAGACGGCCGAGGAGGGCGTGTTCCACTGCAAGACCCTGATCAACGCCGCTGGTGCCTGGGCGGCGGATTTGAGCGAGTGGGCCACCGGTGTGCGGATTCCGGTGAAACCGGTCAAGGGCCAGATCCTGCTGACCGAGCGCATGCCGAAAATCCTCAACGGCTGCCTGACCACCAGCGACTGCTACGTGGCGCAGAAGGACAACGGCGAAATCCTGATCGGCAGCACCACCGAAGACAAAGGTTTCGACGTCACCACCACTTACCCGGAAATCGCCGGACTGGTGCAGGGCGCGGTACGTTGCTTGCCGGAACTCAAGGACGTCAATCTCAAGCGCACCTGGGCCGGGTTGCGTCCGGGTTCGCCGGATGAGCTGCCGATCCTCGGGCCGATGCGTGGGGTGGAGGGTTACCTGAATGCCTGCGGACACTTCCGCACCGGCATCCTGACTTCGGCGATCACCGGGGTGCTGCTGGACAAACTGGTCAACCACGAAGCGCTGCCGCTGGATATCACACCGTTCCTGGCGGACCGGTTTGAGACTGCACCGGTCAAGCAAGAGCGTGAATTAGAGCTGGCCTGACCCAATCCCCTGTAGGAGCTGCCGCAGGCTGCGATCTTTTGATCTTGACCTTAAAAATCAAAATCAAAAGATCGCAGCCTTCGGCAGCTCCTACAGAGGTCGAGTTTGCCGATCAATTGTGTAGGAGTGAGCCTGCTCGCGATGGCGGTGTGTCAGTAACAGAGATGGCTACTGATAGATTGCAATCGCGAGCAGGCTCACTCCTACAATTGGAATTGTGGTGAATTCAGGCCTTGCGCGCTTCCTCTTCCAGTTGATCCGACTCGAACAACCGCGCCAGTTCCGCCCGGGCTTCCTGGGCGGTCTGCAGGACTTTGGCGGCATCGTCGTAGACCGCGTGCTGGGCTTCCAGCACCTGTTCGTCGTGGTGCTTGAATCGCTTGATCCGCGCATCGGCCTGGGCCTGGGTCAGACCGAGGCCGACCAGCGTGCGGCGGCTCATCTCCAGACTCGAATAGTAGGTTTCCCGAATCGGCTCGGCGCCGACATCGACCAAGCGGTGTACGTGCTGACGGTTACGTGCGCGGGCGATGATCTTCATGTGCGGATACAGTTTGCGCACGATCTCGGCCGTCTTGATGTTGGTCTCCGGATCGTCCGTGGCAATCACGAAATACTCCGCCTCGCCGACCTTCGCCGCATGGAGGATTTCCGGACGCATCGGGTCGCCATAGAACACCGGCACACCGCCAAAACTGCGCGACAGCTCGATGGTTTCCACCGACGTGTCCAGCGCCACGAACTTGATGTTCTGCGCGCGCAGAATCCGCGCCACGATCTGGCCCATCCGACCCATGCCGGCGATCACCACGCGCGGAGCCTCGGTGTCGATCTCGCGAAATTTCTCCGGCACCTCCACCGGCTGCACCTTGGGGCTGACCAGTCGCGCACAGATCAACAGCAGCAACGGCGTCAACGCCATCGACAGGGTGATGGTCAGCACCAGCAGGTCATACAGGCGCGGCTCGAACAGGCCCTGATCGCGCCCGATCTTGAACACCACAAAGGCAAACTCACCACCCGCCGCGAGCACGATACCGAGGCGAATCGCACTGACCTTGGTCAGCCCACCGGCCAGACGCCCGACCACAAACAGCAGCGGCAACTTCAAACCGATCAGCAGCAGCGTCAGGCCCAGCACGGTGATCGGTGCGCTGAGCAGCAGACTGAGATTGGCGCCCATGCCGACGCTGATGAAAAACAGCCCGAGCAGCAGGCCCTTGAATGGCTCGATCTGCGCTTCCAGTTCATGGCGATATTCCGAATCCGCCAGCAGCAGGCCGGCGAGGAAAGCCCCGAGCGCCATCGACACGCCGACCAGATCCATCAGCCACGCCGTGCCGATCACCACCAGCAATGCGGTGGCGGTAGACACCTCCGGCAGACCGGTTTTTGCCACCACGCGAAACACCGGGCGCAACAGATAACGTCCGCCGACCACCACCACGGCGATCCCGCCGAGCACCTGCAAACCATGATTGAGGCTTCCCGCGCTGCTGGTTTCGTGGGCGCCGCCAGCGAGCATCGGCACCAGTGCGATCAACGGGATCGCGGCGATGTCCTGAAACAGCAGAATCGCAAACGCCAGCCGCCCATGCGGGCTGGTCAGTTCCTTGCGCTCGGCCAGGCTTTGCAGGCCGAAAGCCGTGGACGACAGCGCCAGGCCAAGACCCAACACAATCGCACTGTTCAGTGGCTGACCGAACACGTACAACGCCAGCACGCCGATCACGGCCGCCGTCAGTAGCACCTGCGCCAGGCCCACGCCGAATACCGACTTGCGCATCACCCACAAGCGGCGTGGCGACAGCTCAAGGCCGATGATGAACAGCAGCAACACCACGCCCAGTTCCGAGATATGCGCAACGCTCTGCGGATTGCCGATCAGGCCGAGCACCGACGGGCCAATGATCACCCCCGCCAACAGATAACCGAGCACCGCGCCCAGTTGCAGACGCTTGGCCAAAGGTACGGTGAGCACGGCTGCGAAGAGAAACACGACAGCGGCTTGTAACAGGTTGCCTTCATGGGGCATGGACTGACTCCTGACAGCGATACGGCGGGGGTGACAAGGATAAAGGCTGACTTCCTGCCACACCACAAGCACTGTCGGGCAGCGATTCTGTAATCAATGTCTTTTTTTGCGCTAGAACGGCTTGGCATCGATGAGCATCAGGCGCCTTGAAAGTTGTTGCACGGGCAAAGGCGTTTTTCCTTTTATCCGCTTATGTAAAGTAATACTTTGGTCTTAGAGTGCGCGGGCGTGATATTGCCGAGCCATTGCGTGACTAACCGATAATTGCTGGCGATGGACGAAGTTTTGCATTGAGCAATCGATTGAAGAGTGACCGTGTGCTAATCCAAGAGTTAGACAGCTGATTCGATAATGTAAAACCTGGAGCATCATGCCATTGGCAATGCACTGTGATGATTGCGTGAACCAGATAGTTCATAGTTTGCGATTTACCATTAAATGTTTGTTACAACGATTGACAAGATGAGCGCTCCGAACCTACTATTTTTGCCCGAGATGTTGGCCGTTTTATAACGGCTGTAATAAAGCGACCAGGACGGTCGTGTGAAGTTTTCATAAGGAATGAAACTTTGTATCTGGATTCCATTGGATCGGAACCGCTTCGATTTCGGCTCGATCAGCTCGTTCCCGGCATTTGCCCGGGAGCAGCTCAGGATCGTGCAGCGGCTGAAATCGCGACGTCATTGTCACGTCGTCAAAATCATGGCAATCATTCGATAGAACCCCGGGAATTCGTGGGTTCAGCCGAGAACATCTCCTTTTCAAAAAGCCGAAAAGCCCCTGTGCAATTGCTTGTTTTCCAAGCCGCAGGTGACGCATTCGGCCGTGCTGGTCTGTGCGTTGAAAGTAAGGTTTTCACAAGGATTTGAGACTTTTTACTTGTATTTGATGGGGCAGTAACTCAAGTCAATCATTTTGTGGTGAACAACTGTTTGCGTGTTTTCCATAACTATCGCCTGTGCAAAATGGCGAGGCTGAGTTGTGCTCGCATTGGTGAGAATACAAGTAGGTTTAAAGTAAAGTTTTCATAAGGAATTGAAGATTTGTACCGGGTTCTGCGCTGACTATTAAGAAAGATTGAAATGACTCGATGTGTTCCCGAGATGTCGAGGAGCCGTGCGAGTGCGTCTTTCTGCGCGTCTGATCAGGTATTCATATCGCCCGAATCACCGTCGTGTTGCGGTCGAAAGTTTTGATGCAACCCTCTGCTGTAGTGCGCAAATAAGCACATTCAATGTGAAGTTTTCATAAGGATTTGAAACTGTGTACTTGGATTCCATTGATTCAGAACGTCAACGCCTGCAACCCGACAAACTCGCCGCTGATGAGGCGCAAACCACCTTATCGCGGATCGAAAACTATGACAGCCGCTCGATGTACTGCCGGGAACACGCGCAGCCCAACGAGCGCATCTTTCTCAGCGGCCAGCAGGCCCTGGTGAGATTGCTGTTGTCCCAGGCTGCCCTTGATCGATCCAACGGCATTCGCACCGCGGGATTCGTCAGTGGTTATCGCGGCTCGCCGCTGGGGGGCGTGGACCGCGAGCTGGTCAAGGCCAAGAGTGTTCTGGAAAACGCGAACATCCGCTTTCTGCCGGCGATCAACGAGGATCTGGCGGCAACGGCCCTGATCGGCACCCAGCGCGTCGAAACCGATCCGCAGCGTCTGTATGACGGCGTGTTTGGCATGTGGTACGGCAAGGGCCCGGGCGTCGATCGATCCGGCGACGCGATCAAACACGGCAGTTCCTATGGCTCGTCGCCCAACGGCGGGGTACTGGTGGTAACCGGCGATGATCACGGTTGCGTGTCCTCGTCGATGTCCCACCAATCCGATCGCACGCTGATGGCCTGGGGCTTGCCGGTGATTCACCCGGCGGGACTGGCTGACTACGAACGTTGCGGCCTGTGGGGCTGGGCGCTGTCGCGTGTGTCCGGTTTGTGGGTGGGTTTCAAGGCAATCACCGAGACGGTCGAGGCAACGACTTCGGTTGAGTCCTCGCCGCTGCCCGAATTCGTCAGCCCCGAGATCAATCCGGGAACGGACGGTCTGCACTGGCGCTGGCCGGATCTGCCGGGCATGCAGATCGAACGCCGCACCGCTTTCAAGTTCGATGCCGCCCGGGCCTTTGCCCTGGCCAACCCGATTGACACGGCGGTCACCGCGCCGGCACAACCGACACTGGTCATCGCTGCGGTCGGCAAGGCCTATGGCGATGTGCGCCAGGCCTTGCAGCAATGCGGCATTTCCCTCGAAAAGCTGGAAAATGCCGGCGTCGCATTGCTCAAGATCAACCTGGTTTATCCGCTGTCGCCGGTGCTGGACGCCTGGACCCAGCGCGCCGGCAAGGTGCTGATCATCGAAGAGAAGCAGGCAATCGTCGAAGAGCAGCTCAAGCAGAAGTATTACAACGCTGCCCACGACCAGCGTGCGGTGATCATCGGCAAGACCGACGAAAACGGCGCAGCGCTGATCTCTGATCACGAAGAGTTGCGCCCGTCGCGCATCGCCGCGCTGCTGCAGCAGCGCCTGCCAGCTCTGGGTATCGAGCCGAGCCTTCCGGATTTCTGGCTTACGCCCTGCGTTTCGCGGGTTGAAGACTGGATCCGCCGCACGCCTTATCTGTGTTCGGGTTGCCCGCACAACACCTCGACCCAAGTGCCCAAGGGCAGTGAAGCGCGGCTCGGTATCGGCTGCCATGCCATGGCCGCACGCATGCCCGAACGCTCGACCACCGGCAGCGTGCAGATGGGCGGGGAAGGGGTCGACTGGCTGGGGCAGGCACCGTTTGTGCAGACCCCGCACATCTTCCAGAACATTGGCGACGGCACCTTTTTCCACTCCGGATTCCTCGCGGTACGTCAGGCTATCGCAGCCGGCGCGACCATCACCTACAAACTGCTCTACAACGACGCGGTGGCCATGACCGGCGGCCAGCCTATCGACGGCAAGCTGACGGTGAAAAAAGCCGTCGAGCTGCTCAAGGCCGAAGGCGCCCAGCGAATCGTGGTGGTGGCGGACGACCTGCAACGCTACCAGGCGCATGACAGCCTGCCTCAGGGCATCGAAGTGTTTCACCGGGAAAAACTCGAGGAAGTGCAGCAGCAGTTGCGCGACACCCGTGGCGTCAGCGTGCTGATTTTCGACCAGGTCTGCGCGGTCGAAGGACGTCGACGCAAGAAGCAATTGCCGGCGCCGTTGGTGAAGACCGAAGTGGTGATCAACGAAGCGGTCTGTGAAGGCTGTGGCGATTGCCAGGTCAAATCCAACTGCCTGTCGGTGATCCCGGTGCAAACACCGTTCGGCGCCAAACGCCGCATCGATCCGCACTCGTGCAATACCGATCTGTCGTGCATCAAGGGGTTCTGCCCAAGCTTCGTGACGGTGACCGGCAAGCCGCGGCAACGTCCGCGCAAACTGGCCGACAGCGCCGAAGTGCTGGCGCGGGCCGAAGCGCTGGCGCTGCCGCAGGCACCACGGTCGCTCGACAGGCCGTATGAAATGCTTCTGGCCGGTGTCGGCGGTACCGGCGTCGTGACCGTGGCGCGGGCCATTGCCATGGCGGCCCACCTCGACGGCCGCGCCGTCAGCGTGCTCGATTTCACCGGGTTCGCGCAGAAGGGCGGTGCGGTGTTGAGCCATGTGCGTCTGGCCGGTCATGCCGATGCGCTGCACCAGCACCGCATCGATATCGGCGGCGCCGACCTGCTGCTCGCGGCCGATCTGGTGGTGGCCAGCGAAGACGATGCACTGGCAACGCTGCGGCGGAAAAAAACCGTGGTCATCGCTAACAGTGCGCTGACCCAGACCGGCGCGATGCTGCGCAACACGCAACTGAATATTGAAACCGACGCGATACAAGCGTTTTTGAAAGAGAAGGTCGGCGCCGAGCAGTTCCACAGTCTGGACGCCGGACAGTTGGCGAACGCACTGGTCAGCCCGCTGCAGGCCAACATGTTGTTGCTCGGTTACGCCTGGCAGAAGGGCACGGTGCCGGTGTCGCTGCCGGCACTGCAGAAGGCCATCGATCTGGCCGGCAGCGCCGCTGCCAACCATCTGGCTTTCGCCTGGGGGCGGTTGTGGGCGCAGGACCCGGCCTTTGCCGCGCCTTATCTCGATCAGCCAGTGGATGCCGTGTCGACGATTGCGATCCGCGACATCAGCGACATGCGCAGCCGCCGCGAAAGCCTCGAACAGCTGATCGACAACCGCAGCGAGTTCCTGACGAGCTATCAGAACGCAGCGTATGCGGCGCGTTATCGCAACGTTATCGAGCAGCTGCGGGCGCTGCCGGCGGCCGGTGATGAGAGTGCCCTGACCGAAGCGGTGGCACGCAACCTGTTCAAGTTGATGGCCTACAAGGACGAGTACGAAGTTGCGCGGCTGCTCACCACCCGCAGTTTCACCGACTCGCTCAAAGCCCGGTTCGACGGTGGCATTCGCCTGAAATTCCACTTTGCCTTGCCGCTGCTGCGCAAGAAGCAGGAAAGCACCGGCGAGCCGAAAAAGGTCGCTTTCTCCGGCTGGATTCTGCCGCTGCTGAAGGTGCTGGCCAAGGGCCGAGTGTTGCGTCACACCCGGTTCGATCCGCTGGGCTTTTCCGCCGAGCGCCGCGAAGAACGCCGCTTGCTGAGTGACTACGAGCAAACCCTGCAACGCCTGTTACCGAAACTGAACTCGGACAATCTGTCGGCGTTCGTCGCATGGGCGAACCTGCCGGATTCGATTCGCGGCTACGGCCACGTCAAGGAGCGTTCGATCGCGGCAGCACGTCTGCGCGAGCAACAACTCATTGAACAGATTCTGGCGGACAAACCGGTCATTCACGGTGTCGAGTCGTGGCAGCCATCCACCGTCATCGCCAGGCAACTGAGCGCAGAAGAGGAACGCGACGTGATGGAAGCCTCCTGACGGAGGCTGGCGCCAGCCCCGCACAAGAAAAAATACAACAACTACCGAGATGAGCTGACCATGATGAATAACGACAGCATTTCCCCCGACCTTCTGCACAAGGGTTCGGCTGACGACGTTTTGATTTGTGCAACGACAGACGCATTGCCGCTGTATGTGAACGAAGCACTGATCGAGGCCAATGGGCATAACCCGTTGGTGCGCAATTACGTCGCGGGCGGCAACCAGCAGCGGCGCTTCGAGATTGCGCCCGTGCTGCAGAAGAAGAGCCGGATGGACGGCGTCGGTGCCGATGATGAATGGAACCAGGTGCGAGCACTGCCTTACCAGATCGTCGCCGCGCAACTGGAATCGGCTGAAGCAAGGATCGACAACCTGGAGTTTGCCGTCGCTGCCCTGTGCGAATCGATCGCGCCGATCCGCCGCGCCAGTTCGTTTCGCTTGATCAATAACGCCGACAACTACTTCTTCTATCGCAAGGCGCACGAACATGTGCCGGGGACGATGTTCATCGAAGCGGCGCGTCAGGCGGTCTATCACCATTTGTACCATCACACCGATCATGCACGCGGCGCCGTCACCGTCAGCGTCAATGAGCTGAACGCGAGCTTTTTCGCCTACGCCGAGCTGATGTACCCGATCGAACTGGTGGTCGACAACATGACCCCGAGCGATGCCACGTCGCCGAAGAAAATCCATCTGCGGGTTGCGTTCTATCAGCGCCAGATGCTGTTCGCCACGGTCGATACCAAGGCCACGGTGATCGACATGCCGCTGTTCGAAAAGACCCGCAATATCTTCATCTACTCCAATGACTGGTTTGCACCGCTGCAGGCGTCGAAGCTGGCCTGCACGATCAGCGACCAGCAGGGGCGCAAGGCCCAGGTGCAACTGTTGGGTCTGGGCAAGACCGGTTGCGTAACGACCACGGCGGATCTGCCCGACCCGGTCACTCTGCACATCGTCTACGAAGGCAAGCTGAGCTTCACCGCCAGCATCCGTCGTGCCGGACAGGGCGAGCATGCGTCGTGGGAGTTTGCCGAGGTTGATTTCAGCGGCCTGCAGGTGATCAGCGACATGATCAAGCGCGGCTTTGTTCACCTCGATGAGCCGGCGCTGGCGGCGCTGAAGCAATGAGCAAAGAACACCCAAGCGTGCAGGCGGCCACCCAGGCGCTGCATTTCGGCGCGCATGCAGTGGCGAAAAACCGACTGTATTTTTCTTCGCTCGGCATGGATCTGTGTGACGAACACGGCTTCCCGCTGCCGGCGTTTTTTTCGGTTTATCACGCCTTGATGAACGGCGGCGCCGGCTTCGGTTTTCTCGGCAACGCCAGCGTGGACGCCGATGCGCGGTACAACAGCCGCGGTCTGCGCCTGACTTCGGCAGCCCACGCGCAGGCCCTGCGGCCGCTGTTTGAAGCGGCACGGGAGCGTGGTTTTCCGCTGGGGGTGCAATTGCAGCATTACGGGCCGCAGTCTTTGCCGTCGAAGCAAGGGATCATTCTGACGCCCAGCGGTATCGCCTCGCCGACAGTGCTCAGTGCCCATCCCCAGGCATGGGCAGTGGCGATGTCAGAGGCGCAGATTCAGCGCTGCATCGAGCAGTTCTGCGCTGCCGCCCGTTACGCGCAACAGGCCGGCGCCACGCTGATTCAGTTGCAGGCGTCCAACGGCTATTTGATCAGCAGCTTTCTCTCGCCAAAGACCAATCAACGCGAGGACGACTGGGGCGGTACGCCGCTCAAGCGCGCGAGGTTGCTGCTGGCGATTGTCGAAGGCATTCGCCAGGCCACCGACCACAAAGTGGCCGTCACCGTGCGCCTGGGCATGGACGACGGCCTCGGTGAAGAAGGCCAGCACGCGGCGCTGTTGGGTGACGTCGTCGCGGCGCTGGAAGCCAGCGGGGTCGCAGCGATTACCTGCTCGCTGGGTATCAGCGAGACCTTCCGCTTCTTTTTCAAGAACGCCGAACAAGCCTTGGCCATGTCGCGGGAGGGCTGCCGCTATCTGAAACGCTTCGTGCGCATTCCGCTGGGGTTTACCGGCTCGGTGGCAGACGTGGCGCAAGCCAACGAGATCATCGCCAGCGGCGATGCCGATTTTGTCGGCTTCGGCCGCGCCATGCTCGCCGACAACCACTTTGTCGCCAAGCAACTGGCGGGGCGAGCGGATCAGGTCAACCGCTGTCGAGGCGATGCCTTTTGTTTTCGCGACAAAAAAGAACCGATGGCCGAGCGCGTCTACTGCTGCGTCAATCCTGACTATCGACGGCCAGAACAACTACAACAGCACTACGAGGAAAACCTGAAATGAACTTCACCGCCAAGATCGCCCTTGTTGTCGGGGGCACACGCGGGATCGGTTTCGATGTCAGCCAGAAACTCATCGAAGCCGGCTGCATCTGCTACATCACCGGCCGCAACGAAGACGACGGCCTGACGGCGCAAAGTCGCCTCGGCGACAACTGCACGTTCATCAAAAGTGACGTCACCGACGAAGCCTCGGTCATCGAGCTGTTCCGCATCATCAATGACAAACACGGCCGACTCGATCTGGCCGTGAACAATGCCGGCGTCACCTCCAGACATGCACCGATCCGCGACATGGATTTCCCTGACTGGAAACGCGTGCTGGAGATCAACCTGCTGGGCCCGCTGCTGCTGCTCAAGCACGAGACCAATCTGATCTCGAAGCATGCGGGTGGCTCGATCGTGAACGTCTCGTCCTGCGCCGGTCTGCTGGGGGTTGCCAGGCAAAGCGCCTATTCCACCAGCAAGGCTGCGCTGAACATGCTGACTCAGGTCTGCGCGATTGAGTGCGCTGAAGAGGCTTTGCCTGAGCGGCATTCGATTCGCGTCAACGCCGTGTGCCCGGGCCCGACGCTGGGCGGCATGAACTCCGAGGAACGCCTGAAAGCCAATCCGGAATCCACCAGGCACAAGTTGCAGGTCACGGCGATGAAGCGCTTCGCCAATCCCGGTGAAATCTCTGCCGCGATCCTGTGGCTGCTCAGTGATGCCTCTTCGTTTGTCACTGGCACCGTAATGCCGGTAGATGGCGGCTTCTCCGCCGGTAAATTCTGATGCACACGGTCAAGCGCAATCCCGGCGCTGGCTCGCGCGAGAAGGGCAAACACCGGGTGTTCATCACCGGTGTGAGCAGCGGTATCGGCGAGGCGCTGGCGCAGCTGCATTTGCAAAACGGCCATACGGTTTTTGGCACCGCACGGCGTCAGCCCTATGCACTGATGGACCATCCGAATTTCCGTTTTCGGCCGTTCGATCTCTCGCGGCCGAGTGAGATGGGCGAGCTGTTCAAGGACAACTTTGCCGAGGTTCTGGAGCAAGGCGTCGAGCGGTTTTTCCTCAATGCCGGGGTCAGCGGCAACGTGCCGGGACGTGGCGGTGACTTCACCCTGGACGAATTGCAGCATGTGCTCAACGTCAATGTGCTGGCCAACAAGGCCATTCTCGATCTGATGTTGTCTTCGGCACAGCGGCCGGCGACCTGCGTGCTGTCGGCCTCGATGGCTGGCGTGCGCTTTCGCGCGGGCACGCTGCCGTACAGCCTGTCGAAAGCCGCGCTGGCGGCATTGGCCGGCGTCTACGCCGAAGAAAACCCGGAGATCTTTTTTGCCGTACTCGGCCTGTGCAACGTCGACACCGGTTTGTCGCGGCAGGTGAGTTTCAGCCAGCGCACCGCTGACTTCGCCGACCTCAAGTCGCTGCAACAACGAGCCCTGGCGCCCGGCTACATGGTGTCGCCGGCGCAACGTGCAAAAGACATCCTGGCGGTGATTGACGCGCCCGAAGCTTACGGGATCAAGAGCGGAATCTTCGTCGACATGCGCACGGCGCTGGCCGATCACCAGAAAGCGCACCCGCCATTGTCCCAAGCGTAGTGAACGCAGGGACCTGCATCAGCCAATAAAGGAATGTTGGAATGTTCAATCAAGTCAAAGCGCTGACCGAGTCAGCCGTTCGGCAACAGGATCTGTTGTTGAGCACCCCGATCGATTTGTCCCGTGGGGAAGACAGCCGCCTCTATGGTGTGGACGGCAGCATCGACTCCCTGACCCTGGTTTCGATCATCGTCGATGTCGAGGAAAAGCTGCGCAGCCAGCTGGGCGTTGACGTGCGTCTGGCCTATACCAGCGACCTGCCCGACACCGCCACACCGTTTGCCACGCTGGGCACGCTGATCGCCTACATCATGGATCGGCTGTCGGCGGCGCAAGCACAAGCTCAAGCGGTTTGATCGAACGACGGGGTGTGTATGCAAGTTGAAGAATTTTTGGCTCATCTGCAAAGCGCCGGCAACCAAGCGGCGATTGTCAGCGATGAGGGGCGCTTTACCTATGATCAGTTGCTTCAGCAGATAACCGCCTACGGCGAGGAGCTGGCGGCAAAATCCGTGCGCGATTCGAGTGTGTTGCTGGTCGACAACTACAGCTTCAACAGCGTGTGCATGCTGTTCGCGCTGTGGCTGCACAACAACGTGGTCGCGCTTTCCGTACCCAAGGACGAGGAGCAACTGGCGAATCTGGCGGGCGCTGCGGGGGCACGGTTTTCCGTGATCGGCGGGGCGCCGGAGTTTGCGGTTATCCGTCACGACAACAGTCGGGTGCCGCCGACCGTCGACGGCCTGCTGTCGCGTCGTCAGGCCGGTTTCATCGTGTTTTCCTCTGGTTCGACAGGTCCGGCCAAAGGCGTGGTGCATGCCATTTCGCCGTTCTTCGAGCGCTACCTGAGTGCCGAGCGTTGCGGCGCGATTCTGGCGTTTTTACTGTTCGATCACATCGGCGGCCTGGTCACGGTTCTGCAGGCGCTGGCTACCCACGGCACGTTGATCCTGCCCAAGGAGCGCTCGCCGCAAGAGGTCGGTCGCTGCATCGAATCGTTCAATGTGCAGACCCTGCATGTATCGCCGACGCTGCTCAATCTGGCGACGGTCACCGGCGTCTTCCAGAAGTGGGACACTCGTAGCCTGGAGCGCATTTATTTCGGCTCGGAGCCGAGTTCACCGCAAGCGATCCAGCGCATTGCCAGCCTGCTGCCACAAGTGCAGTTGCAGCAGTTGTACGGGATGTCGGAAATCGGCGTGCTGCCATGTCGCAGCAAGGACGGTGACAGCGCGTGGATGAAGATCGACGATCCGAACTACAGCCTGCGGGTGGTCGACGGCATTTTGCAGGTGCGCGGGGCGACCAACATGCTCGGCTACCTGGCCAGTGCCGGTGACCTGTCGAGCGATGGCTACCTGATCACCCACGATCTGGCCGAGGAACATGCAGGCTACTTTCGGGTGACCGGGCGGGCGGTCGATCTGATCAACGTCGGCGGCAAGAAGGTGTTTCCGTCGCACGTGGAAAGCGTACTGATGGGCCTGGAAAACGTCTCCGACGTGGTCGTCTACGCGCAGCCGAATCCGCTGCTCGGGCAGATCGTTGCCGCGCGGTTCACGCTGATCGAGCCGGAGGCGCTGGAGGCGTTCAAGGTTCGCTTGTATCAACACGTTCGCGGTGTCCTGGCGCAGGAGCAACTGCCCAGGGTGGTCTCCATTGCCGAGACCCCGCTGTACACCAGCCGTTTCAAGAAAATGCGTCACCCCGGCGTTCTCGCCCAGTCGTGAGACCGGTTTACTCATCACGTTATAAGGAAATGACAAATGGTTGATCTGGTAAAAATGCGCGAAAGCATCGCTGAAATCCTGTTCATTTCGCCGGCCGAACTGCGCGGTGAAACCGTGCTGGAAAACAGCGAGAACTGGGACTCGATGGCGCGAATCGGCATCGTCGCCATGGTGTTCGAACAGGCCCGCGTGAGCGTGTCGGGCGAGGAGATCGAGCGCGTGGTCACGGTGCAGGATCTGTTCGATCTGATCGACGGGAAAATCAAGGACGCCGCATGAGCCTGCTGACCATTGAGGGCGTCGCCATCCGTGCGGTCACGGCGGCACTGCCTGAGCGGCGAGTGACCGAGGCGGACTTCGCCGAACTGTTCGGCGCCAAGGAAGTTGAGCGCATCGCCAAGAGCACCGGCATCCATTCGATCCGCGAAACCAAAACCCTGCACACCTCCGATCTGATCATCGCCGCGTGCCGCAACCTGCTCGATCAAGGGCATGCTGCGGCAGAGGAGATCGATGGTTTGATCGTGGTGACCCAAACCCCGGATTCCTGGGTGCCGGGTGTCGGTTTCGTGGTGCAGCAGGCGCTCGGCCTGCCACAGCATTGTCTGGTGCTGAACGTGGCCGCTGGCTGCTCCGGCTACATCAGTGCGCTGGTCCAGGCGGGTGCGCTGATTTCATCCGGCGCCTGCAAGAAGATCCTGCTGTGCACTGGCGACGTCACCACGCGGATCCTCGACGAGCGCGACCGTCACGTGAAAATGCTGTTTGGCGACGCCGCTTCGGTGACCTTGCTGGAAGCGGGTGAAGGCAAATTCGAATTCATCTGCGGCGCCGACGGCAGCGGCGGTACTGCGCTGCAGTCCGACATTGCCTACGCCAGAGAGGAGGGCAATCCGGTCTGCGCGACTATCCAGCGCTTGCAGATGGACGGCACGGCAGTGATGAACTTTGCCCTGAACCGGGTACCGCAGACCGTCAAGGCCTTGCTCGATGCCACGGGGTTGAGTCCGGCTACGCTGGACTTGCTGGTGCTGCATCAGGCGAACGAGTTCATGCTCAACTACCTGCGGCGGATGATTGGTGTGGCGCCGGAGAAAATGCCGGTCGACATCGATGGCGTTGGCAACACCAGCTCCACCTCGATTCCGATCGTGTTGTCGCGCCACGCCGCGATGGGTACGCCGCAGGCTGAACACGTTGTGCTGTGCGGTTTCGGTGCCGGGTTGTCGTGGGGCGCGTTGAAGGCGGACCTGCGCCAGACCGTCGCCGTGGCGCCTTGCGATGTGCCGGAAAAAAACGCTCAGGCAGTCAGTGAGCGTTTGCAAGCCTGAATAAAGCAATACACGGCAGCTTCGCGGCGATGCCCGCATCCACCCGCAAAGTTGCCGTGCCCGGGTTCAAATCGACTGATCGAACGAGACAGCTGTCATGAGCCGCACCTTTTTCAACGCACTGGGCATCATCGGGCGCAAGGACAATCTGCTATGGGAATATCCTTCGCCGTTTCTTCCGCTGTTCCAGTTTCACGAGCGCCATGAGTCAGGCCCGATTCGTGCGCAACCCGAGGCCATCATCGCCGCAGTTTGCGCGCTGAACATGCGCGATGACCGCGTCGTCGATGCGCTGCTGTCCCTGCGCGAACTGCCGGGGAAAATACTGCGCACGTTTGGCGACCGAACAGTGCCGCAGGAAACTGCGCCGTTCGGCTTTGACGCTTTCACCTTGCTCGAACGCACTTCGACTGAAGTGTCTCTAGGCCTGGCCGGACGCTTCTGGCGCCCTGATCTGAAGACCGGCCACATCGCTGACGCTCATGCATTCAAAGTTCTGGATGACCCACACGTAGCCAAACTGGTGCTGCGTTTTCAGGTCGTCGAAAATCCTCAAGGCATGCGTACGCTGCGCACCGAAACGTTCGTGTATTGCGCCACCACGCGCAGCAAAATGCTGTTTACCCCTTACTGGCTGTTGATTCGTCTGGCCAGCGGCTGGATTCGGCGGCGCAACCTTGCTGCCATCCAGCGGCAATTTTCGACGGAACGGGTTGTGTAAAAACTCGCATCAATTGGTTACATTGATAGCCTCTGCGAATCAGTCTCTCCGAGTCCCGCCATGGCCATCAACTTCGACCTCAACGACCTGCAAGCCTTTCGCGCTGTGGTCGAACAGGGCAGTTTCCGCAAGGCCGCCGACACTGTGCGCCTGTCTCAACCGGCCCTGAGCCGACGTATCGAAAAGCTCGAAGACGCCCTCGGTGTAAAACTGTTCGAACGTACCACGCGCAAGGTCAGCCTGACCCAGGCCGGGCGCGGCTTCATGCCCAGCGTCGAGCGTTTACTCGATGACCTGGACGTGGCGTTGCTGGGCATCAGCGAAGTGGCTTCGACCCGGCTCGGTCATGTCACCGTGGCCTGCGTGCCTTCGGCGGCGTACTACTTCATGCCGCGAGTGGTCGCCCGCTATCACCAGCAATTCCCGCGTATCAAAGTCAAAGTCCTCGATTCCAGTGCCCACGACGTGCTCAGCGCAGTGGTCAACGGCGAGGCGGATTTCGGTTTGAGTTTCATGGGGACCCAGGAGGCCAAAGTTGAATTCGAACCGCTGGTGCAGGAAAGCTACGTGGTCGCCTGTCGTCGCGATCACCCGTTGGCCGGACGCAGCAGCGTGACCTGGGACGAGTTCTATCAGCAGGATTACATTTCGCTCGACAAGACTTCGGGCAACCGTTTTCTGCTCGATCAGGCCTTGAGCGGCGTCGTGCCGCAACGCCCGAGCATCTGCGAGACACGGCATGTGACGACGATGATTGGGCTGGTGGAGGCGGGGCTAGGGGTGGCGGCGGTGCCGCTGATGGCGATGCCCGGGCCGGATCATCCGATCCTGACCCGGGTGCCGCTGACCGATCCGCAGGTGATGCGCAGTGTCGGCATCATCAAGCGCCGGGATCGTACGTTGACCCCGGCAGCACTGGAGCTGGAACGGCTGGTGGTGGAAATGAAAGTCCAGCCGCCAACGATCACTGCTTGACCGAATCCAGTCCGGTGGCTTGCACGTCAGCCTGGGCGGCAGGTGCGGCGAGGTAGTCGAGCAAGGCCTTGGCCTCTTTTGGATGCTGCGCGCCGACCGGGATGCCGGCGGCGAAGCGGGTCACCGACTGCACCGACTCCGGAATCTTGCCGACAAAACTCACCCCTGGCACGGGCAGCAATTCGCTGACCTGCTGGAAGCCCAGTTGATAATCGCCCGTGGCGACCACCGAACCCACCGGGATTTTCGGGATCATCTTCGCTTTCGGTTTCAGTTGATCCTCGACACCGAGTTTCTTGAACAGCTCCTTCTCGATGTACACGCCGCTGGCGCTGTCGGAGTAGGCCACCGATTTTGCGTCGAGCAGGGTTTTCTTCAGGCTTTCGACGTTGCTGATGTCCGGCTTCGGCGCGCCTTCACGCACCACCAGACCGATCCGCGAATCCGCCAGTTCGACCCGCGAGGCCGGGTCGACCTTGCCTTGCTTGATCAGGTCATCGAGGGCATAGCCGACCATGATCACCACGTCGGCGTGCTCACCGCGGGCGAGGCGATTAGGAATGGCTTCCGGGGCTTTGCCCATCGACGGACCGAGCTGGGTATCGAGAGTGTTGCCGGTGGCGGCCGCGAATTTCGGGCCGAGGATTTTGTACGCGGCGGTGAAGCCGCCCGACGTCATCACGTTCAGCTGTTCAGCATGGGCCAGGGCGCTGAAAGCGAAGAGGGCGATGGCGCTGAGATTGATCAGTTTTTTCAAGGTGATTGCTCCTTATGCGGCAACCGGTTGCAAACGGCCGCCTGCGCGGCGATAGAGGTACAACGTGGCGCACAACGCGCACAGCGCACCGACGCTCATCCAGTAACCCGGCGCTGCCTTGTCGCCGGTGTACTGGATCAGGAAGGTCGACATCGCCGGGGTGAAACCGCCGAAAATCGCGGTCGCCAGGCTGTAGGCGAGGGAGAAACCGGCCACCCGCACTTCCACCGGCATGATCTCGGTCAGCGCCGGAATCATCGCGCCGTTGTACATGCCGTAGATGAACGACAGCCACAACAGCGACAGCAGCATGTGGCTGAAACTCGGTGCCTGCACCAGATACGACAGCGCCGGATAAGTCGTGGCCAGGGCCAGCAGCGACATGGCGATCAACACCGGACGCCGGCCGATACGGTCGGACAACATGCCGCCAATCGGCAGCCAGAAGAAGTTCGAAACGCCCACCAGCAAGGTCACCAGCAGCGCATCGGAAGTGCTCAGGTGCAGCACGGTTTTACCGAAGGTCGGCGCGTACACGGTGATCAGGTAGAACGCGGTGGTGGTCAGCGCGACCATTAGCATGCCGCCGAGCACCACCACCCAGTTCTGGCCGAGGGTGCGGAACACTTCGCCCATGCTCGGACGGTGTTTGCGCGCGGCGAACTCTTCGGTTTCCGCCAGATTGCGGCGTAGCAGGAAGATGAACGGCACGATCATGCAGCCGACGAAAAACGGAATCCGCCAGCCCCAATCGGCAATCACATCCGGCGCCATCCACGCGTTCAGGGCGAAGCCCAAGGCTGCCGCGACGATGATCGCCACTTGCTGACTGGCCGACTGCCAGGCAGTGAAAAAGCCCTTGCGGCCAGGGGTGGCGATTTCCGACAAGTACACCGAAACACCGCCCAATTCCGCACCGGCGGAGAAGCCTTGCAACAGCCGCCCGATTAACACCAGCGCGGGAGCGAACAGACCAATGGTTTCGTATCCGGGCACCAGCACGATCAGGATCGTACCGCTGGCCATGATCGACAGGGTGACGATCAGACCTTTGCGGCGACCGACATCATCGATGTACGCGCCGAGCACAATCGCCCCCAGCGGACGCATCAGAAAGCCTGCGCCGAATACGGCAAAGGTCATCATCAGGGAAGCGAACTCACTGCTCGCCGGGAAGAACACCGCCGCGATCTGCGTGGCGTAGAAGCCGAACAGAAAGAAGTCGAACTGTTCGAGGAAGTTGCCCGAGGTCACCCGGAAAATGGCGCCGGCCCGCGAGCCGCCGTGTGGGATTGAGGCTGTCATAGAAAAGAACTCCACCGCTTTTATGACGTGCGCGACGTGGAAGCGGCGCACGGTTGTTATTGCGGCGGATGGTCGCGCAGGTGTTACAGGATGTTAATTGCATTGTTGGCATGGATTGATGTGCAGAGCGGATCAATCCCCTGAAACACCACCAGGCCCTGCGGGAGCGGGGTCGAGCACAAATCTTGTTAGCACCACCAAACCTGTAGGAGTGAGCCTGCTCGCGATGACTTTTGTTCAGGCGATGAAGATGCTGAATGTACCGGCCCCTTCGCGAGCAAGCCCGCTCCCACGGTTTCGCGGGTCGATCACAAATCCTGTTTCATCACGGACCCGGTGGGAGCTGACTTGCCAGCGATGACGATCTGCCGGCCAACTACAATCCCCCAACCAGCCCAGGCAAAAAAACAAGGAATGATTCCCTGACTCAGCAGTCGGAGTACAGGCAAAACCCATCTGAAGGAGGTTCACCGATGAACAGCAAAACCCTAATCGCCAGCCTGGCCCTCGTCGCCGGCATTGCCGGGATCAGCCCACTTGTTCAAGCGGCGCAAACCTCAAGCGAACAGGCTGTCCAGTCGCCGACCAGCGACCGCGAGTTGAAGGTCAACGACCGGGCACCAGACATTTATCAGCGCAGCGACAAAGCATTGAAAAACTGGAAACAGAAAGGCTTGAAAGCCCCGGTCGATCAGGCGCAATGGGTGCAGATCAACGATAAGTACGTGATGGTCATGATCACTAACGGCACCATCGTTGAGATGCAGCCTGTCGAGCGTTAATCACCGGACTCAAAGGCCCTGCGCATGCATTCGTGCAGGGCTCTCGCCCCCCAACCGATACTGATTATTCCCACTGCGCTTGGCTTCATACATCGCCAGATCGGCAATGTGCAGCAGCCGATCCATGGTTGGCGCATGGTCCGGAAACACCGCGACCCCAAGGCTGGTACCGACATGGCGCTGGTCGTTGCCGATGCTGATCGGTGGGGACAGTTCGATGAAAATTTTCTGACAGATGCTGCGGGCTTCGTCCTGCAGGTTGAGGCTCGGGGCCAGACCTTGCAGGATTACCACGAATTCGTCGCCGCCAATCCGCGCGACGGTGTCGGTGGCGCGCAGGATGCGTTTCAGACGAGTCGCAGTGGTGATCAGCACGCGGTCGCCGGCGGCATGACCGTAGTGGTCGTTGATCGCCTTGAAACCGTTGAGATCGATAAACACCAGTGCCACCCGGGTCAGGCTGCGGCGCGCCTGTTCCAGTGCTTCGGATAAACGCTCTTCGAGCACCAGACGATTGGGCAGACCGGTCAACGGGTCGAAGTGGGCGAGGTGCTGGAGGTAACTGGCCGAGGCTTTCTCCTCGGTAATGTCGCGCACCACGCCCATCATCTTGATCACCGCGTCGTGGTCGTTGCGCACCACATTACCAGTCTCGCGCAGCCAGCGAATCGTGCCGTCGGGCCAGACCACGCGGTATTCCTCATCGTGGTTTTCACCGGTCTCCAGGCAACGCAACTCACCGTCGCGCACTCTGACGCGGTCGTCCGGGTGCACGCAGGAGCAGAACAGCGCATAAGACGGCGTGATCTCGCCGATCTTGAACCCGAACATGCCGTAGATCGCGTCTGACCAGTACAGCCGATCGGTGTCGACTTCCCAGTCCCAAGTGCCGATCCGCGCAAAATATTGGCTGCGTTTGAAACGCTCGGCGTCACCGTCCTGATGGATGTTCTGCCGTTCGGCGGCGCGGGTCAGCAGCTCGCGGTATTCGTCCAGTTGCTTGCGCAAACCGCGCGCTCGCCAGATCAAGACGACGATCAATCCAATCATGACAACGCCAAGGGCAAGGCTGATCCAGAGGTAAGTCATTCGGGAACTGCCAGCATGAAGAATCGATCCGTGAAGTAATGGCGGTTGGCTATCTTAATGGGTTGTCAGTCACTTCGGATACAGCGCCAATTTTCGTCAATGAGTTGCGAACACCCGACATTTCTGGGAAAACGGCGGCCAGCTGAACAATAGAGTGAATGTCATGAATGATGAACTGCGGGTAATCGATCTCCAGGTGGGCGAGGGCAAGGCTGCCGTCAAAGGCGCGCTGATCACCACCCACTACACCGGCTGGCTGGAAGACGGCAGCGAGTTCGACTCTTCCCACAGCCGAGGTAAACCATTCCAGTGCGTGATTGGCACGGGCCGGGTGATCAAGGGCTGGGATCAGGGGCTGATGGGGATGCAAGTGGGCGGCAAGCGCAAACTGCTGGTGCCGGCGCATCTGGGCTATGGCGAGCGGACGATGGGCAAGATTCCGCCACATTCGAATCTGTTGTTCGAGATTGAGTTATTGGAGGTTTTGACGCGGGAGGATTGAGAGGAACAAGTGTCGAAGCTGTCCGGATGAGGGGCGGGGACCCTCATCCCAATCTCTGTAGTTTGAGTGTTCGTTTGACGGGTCAGGTGAATGTGTCGATATCGTCAAGCGTGTCCTCAATGATGCCCTTCAGAGCAGGGAACTTCCTCTGAACGGTTTTGAGCGCGGGCAGGACGGTTTCAGTATTCATTTCGCCATGGCGGCGAGCGATATGACCGAGAGCGGTGACCGCAGACGCCACAATCGCTTCGGTTTTGTGGGTGAGATATTTCAGGCAGGTGTCTTGAGCCCAGGCTCTGTCGGTTTCATTCAGACCGATAGACACCAGCGCGGAAATGACTTTCTTGTCCAGGTCGCTGGCAAGATGTCTTATGGCTTCATCATGGCTGAGTGATGGGTCTTGATAGATGAGGCTCATTTTTTTTCTCCGAGGATATTGCCTCTGTTGTCTACTTTTTTTGCTTTGATCAGCGCGTTTTTCATATCTTGATGCAGTTTATCCCATGCCCGTACGTGACCGTGGTAGACATCTCCGCCCGTGCGATCAAAGACAACTAGCTCCTTTGCATCTGGATCAACACCAATGCGGCGCGGCGATGTGGGTTTTACCTGAATAGAGTTTTCCAGCGCTTCCTGGCCATTAGTCGGCCCCTTACTTTTGACGGGTGTATCTTTTTTTCCGTGGTAACTGGCCGCGTCGAATTCAAGCGCCAGGACAATATAGAGCGGTTTGATGCCTGAATTGGCTGGGAACACCAGAATGAAGTCCTGATATTCCGGTGGATAAACCGGATTAACGATGATTTTGTCCGCCTGTTCTGTCGGCGGATAAATCCATATCTGTGGCGCTTGCGGCGCGCTTTCCAGTGGCGGGATCCCCGTGGTATTGGAAGGGTCAACAACGGGAGTCCAGATCAGTGCTGCCCCATTACCGAAGTCCGCAACTTGTTGGGTTCCTTGCTCGACGAACTTTACGACAGGAATCATCTCCCAATCACTGCGCGTTTGGGTGTTGTATCCGTACCCTTTCAGAGTGCCGTCTGGCTGTTGTTCTACGTGCAGTCGGACACGAGTTCGGCCTTTGTCGAGTGATTTGAGTTGTTCTTCTGTGTACAGAGAACTGTCACCCAAACTCGATGGCCAAAGCAGTGCGACTATTCCAAGTAGTACTCCAGCGCCAACACCTCCCGTCGCCACGGCTGCACCGCTCACTGCGCTACCACTTATGCTTGCTACGGCAGTCAGACCAAGAGCAAGCGTCCCTGCTGAATTGGGCAAGTGGCTGCCGTAGATTTTTTTCAGCGGTATGTTTCCGACGGCATCTCGTTCGCGGCCGCCTAGCAGGGAAAACTCTCCAAAGTCGGCCAGCCTCTCTACCGGTATAAACCCGGCGGGGCTTGTGTGATTGATAACACCATCAGGGAGTTTGCAGCTTTTGGTAAACACACAGCCTTTAACATCACGCTGATACTTTAGCGGTTGTTTGATCAATCGATTCTCATACGCCTGCTGCCTGGCCAGCATATCGTCATAAGCAGTCTGTCTTGCCTCCCTCTCCGCCAGTTCGCTGGTTGTCATGTAGCGGCTGGTAATGTGGTGACCGTCACCGGCCGGTGGGTTTTGAACCCGGGGTATATCCTTTTTATTGGTCATCAGCGTCCTTGTTAAATCGCTTCTGAAAACGATGCGGACGCTATATCAAGGGGCTTTTGATGGCTGTAGGACGGGTCTGAAACTTTAGCGATTGTTACAAGTGTAAAAAAATCAGGCTAGGGACATCGCTAGGTTGGCTAATTCACCCAGAGTGAAATTATCGATCTTGCCGTTAATTAAATTGTTGAGGCGTGGCTGAGTAATTCCCAAGCGCATGGCGGTATCCTTTTGGGGAAGCTCCCAGGCTCGGATCGTCTCGCAAAGTGTGCGCATTAGTTTGGCCCGCAGGCGCATGTTGGCGGCGTCCTGCGGCGTGTCTTCCAGTGCGTCCCAGACGCTTGTAAAGCACCTGGAGTCGGGTGGGTGATGTTTCATGATTAGTTTCTCTTCCTTGGCTTTGTTATTAGAAATTCGTTAGCAGAAAGGGCGCCTTCGCGAGCAGGCTCACTCCGACAGATGATTGATGGCTCTTGGAACTCGAGTACACCGCCGATCCAATGCAGGAGCGCGCCTGTTCGTGAAGAACGATGACGCGGTTAATCAGGCAACCATCGCGATCTCGCCCATCGTTTCTGCCACCGTCCGTTCCAGTGCAGGAAAGCGGCGTTTCACCCGCTGTAGCGCTGGCAGCACAGCCTCCATTTCAAGCCCATCAAGTTTCCCTAGAGCGTTCACGGCCGAGGCCACAATTGTTTCTCGCTCGCTTTCAAACAACACCAGGCATGCGTTCTGCGTCCAGTGCCGATCCCGTTCGTTGAGGCCCATGGCGACTAATGCGGCGACGACGTGGGCATCTGGTTTATTGGCCACGTGAAATTCTCCTTTGCGTCGTTTTCCTTGTGGCGAGGGAGCTTGCTCCCGCTGGGTTGCGAAGCGACCCCAAGCCCCATCGATCCGGTTCGGATCCGGATTTTCGACTGCTGTGCAGTCGAGCGGGAGCAAGCTCCCTCGCCACAGGGACGCTTTTTCAATTGCTGATCGGGGGCTCGAGGTTGTCGAGGGCGCGGTTGACGGCGAGTTCGCCGAGCATGACTACTTGCTGGATGCCGAGCACGGTGTTGCGGTAGGGCGCGTCGAGCAGGCCGGCGAAGTCGCTGAGCATGATGCTGGCCGAGGCCATGGATTCGCAGGCGTGGGCCAGCAGTTCTTCGTTGTCCATGTTCGGGGCGACGACAAAAATGTGGCTGGGTTTGCGCTCGGGCGGGGCTTGCGGTTTCAGGTAGTGATCGAGGGCGCGTTCGGCGGCTTCGTGGAGTTTTCTGGAATTGGGGTCGGAGTAGGGGGACGTTGATTCCGGGTCCGGTATTGCGTCCGCTTCTGGCGGATTTGGCGTTACTTTGAACATTTGTTGGGCAACCTCAATGAGGCTGACACGCTTTTGCGACTAAACAATAGGTGGCAGCTGTACGCAGGTTAGTCGACCAGTACCCAAACATTACCGGCGCACCCGAAGGCGCCCTGCGCACAGCTGCCATTGAGTGCAGGCGTGAAAGTGCCTGACTGATAACAGCTTGCGTGTTTGAGATAAAACCGAGCGACTAAACCCGATCACTGACCATTCAGTGACGCGAACCAAGTTACCGATGCCCCCCAAACCGCACAAGCCGGCGGATTCTGGCGCAGTTGTAGGCAAAGGCGCAAGGCGATGTAGCCTGCTGGATGATGCCTAAATGATGCTGCGTTTTTCAGTCTGCCATCGCCAGCAGGCTGGCTCCCTCAGGGGATTTGTGATGGGCGATGAACCTGAGCACTCCACCGGACAATTGTGGGAGCGGGCTTGCTCGCGAAGAGGCCGGCACATCCGGCATCTTTGTTAGCAGACACACCGCCTTCGCGAGCAAGCCCGCTCCCACCGGGGGATTTGTGTTGGACGCTGAACTCGAGCGCACCACCGGACAATCATGGGAGCAGGCTCGCTGCTATAAAGGGATTGAGGTCGCCTTCAGCATCCCGTTCATCCTTTGAATGCTCACCGAACTTGCGATTGCCCAAGCCATCGGCGAACATGCGCGCCATAGGGGTAGGGGGTATAGGTATGTCGCACATTCATGAACATAAAGACGAGCTCCTTAACCGCGTGCGGCGCATTGCCGGGCAGGTGCAGGCCGTTGAAAAAGCGCTGGAGGGCGATGCCGATTGCGCCAAGACCTTGCATCTGGTGGCGGCAATTCGCGGGGCGGTCAACGGTTTGATGGAGCAGTTCATCGAGGCCCACACCCGTGAACATGTGGCGCATCCCGACCTCACCGACGAACAGCGTGCCCAGGGCGCCGAAGATCTGCTGCAAGCCATCCGCCGTTATTCCAAATAGAGCACCAGCATCATGAGCCTGACCCCAAGCGCTGACCGTTTCAGCCACGATCACCAGTTTCTCGGCGCATCCCACGATGAAAACGCCCGCCGCACCTTGTGGGTGGTGGCGCTGACGTTTGTGATGATGATCGGCGAGATCTCCGCCGGTTACCTCACCGGTTCCATGGCTTTGCTGGCCGACGGTTTTCACATGGCAACGCATGCCGGCGCGTTGGGCATCGCCGCCGCCGCGTATGGTTTCGCCCGGCGCAACGCCAACAACCGTCGCTACAGTTTCGGCACCGGTAAGGTCGGCGATCTGGCCGGTTTTGCCTCGGCGATGGTGCTGGGGCTGGTGTCGCTGGGCATTGCCGGCGAATCGATTTTTCGATTGTTCGAACCGACCACCGTAGCGTTTGGCGAAGCGACCGTGATTGCGATCGTCGGGCTGGGCGTGAACATCCTCAGCGCCTTCCTGCTGATGGGCCATCACGGCCACGACCATGGCCATCAGCATGATCACGCGCACGGCCACGATCATCACCACCATCACGACAACAACCTGCGCTCGGCCTACGTCCATGTACTGGCCGATGCCCTGACCTCGGTGCTGGCGATTGCCGCGTTGCTGGCCGGGCGCTATCTCGGTTGGGTATGGCTGGATCCGGCGATGGGGATTGTCGGCTCGATTGTCATCGCGAAATGGGCCTACAACCTGATGCGCGACAGCGCCGCGGTGCTGCTCGACACCACCGACGAACCGGTGGCAGCGGAGATCCGCGAGCTGCTGGAAACCTCGGACGATGTGCGCATCAGCGATCTGCATGTCTGGCAGGTCGGCCCGCAGGCGCGGGCGGCGATTGTCAGTGTGGTCGCCGCGGCGGGCGTGACGGCGGAGGCTATTCGCGAACGGCTGGCGCCGGTGCATGAGCTGTCGCACCTGACCATCGAGCTGCGCAACGCTTAAGGCTGCACCGCGCTGAACAGTGGAATCCGCCCATTGAGGGATGGGCGGTAATGCCACGTCAGTTGTTGCAGATTCACACCCTGATCAAGGATTTCTCTGACAGTCGCAGCGGCAATGCTCAACGCCAGCGTCTGTCCCGGACACTGATGCCGCCCGCTGCCAAAGCTGAAACTGCGCCGGTCAGGACGCTCCAGCAGAAACCGCTCGGGCTCTGCATTCAACAAAGGATCGCGGTTGGCCGAGGCCAGCAGCACCAGAATCACCTCGCCGGCCTCAAGCCGCACGCCATCGATCTCGCAAGTCTGCGCGACAAAGCGCCGAGTGTTCTGCACCGGCGGATCGAAGCGCTGAACCTCGGTCAACAGTGCGTCCACTGAAGCGTCGCGCAATTCGGGCTGACGTCGCAGCGCAATCAGCGCATTGCCGATCAGCCCGGCAGTCGCTTCAAACGTCTGCGAACAGAGACCGATCAGGTTGGCGATCAGGGTTTCTTCGTCTCCTGCAAATCGCTGCTCGATAGCCTTGAGCAAATCGCTATCGGCTTCGGCCAGCAACTCGATGAAATAGCCGTGCAATTGCTCCGCCGCCGCATGCGCCGCCGCCAGTTGCAGGTCATTGCTCAGCGGCGACAGGCAGGCGACGAAGTCCGCGGTCAGCTCACTGAGCGCCCGGCCCTGCGCCGGGGTGAAGCCGAGCAGCGCCGCGACCACGCACACCGGGCCGCGAAACATTGCCTTATATAAGCCATCGGCGTCCGCCGTCATCAATCGCGCCGCCACCAGCGTGCGTACCAGGTTGTCATCGATCAACTGCAGCGCCGGTTCCACCGCAGAGCGTGGGCAGCGCTGACGTTCGCCATCGTTCATCCGCATCAACTGCCCGAACACCTTGCCGGCCATCCCCGAGGCAATCGCCTTGGGCACCGGTTCCTGCAGCGGTCGCACCCGACAGTCGACATGCGTCAGCACTGCGCTCACCGCGCGGGCGCTGCTGGCGACCCACAGTTTCAATCCATGATCAAAAGTCAGTCCGCCCTCGGCGCGCAGTTTGGCGTAGTAGGGATAGGGATCGGCATGCGTCGCAGCGATGATCGGGTCCATGGTTCACAGCCTTGTCGTCGGGAAAGTGATGCGAGTATCTTCAGTTCGCAGCGACGACGATTCGTCGGGGAGCGAAATATGCACGCAGAACATCAAGACATCGGCGTCTCGCAGGTGGCCGCCGCTATTGCCGAACCGGCACGCACCAAAATCCTCTGCTCGCTGATGGACGGCCACGCCCGCACCAGCACGGAATTGGCCGCCGTCGCCGAGGTCAGCGCCTCCACCGCCAGTGCGCACCTGACGAAGCTCAAGGATCTGGCACTGGTGCGCTTGCATGTGCAGGGCCGCCATCGCTATTACAGCCTCGCCGATCAGCGCGTGGCCCAGGCGCTGGAAGCGTTGATGGTGATCGGCCAGAACGCCGCGCCGATCTTCAAACCGCACACCCCGGATCGCCTGCAATTCGCTCGTACCTGCTACGACCACATGGCCGGGACGCTCGCGGTGTTGCTGCACGACCGTATGCTTGAGGCGGGGTGGCTGGTGGAAACCGATGAGCGGGCTTATCGCTTGAGCGACAGTGGCGAGGCGTTGTTTGCGGGCTTGGGGATTGAGGTACAGGATTTGAGTACCTTGCGCCGCAAGTTTGCCTGCCCGTGCCTGGACTGGAGCATGCGCCGGCCGCATCTGGGTGGTTCACTGGGGGCGGCGCTGTTGCAAATGGCGTTGAAGCGCAAGTGGGTGACGCAGGATCTGGACAGTCGGGCGCTGGCACTGACCGTGGCGGGGCGAAAGGAAATGGGCCTGCGGTTTGGTCTTGAGTTGCCATTAGACGCGCAGAGCAAAAGATCGCAGCCTGCGGCAGTTCCTACAGGTAACCGCGCACCTTTGTAGGATCCTGTATTTGCACCTTGTGCCAATCCAATAGACTCGATACTGTACGCATAACCAGTATCGAGTCTTCGCCATGCAACTCATCGACAAGCTCAGCATTCTCGCCGACGCCGCCAAGTACGACGCCTCCTGCGCCAGCAGCGGTGCGCCCAAGCGCAGCTCCGAGGGCAAGAGCGGGTTGGGCTCGACCGACGGCATGGGCATCTGCCACAGCTATACGCCGGACGGCCGTTGCGTATCGTTGCTGAAAATTCTCCTGACCAACTTCTGTCTTTACGACTGCCAGTACTGCGTCAACCGCCGCTCCAGCGATGTACCGCGTGCGCGCTTCACCCCCGAGGAAGTGGTGACGTTGACCATGGATTTCTACCGACGCAACTGCGTCAGCGGGCTGTTTCTCAGTTCCGGGATCATCCGCTCGGCGGACTACACCATGGAGCAACTGGTGCGCGTGGCGAAGCTGCTGCGCGAAGAGCATGAATTTCGCGGCTACATTCACCTCAAGACCATTCCCGAGGCCGATCCGGCATTGATCGAGGAGGCCGGGCGGTACGCCGATCGCCTCAGCGTCAATATCGAACTGCCCACCGATGCCAGCCTGCAAACCCTGGCCCCGGAGAAACACATCGGCTCGATCAAGCAGGCGATGCACACCATCTACACCGGCGAGCAGACCGTGCTCAACGAGCCACGCTCGGCGAAATTTGCCCCGGCCGGGCAGAGCACGCAGATGATCGTCGGCGCCGATGACACCGACGACAGCACGATCCTGCATGGCGCCCAGGCCTTGTACGGCAATTTCCGCCTGCGCCGGGTTTACTATTCGGCATTCAGCCCGATTCCCGACAGCCCGAAAAGCGTGCCATTGGCCGCGCCACCGCTGATGCGCGAGCATCGTTTGTATCAGGCCGACTTCCTCTTGCGTAGTTACGGCTACAGCGCCGATGAGCTGCTCAAAGGCCCGGGTAATCTGGCGCTGGATATCGATCCGAAGCTGGCCTGGGCGCTGCAGAATCGCGAAGTGTTTCCGCTGGATCTGAATCGCGCCGAACCGGCGCTGATCGCGCGCATTCCCGGCATCGGCCTGCGCACCACCGAGCGTTTGGTGCAATTGCGCCAGCAACGGCGCATCCGCTATGAGGACGTGGCGCGCATGCGCTGTGTGTTGGCCAAAGCCAAGCCGTTCATCATCACCAGCGACTACCACCCACAACAGGCCGAAGTCACCAGCCAAATGCTCTACCAGCAATTGCGCGACCGGCCGCAGCCACAGCAGATGGGGTTGTGGGGATGATCAATCTCGATTGCGACGACCTGTTCGACACCTGGCGCCAGCAGGCGCGCTGGCTGCTCAGCCATGAAGTCGACCCGAGTCTGGTGAGTTGGGCGTCGGAAGGGGTGAGCGATCTGTTTGCCAGTGACGTACATGTGCCGGAGGGGCAGGGGCCGTTTCAGGCACGCATCCCCCGTGCATTGCTCGACACCCTGGAACAAGCTGCACGCTACCGGGGCGACCAGCGCTGGAGTCTGTTGTATGAAGTGCTGTGGCGAGTCAGCCATGGCGATCGCACGGCGATGATGGCCGGCGACAAACTCGGCAGCGAGTTGCAGCGGCGGATCAAGCAGGTGCAGCGCGAAGCCCACCATTTGCATGCGTTCGTGCGTTTCATCGAACGCCCGCAGGATCAGCCAGGCCCGCAATATGTGGCGTGGCACGAACCAGCCCACGACATCCTGCACAGTGCCAGCGAGCATTTCATCGGACGCATGGGCCGGCATCGCTGGTTGATCGCCACGCCGCGTGACGGGGTTTATTACGATGGCGAGCGACTGATCCATCAGCGCCAGTGCCCGGTGGAATGGCAGCAACTGGCGCAGAACATTGATGACCCGCACGGCGAGTTGTGGCTGACGTACTACAGCCACATCTTCAACCCGGCGCGGTTGAACGAGAAAGTCATGCAGGGGCACTTGCCGGTACGGTTCTGGAAGAATCTGCCGGAGGGCGAGTTGATTCCCGGATTGATCACCCAGGCGCGCACAGGCAAGCAACAGAATGGTCAGGCCAGCGGAATTGCCGCGCGGGGCGGCAAGCGAATTGCCTTGAAACAGGATGAACCTGAGCAGGTTGTTCAGCGGGTTGCCGAAGCCATCAACAGACCAAAACCGGCAAAGGCCACCCCCGAGACTTTCGCTGCCAGCCAGGAACCTTTCGGACTCGACAACCAGCCTTTGGCCGCATTGGCGAGCAGGGCATAGCTGCCGTGCACCAGAATCACCAGCACCGCGTAAGAGGCCACCAGTTTGAAAAACTGCGGGTAAAAAGCCTGTTCAGTGTCGATGAACTGCGGGAATACGGCCAGAAAGAAGAAGATCGCTTTCGGATTGAGAAACTGCAGGGACGCGGCTTCGAGAAAACGGTAGCCCGGACGAGAAGGGCGAACCTGCTGCAGGGTACGGAAACGATCCGAACGCCAGCTCTTGAAGCCCAGGTACAACAGGTACGCAGCCCCGGCGTATTTCAGCGCGGTAAACGCCTCGGCCGAGGCGCTGAGGATCAAGCCGACGCTGGTGGCGCTGAGGGCAGCCACCACGAAAGCGCCCGAGGCGATGCCCAGAATGCCGGGTACTGCGCCGGTCCAGCCCAGGCGCACGGCGTTTGACAGGGTCAGCACCACGCCCGGGCCGGGGCTCAAAATGGTCAGGGCGGCGAACAATACAAAGAGTCCGTAGCTGTGCATGATGTTGCTCCGTCGAATCGCGTGTCTGCGTGCGGGCAGATTGGCGTGGCGACAACGCGCTGACAAACGCTTTAAATGCAGTGCATATGTGACTAAATTAGACCCATGAAAAATTCACTTCCCCCGCTCAACGCCGTTCGCGCCTTTGCTGTGGCTGCTCGGCATCAAAGTTTCAGCCTGGCAGCCGAAGAGCTGCATGTCAGCCATAGTGCGGTCAGCCGCCACGTCAAACTGCTTGAAGAGCACTTGGGCGTTTTGCTGTTTGAACGGCGTATCAGGCAGTCGCTGCTGACGCCGGCGGGTGAGCATTTTTATCAGCAAGTCAGCGCTGGTCTGGCACAGATTGCCGACGCGGCTGCCGAGTTGAAGCGACAGGCAGCGCGGCCGACGATCAGGATCAATGTCCGGCCGTCCTTCGCCCTGTTATGGCTGATACCTCGTTTGGCGGACTTTTCAGCGCAGCATCCGCACATCGACACCCAGGTCGTCACGCAGACTCAATCGCCGGATCCGGCTCGCGACGATTTCGACATTGTCATCCGCCGGGGCCGTGACGATTGGGCGCCGTCGCTCGAAGCGCAAGCGTTGTTCGAGGATGAATTGGTCATGGTCGCGGCGCCGGCATTGATTGAGCGACTGCCTCTGACAAATCTCGCCAGCCTCAGTGCGCATACCTTGCTGACCGTCAGGGCGCGGCGTGAAGACTGGCACCACTGGGCCATGCATTTTGGCCAGAACCAGAGCAGCACTCAGCTGATCCGCCAGTTTGATTACATGCACCGGGTGCTGGAAGCTGCCGTGGCGGGAGAGGGCATCGCACTGTGTCCGACCACACTGCTCGGCACACATTTGTCGAGTGGTCGCCTGCTCTGCCCGTTGCCGGATCTGCGCATGCCGCTGCCACGCTATTACTACGGCGTTGCCCCGCAAGCGTCGGCGCACACCAAAGTGTTCATTGAGTGGCTACAGCAACAGCGCCCATGAAAAAGCCCCCATCGATCACTCGATGGGGGCTTTTGTGCATCAGCGGCCGTCAGATCAAACCTTGACGATCCAGCCCGCTGGCGCTTCGATGTCGCCGGTCTGTACGCCAGTGAGCTCTTTGTAGAGCTTCTGAGTGACCGGGCCGACTTCGGTTTCGCTGTGGAACACGTGCAGATGGTCGTTGTAGCTGATCCCGCCGATCGGCGTGATCACCGCAGCGGTACCGCAAGCACCGGCTTCCTTGAAGTCCGACAGCTTGTCGATCAGCACGTCGCCTTCCACCACTTCCAGGCCCAGACGAGTTTTCGCCAGTTCGATCAGCGACAGGCGGGTGATGCCCGGCAGCACGGATGGCGAGTTCGGAGTGATGAACTTGTTGTCGTGGGTGATCCCGAAGAAGTTGGCGGAACCGACTTCCTCGATCTTCTTGTGGGTCAGCGGATCCAGGTAGATGGCGTCAGCGAAGTGCGCTTTCTTGGCCTGAGAGCCCGGCATCAGGCTGGCGGCGTAGTTGCCACCGACCTTGGCCGCACCGGTGCCTTGTGGGGCGGCGCGGTCGAAGCTGGAAATCTGGAAGTTGTGCGGCGTCAGGCCGCCCTTGAAGTAGGCGCCGACCGGGATCGCGAACACCGAGAAGATGAACTCCGGCGCGGTACGCACACCGATGTTGTCACCCACACCGATCACGAACGGACGCAGGTACAGCGCGCCGCCGGTGCCGTATGGCGGGATGAAGCGCTCGTTGGCGCGAACCACTTCCTTGCACGCTTCGATGAACTGCTCGGTCGACACGTGCGGCATCAGCAGGCGAGCGCAGCTGCGTTGCATGCGAGCGGCGTTCTGGTCTGGACGGAACAGGTTGATCGAGCCGTCCTTGCAACGATAAGCCTTCAGACCTTCGAAGCACTGCTGGCCATAGTGAAGGGCAGTCGAGCCTTCGCTGATGTGCAGCACGTTGTCTTCGGTCAGGGTGCCTTTGTCCCACTCGCCATTGCGAAAGTACGACAGATAGCGTTTGTCGGTCTTGATGTAGTCAAAACCCAGCTTGTCCCAAATGATGCTTTCGTTACCCATGACACCCTCTATCACTGAACAACCGTCGAAACGGTTCAAGGCTTCTGACGTTTTTTTGGATGGGCACAACAATACTTCATTCTTGAGCGGTTTCGCAGCCCGGACGATGGAGGGATGGCAAAAATAGTAGCTTGCTTACTAAACCCCCTTCATTCCTGCATGTTTCACCTCTTTTGTGGCGAGGGAGCTTGCTCCCGCTCCAGTGCGCAGCACTGGTAAAACCGGACACCGCGGTGCTTCAGGTGCACAGGGGTGGCTGGGTTTGGGGCCGCTTCGCAGCCCAGCGGGAGCAAGCTCCCTCGCCACAGGGGTTCAGCGTTTACAGATGCAGTGCATGCCCCAAAGCACGCAGCGCTGCTTCCTGCACCGCTTCACCCAAGGTCGGATGCGCATGAATGGTGCCGCCGATGTCTTCCAGGCGCGCGCCCATTTCCAGGCTTTGCGCGAACGCGGTCGACAACTCCGATACGCCAACCCCGACCGCCTGCCAGCCGACAATCACATGATTGTCGCGACGCGCGACCACGCGCACGAAGCCGCTTTTCGATTCCAGGGTCATCGCCCGGCCATTGGCAGCGAACGGGAAGCTGGAAACGATGCAGTCCAGCCCCGCAGCCTTGGCTTCGTCCGGGGTCTGGCCGACCACCACCAGTTCCGGGTCGGTGAAGCACACCGCGGCGATGGCGGTCGGGTTGAATTCGCGGTGCTTGCCGCTGATCAGCTCGGCGACCATTTCGCCCTGAGCCATGGCGCGGTGCGCGAGCATCGGTTCGCCGCTCAGGTCGCCGATGGCGTAGACGTTGCGCATGCTGGTCTGGCAGCGGCTGTCGATCTTGATCGCCGAGCCATTCATGTCCAGGTTCAGCGCTTCGAGGTTCCAGCCTTGAGTGTTCGGTTTGCGACCAACCGCCACCAGCACCTGATCGGTTTCCAGATTGAGGGTGTCGCCGTTCGGCTCACGCACCTGCAAGGTGCCGTCGAAACCCAGCACGCTGTGCTTGAGATAGAGCTTCACGCCCAGTTGCTTCAGTGCTTCGTGTACTGGCTGGGTCAGTTCGGCGTCGTAGGCCGGCAGGATACGATCCTGCGCCTCGACCACACTGACCTCGGCGCCGAGCTTGCGGTAAGCAATGCCCAGCTCCAGACCGATATAACCGCCGCCCACCACCACCAGGCGTTTCGGCATGGACTTCGGCGCCAGTGCTTCGGTGGAGGAGATGATCGGCCCGCCGATCGGCAGGATCGGCAGGTTGACGCTGGTCGAACCGGTGGCCAGCACCAGATGCTCGCACTGGATGCGCGTGTCGCCGACCTCGACGGTTTTGCCGTCAACGACCTTGGCCCAGCCATGGATCACCTGAACCTTGTTCTTTTTCAGCAACGCGGCGACGCCGGTGGTCAGGCGATCAACGATGCCGTCCTTCCACTCGACGCTCTTGCTGATGTCGAGGGTTGGTGCCGAGACGCTGATGCCCAGCGCCGAATGCTCGCTGTGATGGCGGGTCTGGTGGAACTGCTCGGCCACGTGAATCAACGCTTTCGATGGAATGCAGCCGATGTTCAGGCAAGTGCCGCCCAGCGATTGGCCTTCGACCAGAATCGTCGAAATGCCCAGTTGTCCGGCGCGGATCGCCGTGACGTAACCGCCGGGGCCGCCGCCGATGATCAGCAGCGTGGTGTTCAAGGTTTGCATGGCATCACTCCACAAACAGGGTCGCGGGTTGTTCGAGCAGGCCACGGATGGCCTGGATGAAGAGCGCCGCGTCCATGCCGTCGACCACGCGGTGATCGAAGGAGCTGGAGAGGTTCATCATCTTGCGGATCACCACCTGGCCTTTGACGACCATTGGGCGTTCGACGATTTTGTTTACGCCGACGATCGCCACTTCCGGCAGGTTCAGCACTGGCGTGCTGACGATGCCGCCCAGCGCTCCGAGGCTGGTCAGGGTGATGGTCGAGCCGGACAGTTCGTCGCGGCTGGCCTTGCCATTGCGTGCGGCGTTAGCCAGACGCGAGATTTCTGTGGCGCTGTCCCACAGGCTGCGCGCCTCGGCGTGACGCACGACCGGTACCATCAGGCCAACGTCGCTTTGCGTGGCGACGCCGACATGCACTGCGCCGAGGCGGGTGATGAGCTGGGCTTCGTCGTCATAACGCGCGTTCATCTGCGGGAAGTCGCGCAGGGCCACGACCAGTGCGCGGACGAGGAACGGCAGCAGGGTCAACTTGCCACGGCTGGCGCCGTGTTTTTCATTGAGGTGCGCGCGCAGTTCTTCAATCGCGGTGACGTCGATTTCCTCGACGTAGCTGAAATGCGCGGCACGCTGCGTGGCGTCCTGCATGCGCTGGGCGATCTTGCGGCGCATGCCGATTACCGGAATCTGCTCCTCATCGTGACGCTGGGCGTACGCGGCAGTTGCCGGCGCCGAAGCGTTCGTTTGACCCTGGGCCAGATAAGCGTCGAGGTCTTCGTGCAGCACGCGACCGGCCGGGCCGGTGCCGCGTACCAGACGCAATTGAATGCCCAGATCCAGCGCATGTTTGCGCACGGCCGGCGAGGCCAGCGGACGTTCATCGGCTTCACGGGCAACCATCGGGCCCTGGCAAACCGGAGCCGGGCGCGGTGCAGCAGCGGCAGCAGGTTTGCTCTCGACTACCGCTTCAACTTTCGCTGCAACAGGGGGCTCTTTCGCGGCAACAGGTGCTGGCGCGGCGGACTCTTTCAAGTTGCCGGCACCTTCTACTTCGATGCTGATCAGCACACTGCCGACCGCCATCACTTCACCCGGCTGACCGCCGAGCGCAATCACCTTGCCGTGTACCGGCGATGGAATATCGACCATCGCCTTGTCGGTCATCACATCCGCCAGCACCTGATCTTCAACCACCAGGTCGCCGACCTTGACGTGCCACTGCGACAGTTCTACTTCTGCGATGCCTTCGCCGATGTCCGGCATCTTGATAACGTGCGTGCCCATTCAGACCTCCATGACCCGTTTCAACGCCGCGCCCACTCGGGACGGCCCTGGGAAATACGCCCACTCTTGCGCGTGCGGGTAGGGGGTGTCCCAACCGGTGACGCGTTCGATTGGCGCTTCCAGGTGATGGAAGCAATGCTCTTGCACCAGCGACACCAGTTCGGCGCCGAAACCGCAGGTGCGGGTGGCTTCGTGGACCACCACGCAGCGACCGGTTTTCTTCACCGACTTGACGATGGTTTCCAAGTCCAGCGGCCACAGGCTACGCAGGTCGATGACTTCGGCGTCAACGCCACTTTCTTCAGCGGCAACTTGCGAGACGTACACGGTGGTGCCGTAGGTCAGCACGGTCACGTCCTTGCCCGGACGGGTGATTGCGGCAACGTCCAGCGGCACGGTGTAGTAACCGTCCGGCACCTGGGCTTGCGGGTGTTTCGACCACGGGGTTACCGGACGGTCGTGGTGGCCGTCGAACGGGCCGTTGTACAGGCGTTTCGGCTCGAGGAAGATCACCGGGTCATAATTTTCGATGGAGGCGATCAGCAGGCCTTTGGCGTCATACGGGTTGGATGGCATCACCGTGCGCAGACCGCAGACCTGAGTGAACATCGCCTCGATGCTCTGGCTGTGGGTCTGGCCGCCGTAGATCCCGCCGCCGCAGGGCATGCGCAGGGTCATCGGCGCGGTGAACTCGCCGGCCGAGCGATAACGCAGACGCGCCGCTTCGGAAATGATCTGGTCGGAAGCCGGGTAGACGTAGTCGGCGAACTGAATCTCGGCCACCGGACGCAGGCCGTAAGCGCCCATGCCCACGGCGACACCGACGATGCCGCTTTCGGAGATTGGCGCGTCGAACACCCGCGAGGTGCCGTACTTGGTCTGCAGGCCTTCGGTGCAACGGAACACGCCGCCGAAGTAGCCGACGTCCTGACCGAACACCACCACATTGTCGTCACGCTCAAGCATCACATCCATGGCCGAGCGCAGGGCCTGGATCATGGTCATGGTGGTCGTGGTCATGGCGGTTTCCAACTGAATATTGTTGTTGTGATCGTTCATGTCAGATCCCCAACTGCTGACGCTGGCGCTTCAAGTGCTCCGGCATCTCTTTGTAGACGTCTTCGAACATGGTCGCGGCGCTTGGAATCTGCCCGCCGGCGAGGGTGCCGTACTGTTCGGCCTGTTTCTGCGCGGCAATCACTTCGGCTTCGAGTTCGGCGCTGACGGCGGCGTGCTCTTCTTCCGACCAGTGGCCGACCTTGATCAGGTGTTGCTTCAGGCGGGCAATCGGGTCGCCCAGCGGGAAGTGGCTCCAGTCATCGGCAGGACGGTATTTCGACGGATCGTCGGAGGTCGAGTGCGGGCCGGCGCGGTAGGTGACCCATTCGATCATGGTCGGACCGAGGTTGCGCCGGGCGCGCTCGGCAGCCCAGGCGGAAGCGGCGTAGACCGCGTAGAAGTCGTTGCCATCGACCCGCAGTGAGGCGATGCCGCAACCGACGCCGCGTCCGGCGAAAGTGGTGGCTTCACCGCCGGCGATGGCCTGGAAGGTCGAGATCGCCCACTGGTTGTTGACCACGTTGAGGATCACCGGCGCGCGGTAAACGTGAGCGAAGGTGAGGGCGGTGTGGAAGTCCGATTCGGCGGTGGCGCCGTCACCGATCCACGCCGAGGCGATTTTCGTGTCGCCTTTGATCGCCGAAGCCATGCCCCAGCCGACGGCCTGAATGAATTGGGTCGCGAGGTTGCCGGAGATGGTGAAGAAACCGGCGTCCTTAACCGAGTACATGATCGGCAACTGCCGGCCCTTGAGCGGATCACGCTCGTTGGACAGCAGTTGGCAGATCAGGTCGACCAGCGGTACTTCGCGGGCCATCAAAATGCTTTGCTGACGGTAGGTCGGGAAGCACATGTCGTCGATGTTCAAGGCCAGGGCCTGGGCGCTGCCGATGGCTTCCTCGCCAAGGCTCTGCATGTAGAACGACATTTTTTTCTGCCGCTGGGCGACCACCATGCGGTTGTCGTAGATCCGCGTCTTGAGCATGGCGCGCATGCCCTTGCGCAGGATCTCGACCGGCACGTTTTCAGCCCAGGGGCCGAGGGCGTTGCCCTGATCGTCGAGCACCCGAATCAGCCCACGCGCCAGGTCGGCGGTGTCGGCAGGTTCGACGTCGATGGAAGGTTTGCGCACCGTGCCGGCATCGGTCAGATGCAGGTAGGAGAAGTCGGTTTTGCAGCCTGGGCGGCCCGAGGGTTCAGGGACGTGCAGACGCAGCGGTTCATACGCTTGGGTCATGGCTTCTACGCTCGATCTTGTGAATTTCTTGTAGTGAGCTGGCAATCATTCTTGGGTGAAAGAAATCTTGTCCTACAACAATCATAGGCCCGGCCAAGAAGAATATTTCTCTCTGTTTCGTTGCGCTGGAGACGATTTGCAGATAGAAAATCTGCATAAACATAAAAAACAGGTGGTTTTGTCTCATGCGCAAACTGGACCGTACCGACATCGGCATTCTCAACAGCCTTCAGGAGAACGCGCGCATCACCAACGCCGACCTCGCGCGCTCGGTGAACCTGTCGCCGACACCGTGTTTCAACCGGGTCAAGGCGATGGAAGAATTAGGCCTGATTCGCGAACAGGTGACGCTGCTGGATGCCGATCTGCTGGGCCTGCACGTGAACGTGTTCATTCACGTCAGCCTGGAGAAACAGGTCGAGGAAGCGTTGCAGCATTTCGAAGAGGCGATCTCCGACCGCCCCGAGGTGATGGAGTGCTACCTGATGGCCGGCGACCCGGACTATCTGATCCGGGTGCTGGTGCCGACCATTCAGTCGTTGGAGCGGTTCATGATGGACTTTCTGACCAAGGTGCCGGGGGTGGCGAACATCCGCTCAAGCTTTGCGCTCAAGCAGGTGCGCTACAAGACGGCACTGCCGTTGCCGGCGAATGGGTTGACGTTGGGGTCTTGAAGATCAAAAGATCGCAGCCTGCGGCAGCTCCTACACCGGGCACGCATAAGTGATACTCCTGTAGGAGCTGCCGCAGGCTGCGATCTTTTGCTTTAAAGCTTGTTGATCGGCACCTTCAGATAAACCACACCGTTATCCTCGGCCGCTGGAAAATTCCCCGCCCGTACATTCACCTGAATCGCCGGCAGCAACAGTGTCGGCATGCCTAGCCCCGCATCGCGCTTGGTACGCATCTCGACAAACGCCGCCTCATCGATTCCGTCATGCACATGAATATTGCTCCTGCGCTGCTCACCGACGGTGGTCTGGCATTGCGCGGTGCGGCCTTCGGGCGGGTAGTCGTGGCAGACGTAGAGTTTTACGCTGGCGGGGAAGGCCAGCAGTTTGTGGATCGAATTGAACAATTGATGCGCGTTGCCGCCTGGGAAGTCGCAGCGGGCGGTGCCGACGTCAGGCATGAACAGCGTGTCGCCGACCAGAATCTGTTCGCCATCGATCAGGTAGGCCATGTCCGCCGGGGTGTGGCCGGGGACGTGCAGGGCGGTGGCCTTGAGGTTGCCGATCATGAACGACTCGTTCGGGGCGAACAGGTGATCGAACTGCGAGCCGTCGACGCAGAATTCCGGTTCCAGATTGAATAGCGCCTTGAACACGTTCTGCACTTTGCTGATCGACTGGCCGATCGCGATCCTGCCGCCGAGTTCGCGGCGCAGGTACGGCGCGGCTGACAGGTGATCGGCGTGGGCGTGGGTTTCCAGTAGCCATTGCACCTGCAAGCGGTGTTCACGGACGAAAGCGATGATTTTGTCGGCCTGCACCGTGCAGGTGCGCCCGGCGGCGCCGTCGTAATCGAGTACCGGATCGACGATTGCACACTGCCCGCCATCGGCTTCATAGACCACATAGCTGTAGGTCGAGGAGGCGGGGTCGAGGAAAGCTTCAATCTGCGCGGGCATGGACACGAACCTGAACAAGGGAAATGGGTTGCAACACTTTATCTAAAAACATAATGTTCGCAGCTTAAGTGACGTTGAAGGCATCGTGCAAATGCAATCCAGTCTGACCGAATGTGAAGTCGCCCAATTGCGGGCGTCCGCCTCCAAGGCCTGTACGCTGCTCAAGGCGCTGGCCAATGAGGATCGCCTGTTGATCCTCTGCCAGTTGACTCAGGGCGAGCGCAACGTCGGCGAGCTGGAAAAAATGACCGGCGTGCGCCAGCCGACGCTGTCCCAGCAACTGGGCATCCTGCGCGATGAAGGCCTGGTGGCGACTCGTCGCGAAGGCAAGTACATCTTTTACGGTTTGGCCAGTCCTGAAGTGATTCAGGTGATGAAAACCCTCTCCGGGCTGTATTGCGGGGCGGTGCTCAAGAGCTGGGGTCATCCATAAATGTCAGCTAACACCTCCATCCCCTGTGGGAGCGGGCTTGCTCGCGAAGGCGTCGTATCAGTCGACATTAATGTTGAATGATCTACCGTTTTCGCGAGCAAGCCCGCTCCCACATTGATTTTATGTGAAGGCCAAGAAATCCTTGCGTGCAGCAATAAGGAACAAGCAATGAACGATCAACACTGGGGCCCATCCATCAGTGCAGATATCGTGGTCATCGGCGGCGGCACCGCCGGCATCGGCTTCGTCGCCAGTCTGCTCAAGCGTGATCCCACTCTGAAAATCACTGTGATCGAGCCAAGCGCCCAGCATTACTACCAACCGGCGTGGACGCTGGTCGGCGGTGGCGCCTATGACGTCAAGGACACCGCACGACCGATGGGCCAGGTGATGCCGCGTCAGGCCACTTGGATTCAAGCGGCAGTCACCGCCATTGATCCCGACACACGTCAACTCACCCTCAACGATCAACGCCGCGTCAGCTACCAAAACCTGATCGTCTGTCCCGGCTTGCGTCTGGCCTGGGAGAAGATCGAAGGCTTGCAGGAAAGCCTCGGCCAGCATGGCGTGACCTCCAATTACAGCTATCAGCATTCGCAGTACACCTGGGATCAGGTGCAGAAACTGCGCGGCGGCAAGGCGCTGTTCACCCAGCCGGCGATGCCGATCAAATGCGCCGGGGCACCGCAGAAAGCGTTGTACCTGTCCTGCGATCACTGGCGCAAAACCGGCGTGCTGAACAACATTGACGTCGAATTCAACCTGGCCGGCGCGGCGCTGTTCGGTGTCGCGACCTTCGTGCCGCCACTGATGAAGTACATCGAAAAGTACAACGCGCAACTGGCCTTCAATGCCAACCTCGTCAAGGTCGACGGCCCGGCGAAAACCGCGTGGTTCGAGATCAAGGACGCTGACGGCAACGTCACCACCCAGGCGAAAAGCTTCGATCTGCTGCATGTCGTGCCGCCGCAAGTCTCGCCGGATTTCATCGCTCAGAGCTTGTTGGCCGACGCTGGCGGCTGGTGCGAAGTGAACCCGCACAGCCTGCAGCATCTGCGCTACCCGGAAGTGTTCGCCATTGGCGACATCTGCGGCACTAGCAATGCGAAAACCGCTGCGGCCGTGCGCAAGCAGGTTGTGGTGGTCGCGGAAAACCTTTTGGCGCTGCGCAAGCAAAAGCCTATGCCGCTGAAGTACGACGGCTACGGTTCCTGCCCGCTGACGGTGGAGAAGGGCAAGGTGATCCTCGCCGAGTTCGGCTACGGCGGGAAGTTGCTGCCGACCTTCGCGCTCGATGCGACCGTACCGCGCCGCTCGGCGTGGTTTCTCAAGGCGACGCTGCTGCCGTGGTTCTACTGGAACGGCATGCTCAAGGGCCGCGAGTGGCTGACTGGTCTGTCCAAGGTTGACTGAGTAAATCCTATGTTGCTGGCAAGTCTGTTTGGCGTGTTGATGGGGTTGATTCTCGGGCTCACCGGGGCGGGCGGCGGGATTCTCGCGGTGCCGGCGCTGGTGCTGGGCCTTGGCTGGACGATGACGCAAGCGGCGCCGGTCGCGTTGTTTGCGGTCGGCAGTGCGGCGGCGGTCGGGGCGATTGATGGCTTGCGCCATGGGCTGGTGCGCTATCGCGCAGCGCTGCTGATTGCGGCGCTCGGTGCGGTTTTTTCGCCGGTGGGGATTTATTTCGCGCACCAGTTGCCTGAGAAGATTCTGATGATCCTCTTCAGCCTGCTGATGGTCATGGTCGCTTGGCGCATGCTGCGCCGTGAGCGTCAGCACGAATGGCCGAGCGATCACGGCCACGCGAGCTGGGGCCAGAAAAACTGCATGCTGAATGAAGAGACCGGGCGTTTCGACTGGACCGCCAAATGCACCGCGACACTGGCGGCATTGGGCGCGGTCACGGGCGTGGTGTCGGGACTGCTCGGCGTCGGCGGTGGCTTCCTGATCGTCCCGGCGTTCAAGCAACTGACCGACGTGCAGATGCGCGGCATTGTTGCGACGTCGTTGATGGTGATCAGCCTGATTTCCGCCATTGGCGTGATCGGCTCCTTCCATGCCGGAGTGCGCATCGACAGCCTTGGCGTGGCGTTCATCATCGCCAGCATTGTCGGCATGATCATCGGCCGCAAACTCTGCGCCCGGGTTCCGGCGCGGACGTTGCAGGTGGGCTTTGCCAGTGTGTGCCTGGTGGTCGCGGCTTACATGATGCTGCGCGCCTGACACAAAACTCCCGGTCCGACATTTGACCCTGTAGGAGTGAGCCTGCTCGCGATAGCGGTTTAGTATTCAACATTGATGCTGACTGACACTGCGCTATCGCGAGCAGGCTCACTCCTACAGGGGATGTGTGTTTTGTCGTTGATTGCGGCAAACTCAGACATCCCCAAACAAGGCCTTTCAATGGATCGATACGCCCCGCGCAACTGGCAGCCACACGAGAAGCCCAGTCTGCCCGGTTCCCCCTCGACGCCGCTGCACTCCAACCCCAAGCGCCTGGCCTATGCGCTGGTCGGGTTGCTGGTGGCGGTGACCGGTGGTCTGGGCAACTCGCTGGTGGTCGCCAACCTGCCTTACCTGCAAGGCGCGCTGGGCGCGACTACGGCGGAGATGGCCTGGCTGCCGGCCGCCTACGTGATGACCAACGTGTCGATGAACCTGCTGCTGGTGAAGTTTCGTCAGCAGTTCGGCCTGCGTGCATTCACCGAAGTGTTTCTGGTGCTGTATGCGCTGGTGACCTTCGGCCACCTGTTCGTCAACGACTTGAGCTCGGCCATCGCGGTGCGTGCGGCGCACGGCATGGTCGGTGCGGCACTGAGTTCGCTGGGTCTGTATTACATGATCCAGGCGTTTCCGGCCAAGTGGCGGCTGAAGGCGTTGGTGCTCGGGCTCGGCGCCTCACAACTGGCCTTGCCGCTGGCGCGCTTGTTCTCCGAGGACTTGCTGCAGATTGCCGAATGGCGCGGCTTGTACCTGTTCGAATTGGGCATGGCGTTGCTGTCGCTGGGCTGCGTGCTGTTGCTCAAGTTGCCGCCCGGTGACCGCTTCAAGACCTTCGAACCGCTGGATTTTCTCACCTTCGCGATTCTCGCCAGCGGCGTGGCACTGCTTTGCGCGGTGTTGTCGCTGGGGCGGATCGATTGGTGGCTGGAGGCCAACTGGATCGGCTATGCGCTGGCGGCCTCGATTGCCCTGATCCTCGCGGGACTGGCGATCGAGCACAATCGCAGCAACCCGATGCTGATGACCCGTTGGCTCGGCAGTGGCACGATGATCCGCCTGGCGCTGGCGGTGACCCTGATTCGCATGGTGACGTCGGAGCAGTCCACCGGCGCCGTCGGTTTCATGCAGAACCTCAACATGGGTTATGAGCAGTTGCACAGCCTGTACGTGGTGATGCTGATCGGCAGCGTTGCCGGGCTGGCGACCAGCGCGCTGACCATCGATCCCAAGCATCTGCTGATGCCGCTGATCATCTCGCTGGCGCTGATGGCGACCGGTTCGGTGATGGACAGTTTTTCCAATAACCTGACCCGCCCGGCGAACCTGTATTTCAGTCAGTTCCTGCTGGCCTTCGGCAGCACGTTTTTCCTCGGCCCGACCATGGTTTTCGGCACGCGCAACGTGCTGACCAACCCGCGCAACCTGGTGAGTTTTTCGGTGTTGTTCGGGATCTGCAACAATCTCGGCGGCTTGCTCGGCGCGGCGTTGTTGGGCACGTTCCAGATCGTGCGCGAGAAATTCCACTCCAGTCACCTGGTCGAGCACCTGACGTTGTCCGATCCGCTGGTGTCTGCCCGCGTGCAGAGCGGCGGTTCGGCCTATGGCTCCTTGCTGGCCGACCCGAGCCTGCGCAATCTGGCCGGGATTCGCAGTCTGTCCAACGCGGCGACCCGCGAAGCCAACGTACTGGCCTATAACGATGTGTTCATGCTGATCGCCGTGATTGCGGTGCTGACCATGATCTGGCTGTCCATTCGTGCGCTGTGGCTGATGAGCACCACCAAAGCCGTCGACCCAGCGCCTTCCGTACCTCCTAGCGGTGCCTCCAATTCATGACCGAACCGACCACCACAACCACCAATGCCATCGCCGCCACCCCGGAAGGCGTGGCGCCGCCGTCCTCGCCGAACACCGAGCCACGCTCGTTGCGGGTGCGGGTCATCTCGTCGCTGGGCTTTGCCGCGATTGCCATCATCGGCGTACTGATCGTGCTGTACGCCTGGCAGTTGCCGCCGTTCAGCAGCGCGGTCGAGACCACTGAAAACGCTTTGGTGCGCGGCCAGGTGACGATCATCGGCCCGCAACTCAGCGGTTACGTGTTTGAAGTGCCGGTGCAGGACTTCCAGTACGTGAAGGCCGGCGATTTGCTGGTGCGCCTGGACGACCGGATTTATCAGCAGCACCTCGACCAGGCACTGGCGCAACTGGCAGTGCAGAAGGCCTCGCTGGCCAATGTGGTGCAGCAACGCAACAGCGCCGAAGCGACGATCAAGCTGCGTCAGGCGGTGGTGGCCGACAGTGAAGCGCAGTTGCGCAAAAGCGAGGCGGATCTGCGCCGTAACAAGGAGCTGGTGAGCGACGGTTCGGTGTCCAAGCGCGAAATGGACGTGGCCCTGGCGGCCAACGCGCAGGGCATTGCGGCGGTGGCGCAGGCCAAGGCCAACCTGGAAATCGCCCGTCAGGACCTGCAAACGGTGATCGTCAATCGCGGCTCGCTGGAAGCGGCAGTTGCCAGCGCTGAAGCGGCGGTGCAACTGGCGCGAATCGATTTGTCGAACACCCGCATCGTCGCCCCGCGTGACGGCCAGCTCGGGCAGATCGGTGTGCGCCTGGGCGCTTACGTCAACTCCGGGGCGCAGTTGATGGCGCTGGTGCCGAACCAGAAATGGGTGATCGCCAACATGAAGGAAACCCAGATGGACAACGTGCGGGTCGGGCAGCCGGTGCGCTTCACCGTCGATGCACTGAACCACCGCAGATTCACTGGCCATGTGCAGCACATCTCACCGGCAACCGGCTCTGAATTCGCGTTGTTGCAGGCAGACAATGCCACCGGCAACTTCGTGAAAATCGCCCAGCGAGTGCCGGTGCGGATCACCATTGATGAGGGCCAGCAGGAAGAGGAACGCCTGCGACCGGGGATGTCGGTGGTGGTCAGCATCGATACTGCAGCGGGCGACACACAACCGCATTGACCTCCACAGATCCCCTGTAGGAGTGAGCCTGCTCGCGATAGCGTTATCTCAGTCACTGAGGCGTTTACTGATATACCGCTATCGCGAGCAGGCTCACTCCTACAAGGGAGTCGCGGCGCTTTCAGGTTGCAATCATCGGCGGCAGGGTACCGAGTAGCGACACGGCGGCAACCGCACCGATCCCCAACAGCCACTCCAGCACCACACTGCGCTTGAGCGCGCCCATCCGCTGTTCACAATCATCAATCCGCAAGCGGTTGAACAGCGCCAGGGCGAGCATGCCTGCCACCAGCAACGCCTTGATCAGCAGAATCAAGGCAAACCCGGCGAACAAGGGCGTCGGCCACCATTGGCCGGTCAGCACGCGTACGTTGATCAGCCCGGTGATCAGCAGCCCCCCAACGATCGCGTAACCGACACCGCTGAAGCGTTGCAGGATCCGGCTTATCGCTTCGCCAGGCTGACGCAGGATCAACACCAGCAACAACAACCCGCCGAGCCATGCGGCCACGCACGTCAGGTGAATGATCTGGTTGAGAATCAGCAGTTGCCCGCTCAGACCATCGAGCATCGCACCGTGACCGACCGGTGCCAGCGTCGCCAGCAACAATCCGCTCAAGCCCAGGCGTAACGGCACGCTCGATCGCCAAGGTGTAAATAACAACGCCAGCAACAGCGCGTTGATCAGCAGATGCCAGCGCCAGACCTGCCCGAAAAAGGTATTGCCGAGCACTACTTCAATGGTGTCCGGGTCGAACGCGGCCGCCGCCGAGCCGGCCATGCTTGCGGTGATCAACAGCGCCCAGGTGACACCGCTGAACAGCGCAATCGCCGTCAGCCAGCGCGCCAGTTGTGTCAGATGCCGATCCAGTGTCGGCACGGGCGCCTTGAGCAGCAGCGGCCGGAACAGCCAGGCGCCGAACACCATCAATACCGCGCTGAAATGCACAAAGCGACACAGCACCAGCGCTTCACTCATGAATTATTGGCCGACCTTGAATGTGTAGGCGCCTTCGCTCTTGTGTGTATCGACCGACACCGCGTGCCATTCGACTTTGTATTCACCGGCGTCGAGTGGTGCGGCGGGAGTGACGATCAGGGTTTTCTTTTCGTTCTCGGTGGTCAGCGCTTTGATCGCCACCGGGGCGCCATCGTGGGTCAGGCTGACCTTGGTGAAACTGGCTTCGACACCTTCGGAGAAAGTCAGGCGCAGATCGGCCGGTGCGGCGACGGTGCTGTCGGCGGCCGGCGTTGCACTTTTCAGGTGGGCGTGGGCGAAAACCGAAGATGCGGCGAACAGCGAAGCGAGCAGGGCAGTGGTGGTCAGGACATTCTTGAACAGCATCGCGGATACCTCTGAGGCAGGACAAAGAAATGCCAGTTTAGCCATCCGCAGACTTGCGCACGAAGTTTTATTTACAGCGGTCGCCCCCAGACCAGAGCGGATGCTAGTCTTCAACAACGTCGTTGTCAGGGAGCCCTCATGGGCAATCACAAGATCGAGATTCGTCGCAGTAACGTCGAGAAAATCCTGCTGGCGGCGGAAAAAGTCTTCGCCGAAAAAGGTTTCGGCGGCACCGCCATGGCCGACATCGCCGCCGAAGTGCAGCTGCCGCGTTCCAACCTGCATTACTACTTCTCGACCAAAAGCGAACTGTACAGCGCGGTGCTGTTCGACCTGCTGGAGGTGTGGAAACAGGACGCGCTGTGCTTTGAGATGTTCGATGACCCGCGGGTGGTGCTCAGCAGTTACATCCGCGCCAAGATGAACCACTCGCGCAGCCGGCCCTATGGTTCGAAAGTCTGGGCCAACGAGATCATCCACGGCGCGCCGACCCTCGGTGAGGCGCTGGATGTCAGCCTGTATGAGTGGGCGAAAATGAAGGAAGCGAAGATCCGCCAGTGGGTCGAGGACAAGCGGATTCTGCCGGTGGAACCGTCGAGCCTGCTGTACATGATCTGGGCCTCGACCCAGCACTATGCCGACTTCGATCATCAGGTGAATATTTTGAACGAGCATCAACCGCTGTCGGACATGCAGTTCGAGCGGGCGGTGCAGACGGTGACCAGTGTGATTTTGCGCGGGATCGGGTTGGAACCCTGATTGATGGGTTGAAGCTGATGAACCCTTCGCGAGCAAGCCCGCTCCCACATTTTGAAATGCATTCCAAATGTGGGAGCGGGCTTGCTCGCGAAGGCGTCAATTCAGACGCCGCCGACCTTAAGGGGAGACATGGTACGGATTGCGCGGATCATGATTCCAGTCCAGAAACGGCTTGCCCGTCTCCATCGGCACCATCTCGATGCAGTCCGCCACCGGGCAGGTGATCTGGCACAGATTGCAGCCGACACACTCATCATCGATCACTTCATATTTATGCGTGCCGTCAGCCTGTTTCAGGCTGCTGATCGCCTGGTGTGAAGTGTCTTCGCAAGCAATGTGGCAGCGCCCGCAACCAATACAGGCCTCCTGATCGATCTTGGCGATGACCTGATAGTTGATATCCAGGTACTTCCAGTCCGTGGTATTGCCCACCGCGCGGCCGGAAAACTCACTGATGCTGGCGTAGCCCTGACTGTCCATCCAGCGCGACAGCCCGTCCTTCATCTCCTCGACAATCCGGAAACCATGCAGCATCGCCGCCGTGCACACCTGCACCGCGCCGCTGCCCAGCGCCATGAATTCCGCCGCATCACGCCAACTGCCGATGCCGCCAATGCCGCAGATCGGCAGGCCTTGGGTCTGCGGATCACGAGCGATCTCGGCGACCATGTTCAGTGCAATCGGCTTGACCGCCGAACCGCAATAACCGCCGTGGGTGCTTTTGCTGCCGACGGTGGGCAGGGCGACCATGTGTTCCAGATCGACGCTGGTGATCGAGTTGATGGTGTTGATCAGCGACACCGCATCGGCGCCACCGCGATGCGCAGCGCGGGCAGCGACGCGGATGTCGGTGATGTTCGGCGTCAGCTTGACGATCACCGGCAGCGAGCAATAGGTCTTGCACCAGCGGGTGACCTGCTCGACGTATTCCGGCACCTGACCGACCGCCGCGCCCATGCCGCGCTCGGGCATGCCGTGCGGGCAACCGAAATTCAGCTCGATGCCATCGGCGCCGGTGGCTTCCACCAGCGGCAGGATGTGTTTCCACGATTCCTCGACACACGGCACCATCAGCGAGACGATCAGCGCGCGATCCGGCCAGTCTTTCTTGACCTGAGTGATCTCGCGCAGGTTGATCTCCAGCGAGCGGTCGGTGATCAGTTCGATGTTGTTGATCCCCAGCACTTCGCGGTTGTTGCCGTAGTGTGCCGAGTAGCGCGACGAGACGTTGACCGCTGCCGGGTCCTCGCCGAGGGTTTTCCAGACCACGCCACCCCAGCCGGCCTCGAAGGCGCGCACCACGTTGTAGGCCTTGTCGGTCGGCGGCGCGGAGGCCAGCCAGAATGGATTGGGGGCTTTGATGCCGGCGAAGACTATCGAGAGATCGGCCATTTACGCAGCCTCCACGTTGAGCATCAGTTGCGCGTTGATCGCCTCGGCGGCGAGTTTGCCATGCTGTACGGCTTGCACGGTGAGGTCCTGATCGAGGCTGGTGCAGTCACCGCCGGCATACACGCCGGGAATGCTGGTGCGCAGGTGGTCATCGACCTGAATCCGTTCGCCTTGACGCTTGAGTTCGCGGGCCAGCGGGTCGGCGAGGGCGCTGCTGTCGAAGGCCTGGCCGATGGCTTTGAAAATCGCATCGGCGGCCAGTTCGAAGGTTTCGCCAGTGCCTTGCAGGCGACCGTCGACCAGTTCGGTACGAGCGAAACGCATACCGCGAACATGGCCCTGATCGTCGAGCAGGACTTCCTCCGGTTGCGCCCAGGTCAGCAGGCGCACCTGATTGGCTTTGGCGATGTCTTGTTCGTGACCGGTGGCGCCCATGTCCGCCGCACCGCGGCGATACACCAGATTCACATCGCGGGCACCGAGGCGGGCCATTTGCACGGCCATGTCGATCGCGGTGTTGCCGGCGCCGAGGACGATGCAGCGCTCGGCCAGTGGCAGTTGCGTCAGGTCATCGGCCTGGCGCAGTTCACGGATGTAGTCGGTGGCGGCGAGCAGGCCGGGCGCGTCCTCGTGGGGCAGGCCGAGCTGTTTGCTGGCATTGAGACCGAGGCCGAGGAACACCGCGTCGAACTGCTGATGCAGCTCGCTGAGGGTCAGATTCTCGCCGAGCCTCTGTCCGTGACGGATTTCGATGCCGCCGATCTGCAGGAGGAAATCCAGCTCCTTCTGCGCGTAGTCGTCGACCAGTTTGTACTTGGCGATCCCGTATTCATTAAGGCCGCCAGCCTTCTCCCGGGCTTCGAAAATCACCACGTCATGCCCGTGCATCGCGCTGCGGTGGGCGCAGGACAACCCCGCCGGCCCGGCGCCGACCACGGCGATGCGTTTGCCGGTAGCGGCGCTGCGCTGAAACGGGTGTTCAGTGAAGTGCGTGTTGTCCACGGCGTAGCGCTGTAGCAGGCCGATCAGCACCGGCGCGCATTCCTGGGCGTTGTTACGCACGCAGGCTTGCTGGCAGAGGATTTCCGTGGGGCATACCCGCGCACAACTGCCGCCGAGGATGTTCGCCGAAAGAATTTTCTGCGCCGCACCGGGCACGTTGTCCTGATGGATATTGCGGATGAACGACGGAATGTCGATTTCGCTGGGGCACGCGTTGACGCACGGGGCGTCGTAGCAATACAGGCAGCGCGAGGCTTCCAGATGCGCCTGCCGGGCGTTGAGCGGTGGCGCCAGATCAGTGAAATGGCCGGCGAGGGCGGCCGCGCTTTCGTGCGGATGCGGGAGATGGTTCAGGGTCTCGATCACGGTTTTTTGCCTCACGGTTATTGAGGTTCTCTGCCTCTGTCGGGCAGTGGTTTTCGTCATACCCTGTGGCGAGGGAGCTTGCTCCCGCTGGACTGCGCAGCAGGCCCAAAACCATTCACTCCTGGGTATCAGGATGAGCGCATTGCCTGGTTTTGGGGCGGCTTCGCCACCCAGCGGGAGCAAGCTCCCTCGCCACAGGGGATCTGATCAGCGTTTAACCGCTGTGGGCTTGTGTAATTCAGCCCGCTTGCTCAGCAAATCAAACACCGCCGGATACGCCGGCCGTTCGATGTACCGTCCGGCCCCGCGCTCGGCGCGCAGGTCGCCGTCGGCCCAGACCACTTTGCCCTGGCTGACGGTATGGCTCGGCACGCCGCGCACGGTCTTGCCTTCGAAGATATTGAAGTCCACCTGCTGATGGTGGGTCTTGGCGGAGATGGTGCGGGTGCCTTGCGGATCCCACAGCACCAGGTCGGCATCGGCGCCGACGCGGATCGCGCCTTTGCGCGGGTAGAGGTTGAAGATTTTCGCGGTGTTGGTGGAGGTGAGGGCGACGAAGTCCTGCATCGACAAACGTCCGCTGTTGACCCCTTCATCCCACAGCACCGCCATGCGGTCTTCGATGCCGGCGGTGCCGTTGGGGATCTTGCTGAAGTCGTCGCGCCCGGCGGCTTTTTGCTCGGCGCAGAAGCAGCAGTGGTCAGTGGCGGTAGTGTGCAGATTGCCGCTTTGCAGGCCATGCCACAGCGCTTCCTGATGCCCGCGCGGGCGGAACGGCGGGCTCATCACGTAACCAGCGGCGGTCTGCCAGTCCGGGTGCTGGTAGACGCTGTCGTCGAGCAGCAAATGCCCGGCCAGCACTTCGCCGTACACCGGTTGACCCTTGCTGCGGGCATAGGTGATTTCGTCCAGCGCTTCCTTGGTCGAGACGTGCACCAGATACAACGGCGTGCCGATGGTTTCAGCGATGCGAATCGCCCGGCTCGCCGCTTCGCCTTCCACCTGCGATGGCCGCGACAATGGATGCGCCTCCGGCCCGGTGATGCCCTGGGCCATCAACTTGCGTTGCAGGTGATAGACTAGCTCGCCGTTTTCCGCATGCACGGTCGGCACCGCGCCGAGTTCCAGACAGCGCTCGAAACTCGCCACCAGCGTGTCGTCGGCGGCCATGATCGCGTTCTTGTAGGCCATGAAATGCTTGAAGCTGTTGATCCCGTGATGGCTGACCAGCTCGGCCATTTCCTCACGCACCTGTTCGCTCCACCAGGTGATCGCGACGTGGAAGCCATAGTCGGACGCAGACTTCTCGGCCCAGCCGCGCCACTGGTGAAACGCTTCCATCAGTGACTGCTGCGGATTGGGAATCACGAAGTCGATGATCGACGTGGTGCCCCCGGCCAGACCCGCCGCAGTGCCGCTGTAAAAGTCTTCGCTGGCCACGGTGCCCATGAAGGGCAGTTGCATGTGAGTGTGTGGATCGATGCCGCCGGGCATCAGGTATTGGCCGCTGCCGTCGAGCACTTCGGCGCCGGCAGGAATATCCAGGTTTTGACCAATGGCTTTGATCACGCCGTCGGCGCAATAGACGTCGGCGCGATAACTTTCATCATGGGTAACAACGGTGGCGCCACGGATCAACAGAGACATTCCGAGTTCCTCGCAGGCATGACCGACTTGTGCCGGTTCTAAATGTTTTATTGATGTACAACGCTGATCGGCGTATTCCTGTCAGCGATGTCAGGAATAGAAGCTAGTCGCAGTTCTGCAATTGATCAAGATTATTTTTTATAAGCTTATTGCTGTTTTAACTGCATGAAAAATAACGATAAAAAACGTAAATCACCAAAATGGTGAGGCTGTTCACCATTTTGACGCACTTGACAGGATGGAAATATGAGCAAGATTTCCTATGTGAAATCAGCTGCTTGAAGTTGAGCTGCGGCTGAGCGCCGGTGATGAAAAAAAGTGCAGTGCACCAGATTGAGTCCTGACCGTTCGAACAACTTGGCAGACGTTTAGCCTGAGCGTGCAGACAAGTTTTCGAGGACGCTTCCGGTGAATAATTAAAACCGTGACATATCAGAAAGTTGCAATGCGTTTGAACCACGGCCCGATGCGTAAGCGGGGCATCCGGCACGTTTATTGATGCCGCCGCTGACACCCTGGCCGGTGCAAGAAAGTTGTCAGTTCCTCCGGCCATCGTCCGGTTCGCACCTTGGTGTGCAGCCGTCTGATGAGCAAAAAAAATAATCAGAAGAACAGTGGAGCGGCCATGCAACAGAACAGATCGCAAGTGACCGAGCGCGACGGCTTGTTCGAACTCGAAGCCGGCAGCGACGTCCTCGACAGTCCCCGTTACAACCACGACATGGCACCGACCAAGGTGCGCGAACGAACCTGGAACAAATGGCACATCACCGCGCTGTGGATCGGCATGTCGGTGTGCGTGCCGACCTACACCCTCGGCGGGGTGCTCACCGCCTATTTCGGCCTCACCGTTGGTGAAGCGCTGATGGCGATTCTGCTGGCCAACGTCATCGTGCTGATCCCGTTGACGCTCAATGCCTTTCCCGGCACCAAGTACGGCATTCCATTCCCGGTGCTGCTGCGCTCGTCGTTCGGCGTGCTTGGCTCCAACGTGCCGTGTCTGATTCGCGCGCTGGTGGCGTGCGGCTGGTTCGGGATTCAAACGATGTTTGGCGGATTGGCGATTCACCTGTTTCTCGGCTCGATTTTCGACGGCTGGAAATCCCTCGGCGGAACCGGGGAGGTGATCGGTTTCATGATTTTCTGGTCGCTGAACCTGTGGGTGGTGATCCGCGGTGCCGAGTCGATCAAGTGGCTGGAAACCCTGTCTGCGCCGTTGTTGGTGGCAGTCGGCATCGGTTTGCTGGTGTGGGCCATGCCCAATGTGTCGATGACCGAGTTGCTGGCGATTCCACCGAAACGCCCGGAAGGCGCCAGTGTGGTCAGTTACTTCGCTGCCGGGCTGACCGCGATGGTGGGTTTCTGGGCCACGCTGTCGCTGAACATTCCCGACTTCAGCCGCTACGCCAAAAGCCAGAAGGATCAGATCCTCGGGCAGATTTTCGGCCTGCCGCTGACCATGTTCCTTTTCGCCTCACTCGGTGTGGTGATGACCGCCGCTTCGGTGAAACTGGTCGGCGTCACCGTGTCGGATCCGGTCAGTCTGATCGGCCATATCCAGAGCCCGATGTGGGTCGCGTTAGCCATGGCGCTGATCATCATCGCCACGCTGTCGACCAACACCGCCGCGAACATCGTTTCGCCGACCAATGATTTCCAGAACATCGCGCCCAAGGTGATCAATCGCACCAAAGCGGTGTTGCTCACCGGCTTCGTCGGGTTGGCGCTGATGGCTCACGAGCTGCTGAAAAAGCTGGGCCTGATCGTGTCCGATGTCAGCCTGGAAACCGTGTATTCCAACTGGCTGCTGGGCTATTCGAGCCTGCTCGGGCCGATCGCCGGGATCATGGTGGTGGACTATTTCCTCATCAAGAAACAGCAACTGGACCTGGCCGGGCTGTATCGCGACGACGTGTATCCGGCGTGGAACTGGGCCGGTTTTACCGCGTTTGGCGTGCCGGTGGTGCTGACCTTGCTGTCGTTGGGCAGCGATGCGTTCAGCTGGTTCTACAGCTATGGCTGGTTTACCGGCTCGGCGCTGGGTGGGGTCATTTATTACGGGTTGTGTTCGATGCGAAGCAGCCCGTCTGTTGTGAAATCTTCGGTGTGAGGGATGGCCCCTTCGCGAGCAAGCCCGCTCCCACATTTTGGAATGCGTTCACCTGTGGGAGCGGGCTTGCTCGCGAAGGCGGCCTCAAACCCACCAAAGAATTACCTGAAGACACTCATAAGAACTGCCTGAGGAGATCAACATGAACGCAGCCGTAGACGTTCTGCAATCCACCCATCAGCACATCAACCGCGACCGCCTCTGGGCCTCGCTCATGGAACTGGCCAAGCTCGGCGCCACGGTCAAGGGCGGGGTCTGTCGCCTGGCCCTGACCGACCTCGACCGCCAGGCCCGCGACCTGTTCGTGCAGTGGTGCAAGGACGCCGGGTGCAGCGTCGCGGTGGATGAAGTCGGCAATATCTTCGCCCGTCGCCCGGGACGCAATCCGAACCTGCCGCCGGTGATGACCGGCAGCCACATCGACACCCAGCCCACCGGCGGCAAGTTCGACGGCTGCTTCGGCGTGCTCGCCGGCGTCGAAGTGCTGCGCACCCTCAATGACCTCGGCGTGGAGACCGAAGCACCGCTGGAAGTGGTGGTCTGGACCAACGAAGAAGGCTCGCGCTTCGCCCCGTGCATGATGGGCTCCGGGGTGTTCGCGGAAAAATTCACCCTCGAAGAAACCCTGGCCAAGGTCGATGCCGATGGCGTCACCGTCGGCGAAGCCCTGAATGCCATCGGCTATGCCGGACCACGCAAAGTCAGCGGGCACAAGGTGGGTGCCTATTTCGAGGCTCACATCGAGCAAGGCCCGATCCTCGAAGACGAGCAGAAAACCATCGGCGTGGTACTCGGCGCCCTCGGGCAAAAATGGTTCGACCTGAAACTGCGCGGCGTCGAAGCCCACGCCGGACCAACCCCGATGCACCTGCGCAAGGACGCCCTGGTCGGCGCCTCGGTGATCGTCGGCGCGGTCAACCGCGCGGCCCTCGGCCACCAACCCCATGCCTGCGGCACCGTCGGTTGCCTGCAAGCCTATCCCGGCTCGCGCAACGTCATCCCCGGCGAAGTGCGCATGACCCTCGACTTCCGGCATCTGCAACCGGAGCGGCTGGACTCAATGATCGCCGAGGTCAAGCAAGTCATCGATACCACCTGCGAAGAGCACGGCCTGACCTACGAACTGACCCCGACCGCCGACTTCCCGCCGCTGTACTTCGAAAAAGGCTGCGTAGAAGCCGTGCGCGGTGCGGCGCAAGGCCTGGGCCTGTCACACATGGACATCGTCAGTGGCGCGGGACACGACGCAATCTTCCTCGCCGAACTCGGCCCGGCGGGAATGATCTTCGTACCGTGCGAGGGCGGGATCAGCCACAACGAAATCGAGAATGCCGCGCCGGCTGATCTGGCGGCCGGGTGTGCGGTGTTGCTGCGGGCGATGCTCGCGGCTTCGGCGATGGTGGCTGCTGGTAAAGCCGCGGCCTGAAGATCAAAAGATCGCAGCCTGCGGCAGCTCCTACAGTTGGATTGCATTCAACCTGTAGGAGCTGCCGAAGGCTGCGATCTTTTTATGTCACCCCAATGTCATGGAAATGTGCGACGTTTGCGCCCCATGAAAATCATCACCTCCGGCGCGTCCTATCTGGACATCGACGCCTACACCTGCTGCATCGCCTACGCAGAATTGCTCAACCTGCAAGGCAGTCCCGCCCGCGCGGTCAGCAGCGCAAAGCCCAACAGCAGCGTGTCGCCGACCGTTCTGAGTTGGGGCGCTGCTTTTCAGCGTTACACGCCGCAAGCAAACGACGAATTCGTGTTGGTCGATGTGTCCGACTATCACCACTTCGACCCGCTGGTGGTGTTCGACCAAGTGGTCGAGGTCATCGATCATCATCCCGGTTACGAGCCGTACTGGGCAGAGCGACTGGGTTCCGCCGCCGACATCCGCCCGATTGGTGCAGCGGCGACGCTGGTTTTTCAGCGTTGGCAAGCTGCGGGTCTGCTCTCGCGAATCAGCGAGCAAAGCGCGAAATTGCTGGCCACGGCAATCCTCGATAACACGCTTAACCTCACCGGGCAGATGACCTCTGAGGCGGATATTGAAGCTTATGAGACATTAATGCAGCGGGCGAATCTGCCGGCAAACTGGCCCGAGCGGTATTTCCTCGAATGTCAGGCCGCCATCGAAGCAGACCTGCAGACCGCGTTGGCGGCGGATCTGAAACGCTTCAAACCGGACAGCAACCTGCCACAGGTCTTCGCACAGATGACGGTGTGGGACGCCGATGCGTTGCTTCACAAACATCGCAACCAGATCGGCGGCTGGATGGTCGGGCAGGGCGATGACTGGTTGCTGAACGTCATCAGCATCCGTGACGGCAAGAGTTGTTTGCTGGCTGAGCCGCTGCTCAGCCAGCAGAAGCTGGATCGGTTGTTGCCGCTGCAATGGCAGGCGGGCATGGCTGTTGTGAAACCGTCGATGCTGCGCAAGGAACTGCTGAAACTGGGGCTGAACCTCAAGCCGCTCTGATGCGCTGATCAACCGGGTCGGTCATTCTTGCCCGCTGTGCCCTTGCGTCGGTCGGGGCCGTTGGGGTTGCCGACATCCAGCAACCTTCGTTCGACCAAAACATTCTCCAGTGCCTGACGCTCGACCGGCCGCATTTGGTGTTCGCGCTTTTTCAACTCCAGCAGGATGGGGCTGGACCAGGTGCGATAAGTCTGTTCGATGTTGCGACGCGACGTCATCAGTCTCTCCTTGATCAAGAGCCCGGTGGAGCTGGCAGGGGCTCAATCCGATGAGGGAGTAACCTTAGTCGACAAACCCCGAGTCCGCGAATGCGCCGTTGTTCACTGTAGGAGTGAGCCTGCTCGCGATAGTGGTGCGTCAGTAGCGCAAATGTCAGCTGACACACCGCTATCGCGAGCAGGCTCACTCCTACAGGTTTTGCATCGCCTGCGGGTCAATCGTCGATATTCATCATCGCCTGTACACCTTCCCACGCCTCGGCACGCATCCGTTCGATATCCAGCCCCGGAATCACGCCGTTATCGACCACGATCCGGCCACCCACCAGGCTGTATTTCACGCTGATCGGCTCACCCGCCACCACCGGTGCGACCGCACTGTCGTGGAAGCCGAAGAAGCGTGGGTGATCAAGGCTGTAGATCACCAGATCCGCCGCTTGCCCGACCTCCAGCGTACCGACCGCGCCCAATCCCAATACCTGCGCACCGCCCGCCGTGCCCCAGTGGATCACGTCTTCGACGGTGGTCGCTGAGGCGCCCTGTTCGGCGCGGTGGATCAGCCACGCGGTGTTGGCTTCGCCGACCATGCTTCCGGATTCGTTGGACGCCACGCCGTCGACGCCGAGGGATATCGGCACGCCGGCCTCGTACATTTGCGGCACCGGCGCGACGCCGCTGCCGAGGCGAGCATTACTCACCGGGCAGTGCGAGATGCCGGTGCCGGTCTGGGCGAGCATGCGGATTTCGCCGGGTTGCAGGTGCACGGCATGGGCAAACCAGACGTCCGGGCCGAGCCATTCGTGTTCGGCGACGAATTCCACCGGCAGGCAGTTGTACTTGTCGCGGCAGAAATTCACATAGTTCTGCGTTTCCGACAAATGCGTGTGCAGACGCAAACCGAGACCGCGCGCGGTGTGCGCCAGTTCGCGCAGCAGGGTCGGCGGCAGCGAAAAGGTTGGCGTGGTGGGTGCGACGACCACCCGGCGCAGGGCGTCCGGGGTGTCCTGGTGATACAGCGATTTCAGCCGTTCGATGTCGCCGACCATTTGTTCGAGGCTTTCCGGTTGCAGCGCGGTTTTCGAGAAGCCCGGGTGGGCGCTGGCGGACTCCAGTGCGCCACCGCGACACAACACAAAGCGCAGGCCGAATTCGTCCGCCAGATCGAACAGCAAATCCCCGGTCTCGGTGCTGCCGTGGGCGTGGTAGAGGTAGTGGTGATCGGCGCACGTCGTCACCCCAGACAGCAGCAACTCGACCATGCCCAGACGGGCGGCGATCCGCGCCAGTTGCGGGGTGAAGCGGTTCAATCGTGGATATGGCACGCTCGCCAGCCAGCCTTGCAGATCCTGATTCAAGCCTTCGGGCACGGCTTTGAGCAGGTTCTGGAACAGGTGATGGTGGGTGTTGATCCAGCCCGGATAGACCACGCCGTTGCGCGCATCGATGACTCGCTCGCCGGGTTGCGCTTGGAGGTCGGCGGCCATTTCGGCGATGCGTCCGTTGACCACACGAATGTCCACTGCGCCGGCCCGGGCACGCGGGCCGCGCAGGCCGGTCATCACTGCGACCGGGTTTTTGATCAGGATGTTTTGAAGTCGAGTCATGGGCAGGCTCCAGTCAGAGAATGTGCGAGGCGGATTTGCCGGGTGTGGTTTCTGGCACGCTGACGCCGTTGAGCGCCGCGTTGAGCAGCACCGACACCAGGCAGGCGATGACCACGCTGCTGTGCAGGAACGGCTGTGACCACTCGGGCATTTGTTTGAACAGGGTGGGCGCGAGCACCGGTACCAGCGCGGCGGCGATGGTGAAACCGACGATCAGCACGTTGAAGCGATTGCGCTCGTAATCGACCTTGGCCAGGGTCTGGATGCCCGCCGCCGCGACCACGCCGAACATCGCAATGCCGGCGCCGCCCAACGCCGCGGTCGGCATCGAAGCGATGATCGCCCCGGCCTTGGGCACCAGCGCAATCGAACACATCAGCAGGCCACTGACGGCGACCACCCAGCGGCTGCGCACACCGGTCAGGATCACCAGACCGACGTTTTCCATGAAGGCGATGAACGGGAATGCGGCGAACATCCCGGCGATGGTGCTGGCCAGGCCATTGGCGCGCAGGCCGTTGATTACCTGTTTGTCTTCTACCGGTTTGTCGACGATGTCGCCGATGGCCACGAACAGCCCCATCGACTCGACCATCTGCACGATCATCACCACCACCATGGTCGCGATGGGGATCAGGCTGAAAGTCGGCAAACCGAAGTAGAACGGATAGGGCACGGTCAGCCACGGCGCCTCTTCGACACTGTGGAAATTGCCCATGCCCAGACCGTAAGCCAGACCGGCGCCGACCAGCATGCCCACCAGCACCGCCATGTTGCGCAGCAGCGGACTGCCATAGCGATTGACCAGCAGAATGGTCAGCAGCACCACCACCGCCACCGCGAGAAATGCCGGGGCGCCGAAGTTGCTCGCGTTGCGTCCGCCACCGACCCATTCATAGGCGATCGGGAACAGCTGCAAACCAATCACCGTGACGATGCAGCCAGTGACCACCGGCGGGAAAAACCGCCGCAATCGGCCCACGAACGGCGCCATCAGCATGGTGAAGATCCCGGCACCGATCACCGCCCCGCAAACCCCGGCAAACCCCACGTCGGGGTTGCTGCCGATGGCAATCACCGGGCCGACGCTGCTGAACGCCACGCCTTGCAGAATCGGCAGACGCACGCCGAATTTCCAGAAGCCGACGGTTTGCAAAAGGGTGGCGATGCCGGAGCAGAACAGCGTGGTGCTGATCAACACCACGGTGTCGGCGTGGGACATTTTCAGAGCACTGGCGACAATCAACGGCACGGCGATGGCGCCGATGTACGAGACGGCCATGTGTTGCAGGCCGAGGGTGAGCATCTGTCGCACCGGCAGAACGCGGTCGACGGGGTGCACGGTGGAGGAAGGAGTGGCTGACGACATGGGGAATCACCTCTAGCTGTTGTTATTCGGTACAGAGGGGTATTCGTCTGATGCTGTCTTAGAGGCACCGCAATCCTTGTGGGAGCGGGCTTGCTCGCGAAAGCGGTGTGTCAGTTGACATCATTGTTCAATGACCCACCGCTTTCGCGAGCAAGCCCGCTCCCACAGGTTTTGTGTTGTGCAAAAAATCTGGCATCAGTCATTCGTGCCCGAAGCCGCCATCCACCGGCTCCGATGCCTTGTTCAGCCTGCCAGGCAGGCGGCAAAGCCCTGATTCAGCGCCGCGCGGTCCAGGTCGCGGCCGATGAACACGATCTTGCTCGAGCGAGGCTCCGTGCCCCACGCGGTCGAGGCGCGAAACTCCACCAGGCTGTGCACGCCTTGCAGCACGTAGCGCTGGTCTTCGTTGGCCACGGCGAGCACGCCTTTCATCCGATAGAGGTTGTCGGCCTGCGAGGAGCGCAGCTCGCTGATCCAGCGATGGAACGCCATCAGGTCGACCGCGCCGTCCACGGCGATGCCCACCGATGACACGCTGGGGTCGTGTTCATGGTCGGCTTGTTCATGGTGGTGTTCATGGTCGTGATGCTCAGGTTCAGCGCCGATTTCCATGAGCTTCTGCGTGCACTCGAACGCGCCGATGCCGAGGATTTTCGTCAGGTCGATCTGTGCATGAGTGGAGGTCACCAGATCCGCCGTGGCGTTCAAGCCACGGATCTTGCCGCGCAGGATTTCCACCTCGTCGCTGCTGACCAGATCGACCTTGTTGATGACGATGCGGTCGGCGCAGACGATCTGATCCACCGCCTGATTATCGACGCCATCCAGTTGCAGATCTTCCAGGTGCTGGGCGATGTGCTTGGCGTCGACCATGGTCACGATCGCGTCGAGTTCGACTTCCTCGGCAATCGGGTCATTGATGAAAAAGCTCTGCGCTACCGGGTACGGATCGGCCAGACCGCTGGTCTCGATCAGGATGTGATCGAGACGCACCGGCCGCGCCACCAGCTCGCGGACGATGCGCACCAGATCCTCACGAACCTCGGCGGTACAGCACACGCAGCCGTTGACCATCTCGTAGATTTCTTCGGTCTCGGAGCTGAGCACCAGATCGCCATCGATCCCGACCTCGCCGAACTCGTTTTCGATCACGGCAATCTTGCGCCCGTGGTTTTCCTTGAGGATGTAGTTGAGCAGGGTGGTTTTGCCGGCACCGAGGAAGCCGGTGAGTATGGTCACAGGGATTTTGGTATTGGGGGTTGGGGCGTTGAAGGGGGTGTTCATATGAAGCTCCTTGATGGACGCGGATTTGCTCTGGGTGGGAGCGGGCTTGCTCGCGAATGCGGTGTGTCAGCCACCATCATTGTTGAATGACCCACCGCATTCGCGAGCAAGCCCGCTCCCACAGGGTTCTCGGTGTTCTTTCCAGCGGGTGGCAACCCCGGCATCGAGGCCAAACAGGTCGAGCACTCTGCCGAGGCTGTGATCGACCATCTGCGCCAGGCTCTCGGGCCGGGCGTAGAACGCCGGCACCGGCGGGGCGATGATCCCGCCCATCTCGGTGACGGCGGTCATGTTGCGCAGGTGGGCGAGGGTCAGCGGCGTTTCGCGGGCCATCAGCACCAGCGTGCGGCGTTCCTTGAGGGTGACGTCGGCGGCGCGGCCGATCAGCCCGGACGAAGTGCCGGTGGCGATCTCCGCCAGCGTGCGCATCGAACACGGCGCGACCACCATGCCCAGGCAGCGAAACGAGCCACTGGCGATCCCGGCGGCGACGTCATCGGCGCGGTGGTACTGGCTGGCGAGTGCGGTGACCTCGGCCAGTTTGTAGTCGGTTTCATGGGCCATGGTCAGCAGCGCGGCGCGGCTGATGATCAGGTGGCTTTCGATGTCCAGTTCGGCGAGCAATTGCAGCAGGCGCACGCCGTAGATGAAGCCGGACGCGCCGCTGATGCCAACCACCAGCCGCTGGCGGTTCACGATGCCAGCCCTTTGAGCAGTTGCCGGGCACGTTCGAGCACGTCCTGATCGAGCTGCGCCTTGATCCCGTCGAAGCCCGAGCCACGGGTGGCGTCCAGGCCCATGCGCGAAGTGGTGCCGTTGACCGAGGACGACGGATCCAGCGGGCTGCCGGGCAAGCCGTCGATCACGAAAATATCCAGATGCGGCTGGAAATGCGTGGCCAGCGCCCACAACACCTGGCTGTCGTCGGTGATGTCGATATCGCTGTCCACCGCGATCACGCTTTTCAGGTACGGGTCCCAGCCGAGCAGGGCGAGCATGATCTGCCGCGCTTCGCCGTCGCGGCTCTGATCCAGCGCCACATAGCAATGAAAATGCGTGCCGGAATTCGGGTAATGCACGGCGGTGACGGCAGGGAAGCGCGCCTTGAGTTTTTCGCTCATTTCCGCTTCGCGCGGTAGCCGCGCGAGGGTCAGGTGTTCGGCGTAGCGGCCGCCCATCACGTCCACCAGCCAGGCGTCCTTGCGCCGTAACAGGGTGTCGACGCGCAGCACGTTGTTGGTCGAGCGATCCGAGGAGTAACCGCTGAATTCGCCGAACGGGCCTTCCTCGGCGTAGGCCGTCGGGTCGATGGCGCCTTCGAGGACAAACTCGGCATAGGCTGGCACGCCGATGCCGTAACGCGGGGTCTTGACCAATTCCAGCGGCGCGCCGAACAAGCCGCCGGCGACGGCGCGTTCATCGCTGCCATAAGGCAAGCGAGCAGCGGCGGCGAGCATGAACAGCGGATGCGCGCCGACCACCATCGCCACGCGCAATTCTTCACCGCGTTCGCGGGCGGTCTGCAGCATCCGCCACAGGTGTCCGCGCGAGTGCAGGCTGGTTGCCAAGGACTGGCGGGCGTGGCGCATCGAGCGGTGGTAACTCATGTTGGCGATGCCGGTCAGCGGGTCCTCGGCGATGATGATCGCGTTGGTGATGTACGGGCCGCGGTCGCTGTCGAAGTGCTTGAGCATCGGCAGCAGCGCCAGATCCACGGCTTCGCCTTCGAACACTTCATCAAGCACCGGGCCGGTTGCCACGTAGCGCGGCGCGATGGGCTGGTTGGCGCGGCTCTGGAAAGTTTCGTGCAATTGCGCCGGGGTGACACCGAACAACCGGGCAATACGGGTGCGGGAGGCGAACAGATTGGTCGCCACCGGCACCTTGAGGCCGCCGACGTTTTCGCAGATCAGCAACGGATCGCGGCCCTGTGCGGCGAGGGCATCGACCAGGGCAGTGACGTCCTGATCGGCAGAAAGCGCTTGGGTGATGGTCAGCACATCGTCCGGGTACTCACGGCGATAGGCGTCGATGAAAACGTGAAAATCCTGCGTGTCGCCGAGCGTCGAACGGGTCATGGTTTCACCTCGTAAAAAGCAGGCACGCAGGGGTGAGAGGGCGTTCGATCGAGCAGCCGTTGGCCTGCCGGTCGAGAGAACGCCGGGTCATCTTCGTGCCTGTAAAGTCGCTGTGTAACTGTCGTAACACTGCCCAAATGTGGGAGCGGGCTTGCTCGCGAATGCGGTGGATCAGCCACATTTATTGTTGAATAACACACCGCTTTCGCGAGCAAGCCCGCTCCCACATTGGAATGTGTCTACCTAGAGGTACGTGGTAGTCAGGCGAATATCGGCCTCCGCCAGATCCTTCGGCGGCGGCGTCGGTTCGATCCCGCACAACCGGGCGATGTTGTTGCCCAGGTAGTCCTCCAGATGATCTTCATCGATGCCCAGCCCTTGCGGTGCCGGTGAGCACAGCACCTCAAGCTCCCTTAGCCACATGCCCGGTTCGTTCGGCGGCGAGTCGGTGCCGAACACGATCTTGTTGCGCGGCAGTTCCTTGGCGAATTCGACGATCCGCGACTGGAAGCACCAGCCGGATTCGCAGTACACGTTCGGCGTGTCCATCGCCATCCAGAACGCCTCGAACGAGTAGTTGCCGCCGGTCTGGATGCCGAAGTGGCCGATGATGAAATTGACCATCGGGAACTCGCGGATGATCGGGTAGAACATCGTCGGAATGGTGTACGGGCCATCGCCCGTATGGATCAGCACCACGATGTTGTACTTGGCGCAGACTTTCATCGCCGGACGCAACCAGTCCAGCGCCCGGTCCGGGCGATAGCCGTGCATGTTGGCGTGCAGCTTGAGCATCTTGAAACCGTATTCCTTGATGTGGAATTCCAGCTCCGCCGCACCGTTTTCCGGTCCCCAGCGTGGGTTGAAGTTGAAGTTGCCGATGAAGCGATCCGGGTACTTCACGCACAGTTCGGCGACGTACGACATGTAGTCACGCACGCCCTCGCGGCCCCGGCGGTTGCCGTCGCGATAGCCGGTGTTGCCCGGTGGCGGCTGGATGAAGCCCATGTCGATGCGGCGCGGTTTGCCGTTGATCATGTACGGGCCGTCCATCAGCTTGAGCATGCGCTCGCCGGTGAACGGTTCGCCGGTGTGGCGCCAGGCCTCGTCGACCAGGTTGGTGGGGTGCAGATGGGTGTCGATGATCATCGGTTCAGCTCCTGGCCAGTTGCGTGGTGACGGGGCGCTTGAGTTGCGCCTCTGCTTCGGAAACGGAACGCGGCGGTGCGGTTGGCTCGAGGCCGATCATCCGCGCGGTGTTGTTGCCCAGGTACTCCTCGAGGGTGTCTTCGTCGAGGTTCAGGCCCTGCGGCGGCTCGTGGCACAACACTTCGAGCAGGCGCAGCCACATGCCCGGTTCGTTCGGCGGAGTGTCGGTGCCGAAGAGAATCTTGTGCGTTGGCAGGACCTTGGCGAACTCGACGATCCGCGATTGCAGGCACCAGCCGGATTCGCAATAGACGTTGGGCAGTTCCATCGCCCATTGCATCGGTTCGAACACGTAGACCCCGCCGGTCTGCACGCCGAAGTGGGCCATGATGAAATTCACGTTGGGGAATTCCTTGATCATCGGCACCCATTCCGACGGGATGCTGTACGGCCCGTCACCGGTGTGCAGCTTGACCGGAATACCCAGCTCGGCGCATTTCTCGAAGCACGGGCGCACCCAGTCCAGTGCACGATCAGGCCGGTAGGCGTGCATGTTGGCTTGCATCTGCACCATCTTGAAGCCGTGTTGCTTGACGTAGCGCTCGATCGCTTCGACGCCGTTTTCCACGCCGCAGCGCGGGTTGTAGACGAAGCAGCCGATGAAACGATCCGGGTAGGTCTGCACCATTTTCAGGGTGTAGGCCATGTAGGCGTCGATGGATTCACGGCCCGAGAGTTCGCCGTCGGTCCAGGTGTAGATGGTGTTGCCCTGCGGCGGCTGGATGAAGGCTTTGTCGATCCGGCGAGGTTTGCCGTTGACCATGTACGGGCCATCCATCATCTCCAGCAAACGCTCGCCGGTGAACGGGTCACCGTCATGCCTCCAGGCGAGGTCCACGAGATCCGTGGGATAGCAGCTGATATCGATGATCATTGAAGTCGATCTCCTGATAGCGGGGAAGGGAGCCTTGCGGCTCTCGGCATCCACGCCCCGGGCTATCGGCCATTTCTATGCGCAGCACTCGCGCATTCCCTCGCCTGTTCGCATCCGGCCCGGGTGGGTGGTTGCTGAGGGCGAGTATTGGAAAGGGCGGAGGGGTTCGTACAATATTAATTGGGCGCGCTGGTGATACTTGGGCGATATGGTTTTGGTTTTTACTTCTGTGGAAACTGTACCGGCGCTATCGCGAGCAGGCTCACTCCTACAGGGGGGCACATTCCAATTGTAGGAGTGAGCCTGCTCGCGATGGCGGAGTGTCATTCAACAGTGATGTGACTGAAGGGGCCTCTTCGCGAGCAGGCCCGCTCCCACAGGGGGAATGCATTTCAGCGGAGGAATGCGCTCGAAATGTGGGAGCGGGCTTGCTCGCGAAGGCGTCAGGACTGTGTACGCGCAGCCAACTGCCTGATCACCTCAACCACCGGCGCCACGCGCTCGGCCTGCCCATGCGGCCATACCGCGTAGAGGTTGTAATGCGCAGCAATCTGCGCCTCGTTCAACGCCACCAGCCGCCCACTGCGCAACGCATCGGCGGCGAGTAAGCCGCGTACCAGTCCGGCGCCCACCCCGGCTTCGGCAGCCGCAGTCAGGTTCGCCGCATTATCGAAAATCACCCGCGCCGCTGGCTCTACCGGCGGCATCCCGGCCGCATCCAGCCACGGAATCCACGACCTTCGCGTATACCCCAACAGCGGCAACTGCAGAATCTGCTCCGGGCTCAGCGGTAACTGCAGACCATAGCGCTCAAGCAGCGCCGGCGAAGCCACGGCCAACACCCGATCGCCGCAGATCTGCGTCATCTCGCAGTCATCCCAATCGCCATAGCCGTAACGCAACGCCAGATCGACCCGCTCGAAGCTGCCGCGATCACTGCGCGGCATCGACAGCAGCGTCACCTCGTAATCCGGGAGTCCGTCGAGCAATTCCGGCAGGCGCGGATTGAGCCAGCTCTGTGCCAGTTCGCTGTCGACGTCCAATGTCAGGCGCTGCGCCACGCTGCGGTTTTTCACCGAGGACAGCGCTCGATCGATTTGCGCCAGACCGTCCGCCAGCACGCTGGCAAACAACTGCCCGGCATCGGTCAGGTTGCTGCCGCCGCCTTCACGCACGAAAAGCGGCTGGCCGATGAATTCTTCGAGCGCGCGGATTTGCTGGCTGATCGCGCTGTGCGTCAAGTCGAGCTTGCGCGCCGCGCTGGAGAAACTGCCACTGCGCGCTGCGTGGATGAACGCGCTCATGGACTGCACCGACGGGTATCGCTTGTACATGTTGTTAGTCCTGCTTACACCGGTTGGCAGAAATCGTCGCTGGCCGCGTGTTGCGTGGGCTTCCAATAATCGGTCACCAGGCCCGCACAAAGACGGGCCGCTCTTTTGGAGCCTGACAATGATCGCATTCACGGTAAACGGCGAACGACGCGAGCTGGATGAAGCGTCCCCCTCCATGCCCTTGTTATGGGTACTGCGTGATCAACTGAAACTCACCGGCACCAAATTCGGCTGCGGCATGGGCCTGTGCGGTGCCTGCACTGTGCACCTGGACGGCGTCGCGGTGCGTTCCTGCCAGTTGCCGCTGGCCGCCGTTGCGGGCCACAGCATCACCACCATCGAAGGTCTGTCACCGAGCGAAAGTCATCCGCTGCAACTGGCCTGGGTCGCCGAAGATGTGCCGCAATGCGGCTACTGTCAATCCGGGCAGATCATGTCTGCCGCTGCGCTGCTCAACACGGGAGCGGCGGTGACCGACGATTCGATCCGCAATGCGATGTCGGGGAATATCTGCCGTTGCGGCACTTATGGGCGGATCAACAAAGCGATCAAACGTGCGGCGAATGCGCCGAAGGAGGCGTGATGAGCCTGCGCGACGAGACCTTGATCGAACCGTCACGCCGGGTGTTTCTCAAGCAGGCAGCGACGGTCGCTTCGGGCCTGGCGATTGCCTTGTACATGCCCTCCGGCAGCGCCGCCAGCGACCCGAAAAAACCGGCGCCGGCCACCGAATTCGAGCCCAACGCCTGGGTGCGGATCTTCCCCGACGGCACCGTGAAACTGGTGGTGCACAAGCACGATTCCGGCACCGGCACGCAAACCGCACTGGCTGCGTGTGTGGCCGAGGAGCTGGATGTGAACCCGATGACCGTGCAGGTGATCACCCCGGAAGATCCGTTCTTCGAGACCTACATTCACCCGATCTGGAAAGTCTTTTCCACCGGCGGCAGCACCAGTGTTTCGCTGGAATACGAGCGCTTGCGCATGGCCGGGGCCACAGCGCGGGCGTTGTTGATCGCCGCTGCGGCGAAGCACTGGACAGTCAGCCCCGACAGCTGCAGCACCGAAGAAGGTCGGGTGGTTCATCTGTCCAGCAAGCGCAGCCTCGGCTACGGCGACCTGGTCGGGGTGGCAGCGCGTCTGCCGGCACCGGCCCACGTCAGCCTAAAGGATCCGGCGCAGTTCAAATATATCGGCAAACTGCGGCACAAGCGCGATGCTGCGGCCAAGGTCTGCGGGCGCTTCAAGTACAGCATCGACGTGCAGTTGCCGGGGATGCTGGTGGCGGTAATTCAGAGGGCGCCGGTGGTCGGGGCGAAAGTCGTCAGCGTGGATTCGGCGGCGGCATTGCAGGTGCCGGGCGTGCGCAAGGTGATTGCAGTCCCCGGGCGCCCGGACGTGCTCGGCGGTAATCTGGAAGGCGTTGCGGTGCTGGCCGACACGTTCTGGGCGGCGCAACAGGGTCGTAAAGTGTTGGAGATCAAGTGGAGTGATTCGCCACTGGCCGGGTTCGACAGCGCGGAACTGGCCAAGGCTCAAGCGGCTGCTATTACCGATCCGACAAGCCAGACCATCACGGCCATGACGCATGGCGATGTCGGCGCGCAATGGCCGCACGCGGCGAAGCTGATCGAAGCCGATTACCGCATGCCGTACAAGGTGCAAAACCCGCTGGAACCGATCTGCATCACCGCGCAAGTGCAGGACAACGCAATCACCTATTGGGGCGGCGTGCAGGTGCCGTCGTCAGCGCTGGAAGCCGCGCAAACCGTGTGTGGCATCGCCAAGGACAAAGTCTCCATCAACGAACTGGTATCCGGCGGCAGTTTCGGTGCGCGGGAAGCCAAATACTGGTTGTTCGAGGTGGCGTATCTGGCGCAGCAAACCGGAGTACCGGTGAAGTTGCTCAACAGTCGTGAAGACGAGATGCACGCACTGTTCAATCACCCGGCCACACTGCACCGGGTCAAAGGCGCGTTGGATGCCCTGGGCAACCTCGCTGCGCTGCAACTGCACGCGGTATCACCCGCCTCGCCGGAGCAGTGGGAGCCGGGCTATTTCGAACGCCCGGATCACATGGATTACAGCACCACCGAAGCGATCACCGCGTGGGACTTCGCCTACCGTCCGCCGCACCTGGAGCTGAACTGGGTCAAGCACGAAAGCCACGTGCCCAGCGGCTGGTATCGCTCGGTGAGCTTCATCCCCAACGTGTTCGCCGTCGAGAGCTTCATGGACGAGTTGGCGCATGCGGCAGGCGCGGATCCGCTGGCGTTCCGTCTGGCCAACATGCAGGAGCGGCCACGGCATGTGGCGGTGCTCAAACAGGCTGCCGAACGCGCCGGATGGGGCCAGGCGTTACCGCCCGGCACTGCGTTGGGCATCGCGACCAATCAGGGTTACACCAGTTTTATCGCGGTGGTGGCGCGGGTCGCGACGGTCGATGGCAAACCGAAAGTCGAGAAGCTGACCTGTGTGGTCGATTGCGGTCTGGCGGTGTCGCCGGGCGGGGTCGAAGAGCAGATCTACGGCGGACTGATGTGGGGCTTGGGCCATGCACTGTTTGACCGGCTCGATATCCAACAGGGCAGGGTGGTGCAGAGCAATTTCCACGACTACCGCGTGACCCGAATGTCGGACATGCCGGCCACCGACATCGTGTTGCTCGATGGCGAGCCCGGAAAACCCGGTGGCGTCGGTGAGTTGGGCAGTCCGTCGGTGGCACCCGCGATTGCCAACGCCTTGTTTGCGCTGACCGGCGTGCGCCAGCGTTCGACACCGCTGAGTCTGGGGTAGGCGCCATGGACCTGCGCCTGCTGCGGTATTTCATGGCCCTGGCCGACGAGCTGCATTTCGGTCGGGCGGCGGAGCGTTTGCACATCTGCCAGCCGCCGCTGAGCCAGCAGATTCGCCTGCTGGAGGAGGAGCTGGGCACACCGTTGTTCGAGCGCAGCCATCACCGGGTCGAGCTGACAGCGGCGGGGCAGATGCTCAAGGAACAGGCGCCGCTGGTGTTCGAACAGCTGGAACGGGCGCTGGACCTGACGCGCCAGACCGGGCGCGGGCAGCTCGGCGAACTGGAAATCGGCATGATCAGCTCGGTGATGGTCGGCGTGCTGCCCAAGGCCTTGCACCTGTTTCGTGAGCGCTATCCGCAGGTGAACTGGCGGCTGCATGAAATGACTCCGGCGGCACAGGTCAAGGCGTTGAAGGAAAAGCGTATCGACGCTTGCGTGTTTCGCGTCGGTTATGACGATCCGTTGCTGCGCAATGAGTTGCTGATCTACGAGCCGATCCATGTGGTGATGCCGGCGGATCATCCGCTGGCCGCTCGCGAGGTGCTGGCCCCGGCGGATCTGGCGCAGGAACCGTTTGTCGCGCTGGAACTGAAGCAGTCGCGGTTCGCCAATTTCCTTTATCAATGCTGCATCCAGGCCGGGTTCACCCCGCAGATCCGCCAGCAGGTGATCGAGGTGCAGACCTTGCTCAGCCTGGTGCGCGCGGGTTTCGGGGTGGCGCTGCTGCCGGCCTCGATCGAGCAGTTGGCCCCGGCGGGGCTGGTGTTTCGCAAGCTGACGCCGGCGCTGCCGGAGGTGCCTTTGTATGCGACTTATCGCGCTGACGATGCTTCGCCGGTGCTCAGGTTGTTTCTCGATACGTTGCGGGAGTTGGTGGAAACCTCCGGCCAACGCTAATCCCCCCCCGTGGGAGCGGGCTTGCTCGCGAAGGCGGAGTGTCAGTTAAAAATCAGTTGAATGACACACCGCCTTCGCGAGCAAGCCCGCTCCCACAGGGGGATTGTGGTGGTGCGGGAATTTATGTTCGGCACGATCACGAACGCCTGCGGTCGTAATCTTCACACGCGCATTCCCTGTGGAGATCCAATGAGCCAGGAAGTCCTGACCCGCGAAACCAATCGTCGCCAGTTGCAGCAGATCATTGCCGGGCTGTCCGACGGGGTGATTCTGTTGGAGCTCGATCAGAGCATCCTCTGGGCCAACGAGGCGGCGCTGGCCATGCACGGTGTCAGCCGGATCGGTGAGCTGGGCACTAATGCCGATGAGTACGCCAAGCGTTTCAGCCTGCGCTATCGCAACAATCATACGGTGCCCCCGGAACACTACCCGATCAGCCGCGCGGCGCGCTGCGAAGCCTTCAACGACGTGCTGATCGAGGTGTCTGCCGTGGACGATCCCGAGCACGTATGGGTGCACAACGTGCGCAGCATGATCCTGACGGACCGCGAAGGGCAGCCGGAGTCGCTGGTGCTGATCATGAGCGACGTCACCGATTGGGCCAACGCCGAGCAGCGCTTTGAAAAAACTTTCAATGCCAACCCGGCGCCGGCGGTGATCTGCCGCCTCAGCGATTTGCGCTACATCAAGGTCAATCCGGGGTTCCTGGAGATGACCGGCTATTCCCGCGACCAGGTGATCGGCACCTCGGCCTATGAAATCGATATTTTCGAGCAGGCCGAGCAAAGGGATCTGGCGATTCAGCGCCTGCGCGATGTGGCGACCATTCCGCAAATGCAGGCGCAACTGCGCCTGCCCGATGGCGGCAGCAAGCAAGTGATCGTTGCCGGGCAGCCGTTGGTGCTCAATGATGAGGATTGCATGCTGTTTTCCTTCGTCGACATGGAGCTGCGCCACAAGGCGGAAGTCGCGCTGCGTCAGAGTGAGGAACGCTTCGCCAAGGCGTTCCGCCTGACCCCGGTGCCGATTCTGATCTGCAGCGCTGACGAGCAGCAGGTGATCGATGTCAATCAGGCCTTCCTCGACACCCTCGCCTATGACAGCGATGAGGTGGTGGGCAAAACCGTGACCCAACTGCATTTCATCGACGACGATGGCGCGCGGGCCCGGCTGCTGACTGCCCTGGCGAAAAGCGGTCGGATCGATCGGGTCGACGTCCGGGTGCGCAAGAAGGATGCAGAGCTGCTGGAGTGCGCGGTGTCCGCCGACACCGTGAATATTCAGGACACGCCGTGCTATCTGCTGGTGCTGATGGACATCACCGAGCGCAAGCGCACGGAATTGGAGTTGGTGGCGGCGATTGAAGAAGTGATGAAAGACGCTTCGTGGTTCAGCCGGACGCTGATCGAAAAACTGGCCAATGTGAAGAAGGTCAACTCGCCGCAACTGCCGAGCGTGTCCTTCACTGACCTGACGGCGCGCGAGCGTGACGTGCTGGGGCTGATCTGCGAAGGGTTGGCCGACAAGGAGATTGCCGCACGCCTGAAATTGGCGCCGAATACCGTGCGCAATCATGTGGCGACCGTGTATTCCAAGCTCGATGTGCACAGCCGCAGCGAGGCGATTGTCTGGGCGCGGGAACGTGGTCTGTTTTCTGGCGAGCGCGGCACGAAGGGGCAGCGGTAGGTGCAAATGCACTAGCCGATGCGGTGCAAATGCAGGTTCTGATGCGGTGGGGCAGTTCTTAGTCTGTTGGGGTGCGATACGAGCCTGTTGGCTTGGGATCGTCTCCCTTCGAAACAGCTAAAGGAACAGGCTCCATGATGAATCTTGCGCAGTTGCGCGCCAGCCTCGAACAGAGTTTTTCGCCATTGGCGTGCGAGTGTTCAGTAGATGGGGATCATTCGCTGACGGTGAAGTTGTATCACCCGGCTTCGGGGCAGGTGGATCTGGTGATCAGCGGGTTGAAGCTCAATGCGTTGCGGACGCCGGAGGCTGTGGCGGCGTTGATTGATGAGTTGCGGTATGAGTTGGAGAGTAATTCTTTGCGGGCGGCTCGGGATCCGGATATGGCTTAGGGGTTGGGTTTGTTTGGGGTGTATATCCGTTGCTGCGGGTGTTGCTGATTAGGGTTCCGCCCTTACGGCGGGTCACTTTTGGCAAACGCCCCAAAAGTAACCAAAAGGTCTGTGCCCTGACGTTCGGCCCTCGCTTAGGCTCGGGTTCCTTCGCTCCGGGATTCATCCGGGGGGCAGCGCCTACGGTTTGCTTCGCTGCACCTCCTCTCGCTGTGTTTGGCTGCGCCAAACGGTCGCTGCGCTCCCACCCCCGGATAAATCCCTCCACTCAGCCTGCCGACGGGCGCTCAGATCAAAATCAAAAGCGGTACTCGAGCTAACGCTCATTGTGTTGAGTGGGGCGGCTTCGCCGCATGGGGGGTACGCTCTCTGAATTGTAGGAGCCAGCCTGACAGCCGACCAATTTCTTGCTGATGCACCCGGCCCAACTGTGGGAGCTGGCCTGCCAGCGAAGGCGGCCTGACAGCCGGCCAATCTCAAACTGAATGCACTCAGTCCAAATGTGGGAGCGGGCTTGCTCGCGAAGGCGGCCTGACAGCTGACCCATTTCAGTCAGGAGTACTCAACCCCAGTGGGAGCTGGCTTGCCAGTGATGGCGGCCTTCCAGTCAAAAAAACTCTTGTTGATGTACCCCTCCCACATAGATTTTCCTCCGCGCAAAATCGACAGCCAATTCCCTTATCCCCCTCCATTTCACTGGCGCTTACAGGGTGGTCGGCTATAAAGAATGAGTGGTCAGGTCTTCCGTCATGCGCGGTATTCGTGCGTGATTGCGGAAGTGGCTCTTCCATTCATCGCGGGTCGTCCTATGAATAATCCTGGGAAACGCGTGTATCTGCCGTTGTCGCTGGCTTTCTCTGTCGCGCTGTTAAGCGGCTGTGCCAGTCCTCCGCCACCTCCACCTGCTGCACCGCCGCCACCGCCGGTGCGTACCTGTCAGACTCTGGAAAACACTCAGGTGTCTGGCGATATGTACGTTGACGAGCAGGTTACTCGCCATATCACCACCACTCGTTGTGTCACGCAGTAGTGCTGTGGGGGGCTTGCCGGTGCACTTTGTCAGGCAATTACCCAACGTCACTGTCTTACAGATAACCCCTGTGGGAGCGAGCAAGCCCGCTCCCACAGGGTTAATCATTTGTCAGAGAGATCAGGACAAGAATCCGCCATCCACATTCAGCGAAACCCCGGTGGTGTAGCTTGATGCGTCGCTCGCCAGGTACAGCACCGCACCAGCCATTTCACTCGGGTCAGCCACGCGCTTGAGCGGGATCTGCGTCAGCGCCTGCTTGAGGATTGCGTCGTTCTTCACCAGCGCCGAAGCGAACTTGGTGTCGGTCAGGCCCGGTAACAGGGCATTGCAGCGGATGCCGAATTGCGCGCATTCCTTGGCGAAGACCTTGGTCATGTTGATCACCGCTGCTTTGGTCACCGAATAGATGCCCTGGAACACGCCCGGTGAAATCCCGTTGATCGAGGCGACGTTGATGATGCTGCCGCCACCGTTTTCGCGCATCAGCTTGCCGGCTTCCACCGACATGAAGAAGTAGCCGCGAATGTTCACATCGACGGTCTTCTGGAATGCGCCCAGATCGGTGTCCAGCACGTTGCAGAACTGCGGGTTGGTGGCAGCGTTGTTGACCAGAATATCGAGGCGGCCGAACTGTTCCTTGATCCCGGCGAACACCTGGCTGATCTGTTCCATTTCACCGATATGGCAAGCCACGGCGGTGGCTTTGCCGCCGGCGGCGATGATGGCGTCGGCGACGTGCTGGCAGCCTTCGAGCTTGCGGCTCGAGACGATCACGTGGGCGCCTTGCTGGGCCAACAGTTTGGCGATGGCTTCACCGATGCCACGGCTGGCGCCGGAGACGAATGCGATTTTGCCGTCGAGGTCGAACAACTGAGTCTTGGACATAAAGGTTCCTTGGTGTGGGCCGTCAGAGGCTCGATTTCGCAATGACCTGCAGGCTCATCTGCTCCAGCAGTTTGTTCATGTGAATGAACTGCGCGAAGCGTTTGTCCTGGGTCTGGCCGTGGTAGAAGCGGTAGTAGATCTGCTGCACGATGCCGGCCAGGCGAAACAGGCCGTAGGTGTAGTAGAAGTCGAAATTGTCGATCTGGATGCCCGAGCGTTCGGCGTAGTAATCGACGAACTCGCGGCGGGTCAGCATGCCCGGGGCGTGGCTCGGCTGGCGGCGCATCAGTTGCACGGGCGCCGGATCATCAGCCTGAATCCAGTAGGCGAGGGTGTTGCCCAGGTCCATCAGCGGATCGCCGAGGGTGGTCAGTTCCCAGTCGAGCACGCCGATGATCTGCATCGGGTTGTTCGGGTCGAGGATCACGTTGTCGAAGCGATAGTCGTTGTGGACGATGCTCGACGTCGGATGGTCGGCCGGCATCTTGTCGTTGAGCCAGGCTTTGACTTTCTCCCAGTGCGGCGCGTCCGGGGTCAGGGCTTTTTCGTAGCGCTCGCTCCAGCCCTTGATCTGGCGGGCGACGTAGCCTTCCGGCTTGCCCAGATCGCCGAGGCCGCAGGCGTTGTAGTCAACTCGATGCAGCTCAACGAAACGGTCGATGAAGCTCTTGCACAGTGCTTCGGTTTTCGCTGCATCGAGGCCCAGTTCCGGCGGCAGGTCGGAGCGCAGGATGATGCCCTTGACCCGCTCCATCACATAGAACTCGGCACCGATCACCGACTCGTCGGTGCAGTGCACGTAGGCTTTCGGGCAGTAAGGGAAACCGTCGCGCAGTTGATTGAGGATGCGGAATTCGCGGCCCATGTCGTGGGCGGATTTGGCCTTGTGCCCGAACGGCGGCCGGCGCAGGACGAATTCCTGCTGTGGGTATTCCAGAAGGTAGGTCAGGTTCGACGCACCGCCAGGAAACTGGCTGATCTGCGGGGTGCCGGTCAGGCCCGGAATGTGCGCCTTGAGGTACGGATCGATCAGGCTGGCATCGAGTTCTTCGCCATCGCGGATCCGGGTGGACTGGTCAGTAAGCGCCATGCTTATCCCTTCTGCTTATTTTGGAGGCCAGACATCATTGGCTAATCTAATGGTGCGCTCGGGTGCTCACAAGCGCGGGTCGGTCTTATAGGTTAGCGTGTTGCACGATAATCACCTTTGGGAATGTGCGCGGCGGGCTGTGGGCGACTAAGGTTTAGCGGGTATGCCGTGTCCAGCAAGGAGCTTTGAAATGGGCTGCCCGCAAGTCTGTGCCAGCGCCACCCTGCAATGCAGTTTCGGCGCCGCGCCGGCGGTGCTTAACGTGCTGCCGGTCAACCGCACGCTGACCGGCGGGATGCCGGCGGCGAACATCATGGATCACATCCCGCTGGTCAATATCATGCCGTTCGGTGTGTGCATGAGCATGGCCAATCCGATGGTGGCGGCCGCGACGGCTGCGGCATTGGGAGTGCTGACGCCGATGCCGTGCATTCCGGCAACGGCCACACCGTGGATTCCCGGCGGCGCACCGACCCTGTTGCTCGGCGGGATGCCGGCGATCGATGCCAACAGCACCCTGATGTGCAACTGGGCGGGGGTGATCAAGATTGCGATGCCGGGGCAGATGCAGATGCTCATTCCTTGAGTTTTGTGCTGGATGTGCCGGCCTCTTCGCGAGCAAGCCCGCTCCCACAGGGTTTTGTGTTGAGAATGGAATTGTGTGAACACCACCGGCCACTGTGGGAGCGGGCTTGCTCGCGAAGAGGCCAGTCCTGGCAAAAAGAAAACCCTCAAGCCTGCTGCGGATCCATCCACCGCTGATACCACCAGCGCACCCGCGAAATCGGCTTGCCATCCGCCCCCAGCGGCCGGCCATCCTCGGCGAACCCGGTTTCCGGCTCCATCAGTTGACCATTCAGATACCGCGCCTCAGCCGCCGGTTTGCCGTTCGGGTGAAAGCGCTGATAACGCCCCTCACGCACGCCATCGCGGTAAAACTCGGCCTCGGCCACCTGCCCATCGGGAAAGTAGTTGAACGCCTCGCCATGCAATAACCCGCGCCGATACGTCGTCTTGCGTTGCAACCAGCCCTCGGCCGAATAGAAATTCGCGACCCCTTGCAGCTTGTCATGCACGAACGGCATCTGCGCCGAGACCTTGCCGTTGGGGTGATAGAGCAATGACATGCCCTGCAGTTCACCCTGGTGGTAATTCAGATCGGCCTGCTTACGTCCGTCATCCTTGAGCTGCAGCGCGCCGTCGAGCTGACCGTCCTGCAAGCGGCCCTTGAGCTGTTTGTCATCCTCCTGCAAATCCAGCGGTGTGATCGCCATGACGGCTCCTTGTCAGTTGACCTGCACCAGACCGCCCTTGATGGTCAGCATGCCGCCACCGTCCACGGTCTGCGAGGCGGCGCCCTTGTTGGTCAAGCTGATCCCGGCGTCGTTGGTCAGCGTGGTTCCGGCCTTGTTGTCCAGCGACGTACCGGCCTGATTGGTCATGGCTGTGCCGGCCTTTTGCGTGATCGAGGTGCTGGCCGAGGTCGCCAGGTCAGCGCCGCTCTTGATGGTGAAACTGCCACCGCTTTGCAGGGTGAGGGTGCCGCTGACCTTGATCGTCAGGTTGCCGTCCACCGTCAGGCTGTAGTCGCCGGTGACCTTGTCGGTGTAGTTGCCGCCGGTGCTGTGGTTTTGATCGGCACCGACTTTCACCGTACGGCTGTCCTTCACATCGAGGCTGTCGCTGCCGGTCTGAATCGTGACGCTGCGTTTGCCTTTTTCCAGCGTCACGGTCTCGTCGCCATCCTTGACCGTGCGGGTGCGGGCGTTTTGTACAGTGAGGGTTTCGTCATGGCCGACGGTGGCGGTGGTGTCGTTGAGCACATTGATCTTCAAGTCTTTCTGCGCCTGCAGAAACACTTCTTCGGCATCCTTCTTGTCCTCGAAGCGCAGCTCGTTGAAACCGCCACCACCCTTGGACGATTGAGTCTTGATCCCCGACTGTGTCTGATTGGCCGGAAGCGCATAGGGCAGGGCGTTGTCGCCGTTGTACACGCAACCGGTGACCAGTGGTCGATCCGGATCACCGTCGATAAAGGTCACGATGACTTCCTGTCCGATACGCGGCACGAACTGCATGCCGAAGCCCTTGCCGCTCCACGGCAACACCACGCGTACCCAGCAGGAACTGGTTTCGTCATTCTTGCCGTCGCGATCCCAGGGGAACTGCAACTTGATCCGGCCGTATTCGTCCGTCCAGATTTCTTCGCCGGACTTGCCGACGACGATGGCAGTCTGCGGATGCATGCGCGGTTTCGGTGTGCTGCGTTGTGGACGAAACGGCGTGGTTTTGGGGATGGCTTCGAAACGGTTGCGATAGCTTTCGTGGCTGGCGTCGTGGGTGACCCTCGTGACGATCCAATCGATGTTCAGGCTCGCGTCTTCGTGGCCGTCGAGAGTGAACCAATGCCCCGGGATCAACCAACGACAATCGCTTTCACCGACGAAGCGTTTCTCCTCACTGCGAAGCCCGTCGACCCGTTGTTTGGTCAGCGCATCACCCCGGGCTTTTGCGTTGTAGCCGCCGGGATGCTCATAGATCGAACGCGGTCCGGCCACGGCTTCGGCCTGGCCGAAGAGCGAAGTGGTCGGCGTGGTGAATTCGTAATCCGTTGCCTTGTAAACGCCCGCCACGGCTTGTAGGCAGACCTGGCCTGAGCGGATGCCATGCAACTCACGCTCACCCATTTGCTGGCCCAGATACTTGACTTTCGGGCCGTTGGGGATCTGTACGAAGGCGTCATTGCTGTCGCCCAGCACCAGCGTGTGCTTGCCCTCGTCGTGGGTGAAAAACCAGAAGATGCCTTCCTCTTCCAGCAGGCGAGAGACGAAGGCGAAATCGGTTTCGCCGTACTGCACGCAGTATTCGCGGGGGGGGTAGCTGCCGGTCAGAGAGAGTTTGAAATCGGTGAAGCCGTGGGCCTTGAAGATCGTGGTGACGATGTCCGAGGTGGTGAGGTTCTGGAATACCCGGTTGTTGCTGGCCAGGGTCAGCCACCAGAGCCACGGACGCAATACGAGTTGATAGCGCTCGGCGGTGGCGTCGGCGGGGAGCTGGCGGATTTCGGCGACCAAGGCATCGAACGGGCGCAGTTGAGCGTCGTTGTGCAGGGTGGTGGTGACGTGGGTGGCGACGGCGCTGGTCAGGGTAAGGACGGTGCCGTCGTTGAGGCCGAGCAACGTCTGCGCACCAAGCATGTTTAGCGCTTCATCGCCGGACAGCGACTCAGGGTAAAGCGCCGACAGCGAAGAGGCGGTTAACGAAAGCGTTGTGTTGCTGTCGGTGGCGCGGGGCATTGGAAGATCTCTGAGAACTTGCGAGTTGGATACAAATTCGCATCAGAATTATTGTCACGCACGCGATCAACCGATGCCGATTAGTACCCATTGGTTGAAGTGCTGATAGAACCCCAATAGATGTTGTTCTATTGCCACTGACCAAGGTGCTGTCCTTGCCACGGTAAACTGACCGAAGTTTGGGTCCATGAAGGTTTTTACCGTGCCGGGCGTCGAGTACCAAAATGCAACGGTATGCCCACTCTGCAGTTGCAGTCCTCCTCCGTGTACATTGGTAGTGCGATAACCGGTAAAGATATATCCGCGTTGTCCACCTCCCTCCATGAGGGACAGCAGGTAGTCCATTGTTTCCGCTGTTCCCCAGTAGACCTCCATTGAGGGCAGGCCCAATTGATGGAAGAACATGTCATGCCATCCCAAAGCGTTGGTTTGGAGTGCCTGTTGAGAATTAATGGTTGCATTGCCACCGAATTGGGCCGTGTGATCGCTCAATATCGTTTCAAATGCAATTGCCATCGTTTCGTAGTATTGCCAATTCGTAAATATTGGATCCGGGGCCCCAGGTACGCCTGCCAACTGTCGGCAGCGCTGAATCCAGAAACAACTGATTGCCATGCAGATGCCGGTGGTGTTTCCCGTTGTCAGTTCAGCTGCGTTTCTCATTGGAATCTGAAAATTGATGGGCATGATCGAACTCCTGGTGATGTCGATATAACGGCGAAAACGTGTGGTCAAAAAACTTAAGCATTCTTTCTTCTATGCCGGAGACGTGGGCTTTCGCAGAAAAATCCTCTGAATCATGAATACAAATTCATGACCGGTTTAGCTCAGTCGGTTACCGATGGCTTGATTACGTATGAAAAGTCCGCCGAACATATTTTTTCGAGTGCGGCGAAAATTTCGGGTCCGTGACGACTGCCGCAGACCACATAAACCAGGGTCTTCGCATCGTTTGCAAAGGCATCTTCGATCATCGCTGCCATGCGTTCACTTCGCTTTAAAGGCGTTGCTTCAAGATCGATTTTCTCTTTCTTGCAGTCAACGTTCGTACTGGTGCCGGCTTCGTATTTCTCATCCAGCAAGCGTTCGAAGATAACGCGAGTCGCGTTGTCTCTCAGCAAGGGGGGCGTTGCGACCAGCGAAGTATTGATGGCGATATCAATGTCACTGGTATGGCTTTCGCCCAGAAAAATAACAGTACGGGCTCTTAAGTGTTTTTCGAGCTTCAGAAGCTGGCTCCTGATGTAAGTCAGCGCTTTGTCTTTTTTTGATTTGACGTTCGCGAGGTTGAGATCCGTTCTGTGTCCGCTTGGCATCACATCATCCTTTTATGGACGTCACGTTTTTCAAAGGTCTTGATTGCTTGTTCCGTGTGAGTCGAAGTGATCACTCCAACACCCACTCCGCCAACTTCCCCGTCACCTGCGTCATCAACACATTCTCGACATCCCGCGCACCCGCCGCGCTGCACTTGGCGAGCACCGCTTTCACAATTCCCGAATCAAACTCGAACTGTTTGCCCGTCGCCGCCTTGTAGCGGCCACGCAGTTTTTCCAGCTTCGCCAGCACAATACCTTCCAGCGTCGCCTCATCCAGCGGCCGATACGCAACCACCGTCATGCGCGCCAGAAACGCCGGGCGGAAGGCTTGCAAAAGGACTTTGTGCAGCGCTTCGTTGAAAGCTTCAGAGCCGATCTGTGACGCGGGAGTGTCGAGCAACAGTTCAGCGCCGACATTGCTGGTGGCGAGCATCACGGTGTTTTTGAAGTCCACCACCAAACCGGTGCCGTCCTCCATCAAGCCTTTGTCGAACACGTTGTAAAACGCTTCCAGCACATCCGGATGCGCCTTCTCGATTTCATCCAACAACACCACCGAATACGGTTTGCGCCGCACGGCTTCGGTGAGCACGCCGCCGCTGCCGTAACCGACGTAGCCAGGCGGTGCGCCCTTGAGCTGGCTGACGGTGTGGGCTTCCTGGTATTCCGAGAGATTGATGCTGATCAGATTGCGTTCACCGCCATACAGTGCGTCGGCCAACGCATACGCGGTTTCGGTTTTGCCCACGCCGGTGGGGCCGACCAACAGGAACACACCCACCGGTTTTTGCGGATCGGTCAGCCCGGCGCGATAAGCCTGCAAGCGTTGGGCGATGGTGTTAAGCGCGGTGCTTTGCCCCATCACCCGTTGACCCATGCGCTGGCCGAGGGTGCGTACGGCATGGGCTTCGTCGGCGAGCATTTTGCCGACGGGGATGCCGGTCCATCCGGCTATGACGGCAGCGACGGTTTTCGCGTCGACCTGTTCGGGCACCAGCGGATCGTCCTGGCGGATCGCATCCAGTCCCGCCTCAAGGCGCAGCAGCTCGGCGGCCAGATGATCGATGCGACTGTCGGTGGCTTCATCCGGTTTGTCGCTGTCGGCGCGCTCACTCAAGTCGAGCAGTTCGCGGCGGGTGTCGAGCAGTTCGCGCACCGCTACGCGTTCTTCGCTCCAGCGGGTTTCCAGTTCGCGAATGGCTTGCACGTTGCCGCCAGATTCGCTTTCCAGCAGGGTGATGCGCTCACGGTGATCCAGCCCCGTGGCTTGCTCACGCCGCAAACGTTCGACTTCGTCCTTGAGGCTGTTCTGCCGGTGGCGCAGGCTTTCCAGCGGCGGTGGCACGTCGTGCTGGCCGAGGGCGACCCGGGCGCAGGCGGTGTCGAGGACGCTGATGGCTTTGTCCGGCAGTTGGCGGCCGGAGATGTAGCGGTGCGAGAGTTTCACTGCTTCATGGATCGCCGCGTCGAGCACCTGCACGCCGTGGTGCTGTTCGAGTTTGGCGGCGACGCCACGGAGCATTTCCACGGCGGTAATTTCGTCTGGCTCCTCAACCTGCACCAGTTGAAAGCGGCGGGCGAGGGCGGGGTCTTTTTCGAAATATTTTTTATATTCCATCCACGTGGTGGCGGCGAGGGTGCGCAACTCGCCGCGAGCCAGTGCCGGTTTCAAAAGATTGGCCGCATCGCTGCCGCCCTCGGCACCGCCGGCACCGATCAGGGTGTGGGCTTCGTCGATGAACAGGATGATCGGTTTGTCGGCACTGCGCACCGCGTCGATCACGCCTTTCAAACGCTGTTCGAATTCGCCTTTGACCCCGGCCCCGGCCTGCAACAGCCCGAGGTCGAGCACGCGCAAACTGACTTCCTGCAATGACGGCGGTACGTCGCCGGCAGCGATGCGCAGAGCCAGACCTTCGACCACGGCGGTTTTGCCCACGCCCGGCGCACCGACCAGAATCGGGTTGTTCTGCCGGCGCCGCAGCAGAATGTCGATGCACTGACGGATCTCGCCGTCTCGGCCAACGATCGGGTCGATGCGTCCGGCATGTGCATCGGCGGTCAGATCCTGGGTGTATTGATCGAGCACCGAGTCCTGCCGTGGCGCGGCACTTCCCGTTGAAGTGGTTCGCGGACCGACATGCTCACGAGAGTGCTCCGTCCACTCTAATAGATTGGCCCGCAGCGCTTCCTTGGGAATCCGCAGCAACGATGAGGCACTGTTGAGCAACAGACTGCGGCGCTCGTCACGATCAATCAACGCCAGCAACAACAGCCCGGATCGAATACTGTCGAGGCCCAGCACACTGGCCTGCACCACCGCGTCTTCCAGCAACCCCAAAGTGTGCGACGACAACGCCGGCGTACGCGTGCTACCCGCCTTGAACAGATCCAGCGCCTTATTGATTTCCGCGGTCAGCGCATCCCGTTCCAGGCCGAAACGTGGCAGCAGAAACGCAAAATCGCCGCCCTCGATGTCGAGCAGTTCCAGCAACAGATGCTCGATCTCGACAAAGTGATGCCCTCGCTGCAAGCACCGTTGCGCGGCACGTTCGAGGGCGCGGCGGTTGTCCGGGTTGAGGCGTCCGATCAGGCTGGCGAGTTCCATGTCAGGTGATCTCCAGCTGACGAAGACGGGTTTCGATGCGCTGCACGGCAAGGCTGGCCTGACGCTGTAAACCTCCGTTCCAGCTGAGCAGGGCTGGCGCCTGGCGCCCGAGCTTCAGCGGCCCGGCACCGCGCACCAGCAGCACCAGCGTCACGTCCAGATCCGGGCCAAAGTACAACGCCGTAAGGCTGGCCAATGCCGGGTGCGCTTCGCCGTCCGGCAGAAATCGGCTCGCCTGCGTTGAGGCCAGCGGCCCGAGGGTCAGGCGAATACCGGCGTGTTCATCCCAGACTCGGGTGCCTGCTACCGCCGTACGCCCCAATTGCAGATTGCGCCCACCTGGCTTGATGACGCTGCGGCTGGCAGGCGGAATTTCGCGCCAGGCGCCTTCATAGGCACTGAGTTCCACCGGCATGGCGAACTGCTCGCGGACAATCGCTGCGAACCCGGCCAGCGAGCGCCGGCCATCGGCGAATAACGCGGTGCAGGCCAGCACTGCACAATCGGGTACCGCCTGACGCTCCTGCAAGGCCTTGGGCAACAGACCGGTAAGGGCGCGCAATTGCGCTTGTACCGGCGAGGCGCCCGGTGTGACAAAGCCAAGCGCGATGCGGTGCTTGCGCATCACCTTGTAGAGCAGGCTGAGCAGCCGATGCTGGAACAGATCGAGGAATTCGGCCGGGGCGTGATCCTTGGCCCGCGCCCGTTGTTGCAGCCACTCCTGATAGGCATAGGGCAGCGGGCCGTCGGGGCCGCCGAGGCCGAACATCGGGGTGTCGAGGATTAACGGCTGGCCCGGTTCCTCGCGCAGGTTTTCGATCTGGCTGGTGGGAAACAGCGGTGTCAGCGGTCCGCGCAATTTCAACGCTTCGGCCTGGGGCGAGGTGCCGCTGCCCAGGGATTCGGCTTGCGGTTGTTCGCGCTCCAGCAGCAACAACGCCTGCAACAATTCGAACGCCTGCGGATCGCGGCGCAGTCGTTGGCTCAGGGTCAGAGCGACAGGGGCATGCCGGCTTGGGGTTGCCATGCCTTGATCTCCTTGTCGGACTGCATCAACACCGTGCGCACAAAGCGATTGGCCGTGGCGTACACCGAAAAGAACTGCGCCAGCACGGCAGAAAACAACACCGCGCTGCTACCGACGAAGTGCTGCGGATCGAGCTGCAACTGCACCTCCAGCCCATTGCGCCAGCCGCGCCAGGCATCGACGCCGACATGGCCGATCACCCGTTCGCAACGCAGGCTCAGCAGGCCCTCGATCTGGCGCAGCGCACTGGCTTCATCGCGCAGGTTGTGCAGGTGCAGAATTTCTTTCAAGGCGTCGAGTGCCTGCGGGCCTTCGACCAGCGACAAGTGATTGAGGGTCAGTTGCGACACCAGTCGCCAGCGTGAATCACCGTCCAGACGCGGCAGGCTTTGCGGGCTCGGCGGGTTGCGCAGGCGTGCCCAGGCGATTGGCCCGGGACGTTCGAAACCCAGCGGTGTGCCGGCGGGCAGGCTCTGCGCCAGATGCCGGTTGGTACACAGCAGTTCGGCGGTGAGGCTGTAATCCGGCAGTTCGCTCAACGGGTCGAAACGGGTGTCGACCACACTCACCAAAAGGTCGCTGCCGAGCCGGTTCGGGGTCATGCTGCTGACCCGTCGCGCATGCCAGTAGCGTTGCTGATCGCCACCGCTATGCTGGCTGCCGTAATACGCTGGCAGCCGTTGCACGCCGTTGCCGGAGCTGGCGCGCATGCTGCGAATGCTGTGGATCTCGACGCTGTTCTCGCGGTGACTGTCGGCAATCAAACGGTACTCGCTGCGGGTGCCGTCCGGGCGCAGTGGCTCGGAGGTCCGCGGGAACAGGTTGATCGCCGGAGCGCAGCCCAGGGCGATATCACTGGCCTGCAAATGCAGACGGCTGGCCGGGGCGCGGTCGAAAACGATGTACAGGTACAGCGTCTGGCTGTCGCTGCCGACGCCGCTCAACGGCAGATCGAAGAACTGAAATTTGTCCGGGAAAGCAAAGTACTCCGCCAGCAGGCGCATGCCCGGGTGCACGCCGTCCTCGTCAGGCAGCAGGACTTCCTCATCGCTGAAACCGACGATCGTCGGCAAACCGTTCACCGGGGTCGGAATACTTCCTGGCGAACCGGCCAGCACCTGTACCGCGTGAGCACCGAGCAGGTCATACAGACAGGCATTGATCACCGGCGAAGCGGTGAGATGAATGCGCAGTTGGCCGATGCCCAGTTCCGTCCATTGACTCTCGCCCAGGCAACGCAAGCTCAGGCGCAATGCCGAACGCGCCTGCACGACACCGGTCAGCGCCTGGGCTTCATCGCCGCCGAGCAATAACGCTTCGCTGACCTCTATCGGCCACAAATGCACGGCGGCCGAGGTGCGAAAGTGGATGCTCTCACCCTTGCTGGTGGTGACGAACAATGGGGTGTCACGGGGCAGGGGGTAGCCCTCGTCGAGGTTGCCCTTGCTCGGGTCCGGCTCGAACTGCACGATGGCGCAGGAGGGCAATGGCCGCACGGCCAATGGATAAAGCTGTTCAAGCAAGGCATCACTGAACTCTGCATAGTCGTCGTCGAGTCTGCGTTGCAGACGTGCGGCGAGCAGGGCAAAGCCTTCGAGCAAGCGTTCGACATGCGGGTCGGGACACTCGCCCGGTGACAGCTCAAGGCGCCGCGCGACTTTCGGATAACGCTCGGCAAACTGGCTGCCGGCATGGCGCAGCCAGGTCAGCTCGCGCTGGTAGTAGTCGAGCAGTTGCGGGTCAATCGAGTCGCTCATGGCGCACCTCCAACCCTTGGCTGCCAGGTTCGATGACAAACGCCACCGGCCAATATTGCAGACCGCTGCGCAGCTCGCCGAGCAGACGGATGCTTAAACGTTGCGGCTGGTCGGGCAGGGGATTGACCTGGACCTCGCCCAGTTTCAGGCGCGGCTCGAAATGGTTGATGGCTTCGCGGATCTCCCGCGCCAGTCGACGACGGTCATCGCTGCGCTGTTGTTGCAGGGCGCTCCAATCCGCAATGCCGTAGTCGATAACGCTCGGTGGCTGGGTGAGGGCGCGCGGGCCACGACGGGTGTTGAACAGGCGCGCCAACTCGGCATGCACCGAGTCGAGCAAACCCTGGCGATCGAACGCCTGCACGCTGTCGGCCTCGCCGGATGCGAGGCGTTCGAACAGCGGCGGGAGCATGCCGGTGCCTGCCATGACCAAGGCGCCGGGTTAGCTGACGAGCTTGTTGGCGGCCATGTCCCACGTCGACGCGGCAGTGCCTTCCTTGGTGCCATCGTCTTTCTGTGCGGTGAGTTCCCATTTGATTTTGGTGAAGTTCAGCGACAGGGTTTCTACCGGTTTGCCCCCGGTACCGCCGCTGACACTGACGTTGGAAATCACTACGTTGGTCAGGGTGTAGATGATGAACGGCAGCAGTTGCCCGCTGCCTTCGGCGGCGTTGCGGCCGATGGTGATCTTGGCTTCCGGAATCGGTTTGCCGGCACAGCAGTATTCGTTGAGAGACGGCGTCGAGGTATCGACGAATTTGGTCAGGGTGAACTCACCGACGTGGGGTTTGCCCGAGGTTCGCTCGGAGTTGCTGACGTCGTTGGTCACTTGCATGGCCACGTTGTGGCTGTAGGACATGACTTCGATTTTGTCCGTGTAACCTTCGAGCAGGCTGTCACCTTTGATGTCGCCGCCAAGGTCGAGAATGATTGCATCCATCGCTTGAAACTCCTGAAGAAATTCACAAATAGACTGAGCTCAGAACCTGTGGCGAGGGAGCTTGCTCCCGCTGGCTTGCGTAGCAGGCCTCGCTTCTCAAAAAGAGCGGGCCGCTTCGCAGCCCAGCGGGAACAAGCTCCCTCGCCACAGAGGTTTCATCAACTTCAAGCCGCTACCGGTGGCGGCAGGGTCGCCACCAGACGGATCGATGCAGTCAACTCCTCCAGCTGGAAGTGCGGCCGCAGGAACACCGTCGCCCGGTAGGCGCCCGGCTTGCCGGCCACTTCGGTAACGTCCACCCGCGCTTCACGCAACGGGTACTGCGCCTTGATTTCCTGCGGCGCGTTGTCGTTGATCAGCACGTAGTCGGCGATCCAGTTGTTGAGGTAGGTCTGCACGTTGTCGCGGGTCATGAAGCTGCCGACCTTGTCGCGCATGATGACCTTCAGGTAGTGAGCGAAACGCGAGGCCGCCAGCACGTACGGCAACATCGCCGAGATCCGCGCGTTGGCGTTGGCCTCGTTGGTGTTGTAGACCTTGGATTTGTTGGTGGTCTGACCGCCGAAGAACACGGCGACATCGCTGTTCTTCTTGTGGCACAGCGCGATGAAACCGAGGTCGTTGAGTTCTTTTTCGCGGCGGTCGGTGATTGCAACTTCGGTCGGGCACTTCAGTGACAGGTCGCCGGAACTGGTGCGGAAAGTGTGCGCCGGCAGGCCCTCGACCGCGCCGCCGCCTTCAGCACCACGGATCGCCGCGCACCAGCCGTACTTGGCAAAGGCTTCGGTGATGCGTTGCGACAGCGCCCACGCCGCGTTACCCCACAGGTATTTGCTGTGGTCGGTACCGTTGACGTCTTCAACGTAGGTGATGCCTTCCACGGGGGAGGTGTCCGGGCCGTAAGGCAGGCGCAGCAGGAAGTGCGGCAGCACCAGCGACACGTAGCGCGAGTCTTCACTTTCGCGGAACGAGCGCCACTTGATCAACTCCTGGCTCTCGAAGACTTTCGACAGGTCACGTGGCACCGCCAGTTCGGTGAAGCTGTTCATGTCGAACAGGCGAGGGCTGGCAGCGGCAATGAACGGTGCGTGCGCGGCAGCGGCGACGTTCGACAGTTTTTCCAGCAGGCCGATGTCCTGCGGATGGCGACCGAAGGTGTAGTCGCCCACCAGCAGGCTGAACGGATGGCCACCGAAGGTGCCGTATTCCTCTTCATAGATCTTTTTGAACAGCGCGCTCTGGTCGAATTCGACGGCTTTTTCCAGGTCGTTCTGCAGTTCTTTCTGTGTGACGTTGAGCAGGCGCAATTTCAGCCGGGTGCTGGTTTCCGTGTTCTGCACCAGCATGTGCAGGCCGCGCCACGAGGCTTCGAGTTTCTGAAAGTCGGTGTGGTGCAGCACCTCGTTGAGCTGGGCACTGATCAGTTGGTCGATCTGGCTGATGCGGTCATTGATCATCGCCACAGTGTCCTTGTCGATGGCCATGCCTTCGTCAAGCACCTGGGTGGCGAACTCCGCGAGCATGTCGCGGGCGTAATCCTGCTGACTGTCATCGTGAGCCATGCGGCCCTCGGCGATGATCCGGTCGAGCAGGGATAAGGTTTCGGCTGCAGCATTCTCGCTGGCTTGATTCTGGGCGGCGGCGGGCATGACGGATGCTCCCTCGGTTAAATGGATGATCAGGCTTGCGGTTCGGCCGGGGCCTCGGCGTCAGCGGCCGGGGTAGCGGTGTCTGGGCGGGCCGATTTGATCTCTTGCAAGCCTTCGGTGTTGGCGATGACGTCGCGCAACAGCTTGTCCAGATCATCATTGCCATCAAGTTTGGTCAGCAGGTCGCGCAGACGCTGGCGAGCCTCGAACAGGCGGCGCAGGGGAGTGATTTGTTCCACCACCTTGACCGGATCGAAGTCGTCGATGTGTTTGAAGTTCAGCTCGATATTGAGCTTGCTGTCGTCGCCGGTGATGGTGTTGTTGACCTGCAGGGTGGCGCGGGGACCGATCGAGGCCAGCACTTCGTTGAAGTTGTCGCGGTCGATTTCGGTAAAACGCCGTTCAGTCAGTTTTGCCAATGGTTTAAGTGGCTTGCCGGAGAGGTCAGCCAGAATTCCGACCACCAGAGGCAATTCCTTTTTTTCGATGGCGTTGCCGATTTCGACGTCGTAGGTGATTTGCACTCGGGGCGGGCGGACCCGGTCGAGCTTGTGCTGAGTACTTTCTGCCATGGTGGCTGACTCCGATGCGAAGGCGGGCGCAATGCATCGGGGAGGCCCGTTCATCGCTTTCCCTTACTGGACCGTAGGTTAGAAAGGGTGGCAGATGACCTGTCGTTCCTTTGACAAACCTTCCTCATTCGGCTCTGGGAACCGAACTACCCAAGACGCTAGAACAGGTCTATAAAAATGCAAGCGAAAAGCTTTTTTGGACTGTCTCGGGAAAAGGAAAATTCATTTTGTGCAGACGATTTTTGAGTGTTGTTTTGTTTGCGCTGCTCGCCGGTTGTTCTTTTTTCGGGCCGAAAGTCGATCTGGACAGCCTGACCCTCGACGTCGCGCCCAAGGCCAATGACGACACGCCCATTGCCGTGGATTTCGTTGCAGTCAACGATCCGGATCTGCTCAAGCAGCTGTCGGGCATCAGTGCCAGCCAGTGGTTTGCCGGGCGCGACCAGTACCAACGCGACTATCGTCAGCTGATGAGCGTGTGGGGCCTGGAGCTGGTGCCGGGGCAATTCATCGACCGCCAGACCTTCCCGCTGGGGGGCAAGAAGGCGGCTGGACTTTTGGTCTTCGCCAGCTATAACACACCCGGAGCGCACCGCTTGCGGCTCGACGATCAGCGCGAAGCGTGGCTCAAGTTCGACAGCCGCGAGATGAGCCTGGTCAGCAAGGAAAACTGAAACACACCGCTCGCCGCCGGGTTGCGGCATGGTCGAAGGGAGTCGTATGAGTCTGCTACCTGACGCGGTCTGCTGGCATGAAGGCATGCAATTGCTGCCGCAGCATTTTCAGTTGCAGGGCCTGCGTGCCGAAGCCCTCGGTGCGCATATGGCGCAAGCGTGCAACCCGTGGTTCTGGGGCGTCAGTCGCATGGAGTTCGATCCCTCGGCGTTGAGCGCCGGGGTGGTTCGCGTGCTGGCGTTGCAAGGCACCATGCCTGACGGTCTGCCGGTGGATCTGCAAGCCGGTATCGGCCCGATTCTGGAACTCGATATTGGCCCGGCCATCAACGCCACCGACGATGCCACCGTCACCGTTTACCTGGCGATCAGTCCGTTGTGGCGCGCCGGGCAACTGCTGCCGCTGAAGGGACGCCTGCAATCGGTGGTCGGTGAAGCGCTGCCGGATCTGACCAGTGGCGAGTTCCCGGAATCGATCACCGTGTGGCGACCCAACCCACGCTTGTGCACGCAATTGAACAAGGCCGATTCGATCTGCCTGCCGCTGCTGAAAATCCGCAAGGAAGGCGGAGGTTTTCTGCCGCTGGCCTATACCCCGCCGACTCCGATCCTGTTGCCCGATTCGCCGCTGGGCCGGCGCGTCGCCGGATTGTGTGCACGGGCGCGGGAAAAGTGCATGTTCCTCGGCGGTCGATTGCGTCAGGCGCAACAGGCCGGCAATCAGGACGATGCGCTGGAGATTCGCCGGCAATTGACCGCGTTGTGGGCACGGCTGCCGGAAGTCGAAGGCACACTCAACAGTCGCATCGCCCATCCGCAGAGTTTGTATGTGCAGCTACTCGGACTGGCCGGCGCCTGGTCGGCACTCGATCCGCTGGCCGGGGTGCCGGCGTTCGCGCCGCTGGATTTTCTGGAGTTGCAGCGCGGTTACGACGCGGTTTTGCAATGGCTGGAAATCACCCTCGAACTGATCCGCGCCGGCTATCGCAGCCTGCCGTTCGAGCGCGGCGAGCAAAGCTTTTCAATTCAGTTGCCCGATGAGCAACCGAGCCAGCGGCTGGTCATTGGCCTGCGCATGCCCAACGGGGCCAGCGAGCAGGCGGCCAGTGAATGGCTGCGCAGTGCAATCATCGCCTCGGCGCCGCACGTTGCCTTGCTCAGCCGCCAGCGCATGAGCGGATTGAGCCACCAGGCCATGAGCCGCAGTGAACAAGTGGCCTACAGCGTCGGCGATGACACGCGGCTGTTTGTGGTCACAGCCGAAGGCGCGTGGTTCGACTCACAACTGCCGCTGATGATCGCCGCGCCAGCAGCGAAGTTGACCAGCAGTCCGTGGCAGGTGGTGCTGTTTGTTGCGCAGACGAGTGAAAGTGCCTGATCACACAAGGAACGCAGCATGTCGGAAGGGACTGCCGGGGCCGGAACGAGAAATCTGAGTTTGCAGGACGCGCCGCTCAGCAGCGCATTTCGGCAGACGTGGCAGCAATGGTCGCTGGACTGGAGCCAGTTGCCCAAGGACCGCGAGGACGAGGCGGCTCTGGTCGAAACCGTGGTCGAACTCTCGACTCAGGCCTCGCAACGATTGTGGCGCACGGCGTACTCACGGGTGGGGGATTCCGCCACTGAGCAAGTCAAGGCACTGGTCTATGCCTTTGTCGCGCTGGTTGATGAAACCCTGTTGTTCAGCCCGTGGCCGGGGCAATCGGCCTGGCAGAGCAAACCTCTGGAGTCGCGTCTGTATTCGACGCGCCAGGCCGGCGAGCAACTGCCGGCGGCGATTCAAACAGTGCTCGATGAACAACAACCGACCGCTCGCGATCTGGCCAACGTCTACCTGCAGTGCCTGATCCTCGGTTTTCATGGGCGACTGCGCGGCGAACACAGCCAGGCGCAGTTGGAGAAGTGGCGGTTGGCGTTGTTCAACTTCGCCTGGCAAGACGAGGCCGACTATGCCGATGTCAGTCAGCGCCTGGTACAACCCTCGCAGGTACCGCCGTTGCAGCTACCGGTACGCACGGCGTTGCCGGACGGCTTTCGCCTGGCGCTGGGGATTGTGGCGATGGTGCTGTTGCTGACCGGGATCGGCCAGTTTCTGTGGCGTGACATTCGTTCGGAACTGGAGCCGGTGCTGCAGATGAGCGATTCAGTGGCGGCCCCGGAGCAAGACTCATGAGCACTTTGACGATTGTCGCGTGGGTGGTCGCGCTGTTGTTGCTGCTGGTGATCATCGCGGTCGCGGTGTGGTGGCTGCGCACCCAGAGCGGCGCGGCGATCCGCAGTTTCTACGCGTCGGTGCGGCACATGGAGCAAGAGCAGGGCACCCATGATCGTTATCAAATGCCGTGGTTGTTGATGCTCGGGGACGAAATCCAGGGCACGCAACTGGTCAACGAATGGCACCTGCAACCCACCGACAAACCGGCGTGGTTCGGCCGCTGGTGGTCGGACCCCGAGGGCGCGGTGCTGGTGGTGCCGCAAGCATTGTTTTTGCCCGAGGACGGCATGCACCTGCAACGCGGCGGCTGGTGGCGTCTGCTCGGGCTGATTTTACGCCTGCGCAGCAAACGTCCGCTGGACGGGGTGATCTGGACGGTGCCGGTCAGTCGTCTGGACAACCTGGAGCAGGCCACCCAACTCGGTCTGGCGGCGCGTCGGCGCTTCATCGATCTGCTGCAACGGTTCGGTTTGAGTGTGCCGGTGTATGTGATCGTCACGGGTCTTGAAGAACTGCCCGGGTTTCAGGAACTGATCAGTGCACTGCCGGATGAGGCCCGTGATCGCACCCTGGGCTGGTCATCGCCCTACGCGCGCGATGCGGTCTGGCAGGGGCAATGGAGCGACCAGGCGCTGGACAGCTTGCACCGGGCTCTGGCCGAGGCGGTGATCGAAATCGGCACTTTGTCCGGGCACCTGAGCGCGGACCTGTACGCGTTGCCGGAACGTCTGGAAAGCCTGCGCCGTGGCCTGCAGAACGTATTGGAGCCGGTATTTCAAGGCAACGCGCAGGGTGAGGCGCCGTGTTTTCGCGGCGTGTATTTCAGCGCGAATCAGCCGTCCGATGATGCGCTCGACGGATTTTCTGCCGATGACAGCGGCTTGCAGCGCAGTGCGTTCGTGCGCCAGTTGTGGCGCCAGCGCCTGGTCGGCGAACGAGGGCTGGCCCAGGGTGTGCCGCGCCTGTTGCGCTTGCGTCAGCGCTGGCAACGGATCACTGCCGGCGTCGCGCTGGTGGTCGGAGTGCTGTGGGCGGTGGCGATGATCTGGGTCTGGCGCGACTCGGTTCGCGATGCCCACGAACTGGCGCGGCTGATGCAGGGCGCGCAGAAGAGCTATGTCGCCGTCACCGACGAAGCGCATCGCATCGAGCCGACCCGGCGCAATGTGCAGAGCTTCTGGCGCGTGCTGGAAAAAGCGCCGCACTGGCACTACGTGTCGTTGGTGTTTCCGACCTCGTGGTTCTCCTCTTTCGATAGCCGGATCGAACAGGAACTGTTCCGCTCGACCCAGCGCCATATGCTGGTGCCGCTGCACGATCTGCTGGTGGCGGAGCTGGCGAAAATCAAGGCGATTCGCAGCACTGATCGGCGCTCCAGCGTCGAAAGCGAAGACCCGGCGCAATGGCAGAACTACCAGAAGGCCACGGATCTGGTGGATCGCGCATTGCGTCTGGAGCAACAGAATCAGTTGTTCGGTGAAGTGCAGAACAACCAGCGAGTGCCACTCGATGACCTGGTGCAACTGAGCAACAGCGCGCTGTCACTGAATCTCAACGCCGCCACCTTGCCCCATGCCGCTTATTACAACCGACTGCTGGCGGCAGGGGATGGCGGTGATCTGCAGTCGCTGGACCTGAGCGTCGAGCGGCCGCTGATTGTCAGCAACTTCACCGGGCTGATGGAGCGCTGGCTCGATCAGTATTTCCTCGCCGACAACTTTGTCAGCAAGGCCGGTTACCTCAAGCTGCATCTGGAGCAACTGGAGGCGGGCAGCGGCAACAGCCTGAGCGAGCTGGAAGATCTGCGGGCACTGATTGATGATCTGCAAGCGGCGATCGCCCTGACCAACTCGACCTGGAGTCGCGGCAAGGGCCAGGAACTGGTACCGGGCTACCGCGACTTTCTCGACAAGGTACGCAAGAGCACATTGCTCGGGCCTGCCGTTGAACAACAACTCGATGCCCAGGCGAGCAAGTTGCAGCAGAGTTTTCGCGATCAGTGGATCGCCCAGGTCGGTTCTCGCGGCAATCTGCTGGTGCAGCAGGGCAGCGGGCAACTGGCGTTGCAGGATCAGGTGGTGAAACTCAACAACGCCGTGCAGGCGCTGTTCAGGCGCGACTTCGTTTCGATCGCGATGCGCGCCACGCAGGACAACGTCAATATGCAGGGTCAGACCGTCGACGGCGATGACCTTAATACCTCGTTGAGTTACTTCGCCAGCTACAAAAGCTATGTCGCCGAAGAGCTGCCGCGCATCCCGCCGGTGTATCGCGATGCCTTGCTGCAAGCGGCCGAAACTGCCGCCGCCCAGGCGATGTGGCTGAGCCTCAAGGATCACAACGACCAGACTCATCCGTACACGGTATTCAACGTTCAGGCCGAACAGGCGATCGCCCTGCAAAAAGCCTTTGTCGAGGTGCACCGCAGCGACCTCGCCGCGCGTCTGCAAGGCGCATTGAACCGGCGGGCGCTGGCGCAGATCGTCAGCGGTCTTGAAGAAATCACCGCGCAACCGTTGTTCGGTGGCCGTACCGAAATCAGTCAGTGGAACGGTTCGAAAAACCTCGGCCTGCAGCTGTACGGTGCCAATGATGTGCAGGATCTGAAACTGAGTCTCAAACAGCAGTTCAACACCATGCTCGGCATCACCGAACGTCGCGCGCCGGCCCTGCAGTGGCTGATGACCCAGCAGGGCAACCTGTCGGCGCTGGATTACGAGCGAGTGACCCAGTTCAGCGCGCTCAACGATGAATTGCTCAAGTACAAGGACGCCAACCCGGCGAGTTCCCCGGCGCAGATCGAGCAACTGGTCAGTCGTGATTTCATCGAGATGGACACCGGTTCCTGCCTGCAGGTTCTGCAAACGGCCAACCTGGCGGGTGGGCGTGGCACGCTGGCGATGCGTGCGGTGGAGTTGCAGCAGTCGGCGATGCAGCGTTGCCAGTTCCTGCAACAGCAAGAGGCGGCCACGGCCTGGAATGAACTGGCCAACTATTTCAATCAATACCTGGCCGACCGCTTCCCGTTTGCCAACGGGGTGCAGGCGCAGGACGCCGACCCGTCACGGGTCCAGCATTTTCTGGAAATCATCGACAAGCGCCTGCCGGTGGCGCAGGCCGGACTGGTCTTGAGCCAGACCCCGGAGCGCCTGGCCGCCGAAGACTTTCTCAACCGCCTGAAGCAGGCCAGCGTGTGGCTGACTCCGCTGTTCGTGCGCGACAAGAGCGGCATCCTCGGGGTGGAACTCGACGTGCGCTGGCGCACCGACCGCGAGGAAGAGAGAGGCGCCGATCAGGTGATTGCCTGGGGCTTGCTGGCGGGTAATCAGCAGATCAACTACCCCGGCGCCGAACAGCCGAACCTGCGCTGGATGGTCGGCCAACCGATCCGCCTGACCCTGCGCTGGGCACGCAACGGCAAGGAGCGCCCGGTCAACGATCCGCTGCAACCGAACCTGGTGGTGCGTGATATGGAGGCCGGTTGGGAGTACGGCGGGCCGTGGTCGCTGCTGCGCTTGATGCGTGCGCACTTCTCGGTGCAGCGTCAGCCGAATATGGATTACACCGATTTTCCGCTGGCGTTGCGCCTGCCGGTTACGGCGGCGACCGACAGCGTCACCAGCGAATTCACGCGGATGTTCGTGCGCCTGTCGCTGATGAGCCAGGGCTCGAAATTGCCGCTGTCGATCTCGCCATTGCCTACCCGCGCACCGCGTTCACCCTTTCAGATGACCAACACGACTGCTGCCCTCGAAGCCTCCAAGGAGAATCTGTGAGCCTGCCTTTGACAACCTTGCCAGAGCTGATCGACCAGTTGCTCGCGCCGATCAGCGCCGAGGCGCCGTGTGGTGTCGATCTGCGTTATGAACGCGAGTTCGACCAGTTGCGCGATCTGCGCCGCGAAGACGATGCGAGCCTGCCGACCGGTGTCTGGCAATCGACGCTCAAGCGCGCGAACTGGCCGGAAGTCGAGAAACTGACCACCTGCTTGCTGCTGGAGCGCAGCAAGGATTTGATGCTCAGCGCCTGGCTCGGCGAAGCGTGGCTGCACCTGCAAGCGCTGGACGGGTTGCCCGGCAGTCTGGCGCTGATCGCCGGATTGTGTGAACGTTTTCCCGAGCACCTGCACCCGCAGGCCGAGGACGGCGATCAGTCGTGGCGGGTGATTCCGCTGGAATGGCTGGTGCGCCGTTACTGTGAAATTTTGCTGACCCGGGTGCCGTTGTTCGGCGCGAACAACAGTGATTTCGAGGTTTACACCCTTGAAGTCTGGCGTCGCCTGAAAGTGCAGCAGGTTCAGGCCAATGACAGTAAAGGCGCAAAGACTTCGGCGGAAAATGCGCGCAACGAACAGAAACGGCTCAGTGAGCAAATCCGCGCGACGCCGCTGGCATTCTGGCTGCGCACGCAGGGCAGTCTGCTGTTGAGTCTGCAACACCTGCAACGTCTCGATGCGTGGAGCGATGCTTATCTGGGCGGTCAAGGGCCGGGCTTCGGGCCGTTGCAGCAAACCATTGAGGCGCTACTGACGCTGGTTCAGGAGTTCATCGCCATGCACCCACAACAACCGACGCCCGCGCCTGCACCACTCGAGACGCCTGTCGCCGTGGCGCAGGTTGTCGACGAGGCGCCGGTGGCACAGGTGTTACGCGAGCCGGCCAGTCGTGAAGAGGCTTACCGCCAATTGCTGCTGATCGCCGAATACCTGGCGCGCACCGAGCCTCACAGCCCGGTGCCGTACCTGATTCGACGCGGAGTCGAGTGGGGTAATAAACCATTGAGCGAATTGCTCGGCGAGCTGATCAGCGCCGACGCTGAATCGCGGCGTTTGTGGACGTTGCTTGGCGTGCTTTAGCGCACGCGTTGATGGCCTGTTTTCGGCGGTAACTGAATTGGCGTCAGCACGGGTTGCCCCGAGAAGAATGCCGTAAGGTTTTTCCCCACCAGTTCCACCGTGCCTTGCGTGGCCTCCGGCGACAGACCGGCGACATGCGGGGTCAGTATCACGTTGCCGAGCGTTTTCAATGCGTCCGGTACTTGTGGTTCGTGGTCGAATACATCCAGCGCGGCGCCGGCGATTCGCCGTTGTTCCAGTGCCGTGATCAGCTCGGCGGTGGCGATCACACTGGCGCGAGCAATATTGACAATGAATCCCGCAGGCCCGAGCGCGTCGAGCACCGGACGCGTCACCAGATGCTGAGTGCCAATCCCGCCCGGCGTGGCGACGATCAGAAAGTCCGAGGCCCGCGCCAGTTCGGTCGGCGTCGAGCAGAAGGTGTAGGGCACATCGCTGCGCACCTGGCGGTTGTGGTAGCTGATCTGCATGTCAAAACCGAGGTGCGCGCGCTTGGCGATCGCCATGCCCACCGCGCCGAGCCCGAGAATCCCCAGGCGTTTGCCGGCCAGCGACGGGCGCATGATCTTCGGCCATTCACCGCGACGCACGGCGGCGTCGCAGCGCGGAATGTCGCGCACCAGCGCCAGCAGCATCGCCATCGCGTGATCGGCCACTGACGAGGCGTTGACCCCGGCACCGTTAGTCACGGTGATGCCGCGATCACTGGCAGCCTGCAGGTCGACATGCTCGTATCCGGCGCCGATCACGGTGATGATTTTCAGCGCGGGCAGGGCCGCGATTTCGTCGGCGGTCAGGCCCAGCGGGCCACGGGTCAATACCGCATCGATGCGGCTACCGTGGCTGGCGATGGCTTGCGCACGTTCGGCAGGCGTGGGGGCGAGGATCAGGTGAAAGCCCTGATGCTCGAGAATCGGCAAATAGTCATTGATGGTTTCAACCAGTACCAGAACGGTTGCGGGCATTGCGCGGCTCCTGTGATCGTCGGCGGGGCAGGTTGCGAAATTCGGTTCAGAGTGCTGAATGCGGAGCGGCTTGGCAATCATGCTGATGCGCGTTGTGGTGTTCTGATTCTGGACGGCTTCGCGCAAGAAGCAAGGGCGGCAGCACACCGGCTATCCAGTGTGCTGACGGGATCATTGCGCTGTTTGGGCTTTGGTTTGTTCGGCCAGGGCAATCGGTTTGAAATCGTAGGTGGGATAGAACTCGGTTCGGTAACTGCCCCACGCGGTGTTTTCCAGTGCGAGGTTGACTTCGGCCAGGCGCGATGCCGGGAAGCGCACGGTGACCACTTGGCCGATGCCCATCATGATTTTCCAGCTCACCACTTCCACCCCGGCCGGGGGAAAGGTTTTATAGAACCCCTGTTGCGCGAGCTGGGCCTTGAGTTCGCTCAGCGGTCGCGACTGATCGTGTTTCAGGAACACGGTCAACATCATCGCGTTGTCTGCTGTAGCGACAGCATCCTTGACCGGCGGGGTGACAGCTTGCGCACTGACGCCTGCGCAATAGGCCGAGGAGATCAATAGCGTCGACATCAGCAATGCTTTCATTGTTTTTTGCATGGTGGACTCTTGGTTTATTGTTGGGTGGCGGACTTTGTCTGGACCGTTCCGGTATAAGGCGCATGAACAACGTAGATCCGTACAGGCGGATTCTCATTGCGCATGTCGCGTGACACTTCCCGGGAATAAAGAAATAACCACCACCGCCGTTGTTGTATTTTGATTCGCCCGTATCGGTGTGGAACAACTCATAACGATTGCGTTCGGGATCCCATGTCGAAATTCCCACTACGCCCGGGTAATTCGCTTTGCGTTCTTTGATTCCCTGAACTCAATGCCAGAAAAATATAGGCCCGTAGTTGTGAATTGTTCAATGGCTGAGTATTCGCTTGTAACAAAGAGTTGTTATTTTGCCTTGCGTAACGTTTTGTTCGATTTGTTTTTGCTGGTTTAGGTTGTAGGAGTTATCTGAAATCCCGAAATGAATTTAATTCGGGATGGGCGTTAGATGAAATCAATGCCCAGAACTATGGGCAGTCGTCGGTTATTGACTTCGGTGAACGCGGATCAACATTAAACATCCTTGTAGGAACACCGATGCAGTTACAAATACTGCATTGACGTAACCGCACTACAGTGCAGCGACGTCAATTCGCAGGGCGGCGGGTCAGAACGTCACGTCGGCACTGTTGATCAACCGGGCGAAGGCAGCGCCGAGGGTTGCGTTGTGGTGATTGATGATCGCCTGCGCGGCGAGCGCGGGGGTGTCCATGCACGTGTGAGCGTCGGCCACGAGCACGGGTTTGAAACCGAGGTCGGCAGCGGCGCGGCAGGTGCTGTCGATGCAGAACTGGCTTTTCATTCCGACGATATACAGGTCATTGATCTGCGCCGATTCCAGTCGGCGCGCCAGGTCCGTGCCGTGGAAAGCATTGGGGCGGGATTTGTTGAAGAGGGTATCGACTTCTGCATCCAGCTCCAGTGCCGGCAGCAATTGCCAGAATGGGCTGCCCGCAGCAATCGGCGAACCTTCCGGGCCGGTGTGGCGCACGGCGAAGATTGGCACGTGTTGTTGGCGAGCCAGAACAATCAGGTGTTGGATATTGGCGAGGAGGCGTTCGCCGTCATGGGGTTTTTCCGGGCCATGGAACAGACCGACCTGCATATCGATGATCAACAGTGCTGCGGACATGGTGTTTCTCCTTGAGTGGCTCACTGGTTTGCAACAGCAGCCGCACGGACGGGAGAAACAACAAGGCCCCGTCCATTGCTGGCGGGGCCTTGGGTTTGCTGCGCGGGTTTTACCTCATGCACAAACACCACGACCCGCCGGTGGCGGTCGTGGTGGTACGGGTGAGGTGCAGCGCGCAAACGTTCATGTGGCCGATGATGCGGGGGCCCGTGGCGGGCTGTCAACTGGCGTATTGGGCGATGCCGTTGCCGAACGACCAGTTCTCTTTTTTGACCTCAACCAGATTGATGAACACGTCCTCCAGACGAATGCCCAGATGGGTGTTCAGGTTCTGGGCGATGGCCTGGTACAGGGCTTTTTTCTGCTCCAGGGTCCGGCCTTCATTGAGGGTGATCTGGATGATCACCAACTGATCGGTGCGCTGGATGCCCAGATATTGCGGGTCGAAGATGAAATGCTCGCCGTCGTGTTCGTTGAGGATCTGGAAGTTATCGTACTCCGGGACGTTGATGGCGCTGCGCATGGCGGCATAGATCTGTTCGCCGATGCGTTTGGCGAAGGTGGGATCGGCGTGTTTTTTGATTTCGACGCGGACGAGGGGCATGGGCAGAGACTCCGTGGGGCAGGGGACTCCTCTCACGCTAGAGCATGTCGGCCAAATTGAAAGTGTGGAGTGATGAATTCGCCGCTGTTTTTGTATGAGGCTGCCTACAATTTTCGCGGATTTTGCCTACGAATTTGGCAGATGCATCTGCTATCGGAATGGTGATGAACGCGAAATCATGTGGGCACATAGCAGCCCGGGCTCAGGGACTGCCAGCAGCCAAGGAAGGCGAATGCTCAAGAACGATCTTGAAAATCTGGAACTCGACAGGCTGGAGAATGAGTCAAGAAAGCTTGTGGCCGAGAGGAAAAAGCTCTTGGCGGAGGAAAAAAAGCTTAATAGAGAGACAAATTTATATCCGCTTGCGGTAACAGCTGGGGTGGTGACAGCAATCACCGCAGTAGCAGGTGTTTTCTTCAAGTTTTGATTGTTCGTTCCACAACCGTCCGACCAATGAGCCAAAAAGGAAAATCCACATGAGTACCTATGACCGCAAAGCCAGAATGGAAGAGCTGGAACGTGAGCACGATGAGTGGGAAGAAAGAATGCGTATTAAAAACAAGGGCGATATGTACCCAATCTGGGGAATGTTGGCGTTCGGCCTGTTTTGCATGTCACTCGGATTTCTCCTGGCTCGATCGATCTGATCAAGTCCTGTCGTTCGAATTGGCGCTGAAACTAGCCGGAAAACGACATCTCGCGTATCCGTAGCCGACAGGATTTTTCCCGAAAACGACAACCCGCTGATCTGCTCCGTACAACCATTCCTCAGCTAAGTCTTTGCTTCTGCTCATTTATCGCGGAGAATCGCGCCCCTGTTTCGGCCGGAGCATGTCTGTCGGTTTTTTCCGACGCGTCCTGACCGAGTGGCAAGTGACCGGAATGCGGAGATCCGACCGGATGAATGATCAGGCCAATAGCGTCGACGAACGCTATGAAGCGGCAGCACCAGCTGAACTGTCGAGCTGGAATCGCCATGACACCACGTGGATGTTGGGACTGTTCGGGACGGCCATTGGCGCCGGTACCCTGTTTTTGCCGATCAACGCCGGTCTGGGGGGCTTCTGGCCGCTGGTGATCCTCGCGCTGCTGGCCTTCCCGATGACCTTCTTCGCCCACAGAGGCCTGACCCGCTTCGTACTTTCTGGTCGCGAAGGCGCGGACATCACCGACGTGGTCGAGCAGCATTTCGGCATCAAGGCCGGCGCGCTGATCACCTTGCTGTACTTCTTCGCCATTTTCCCGATCCTGCTGATCTACAGCGTCGGTCTGACCAACACGGTCGCCAGTTTCCTCGAACATCAACTGCACATCACGCCGCCACCGCGCGCGCTGCTGTCGTTCGTGCTGATCCTCGGCCTGCTGGCCGTGGTGCGTTGCGGCGAGCAGGTGATCGTCAAGGCGATGAGCCTGATGGTGTACCCGTTCATCGTTGCGTTGCTGTTCCTCGCGGTGTACCTGATTCCGCACTGGAATGGCGGCATTCTCACCACCGCTTCGCAAGTACCGGCGCCGTCGGCGCTGCTGCACACGCTGTGGCTGGCGATTCCGGTGATGGTGTTCTCGTTCAATCACTCGCCGATCATCTCGGCGTTTGCGGTGGACCAGAAGCGTCGTTACGGGGTCAACGCTGACCAGCGCAGCTCGCAGATCCTCTGCCGCGCCCACCTGCTGATGGTGGTGATGGTGCTGTTCTTCGTCTTCAGTTGCGTGCTGACCCTGTCGCCGGAACAACTGGCCGAAGCCAAGGCGCAGAACCTGTCGATCCTGTCGTACCTGGCCAACCACTTCAGCAATCCGACCATCGCTTTCGCGGCGCCGTTGATTGCGTTCGTGGCAATCTCCAAGTCGTTCCTCGGCCACTACATCGGTGCCAGCGAAGGCCTCAAGGGCCTGATCGTCAAGAGCGGCAAGCGTCCGGGCGCCAAGGCGCTGGATCGCATCGTGGCGGCGTTCATGCTAGTGGTGTGCTGGATCGTCGCGACCCTGAACCCGAGCATCCTCGGCATGATCGAGACCATCGGTGGCCCGGTGATCGCCGCGATTCTGTTCCTGATGCCGATGTACGCGATCCGTAAAGTCCCGGCAATGGCACGCTATCGCGGTCAGGCGTCGAACGTGTTTGTCACCGCCGTAGGTCTGGTGGCGATTTCGGCGTTGATTTATTCGCTGACGGCGTAAGCCAAAGCTCCAGATACTCAGCTACAGTGGCCGCTGTGCGTGATGCGCATAGCGGCTTTTTTTTCGTCTGGAGACAGTGGATTGTCGAGCGCGCCCCAACCTGTAGAACCACCCAATCGCTGGCAGGACATCCTCGCCGGTCTGTCGATTGCCGGTCTGTTGTTGCCCGAAGCAGTCGCTTATTCCACCATCGCCGCGCTGGCGCCCCAGGCCGGGGTGATCGCCTTGTTTGCCGGGTTACTCTGTTATGGGCTGTTTGGCACCAGCCGTTTTGCGATTGTTTCGGCCACTTCTTCCTCGGCGGCGGTGTTGGCGGCGGCGACTGCAACCCTGGCCAATGGCGACCCGCAGCTGCGTTCTACGCTGGCCATCGGGCTGGTACTGGTCAGCGGTGGGTTGTTCTTGCTGGCCGGAATATTCCGCTTGGGCACTGTCACGTCGTTTATCGCCAAGCCGGTGCTGCGTGGGTTTGCCTTCGGCTTGGCCCTGACCATCATCCTCAAGCAGGTCGCCAGCGTGGTCGGCGTGCATCTGACCGACGCCAATCTGGTGCGCTTCGCCCCGCAATTACTCGAACAACTGCCGCAATGGAACTGGCCGGCGGCGGCTGTCGCAGCGGTGGCGTTGCTGCTGTTGGGACTGTTTTCGCGCTTCCCGCGGGTCCCCGGTGGTTTGCTGGTGGTGGTGATCGGCATTGTCGCCGGGCAATGGCTGAACCTGCCGGCTCATGGCGTGAGCATGATCGGTTTAATCGACCTGAGCCTTGAAGTGCCGAGCCTGCCGGTGTTGCCGTTTGCCGACTGGCTGCGGCTGGGTGAGGTCGGGTTCGCGCTGGTAATGATTCTGTACGCCGAGTCTTACGGTTCGATCAGCTCTTACGCGCTTAAGCACGGTGACCGTGTGACCTCCAACCGTGATCTGCTGGCGCTGGGTGCCTCGAATCTGTTGTCGGGATTGTTCCATGGCATGCCGGCGGGGGCCGGGTATTCGGCGACGTCGGCGAACGAGGCTGCCGGGGCGACTTCTCGCTGGGCCGGTGGGGTCGCGGCGCTGGTGGTACTGGTGATCGTGCTGACGGTACTGCCGTGGATCGCTCTGACGCCGGAGCCGATTCTGGCGGCCATCGTGATTCATGCGCTGGCGCGGGGCTTGAGTCTGCAGCCGCTGGGGCGCTATTTCGTCTGGCGCCGGGATCGGGTGCTGGTGCTGTGCGCGGTGGGGGCGGTGCTGGTACTGGGCATTCTCGACGGGTTGCTGGTGTCGGTGGCCATCAGCGTGCTGCTGATGCTCAAACAGATGTCGGCGGCGGACATTCAGGTGCTCGGGCGGATCGACGGCGGGCATGATTTTGTCGATCTGCAACGTCATCCAACGGCGACAACCGAGCCGGGAGTGTTGATTGTGCGGCCCAGTGAGGCGTTGTTCTTTGCCAACGTCGAGCGGATTCTCGGTGCAGCGTTGCGCCTGATTCGCCATTCGGAGGCGCCGGTGCACACGGTGATCCTGAGTCTGGAGGAAACCCCGGACCTGGACGGCACCAGCATCGAGGCGATGCAGGAGTTTTTCCTGCGGGTGCATCAGGAAGGCAAGCGGTTGATTCTGGCGCGGCTCAAACATGAGGCACTGGCGGTGCTGGAGGCGTTGCCCGAAGTGCAAGCAAATGGCGTGACGCTTAGCGGGCTGAGCGTTGATGGCGCGGTCCGGCAAGCCCTCAAACTCAACACTTAACCCCCGGTATTCCAAGGTATAAAAAAACGCCGCGCATCTCACGATGGGCGGCGTTTTCTATTGCTTTGTAACGTTAGGCTTGAACGACCGGGATCTTGGCGTTCGCAGCTGCTTCACGGAACTCGGCGATCTGGTCGAAGGACAGGTAGCGGTAGACATCGGCCGCCATGCTGTCGATCTTGCCAGCGTATTCCATGTACTCCTCGACGGTCGGCAGGCGACCCAGGATCGAAGCCACGGACGCCAGCTCGGCCGAAGCCAGGTAGACGTTCGCGCCGTCGCCCAGACGGTTCGGGAAGTTACGGGTCGAAGTCGAGACCACGGTGCTGTTCGGCTCAACGCGTGCCTGGTTACCCATGCACAGCGAGCAGCCTGGCATTTCCATGCGCGCGCCGGCCTTGCCGTAGATGCCGTAGTAGCCTTCTTCGGTCAGTTGGTGAGCGTCCATCTTGGTCGGCGGCGACAGCCACAGACGGGTAGGCAGCTGACCCTTGACCTGATCCAGCAGTTTACCGGCAGCGCGGAAGTGACCGATGTTGGTCATGCACGAACCGATGAACACTTCGTCGATCTTCTCGCCAGCAACGCTGGACAGCAGACGGGCGTCGTCCGGATCGTTCGGTGCGCACAGTACCGGCTCGTTGATGTCGGCCAGATCGATTTCGATGACTTCGGCGTATTCGGCGTCGGCATCGGCTTCCATCAGCTCAGGGTTGGCGATCCAGGCTTCCATCGCTTGCGCGCGACGTTCCAGGGTACGTGCATCGCCGTAGCCTTCGCCGATCATCCAGCGCAGCAGGGTGATGTTGGACTGCAGGTACTCGGTGATCGACTCTTTCGACAGCTTGATGGTGCAACCGGCAGCCGAACGTTCGGCCGAGGCGTCGGACAGTTCGAACGCCTGTTCCAGGGTCAGACCTTCCAGGCCTTCGATTTCCAGGATGCGGCCGGAGAAGGCGTTTTTCTTGCCCTTCTTCTCGACGGTCAGCAGACCGTTCTGGATGGCGAAGTAAGGAATGGCATGAACCAGGTCACGCAGGGTGATGCCAGGTTTCATTTTGCCTTTGAAGCGCACCAGGATCGATTCCGGCATGTCCAGCGGCATGACGCCGGTGGCAGCGGCGAACGCGACCAGACCGGAACCGGCCGGGAACGAGATGCCCATCGGGAAACGGGTGTGTGAGTCACCACCGGTACCCACGGTGTCCGGCAGCAGCATGCGGTTCAGCCACGAGTGGATGATGCCGTCGCCCGGACGCAGGGAAACGCCGCCGCGGGTCATGATGAAGTCAGGCAGGGTGTGGTGGGTGGTCACGTCGATCGGCTTCGGATACGCCGCGGTGTGGCAGAAGGACTGCATCACCAGGTCAGCGGAGAAGCCCAGGCACGCCAGGTCTTTCAGTTCGTCACGGGTCATTGGACCGGTGGTGTCCTGAGAGCCCACGGTGGTCATCTTCGGTTCGCAGTAGGTGCCAGGACGAACGCCTTGGCCTTCTGCCAGACCGCAAGCCTTGCCGACCATTTTCTGCGCCAGGGTGAAGCCCTTGGTGCTTTCAGCCGGTGCTTCAGGCTTCTTGAACAGATCGAATGCTGGCAGACCCAGTTCGGCGCGAGCCTTTTCGGTCAGGCCACGGCCGATGATCAGCGGAATACGACCGCCGGCACGGACTTCGTCCAGCAGCACAGGGGTCTTCATTTCGAAGGTGGTGATGACTTCGTCGGTACCGTGCTTGCAGACTTTGCCTGCGTGCGGGTACAGGTCGATCACGTCGCCCATGTTCATGTTCGACACGTCGAACTCGATTGGCAGTGCGCCGGCATCTTCCATGGTGTTGTAGAAGATCGGAGCGATTTTGCTGCCGAAGCAGAAACCGCCAGCGCGCTTGTTCGGCACGTAAGGGATGTCGTCGCCGAAGAACCACAGGACCGAGTTGGTCGCCGATTTACGCGAGGAACCGGTACCGACCACGTCACCGACGTAGGCGATCGGGAAGCCTTGGCCGCGCATCTCTTCGATCTGCTTCATCGGGCCGGTCTTGCCTTGCTCGTCCGGAACGATGCCGTCACGAGCCATTTTCAGCATGGCCAGGGCGTGCAGCGGGATGTCAGGACGCGACCAGGCGTCTGGCGCAGGGGACAGGTCGTCGGTGTTGGTTTCGCCGGTGACCTTGAACACGCGCAGGCTGATCTTGTCGGCCAGTACCGGGCGCTTCTTGAACCACTCGCCGTCAGCCCAGGATTGCAGCACGGCTTTGGCGTGAACGTTGCCGTTCTTGGCTTTTTCAGCCACGTCGTGGAAGGCATCGAACATCAGCAGGGTGTGCTTGAGTTCTTCGGCAGCCACTGGCGCCAGTTCGGCGTTGTCCAGCAGTTCAACCAGGGTCACGATGTTGTAGCCGCCCTGCATGGTGCCGAGCAGTTCTACAGCGCGCTTCTTGTCCAGCAGAGGGGAGGTGACTTCGCCTTTGGCCAGGGCCGACAGGAAACCGGCTTTGACGTAAGCGGCTTCGTCCACGCCTGGTGGTACGCGATTGGTGATCAGGTCAACGAGGAAAGCTTCTTCGCCAGCCGGAGGATTCTTCAGCAGCTCGACCAGGCCTGCAGTTTGTTCGGCGTTAAGCGGCTGGGGAACGATACCCAGGGCTGCACGCTCTTCGATATGTTTGCGGTAGGCTTCAAGCACAGTTATTACCCTCATCAGTGGTCCCAAATGGGTGTCCGGGACGCTCGTCGCGAAATGCTCGTACTCATGCGCTGCGCGGCGTTGTGGGCCGCTTAGCCAGAATTACCGACCATTCCTTACAGAAGCTGCTTTCAAAGTTTTACGCCTGCAGAACGGGGAGCTGATGAGGGTTGGCGTTGGGCTTTTCCCCGCTGGAAAAACCCTTCGCCAACACCGCTCTGAAGGAACGACTGTGCTCGTGACGCTTTGAAAACAGCTTCTAACGGACATTGGCGCCTTAAAAGGCTGGCTGATTCTACGGCAAAAAAAATTTAAAGGTAAGTCGCGCTCTATTGGACTTTGGTGGCGTTGTGCGCGGGCGAGGCAAACCGCGAGCCAGCGCTTGCCCCTGACGTTTGAGGGGTGATCAATGCCCGACAAAGGGCTAACATGCCGGCCTGTTCCGCGTTTCAGTGTTTTGCCAATTTATGCCCAATCAGACCATCAAGACCCCCTGCGTCGGCCTCTGCTCCACTGTTTACGGAGATCTGGTGTGCCGTGGCTGCAAGCGTTTCCACCACGAAGTGATCCACTGGAATGGTTACGGCGAGGAAGAAAAGCGTGCGGTGTGGTTGCGGCTGGAGCAATTGCTGTCACAAGTGATGGCGAGCAAGGTCGAGATCTTCGATCCGGCGCGCCTGCGCCAACAGCTGGAACAGCGCAAGATCCGCTTCGTGCCGCATCAGTCGGAATATTGCTGGGCCTATCAGCTGATTGCACGCGGGGCGCGGGTGATCATTAATCTGGAAGCCTACGGGATGGTGTTGCTGCCGGAGTTCCGCGACTGGAACCTGCCGGAGTTGCGCGATGCCATTGATCGGGAATTCTTCCTGCTGTCGGAAGCGCATTATCAGCGCTACATCGCTCCCGGTTTCCTCAGGGACGCCTTCGGCGCCTGAAGATCAAAGCTTCGCGAGCAAGCCCGCTCCCACAGGGATTTTGTGTTCGACATCAATCCACTGTGGGAGCGGGCTTGCTCGCGAAGAGGCCGTTTCAGGCACCGCAACGCTTAATGCTTCACCGCCAACTCCACCAGATGATCCTCAACCTCCTGCGGCTTGAGCACCAGCACATCGCTTTCCAGCGCATCCAGCACCACTTCGGCGGTATTGCCGATCAATGCGCCTGACAACCCGGTTCGCGCCACGGTGCCGATCACCGTCACCGCCGCCTGCAGCTTGTGCGCCATGAACGGAATCAGCACGTCCGCCGGGCCTTCCTCGATGTGCAGATGCTCGTCATCCACATCGAATTCAGCCTGAAACGCCTTGCACTGCTCGCGATATTTCGCCTCGATCGTCGACTTGAGCTGGAACACCGGATCCGCCGAGGACAGCATCGGCGACGGATGGGCCGTGATGACATGCAGATGCCCCTTGGCGAGGCTCGCGATGTCGTAGCCGTGATCGATGATCGTGGTGTGCAAATGCCGGTGCTCGCCATCGGCATTGCCGACATCGACGGCCGCCAGAATCACCCGGTCTTTCCACGGTGTGCTGGTTTTCACCAGCAGTACCGGGGTCGGGCAGTGCCGCAGCAGTTTCCAGTCGGCCGGGGTCAGCAGGGCTTTTTTCAGGGCGCTGTCGGGGAAGTGCTGTTTGACCACCAGCCCGCAGCCTTCGGCCTGCTGCACATCGATGATGGTTTCGTGCAGGCTCTCGTTCCACGCCTGTTCGGTGGTCACGCTGTAGCCATCGGCGATCAGCGCGGCTTTGAGTACACCGAGCATGGCAGCGTGGTCGTGCTTGCGGTCGCACACCAGCAGGTGCAGATGGGCCTGCGTCACGCCGGCGATCAACTTGGCGCGCTTGAGCGCCAGGCTTTCCGAATGTTCGGGGTCGATGACCACCAGAATGCTGCGAATGGCTTGCATGAGCGGAGTCTCCAGCAAAGAAAAGGCACGGCGTAGCACAACTATAGTTGCTGCTCATATGCCTGCGACTTGATGCATATCAACGCCTGCGACTGGTGGTCTGCGGGCAGGCCGGTATAATCGGCGGCCTTTGCTCGTACACCTTTTACCGTGAGCCCCATGATCCTTCCCGAAATCCACGAATTCCTTGGCTGCCGCACGCCCGACGCCTGGGTCCAGGCGGCACTGGCCGATCAGGAAACCCTGCTGATCGACCACAAGAACTGCGAGTTCAAGGCCGCCAGTACCGCGCTGAGCCTGATTGCCAAGTACCATTCCCACGTCGACCTGATCAACATGATGTCGCGTCTGGCCCGGGAAGAACTGGTGCACCACGAACAAGTCATGCGCATCATGAAGCGCCGCAAGATCGAGCTGCGCCAACTGCACGCCGGGCGTTACGCGTCGAGTCTGCGCAAAGTGGTGCGCAGCCACGAACCGGTGAAACTGGTGGATACGCTGGTGGTCGGCGCATTTATCGAAGCGCGCAGTTGCGAGCGTTTCGAAGCGCTGGTGCCGCATCTCGACGAAGAACTCGGCAAGTTCTATTTCGGCCTGTTGAAAAGCGAGGCGCGGCATTTTCAGGGTTATCTGAAACTGGCTTACCAGTACGGCGACGCGAAGGACATCGCTCAGGTGATCGACAAGGTCCGTGCTGCCGAGCAGGCGCTGATCGAGTCGCCGGATGAAGAGTTCCGCTTTCACAGTGGTGTGCCGGCTGCGGCCTGAGACACAAACTGTTAAAAACTCTTAAGAGTATGAAATATCACCGAAAACCGGCCCCTGTGGCCGGTTTTTGCTGCCCGAAACAACGCCTCGGCGGCGATTGCCGCCATACTGTCGCCCACTTCACACATGGGTTGGCAGACGGTTGTTATGGATAACCTGGGTTTTGGCAAAGTCCTGCTGGTCGAAGACGATGAGCGTCTGGCCACGCTGATTGCGCACTTTCTCGAGCAGCATGGCTACGAGGTGCGCGCGGTGCATCGCGGCGATCTGGCGGTGGCCGCGTTTCTTGAGTTCCAGCCCAAAGTGGTGGTGCTCGACCTGATGCTGCCGGGGCAGAGCGGGCTGCACGTGTGCCGGGAGATTCGCAGTGTGGCGGACACGCCGATTGTCATCCTCACCGCCAAGGAAGACGATCTCGACCACATTCTCGGTCTGGAATCCGGCGCCGATGACTACGTGATCAAACCGATCAAACCGCCGGTATTGCTTGCTCGGCTGCGCGCCTTGCAGCGGCGCCAGGTGCCGGACAGCGGCGTGGTCAGCTCGCTGGAATTCGGACGGTTGAGCATCGATCGCAGCTGCCGCGAAGTGCGTCTGGCCGGCGAGATCATCGAAATGACCACCATGGAATTCGAGCTGCTGTGGCTGCTGGCCAGCGCTGCCGGCAAGACCCTGTCCCGCGATGACATCCTCAATCGCATGCGCGGTATCGCTTTTGACGGGCTCAACCGCAGCGTCGACGTGTACATCAGCAAATTGCGCAACAAACTCAAAGACAATCCCCGCGAACCGGTGTGCATCAAGACCGTGTGGGGCAAGGGTTACCTGTTCAATCCGTTCGCGTGGGAGCTGTAAATGCTGCGGTTATTCCTCGGGCTGTTTCTGGTGATGACGGTGGGGCTGGTTCTGGCCCTGCAAACCGTCGAGCACACCTTTAACGCGTTGCTCGACAATCAGATGCAGGCCTACAACCGTGAAGCAGTGCGCGGTCAGGCGTGGTCACTGGTCGAACACATGCGCGATCAGCAGGGAGCGGCGCGTGAGCAACAACTGGAAGCGTTGCGTCCGCACTACGGTCTGTCGCTGAAACTGGTCGAGGCCGATCAACTGGCGCTCAGCGCTGAGGAAAAGGCCGAACTGGCGCAGAACCTGCTGGTGATTCGCGACAACTACACCCAGTTCATCAGCAACATCGACGGTGGCTCGCAACTGCTCAGCATCAAGCTGCCGCCCGAGCCGAGCCTGATGCCGTTCTACATCGCGGTGGCTTACGCGATGCTCGCAGTGCTGATCGGCATCGTCCTGTTCTTCTGGGTGCGTCCGCACTGGCGTGATCTGGAAAAACTGCGTCTGGCCGCCGAACGCTTTGGCGACAACGACCTGTCGGTGCGCATTCAACTGTCGAAACGCTCGAACATTCGCGATCTGGCCGAGCACTTCAACCTGATGGCGGCACGCATCGAGAGCCTGATCGCCAATCAGCGCGAACTGACCAACGCGGTGTCCCACGAACTGCGTACGCCGATTGCGCGATTGTCGTTCGAACTCGACCAACTCAAGCAACAGCCGGACGCCAGTCAGAACCGCGAACTCATTGCCGACATGTACGCCGACCTTGGCGAGCTGGAAGAAATGGTCTCCGAGCTGCTGACCTACGCCAGCCTCGAACGTGGCGCGACGGTGATCAAGCGTGAAAACATCCAGGCCGCCAACTGGCTCGACAGCGTGGTCGGCAGCGTCGCGCTGGAGGCGGAAGCGGCGGGGGTGCAGTTGCTGATCGGTGACTGCCGACTCGACACCGTGCGCATCGAGCCGCGGTTCATGGCGCGGGCGGTGATCAATCTGCTGCGCAACGCCATTCGTTATGCCGAGCAGCGAGTCGAAGTGACGCTGGTGCGCAGCGGCGATTACTACGAAGTGCGGGTCAACGACGATGGTCCGGGTGTGCCGGTGGAAGGTCGGGAGAAGATCTTCGAACCGTTCTCGCGGCTGGATGCCAGTCGCGATCGGCGAACCGGTGGTTTTGGCCTGGGGCTGGCGCTGGTGCGGCGGGTGTCGCAGTCCCATGGCGGGCAAGTCGAGGTCGGGGAATCGGCTTGGGGTGGGGCGTCGTTTCGGATGACCTGGGCGCATCTGGACTGATTTGGGTTGGCAGGTTGGGCCCCATCGCGAGCAGGCTCACTCCTACAAGGGAATGCATTGCAAATGTAGGAGTGAGCCTGCTCGCGATAGGGCCATCAATCACAGCGCGAAACTATGCTCATTTGACCAACCCCAACCGCTCATGCCACTGCGCAATCGACTCCTCGGGATACACCGCAAACTGCTTGTCCTTGGGTTTCGCATCCACCTCGACCCAGGACGCCTTCGACCCGAGCATCAAATGCGTGTGCTCCGGCGGCACCGGCAGCGGCGTATCGATGGCCGAAGCGAACGGGTGAATCAGTTCCGGCCATTCCGGGCTGAACAGCCACAAACCACTGCCGCACTGCGAACAGAAATGCCGCTCGGCTGTGCTGCGATGGGCACGTTTTTCGCCTTCTTCCTTCATCTTCGCGTGGTAGATCGAGATGTGCTTGCGACCCTGGACTTTCAGACTGGCCGCATCGCCGCCGAGGTTGATCGCGTAACCGCCACCGCCCTGGGTCTTGCGGCAGATCGAGCAGTAGCAGCGTTGATAAGGGTAGGGGTGGGCGCTGGTCAGACTGAAGGTGACGGCGCCGCAATGGCAGGAGCCTTCGAGGTGCATGATGGGCCTCCGGTTGGTTGAAGGGGGTGCGGTTGAGCCTAGAAGATTTTGCAGTGTTTGTTCTGGTGCCATCGCGAGCAGGCTCACTCCTACAATTGGAATGCATTTCAAATGTAGGAGTGAGCCTGCTCGCGATGAACGATAACTCGGTCGCACTGGACGCCTGCTCAAGGCCCGGTCAGCATGTCCCCAAAAAAGGCACCCCAACCCATGCGAAGACTCCCCTCACTGGCCGCCCTGCGAACCTTCGAATGCGCCGCCCGCCACGCGCATTTCGGTCGGGCCGCCGCCGAGTTGTGCGTCACCGACAGCGCGGTCAGTCACCAGATCCGTCAGCTCGAAGAACAACTCGGCGTCTCGCTGTTCATCCGCGAAGGCCGGCAGATCCGCCCGACCATCGCCGCCGGACGCCTGATGCAGAGCCTGCAACAGGCCTTCGAACTGATCGGCGAGGCCTGCGATGAGCTCCGCGATCCGTCCTCGCTGGCGGTGTTGCGCCTGGCAGTCACCGCCGAACTGGCGCAGAAGTGGCTGATGAACCGCCTCACCGATTTTTACGCACGCTATCCGCACATCACCCTGCATCTCTACGAGCAGCCGATTGACGCCAGTGCCCCCGGCGAAGACATCGATCTGGCGATCACCTACGGCACCGGCCCGGTGGACAGCAGCGCCTATTTCGTGCGGCCGTTGCCGGCGCTGCAATTCTTCCCGGTGTGCAGCCCCGGGCTGTTCAACCAGGGCACGTTGAAATCCCCGAAGGACCTGGCCCGTCATTGCTTGCTGCACGACGATCAGGACGGCAAGACCTGGACCGCCTGGCTCACCAGTCATGCCGGAGATCTGCGCCCGCAGCGCCAGTTGTATTTCGCTCACGCCGGTCTGGCGCTGGAAGCGGCGGCGCAGGGGCAGGGCGTGGCGATGGGCGACAACCTTACCGCGCAGGAGGACTTGCTGAGCGGACGCCTGGTGCGGCCGTTCGCGTCAAGCATGACCGCGCTGGGCCAATACGCGCTGGTCTGCGAGCGAGTGCGACTGGAACGTCCGGCGGTGGCGCAGATGCTCGAATGGTTCAACGATCAACTGGCCGATTGATGAGTTGAATTCAACTGTTCCGCAATAATCATCGTTGGCGGGCCAGCCGTCAGCGACCGTAGCCTGTGGTCATTCCCAACCCCAAGACGAGGTTTGACCATGGCACGTTTGCTCGACTCCACCCCCAAACACGACGGCTTTCGTCTGCCCGGCGAATTCGAAGCCAAATCCGGTTGCTGGCTCGGCTGGCCGGAGCGCACCGACGTGTGGCGCAACGGTGCGAAACCGGCGCAGAAAGTCTGGGTACAGATTGTCAGCGCCATCGCGCAGAGCGAACCGGTCACCGTGTGCGCCTCCGCTGCACAATTCGCCACTGCGCGCCGCCAGTTGCCACCGCAGGTGCGCGTGGTCGAGATGACCTGCAACGACACCTGGTTCCGCGACAGCGGTCCGTGTTTCGTGGTCAACGACCAGAGCGGCGAAGTGCGTGGCGTCGACTTCGAATTCAATGCTTATGGCGGCCTCGACGGCGGCCTGTATTACCCGTGGGACAAGGACGACCAGATCGCCAGCAAGATCCTCGAAATCGAACGTTTCGACCGTTACCGCGCACCGCTGATTGCCGAACTCGGCGGCATCCAGAGTGACGGCCAGGGCAGCATCCTCACCACCGAACAGTGCCTGCTCAACCGCAATCGCAACCAGCATCTGGGCAAAGACGAGGTCACTAGACGCCTGACCGATTACCTCGGCGCCGAGCAGGTGATCTGGCTGCCACGGGGCTGCAAGTTCGACGAGACCGATGGCCATGTCGATGATCTGGCGTGCTTCGTACGCCCGGGCGAAGTGGTGCTGCAATGGACCGACAACCGCGATGATCCGCAGTGGGAAATCTATCAGGAGGCCTACGACATCCTGCGCAGCACCCGCGACAGCCGTGGTCGCGAGTTGATCGTGCATAAACTGCCGCAACCGGACGTGCTGGAGTGGACTGCCGAAGAAGCCGAAGGCCTCGATCAGCAGGACAGCACGCACACCCGTCAGGCCGGCACCCAAATCTGCGCGTCGTACATCAATTACTACGCCGGCAACAGCTCGATCGTGGTGCCGCTGTTCGGTGATCGCAACGACCAAGTGGCCCTGGCGACCCTCGCCGAACTGTTCCCGCAGCACAAGATCGTCGGCATCGAAAACTCCCGGGAAATCCTCCTCGGTGGCGGCAACGTCGCGTGCATCACCATGCCGCAATACGCCGGCGCGCCTCAGAAGAAGGGGGTGTGATGATGGGCCTGCACAAACTGACTCAAGCGTTACTTCTGGTGCTTGCACCCCTGTGTGTGCAGGCCGCCGATACCGCCAGACCGGTGGTCAACCTGTACATCTGGGGCGAGTATCTGGCCCCGGATACGCTGAAGAATTTCGAGGCGCAGACCGGTATTCATGTGGTCGCCGATCACTTCGATTCGCTGGAAACCGTGGAGACCAAACTGCTCACCGGGCGCAGCGGTTATGACCTGGTGCTGACCGCCGGCCAGCACCTGTCGCGGGCCATCGAGAGCGGTGCGATCCAGCCGCTGGACAAGGCGCGGGTGCCGCATTTTTCCGGCGTCGGTGAAGAGTTCCGTCAGCACATGGCGGTGTTCGATCCGGGCAACCGCTTTGCTGGAATCTACGCTTGGGGCACGACCGGCGTCGGTTATCAGGAGCAGGCGATCAAGCAGCGTCTGCCGGAGGCGCCGACGGACAGTTGGGCGATGCTGTTCGATCCGGCAGTGGTCTCTAAATTTGCCGATTGCGGGGTGAGTCTGCTCAACGATCCAAACGAAGTGTTCGCCGCGGTCATGAAGTACCTGGGCCTGGACATCAACCGGCAGAACCTTGATGACCTGAAGCTCGCCGAGCAGCAACTGGCGAAGATCCGTCCGTACATTCGCTACTTCGACAACGACCTGAACATCAGCGACCTGGCCAACGGCAACACCTGCGTGGCGATGTCGTGGAACGGCAACGTGGCGATTGCGGCGGGGCAGGCGCAAGCGGCGAGCAAGCCGTTCCAGCTCAGTTACCGCATCCCGAAGGAGGGCACGCTGATCTGGTTCGACGCCATGGTCATTCCCAAGGATGCGCCGCATCCGCAGGCCGGGCTGGCGTTGATGGATTACCTGATGACTCCCGAAGTGATCGCGCCGATCACTGACACCATCCATTACGCCAATGCGATCACGGCGGCGGATGCTTTGGTCGATGCCTCGATCCGAAATGATCCGGGGACGTATCCGTCGGAGTCGGTGCGGGCTTCGCTGTACAGCAAGAATGACAATGGCAAGGCGTTCAATCGGGCTTTGATTCGGGCGTTCAGCCGGTTGAAGTCTGGTCTCTGATTTGAGGTTGAATCGACTGACGCCTTCGCGAGCAAGCCCGCTCCCACAGGGGGAACGCATTTCAAAATGTGGGAGCGGGCTTGCTCGCGAAGAACGATAACGCGGTCTATCCCTTGGCCACACGCCACAAATACCACGCCGCCACTGTTCGATACGGACTCCACGCCAAGCCGATTTCGATCATCTGCTTGCGCGTCGGCTGCACCTCCAGCCCCTTCAAGCGCCGATAGCCCTCGCGCACGCCAAAGTCATCCGCCGGCAAAATATCCATGCGTTCGAGGCTGTAGATCAACAACATCTCCACCGTCCAGCGGCCAACCCCGCGCAGGTTGACGAGGCGTTCGATCAACGCCTCGTCGTCCATCGCCAGCGCGGTGGGGTAATCCGGCACCACGCCGTCCAGCGTCGCCTGGGCGATGCCCTGAATAGTCGCAATCTTGCCCGCCGAAAAGCCGCAGCCGCGCAACTGATCAAAGTTGGTCGCGAGAATCTGCTCAGGCCGGGGAAACGTCTGCCCAGGAAACAACGCCACCAGGCGCCCGACAATCGCATCCCCAGCCTTGGCGTGCAGCTGCTGATAGGCAATCGCCCGCACCAGCGATTCGTAAGGCTCACGCGTCGGATGCGGTTGATGCAGACAGGGGCCGACCGCTGCAACGTGTCGCTGCCAGCCCGCGTCGAGCGCGGCCAGAAACTCGCTGGCCGCCTGATAACGATCCAGCATGCTATTTCAGCAGTCCGTTGACTTCGCCGTAGGTCAGCGCCTTCAGGTCGTGGGTGTCGAGCTTGCCACTGGCGAGGAAGCTCTTCACCAGCGAACCCATCGCGCCATAAAGGAATTCGGCGATGCCGGAACCGGCACTCAAGCGGCGCACGCCCAGGGCTTGCAGCTCAGTCGGCGAGGGCAGACAGGCGAAGCCGAGCACGTTCACCGGCAGTGACGTGCCCTTGCAGATTGCCTCGATTTCATACGCGGCAGTCACGCCGGCAGCAAACAAGCCATCGGCCCCGGCCGCCTGGTACAACGCCGAACGGCGCAGGGTTTCGGCGACGCGATCCTCGGCCGGTACCAGACTCTTGAGGTAGACGTCGGTGCGCGCATTGATGAACAGCTTCACATCGCGCTTGCGGGCGACTTCGCGTGCCACTTCGATCTTGCGCACCAACAGTTCCGGGGCGCCGCTGCCGTCCTCGATATTGATCCCGACCGCACCGGCAGCGAGCACCGCGTCGATGACTTCGGCCACGCGCCCGAGGTCATCGGAATAACCCGCCTCGATGTCCACGCTCAACGGCACCTTGATCACCCGGGCGATGGATTCCACGGTTGAAATCAGCCGTTCGAGGGGCAGGGTATTGCCATCCGCATAGCCGTGCGCCCACGCGACCGCCGCGCTGCTGGTAGCGACAGCCTTGCCGCCCGCTTGCTCGACCAGCCGCGCACCGGTGGCGTCGGCGACGTTGGTCAGGATCAGCAGGCCATCCTGGTGTAACTGGTGAAACCGAGTGTCGAGCGCGTTCATCGAAATCCCTTCTCGTGAGTGGTGCAAATCTTCAGAAAGCCAGTGGTTGCGTGAGCTGCACCGCAGCGTTTTCCAGTCGCAACAGAAACGCCTTGCGCGGCTGCCCACCACCATAGCCGGTCAGCGAGCCGTCCGCACCGATCACTCGATGGCACGGCACCACGATCGCCAGCCGATTGTGCCCGTTGGCCAGCCCCACCGCGCGACTGGCGCCGGGTTTGCCCAAACGTGCGGCGAGGGTGCCGTAGGTGCTGGTGTGTCCATAAGGAATGTGCAGCAGTTGCTCCCAGACTTGCCGGTCGAACGCGCTGCCGGGCAGGTGCAGCGGCACGCTGAACAGAGTGCGCGTCCCGGCAAAATATTCGTTGAGCTGCTCTTCGATCAGCTGCAAATGCGCGTTGTGCCCAGGCGCGACCACGTAGCCATGGCGGATCTGTAACGCTTCGACTTCGCGGGTCAGCGCCGGGCGATCGAGAAACTCCAGCAACACCAGTCCGCGACGTTCGGCCATGGCGATCATCGGCCCCAGCGGCGTGGTCAGGCGGGTGAACAGCAGCGGCTCACTGTTGGCCGCGCGCCCCGGGGTGATGTGGAACGACTTTTGGAACGCATCGCGAAAACCGCTGAGCGATTCGTAGCCTGAGTCGAACGCCGCATGGTCAATCGAGGTGCCTTGGCGAATCCCGCCCAGCGCCATGCCGAGTCGGCGGGTACGCAGCCACGCATGAAAAGTCATGCCGAAATGCTGCTTGAACCAGCGCCGCAGTTTCAGCGGTTCAATACCTTCGGCCAGCAACTGTGCATCACTCCAGCGCACCTCCGGGTCGGCATCGACGGCTTTCAGCAGGCGCTGCACCCAGTCGGGGGCGATGGCGGCGGCGTCCAGCGGTTTACAGCGCAGACAGGCGCGATAACCGGCCGACAGGCACTCATCGGCATGGGCGAAGAACTCGACGTTCTCCGGTTTCGGCTTGCGCGCCGTGCAACTGGGGCGGCAGAAGATCCCGGTGGTTTTCACGGCCGTGAAGAACACCCCTTCGTAGGCGGTGTCGCGTTCGAGCATGGCGCGAACCATCTCGGCGTGGGGCGGCAGCAGTGCGGTTTGTATGTTCATGGCCTGAGCTTAAATCCAGGATTTCGATGGCTCCACCGAAAAATCGACAGTGAATTTTTTCGATTCTGCACCACAATCAGCGGGTCGCCGATTCGATGGAGCCAACCCATGCAGCCGTTCATCATTCAACACCTCGATCACATCGTCCTGCGGGTCGCCGATCTGCAACGCAGTATCGATTTCTACGGTCAGGTATTCGGTGCCGAGGTGGTCAAGCACAACGAGAAAATGGGCCTGGTGCATTTGCGCGCCGGGACCTCGATGATCGATCTTGTCGACCTGCAGGGCGAGCTGGGCAAGAAGGGCGGTGCGGCGGCGGGTACCGAACGACGCAACGTCGATCACTTCTGCCTGCGTATCGAGCCCTTCGACGAACCGGCGCTGACCCAACACTTGCAGGCACACGGCCTGACCGTGGAAAAAGCCGCCAGACGCTTCGGCGCCGAGGGCTACGGTCTGTCGCTGTATTGTTTCGACCCGGACGGCAATCAAGTCGAACTCAAGGGGCCGTCCGAGGCCTAGGCCTCACGCTCGTTTGGCCATCAACAGCACCGAAGCCGCCGCTGACAACAGCCCCGCGCAGCAACGGTTGAAGATCCGCTTGCCGCGCGGCTCGGCGAACCAGCGGCGCATGTGCAGGCCCATCCAGGCGTAGGCGCCGATGGCGATCCATTCCAGCAGCAGGAACAGCGTGCCGAGCACGGCGAATTGCGCTGGCACTGGGCGGCTCGGGTCAACGAATTGCGGCAGGAATGCCGTGAACAGCAGGATTGCTTTCGGATTGCCCGCCGCCACCAGAAACTCCTGACGCGCCAACCGCCAGAACCCCACCGACGCTCCCGCCACCTGCTGCTCGGCCTCGGGGTTGGCGCGCCACAGTTGCCAGGCGAGGTACAGCAGGTACGCCGCGCCAATGATCTTGATCGCATGGAACAGCCATTCCGAGGTTTGCAGCACCACCGACAACCCGGCGCCGGCGAGGGCGATCATCCCGGCGAACGCGATAATCCGCCCGACGCCGGCCGCGCAGGCCCGGCGATAGCCATAGCGGGTGGCATTGCTGACCGACAGCAGGTTGTTCGGGCCGGGGGCCATGTTGAGGGCGAAACAGGCCGGGAGAAACAGCGACAGCGTGGCGAGGTCCATGGGCTTGGGCTCCAGAGGCGATACGCTTTTTTATCACAGGCTGCGGGCGCGCTGACCCGTACAGTCACGCGGTGCTGTCGCGGTACAGCCTCGATAACTCCCTTAGTCGAGTCGAACTTTTCCGATTTTGCGGAACTCTGAAAGGTCAGAAGGCGATGGTTTCGTCCGAAAAAAAACTGTGCGCCAGGTCAGAAAAGGTATTTGCCGTGTAGTATCCGTCCAACGTTGCAAGCACCCCGCATGGCCCCGAAGCGGCCCCACCAAGAGCGATTTACATGCAAGCAAAGGCCCGTGAAGTTTATGTGCCACTGGTGCTGCAAGATCTGCGAGCCGGTACTGCCGAGCTGCATGTCGCACTGGAAAAGCGTCTTCCTTTTTTCTCCGATTCCCTCGATGCAAACGCCTTTGAACGTCTGATGCAGGCTTACTACGGCTTTTATCTGCCGCTGGAAAGCGCATTACTCGACAGCGGCTCGATCCCGGTCGATTTCGATCTGGCGCCACGTCTCAAGGCGCAAACCCTGCTCAATGATTTGCAGGCTCTGGGCCTGACGGCCGAGACCATCGCGCGTCTGCCGCTGTGTCATTCGTTGCCAGTGATCGACTCCAGCGCGACCTGCCTGGGGGTGTTGTATGTGCTGGAAGGGGCAACCCTTGGCGGGCAGATCCTGCGCCGCGAGATCGCCTCGAGGTTGCGCCTGGATGCCGACAATGGCGCGGCATTCCTCGACATTTATGGCGCCGCCACCGGTCGCCGCTGGCGCGATTTCATTGAATACCTGGGCAGTCGGTCGCTGGATGCGGGCGAACGTGAGGCCGTGGTTGCGGCAGCCCAAACCACATTCAGCTGTTTCGAGCGTTGGCTCGAAAGCCGGGAGGTACTGGCATGACTCCGCAAGACAAAGAAGCCTTTGAAGAACTGTTGGCCAACTGTGCCGACGAGCCGATCCGCTTTCCCGGGGCGATCCAGCCCCACGGTTTGCTGCTGACTCTGAGCGAGCCGGCGCTGGAGATCATTCAGATCAGCGCCAACGTCGAGACCCTGCTGGCACGTCCGGCGCAGGAACTGATCGGCCAGCCGCTGCACAAGTTGCTGGGTGAGGTACATGCGGCGGCCGTTAGCGAAGCGTTGCTGCATCCGGTGTTCGCCGATGCCGGCCCGCTGCATTTTCGCCTCAACGGCACTGCGTTCGAAGGGCTGCTGCACCGTCATCAGGGCGTATTGATTCTGGAACTGGAAATCCACGTCGAGAATTTCCAGCCGCGTAACGTCGCCAGCAATCCAACCAATCTGGGACGTATGCTCCAGCGTCTGCAAGCGGCCACCACGTTGCAGGCGCTGTATGAAATCAGCGTCAAGGAAATCCAGGCGATGACCGGTTACGACCGGGTGCTGATCTACCGCTTCGAGGAGGAGGGTCACGGTCAGGTGATCGCCGAGGCGTCCGATCCGTCGATGGAAGTGTTCAATGGCCTGTTCTTCCCGGCCTCGGACATCCCCGAGCAGGCGCGCGAGCTGTACCGCACCAATTGGCTGCGGATCATTCCGAATGCCGATTACCAGCCAGTGCCGCTGGTGCCCAAGCTGCGCCCGGACACCCAGACCCCGCTGGACCTGAGTTTCGCCACCCTGCGCAGTGTTTCGCCGATTCACTGCCAGTACATGAAGAACATGGGCGTGCTGTCGTCGATGAGTATTTCCCTGCTCAAGGGCGACAAGCTCTGGGGCCTGATCAGTTGCGGCAACCGTCAGCCGCTGCATGTGCCGCACGAACTGCGCAGCGCGTGTCAGACCATCGGCCAGGTGCTGTCGCTGCAGATCAGTGCGATGGAGTCGCTGGAAATCAGCCGCCAGCGCGAGGAGAAAGTCGAGGCGTTGGCGCTGCTCAATCAGGCAATGGTCGACTCGCCGCAAAACGTCTTTGACGGACTGGCCGGGCAACCCGAGGTGCTGATGGCGCTGACGGGGGCCGGCGGTATTGCGATCATCGAAGACAAACAGCTGCACCGTTACGGCAACTGCCCGGAGCCGGAAGAGATTCGCGCGCTGCACAAATGGTTGCAGGAAACCGGCGAACCGGTGTTCGCCAGTCATCACTTGGCGAGCGTCTATCCGCCGGCCGCGCAGTTTCAGCCAGTGGCCAGCGGCGTGCTCGCCATGAGCCTGCCCAAACCGGTGGACAACGGCGTGTTGTGGTTCCGCCCCGAGGTCAAGGAGAACATCAACTGGAGCGGTGACCCGCGCAAGCCGCTGGATCTGGAAAACTCCGACGCCGGCCTGCGTCTGCGTCCGCGCACTTCGTTCGAAATCTGGAAAGTCGAGATGGCCGGGATCTCCACCAAATGGAGCCATGGCGATCTGTTTGCCGCCAACGATCTGCGCCGTTCGGCACTGGAAAATGACCTGGCCCGCCAAGTGTGCCGCGAGCAGGAAGCGGTGCGCGCCCGTGATGAGCTGGTGGCGGTGGTTTCGCATGATCTGCGCAATCCGATGACGGTGATTTCGATGCTCTGCGGCATGCTGCACAAGGCCTTCAGCTCCGATGGGCCGCACACTTCGCGGCGCATCTCCACGGCCATCGACACCATGCAGCAGGCAGCCGGGCGGATGAACACGCTGCTGGAAGACTTGCTCGATACCTCGAAGATCGATGCCGGGCGCTATACCATTGCGCCGCAGACCCTGGATGTCGGGCAGATGTTCGAGGAAACCCAGTCACTGCTCGGGCCACTGGCGCTGGACAAGGACATCAGCATCTCGTTCGAAGCCGATCCCGACCTGAAAATCCATGCCGACCCGGAACGCCTGTTTCAGGTGTTGTCGAACCTGATCGGCAACGCGATCAAGTTCACCCCGCGCAAAGGCTCGGTGGGCGTGCTGGCCAAGTCTGACGGTAAAGAGATCGTGTTTACTGTGCGTGACACTGGCGAAGGCATTCCCAAGGAAAACCTGGCGCGGGTGTTTGATCGTTACTGGACGGTGAAGGAAGGCAATCCGACCGGAACCGGCCTGGGCTTGTACATCACCCAAGGAATTGTTGAAGCCCATGGCGGGCGGATCGAGGCCAGCAGTGAGCCGGGGCAGGGCACGGAGTTTCGGTTTACGGTGCCGGTGATGCTTGCGGGCGAATGATGAAATAGCCCGGTCGGTTGATACCGGCCGGGCCACAGGTCTAGTCGGGATTACAAATCGCCGTCGAGGCCATGGAGCGCGCTGATCGATTCTTTTGACAGCGGACTGAAACGGTTGTGTCGCAGCTCGTGGATCGCATACAGGGCGCGACCCGTGCGGCCGTTGCCGTCACCGAACACATGAAAGCCCGCCACCGTAGCGAACATTTGCTTGCCGAAGTATTCATGGGCGGGGTCGAGAAGCTTCAGGTGATCCTGCATCAAGGAAAAGCCACTGATGTTGCTGCCATATTTTGTAGGGTGCGTGCCTACACGAATGATGTCAGCGGTCGCCGGCGCGATACTGACGTGTAACTGGCGGATCAGATCGGGGTCAGTGAGGGGCTTGTTGCTGTCGGCGTACTCTCTCAGTATGGCTACGATACTGTCGAGGTCGTTGCCCGGTGAGTTCGAAGCATGAACGATCCACGCTCCGGCTCGCTGGGCGTTATCGGTAAAGCCTTTAGGGTTGTAACGTGACTCGGGCACCACGCCGTTGTAAGGCGCTGCGCCCAGATCCTGTTTCAGCACATTCTGCTGATGGTTTTTCATGTAGATAACCTTACGCGCCTCCAACTCGCTGAACGACTCCAGCAAATCAGAATATTCGCTGCCGGCTGAGCGCGCGGCGCTGTATTCGTGGCCGTTCTTTGTCATGAACGTTGTCAACAGATCATCGAGTGCCGTCTGGCCGATCAGGGCCTCCAGCTCCTGAGTCTTTTGCAGCTTGCGTGTGGTACTCACCAGTGCATTTTTGTACAGCTGGTCCAACTCCGCGTAGCTGGCACCTTTGGGTAGCGCAGTGTTCTGGTCCAGCAGGCGCTTGAGGACCTGGCTGGCGGTTTCAATGCTGTCATCCTGAAACAGCGCTCGCCCGTGCGCCACCGTTGGTAATGTCATGCGAATCTCCGCCGCCGCTCCGGACTTGCCCAGCGCTTTGACCAGGTCATAAGAGCCGCTGCTGGTGCTGGTCAGCCGCCGGAGTTGACGAGCACTGATACGGCTGACGGTGTTGCCGTAATGAGTGAGCTTCAGCGCACTTTTACCCAGCAGTTTGCCGGTGCCGACCAGCAGTTGTGGAACGCCGTCCAGCGGGTTGAACAGCGATACCAGAACATTGCCGGCCACGCGGCTGAGGCTTAACAGCCGCGTGCTGCTGGCCGCGGCTTTGGCCAGGGCCCCGGCCGCCCCGATAAAGACAAAGGCCACGGCGAGGGCGTCGATGACACAGCTGAAAGCCGCCCCGCTGCGTTGATCCGGATCATCCGAGGTCAGTTGCTGGATACAGCCCCGGAACGGAATGAAGATATTCAGAATGATGTTGGCAACGCGTTCGTACTCCTCCTGCTGCTCTTCGTATTCAGTCTGGTCATAGCCCATCCGGTAATACTCGTCATAGGTGATGGCCGGGTTCTTTTGTGCAATGAAGTCGGCCATGTCCTTGAGCCTGGCGGAGCGAAAACTGTCCATCGGCGAGACATGCCAGGCGGAAGGCTCGTTGTGCTCGGTAAATTCCCCCAGCCGATCAAGCAGCATGCCGAACTCGCGAATCTGCGCATATTCTTCAAGTTGCCAATGGTGGCGCGGCAGTAACCGGTTGATGTCCGCCTGTTCGGTTGGCCGAGGCGTTGCGCCCTCGAAGTAGGCCTTGTGCTCGCTCACGATGTTTTCGAGGTAGGTGAGGCGCGGGAAAACTCCTGTTTCCTCATTGGTCGCTTCGTCGAAGCTGCCGGTGTCTTCGTTGAACGCTGACGCCTTGAAGTAAGCCTCGGCCAGACGTTCGCTGGTACGGCACAGCCCCTGTAGCGGGAACAGCTCGAAGCAATGGTGCTTCGATTTGTGACGACACAGGATGACCACGCCGTGCGGGGAGAAGTGGTCGGCGCTGTGACCGGGAATGTTGCGGTTGCCGCGCACCAGATACACGGTTGACGCGCCCTGGGTCAGCGCTTGCCGTTCACTCAGGCTCAGGTTGGAAAACGCCAGCCGGATCATCGTGCTGATACCCGCCTTGAAGCGTTCGTGCTGCGGTTTGAGCTGCTCGGCGTACAACCCGTTGACGGGCGCAAGATCCGCCAGGCCGGGATGCACATCGTGCAGATTGCGCTTGCTCGATTTGCTGGTGAGGTTTTTCCGATGCAGCTGGTTGGCGAGGTAAAGATTGATCACCGTGTCGCGGATCAAACCACCCTTGTTGTGCGGTGAAGCGAACATTTCTCCCTGATTAGCAATGCCGGCGTCCAGCAGCGTTTGTCTTGCCAGTTTGCGGCGGCTGACCGGGGCCGCCGTAATGGCGTGCAGTGCGTCTTCCAGTTCCTTGGCATAAGCGCTGTAGTGATTCATCGCTGCTGTTGCAACGCCTTCTGGCGTCAGTGCCGCGTTTTCATCGGGAAGCATTTCGTTGATGGCTGCCCAGTCCATCACGCATTGCAGATTGAGGAGCTGATGCACGGTTCTTTGAGCATCGCTGAGCGGTGCAAGCGCGGCGAATTTGATCAGTTTGGCGTAGGACAGTGTCAGGGACAGCCCGGGCGCGATACGTTCCGTCAGCAATACCGCTTTGCGCAACAATACCCAACCGGGCGAACCGATCAACAGCGTCTGCGGGGTCAGCACCAGGAACTCCGGGGACTGGCCCGCCAGCACCAATTCCACCGCCAGGTGCGCGGCGAACGGATCGGCACGGTTGATCTGCTCGAACTGCTGTTTCAGCCGAGCACGGGCCTGGGCCGAGGTTTCGTGCACGTGCAACGGCGCGTAACGCAAGCCACGATGCGTCGCGACCCGTTCTTCCGAACCCATGTCCAGATCCAGCACGACAGCGGCGAGCAGCAACCGACTGCGCGTGATTTCGGTCATTGCCGGTGCCGGGTCCGGGCCATGCAGGGCTTCGAGACAGGTTTGCGCAAACTCCCGGGCTTCACGCGTTTCCAGCAGGTGTTCCCACGCCAGGCGCGGATCCTCCATCACCAGCGCGCCACTTTTCTTCACCAGCAGCGCATCTGTCAGATAGTTGATCAACGGTTCGGCATGCCGGCCAGCATGGGCCATCCGCTTGCGCACCTGCTGCAGGATCAGCGGGTATTGCTCGGGTTCGACAATCAGCGCAGCGTCGTCGGCTTCTTCGCTGATGCCCCAGTAGTTGCCGAACTTCGGCGCGGGCGGCAGGGTGAATTTCAGGCAGTCGATCAGGTTGGCGATGGCGGCTTCGTCTTCGGGTCGGTCGATATCCTGAAAGATCAACCAGTTGCGCAAGGGGATTTTGTTGCTGGAAGAAATGATGCCGCCAGTACGCCGGGCGCCATTAGCCAGAAGTTCAACATCGGCGCGCAGCGCTTCGACTTCATAAAGTTGATCGGTAATGATGCTGTAATGAATGTAAGTACCGGTAGAACCTGTTTCTTCATGGGCGACATAAACTTCGCCATTGCTCAACACCATGAACCAATGGTTCTTGTCGATGCTCAGTTTGTCAGTGAAGCTGACGAATTCCGGATGGTGTATTACCGTGCGTAGCAATAGTTTGCCGGCGTGATGTGCATGGTCGAAATCGCTACCTGCAATCACCTCGGTGACGAGTTGCAGGGCATCATCGCTGGTGCTGGAGTTTTGCAGAAGGAAGTGTCTGTTTTCCAGGGCTTTGGCAATGTTCAGGCGCTCTTGCTCATCGGCGGAAGCGGGGGCGGCGCTGAACAGGTTGCGGGTAATATCCATATCGAACTCTTCTGTTTCCAGGTTGATGTAATACAGCGATCAGTCACCGGTGGGGTGGCTGTTTGTGAAGTTGCCGGGGAATATAAAACATTGTCCGTCGTGATTTATCTGTTTTGAGTTTCAGGCTGTTTTCAAAAGTATCTGGATATTTGTTAGTTGGATTAACGTTAAGAGTTGGTTGGGGATGGGCAGGTGATATTCCGTTCCAGGATGCTGTAGATTAATCGGGGTAATTTTGTTCAATACACCCAAGGGTGGCGCTGGTTAGTGTTGCGATCTTGTTCCTTGAATTGAAACAGGTGTGCGATGAGTCTGATTGTGTCGATGGCGGCGTTTGCATTGGTGGCGTCCATTACCCCGGGACCGGTGAATATCGTGGCGTTGAGTTCCGGCGCGCAATTCGGCTTCCGGGCCAGTCAGCGGCATGTGGCGGGGGCGACGTTGGGGTTTGTTTTGCTGCTGGTGCTGATGGGCCTGGGGCTGCATGAAGTGCTGACGTTGTGGCCGTCCCTGACCCGGGTGGTGCAACTGGCCGGGGTGGCGTTTCTGTTGTTCATGGCCTGGAAACTGGCGGCTGATGACGGTCAGTTGAATGCCGGCGAGGCAGCGCGTGCGCCGTCGATGTTGTACGGCGCGGTGATGCAATGGCTCAACCCGAAAGCCTGGCTGGCTTGCGTGGCAGGGATGGGCGCGTTTGTCGCCGATGGCGAGGCGCGGCTGGTCTGGCAGTTTGCGGCGGTGTATCTGGTGATCTGCTATTTGTCAGTGGGTTGCTGGGTGTATGCCGGGACGTTTTTACGTGGGTATCTGGGCAATCCGGCGGGGATGCGCCTGTTCAATCGGTTCATGGCTTTGTTGCTGGCGGCGAGTGCGATTTATCTGTTGTTGCCATAAGTCTTGTGTCATTCACCCAGCCGATCGTGCTTGCAGCATGGCGACCCATTCTTTGGCGAAGCGATGGCAATCACCGGGCCAGCGCGCCGTCAGCAGATTGCCGTCGCGCACCACAAACCCTGTTTGCGGCGCTTTTGCGCTATCACGCCTGGCGATGAGGGGACCGCGTACAAAGTCGGATTGGCGCGACAGTGCGGCAGTCACTTCTGCCTCGACGGTCTGCGGGTAAGTGCGGAAGTAACGCCCCAGCCAGGCGCAGGTCATCAGCCAGGCCGGTAACTCCATGGTGGTCGCCAGCAACGCTGTGACCTTGCGCCCGAACAACACCGAACGTCCGGTGTCAGGGTCAAGGGTGCGGGCCAGTAACAGCACGCCATGACACACCGCCGCCACGGGTTTTTGTGCCTTGAAAAACTGCAGGGCGATTTGCCGTGCCTGTCCGGACTCCAGCAGGCTGCGCATGCCTTTGGCATGACCGCCGGGAATCAGCAGACCGTCGAATTGAGACGGGTCGACATCGGCATACGCCAGCGGTTGAAGAAATGCCGCGCTGTCGATCATCTGGGCGTAACTGTCCAGGTCGGCCTTGCGCGTCATCAGCATCGGGTTCAGCGGCCCGAACCCAACGCTCACCAACCGTGAATCGGCGTAGGCAGGCAGGCCTTGCGGCGTGGCAAAACGGGCTTCGATGCCCGCGTTGTGCAGCGCCTGCCACGGCACGCTGCTTTCAGTCGGGTCGTAATCGGCGGACGGCAACAGAATCAGAATCATCCAGAGCAAACTCCCGGGCCGGGATTGGCCGCTGATCTGGAGCGTAGTCGATTTTGATTGTCAGCCGCGATATTGGCCGGGTGTCGCGGCCAGATGCTGTTTGAACGCGCGCTGGAAGTGCGCTTGATCGGCAAACCCTGCTTCAAGGGCGACATCGGCAATCAACTGGCCGCTGCGCAGGCGTTCGCGGGCGAACTGGATGCGCTGGTTGACCACGAACGCGTGCGGGGTCATGCCGTAATGCTGCTTGAAGGCGCGGATCAGGTACGAGGGCGACAGCTGCGCCGCCGTGCAGATGTCCTCCAGGCTGAGCAGATCGGTGCAGTGTTCACGGATGAAATCGGCGGCGCGTTCGAGCTTGAAATTCGGCTCGCGCAACGGTTGTTCCGCCGGGTTCAGGCGCAGCTGCAGGTCGCTGAAAAACTCCACCGCTGCGCTCTGTTTACGCAGTACATCCTGCTGCTCATCGACCAGTGTGGCGTACAACCCTTGCAGCGCCCGGAACAGCCGAGCGTCATTCAAATGCGTGGTGGAAAATCGGCGGAACTCAAGCTCGGTACTGAACCCCAGCTGATGCTGCAAGTCCGTCAGCCACGGCGTTTCCACGTACAACATCAGATACGACCACGGCTGATCATCGATCGGATTGCAGGCGTGCACATCGCCCGGGTTCATCATTACCACGGTGCCGGCGGCGACGTCGAAGCGCGATTGCTCATGCACATAAATGCTGCACCCGGCGGTTATCGCACCGATGGAAAAATGCGCATGGGAATGGCGCGAGTAGCAGACCTCACGGCCATCGGCGATAGCCCGCGCTTCGATGAAGGGCAGGGCGTCGTCACGCCAGAAGTGTGGCGCTTTTTCAGGGCTTTTGGCGGCGGCGTGTTTCATCGTTATTGTTCCCGGCAGGCCAGAACCGGAGTGTATTAGCTCTGGCCGGCAAAGGCCCGCTCAAGTTCGGCGATGTCGAGTTTTTTCATCTTGAACATGGCCTGCATCGCCCTTTGCGACTTAGTGGTGTCGGGGTCTTGCATCATGTGCATGAAGGCCACCGGTACAATCTGCCACGACACCCCGAACTTGTCCTTGAGCCAACCGCATTGCTGGGCCTCAACCGGGCCCCCGGCCGACAGGTTGCCCCAGAAGTGGTCGACTTCTTCCTGATTCTGGCAATTGACCTGAAACGATATGGCTTCACTGAACTTGAACATCGGCCCGCCGTTGAGGCCGGTGAAGGTCTGGCCGTCGAGTTCGAAACTGACGGTCATCACCGCACCTTCCGGCTTGCCGTGAAATTCCTGGCCGACCTTGCTGTAGTGGGTCAGGCCGGTGATTTTCGAATGATCGAAGACCGAGCAGTAGAACTTCGCAGCGGCTTCGGCCTGATCATCGAACCACAGGCACGGTGTGAGTTTTTGAAAACGTTGCATGGCAGTCATCCTCGGCAGGTTAGACACGCAGGATAATCAGCGTAGTCAGTCCTTGGTCGAGTGGCGGTGCCGTAGATCGACAAGTCTTCGCGATCAAACACAAACCCCTGTAGGAGTGAGCCTGCTCGCGATGGCGTCGGTACAGGCGTTGGTGTTGCCTGAGCCTACGCCATCGCGAGCAGGCTCACTCCTACAAGGGGCGCCGCTCGGCAATCATCAACAGGGACTGCGGCACCGCACTTTGCGGATGCTGCGGTTCGTGCAGGCCGACCAGTCTGAACCCCGCCATGTCCAAGGCATTCAGCCAACTCGACAGCGTGCGGAAATACCACGGCATCGGCTGCCACTGGCCCTTGAACCCGGCGAAGGATTCTTCACGCCAGCCATCCTGATAATCGCCGGCCGCCACGGCCCAAGGATGCAGGGTCTGGATGATCAAGGAGCCGCCGGGAACCAGCAACGCATTCATCGCGGCGAGCAGCGCAATGATGTCCTGATGCAGCAGCGAGAAATTGGCGCAGACCAAATCGTAATCACTGCCGACATCGACCCGGGCGTCGACCAGCGCCTCGTAACTGGCAACATGCAGCTTGGCCGAACCAGCCTCACGTGCTGCCTCGATCAGCGTTGCATCGCCATCGACACCCGCCGCATCGATGCCCCGGTCCGCCAGCGCCCGCAACAACCAGCCTTCACCGCATCCCAGATCCAGCACTCGCTCGGGTTGACGGCTCATGATCGCCAGCAGGATCGCCTGATCGGTGACCTGCTGACGGCTTTCGATGGCACCGCTGCGGATCACTTCGATCCAGGCATCGGCGTTGTCGTGCCAGCTCTGCAGAAGGGTGGATTCGGGTGAAGGCATGGCGCTGTCTCCGGTAAAAGGCAGATTGTGAGCGTTCGCTGGTGCGCCTGCTATGTTCAAAGGCTGAACAGAGTCTGGCAGAGGATAGACACCATGAGCCCATTAACTGGCGGTTGCCTGTGCGGCGATGTGCGTTTCGAAGCATCGGGCCAACCTTACCGCGTCGGCATCTGCCACTGTCTCGATTGCCGCAAACACCACGGCGCTTTGTTCCATGCCTCGGCGATATTCCCCGAGAATGCGGTGACCGTCAGCGGCAAAACCGGCGAGTATCAAGGGCGAGTGTTCTGCCCGCGCTGTGGTTCACCGGTACTTGCGCGTTCGGGGGATGAAATTGAAGTGAATGTCGGCTCGTTGGACGCGCCGAACCAGTTCACGCCGACCTATGAACTGTGGACTGTGCGGCGTGAGTCATGGTTGCCGGCGCTGCCGTTGGCTCACCACTACGAACGTGATCGAGAGCGTACGAGTCGTTCCGAGGAGTAGTGCACTTCAGGCCAATCAAGTCCCCTTGTAGGAGTGAGCCTGCTCGCGATAGCGTCAGCAAAGCTTGAACATTTGTTGCCTGATACATCGCCATCGCGAGCAGGCTCGCTCCTACAGGAGATAGGCGGCACTCTCCTCAGCCGCGAATAAAGGCCAGCAAATTGGCATTGATCGTCGCTGCCTCAGTCGTCGGCATCCCGTGCGGAAACCCCGGATACGACTTCAGCGTGCCATTTGGCAGCAATTTCGCCGACAAAGGCCCCGAGTTCGCATACGGCACAATCTGATCATCCTCGCCATGCATCACCAGCACCGGCACGGTGACCTTCTTCAAATCTTCGGTGAAATCGGTCTGCGAGAACGCGACGATCCCGTCGTAATGCGCCTTGGCGCCGCCGATCATGCCCTGACGCCACCAGTTGCCGATGATCCCCTCGGAAGGCTTGGCCCCGGGGCGGTTGTAGCCGTAGAACGGCCCGCTGGGAACATCGCGATAGAACTGCGCGCGATTGGCCGCCAGCTGCGCTTGCAAGTCATCGAACACCGATTTCGGCAAGCCACCGGGATTGCTTTCGGTCTTGACCATCAGCGGCGGTACCGCGCTGATCAGCACGCCTTTGGCGACGTTGTCCTGACCATGCCGGGCAATGTAGTGGATGACCTCGCCGCCGCCGGTCGAGTGGCCGACATGCACCACGTTCTTCACCCCCAGATGCTGAACCACCGCCAGCGCATCGTCGGCGTAATGGTCCATGTCGTGGCCGTCCCAGACCTGGCTCGAACGTCCGTGCCCGCGACGGTCATGGGCAATCACCCGAAAGCCCTGGGCCAGAAAGAACAGCATCTGCGCGTCCCAGTCATCCGAGCTGAGCGGCCAGCCGTGGTGGAAGTGGATCACCGGGGCGTCTTTCGGCCCCCAGTCCTTGTAGAAAATATCGACGCCGTCTTGGGTGGTGACAAATCCCATGTTCGCGACTCCTGACCATTGTGATGGGTTACCGCGCTCGCCGCAGACCGGTCGTGATGGTTCGGATGAGCGCCGTTATCAGCCGTAGGATTAAAGTCGACATTTTCGGGGGCAGGCATGACCGGTGGTCGCAACGTCTGGCTTCACGCGCAAATTAGGCTTTGCTGAAAGGGATAAGCCGAGGCGCGCACAGGCTTCGATGGCCGTAGCGACGCCCCTTCAGAACACCGTGAGTCTGAGGAAAATCCCCGATGCTGACCTTGAATATCAATGGCAAGGATCAGGAACTCGATGTGCCGGCCGACATGCCGTTGCTCTGGGTCCTGCGTGACGTTGCGCACCTGACCGGTACCAAATTCGGCTGTGGCATGGCCCAGTGCGGCGCCTGCACCGTACACGTCGATGGCGCTCCGTTGCGTGCCTGTATCACGCCCGCCACCGCCGTGGCCCACGGCCAGAAAATTCTCACCATCGAAGGCCTTTCGACCGATGGCTCGCACCCGGTGCAGCAGGCCTGGGCCGAACTCGATGTGGTGCAGTGTGGTTACTGCCAGTCGGGGCAGATCATGTCTGCCGCCGCGCTGCTGGCGAAAATCCCCAAACCCAGCGACAGCGATATCGATCAGGCGCTCTCCGGCAACATTTGCCGCTGCGGCACCTATCCACGGATCCGTGCGGCGGTTAAGCGCGCGTCCGAAATCGGCTGATGCATGTTGGGAGAAGGGTAATGAACAGTCCTGTATCGCGTCGCGGATTTCTCAAGGGCAGTGCCGTGCTGGGTGGCGGTCTGGTGGTGGCGTTCGTGGTTCCCGGTGCCCATCGGTTTGCCATGGCGGCGGAGAATGAAGGCAAGGTCTTTGCGCCGAATGCGTTTTTGCGCATCGCCGCCGACAACAGCGTGACGGTGTTGCTCGGGCATTCGGAAATGGGCCAGGGCATCTGGACCGGCCTGACCATGCTGATCGCCGAAGAGCTGGACGCCGACTGGTCGACGATCCGCGTCGAACACTCGCCGGCCTCGGCAGCCGATTACGGCATGCCGGCGTTTGGCGGGATGCAGATTACCGGCGGCTCGACCTCGACCTGGATGGAGTTCGACCGTTACCGGCTCGCCGGGGCCACGGCGCGACAGATGCTGGTGGAGGCGGCGGCCAAGCGTTTCGACGTGGCGCCTTCAGCTATTCGTACTGAATCGGGCATGGTGATCGCCGGCGATAAACGCGCGACTTACGGCGAACTGGCGGACGCCGCCGGGCAACTGCCGGTGCCGGATCCCAAGTCGATCATCTTCAAGGAGGCCAAAGACTGGAAGGTCATCGGCAAGCCGACCAAACGCCTCGATACTCCGGAGAAAATCACCGGTCGCGCCAAATTCGGCATGGACGTGCAGTTCGACGGTTTGATGACCGCGATGGTCGCCCGTGCACCGGTGTTCGGCGCGACGGTCAAATCCTTCGAAGGCGCCGAGGCGCTGGCGGTGCCGGGCGTGCACAAAGTGGTGCAGGTGCCGACCGGCGTGGCGGTGATTGCTGATCATTACTGGGCGGCGAAACTCGGTCGTGATGCATTGAAAGTCGATTGGGACATGGGCCCGCACACTGACCTGAGCAGCCAGGGCCTGCTCGACAGCTTCCGCAAACTGGCGGCGACACCGGGCACTTCCGCCAGCCAGGCTGGGGATCCGAAAGGCAACTTCGACAAGGCGGCGAAGAAAATCGACGTCGAGTACAGCGTGCCGTATCTGGCGCATGCACCGATGGAACCTCTGAACTGCACAGTGAAAATCAGCGCCGAGAAATGCGAGATCTGGACCGGCACGCAATTCCAGACCCTCGACCAGATGGTCGCCGGCAAGATCACCGGACTCAAACCCGAGCAGGTGGAGATTCACACCGAGTTTCTTGGCGGCGGTTTCGGGCGCCGGGCCAATCCGACCTCGGACTTTGTCGCCGAAGCGGTGCAAGTGGCGAAGGCTGCCGGGATGCCGGTGAAAACCGTGTGGTCGCGCGAGGATGACATTCGTGGCGGGTATTACCGCTCGATGTTCCTGCATCAGGCGCGCATCGGCCTGGACGGGCAGGGCCTGCCGCTGAGCTGGCAGCATGTGCTGGTCGGTCAATCGATCATGACCGGCACTCTGCTGGAAGCGACCATGGTCAAGAACGGCATCGACCCGACGTCGGTCGAAGGCGTGGCCGACAGCCCGTATATCAAAGGCTTGGCCCATCAACAGGTCGAGCTGCATTCACCGCAGACCGGGATCAATGTGCTGTGGCTGCGTTCGGTGGGGCACAGCCACACCGCGTTCGTCATGGAGTCGCTGATCGATGAAATGGCCGCCGCAGCGAGCAAGGATCCGGTCGAATACCGACGCACTTTGCTCAAGGATCATGCGCGGCATCTCGGGGTGCTGAATCTGGCGGTGGAGAAGGCCAATTGGACAGCGCCATTGCCGGAGGGCCATGCGTTGGGCGTGGCGGTGCATGAGTCGTTCGGCAGTTATGTGGCGCAGGTGGCCGAGGTCTCGCAGGACAATCTGGCGATTCGCGTGCACCGCGTGGTCTGTGCGGTGGACTGCGGGATCGCGGTCAACCCGCAGAGCATCGCCGCGCAGATGGAATCGTGCATCACCTTTGGCCTGGGCATGGCGCTGCACAGCAAACTGACGGTCAAGGACGGCGCGGTGGTGCAATCCAATTATCACGACTATCAGGTGCTGCGGCTCAACGAGATGCCGCTGGTCGAGGTGCATATCGTGCCCAGCAGCGACAAACCCGGAGGTATCGGCGAGGCCGGGGTGCCGCCCACCGCGCCGGCGGTGGCCAACGCCGTGTATGCGCTGACCGGGCAACGGTTGCGTGAACTGCCGCTGCAACTGGCGGGGGTGTGAGATGAAACGACATCTGTTGTTGGGCACGATGATGTTGCTGGGGCTGGGCGGCTACGCTTCGGACCTGTTTGCCGATGATCAGGAGGCGCTCAAGGCGTTCGGTACGGTGCAGAAGGTGTTCCAGAGCCCGCGCTGCCAGAACTGTCACATCCCCGGCGACTCGCCGCTGCAGTTCGATGCGGGCAAACCGCACGCGATGAACGTGGTGCGCGGCATGGACGGCAAGGGCGCCGCCGGTTTGCCCTGCGCCACCTGTCACGCCGAGAGCAACCCGCCCGACAGTTATGGCCCGCATGCGCCACCGGGGGCGCCGCACTGGAGTCTGCCGCCGGCGGCGCACAAGATGGCGTGGATCGGCCTGCCACCGGACAAGTTGTGCGCAATGATCAAGGATCGTTCGAGCAACGGCGACCGGGATTTCGCCGCGCTGATCAAACATGTCAGCGACGACAAACTGGTGCTGTGGGGCTGGAACCCCGGAGCAGGGCGCACGCCGGTGCCGGTGCCGCATGACATTTTTGTGGCTCAGTTCAAGCTTTGGGCCGACGCGGGTGGCCCATGTCCGGTGGCGGGCGGTTGAGTATGTGAGTCGTCGGCGAATCAAGCTACTCTAGCAGTCGTTGACCCTGATGGAGTGCGTGATGCTGGCCCCGATCAAACCCGCCAATGAAGCAACCCGAATTCAAGCGCTGCACGGCTTGAATGTCCTTGATTCGGCGCCGGAGGAGCGTTTCGACCGGCTTACGCGGCTGGCCAAGCGCCTGTTCAACGTGCCGATTGCCTTGGTGACGTTGGTGGATAGCGATCGTCAGTGGTTCAAGTCTTGCGTCGGGCTGGGCGTCAGTGAAACGCCGAGGGATGTGTCATTCTGCGGTCATGCGATCCTTCAGAACGAACTGCTGTTGGTGGCTGATGCCAAGGAGGACGAGCGCTTTTACGACAATCCGCTGGTCACCGGCGAGCCGAAGATTCGTTTCTATGCCGGCTACCCGCTGACGGTGCCCAATGGCAACAAAATGGGCACGCTGTGCCTGATCGACACCCGGCCGCGCGAACTCGACGACGAAGAGCGCGGCCTGTTGCGCGATCTCGCCGGCATGGCCGAGCAGGAATTGATGGCGGTGCAGATGGCGAGCATGGATGAGCTGACGCTGCTGTCCAACCGCCGTGGCTTCAAGACCCTGGCCCAGCATGCGCTGGACGCCTGCAAACACCGGGACAAACCGGCGACGCTGCTGTTTTTCGATCTCAATGATTTCAAGCAGATCAACGATCGCTACGGCCATGCCGAGGGCGACAGTGCGCTGAAGACCTTCGCCGACGTGCTGCGCATCGCTTTTCGCGAAAGCGATGTGATCGGGCGATTGGGCGGTGATGAGTTCGTGGCGCTGCTGACCGGCTCCAGTCACGTTGAAACCACGGCGATCATGGCGCGGCTCAAGGAAATCCTCGACGAGCGCAATGCAATGTTGCAGCGCGGCTACGACATTCGCTTCAGCGTCGGCCAGATCGAATACGATTCCCGACGGCATGACACGGTGGATCGGCTGCTGGCCGATGCCGACGAGGCCATGTATGCGCACAAGCAGGCGTTGAAGCGGCGCTGATTCGGCCTCATCGCTGGCAAGCCAGCTCCCACAGGTTTCTCGGGTGTTCACGAAATCCCGGTACTGCGCAGGCCCCCTGTGGGAGCGGGCTTGCTCGCGAAAGCGTCCAGTCAGGTGGTATCCATGTTGAATGTACCGGCCTCTTCGTGAGCAAGCCCACTCCCACAGGTTTCTCGGGTGTTCACGAAATCCCGGTGCTACGCAGGCCCCCTGTGGGAGCGGGCTTGCTCGCGAAGGCGTCT